>NZ_JBXWRR010000010.1:0-112799 GCF_059613025.1 Ruegeria sp. BHSC223
CGGTCCCCGGCGGCGTCGGCCCCATGACCATCGCCTGCCTGCTCGCCAACACCCTCACAGCCTGCACCCGCGCTAACAAACTCACAGAACCAAAGGGACTTACTCCGTGAGTATCCTCTGATCACGCGATGGGCCACCGGGGGCGCAAGCACCGGTGGCCCTGATGCTTCTGAGCGTCAAATGGATTTGGCGCGAAATGTGTTTTCTGCTGCACTGTTAACTTTACTGAACAACATTAAGGTGTTGCTTTCTTGCGCCGCCTGACGCCAAAGCGTCGCAGTTTGTCAAAATGGACCCCTCCCGGTATTTGTCGCAGGGTGCCAATTGCGGTATGACGGTGTTCCGCGTCAGATCAGTTCAAGCAAGTTCTTCATGATAGCCACACTGAGATCCTTTCTGAGTGCCGATAAACGGGGTCTGATCGGACCGGCCTTTGTGTTTCTATCGCTCCTGGCCAGCATCTCGGCCCCGTTCGGCGGGCACAGCATGTCCTTTGTCCAGCGGTTCCTGTTCTGGCTGCTGGTCATGGGGGTCGCGGGCGGCATCGCGCACCAGAGCCATCGTCTGGTCGAGCGGCATTTGCCCGACGCGGCGCTTTTGGGCAAGGACCTGATGATTGTCGCACTGGTCACGCTGCTCTTTACACCGGCGTTGTGGCTGTTGATCCGGCTTCTGGCGCTACCTTCTGCCGCCGCATCGCCCGACCTGTGGAGCATGGCGCGCTACGGGACCATTTTTGCCTCGGGCCTGATCATCCTGCGTCGGGGCGTCTTGTCGGGCAACGCGGTAGAGAAACCGCCGCAACCCCGGATTTACAAACGCTTGCCAGAAGGATTTTCCGAGCAGATCCTGCGGTTGACCGTCCGTGATCACAGTGTCGATGTGGTGACCGATCAGGGGGTTCACACGATCCGGTCGCGGTTCGGAGACGCCATTGACGAGATGTCTCCGATCGCTGGGCATTGTACCCACAGGTCCCATTGGGTGACCGAAGCGGCGATCGAGAGCGTCGAGCGCAGCGGGGGCAAGACCCATTTGCGCCTGACCAATGGCGATCTGATCCCGATCAGCCGCAAGTATCGCCCTGGACTGGAGGACGCGGGGATCATCTGATCCTCTGTTCAGCGTGGCATTGGCACGGCATGCGGGGTGGCGCCGGTGACAATCGCCAGCGCCTCGGGCCGCATCAGTTGGGCCAGAACCGGCGCATCGCTGCGCAACCCGCCGGTATAGGTTCCATAGGCGGGCAGCACGATCCGCGCGGTGTCGACCAGAAAGGCCGGGCGCGTCAGGTTGCGCCCGCGCAGGCGCAGCGCCGCCTTTGGGTGGTAATGGCCCGAGATCTCTCCCTGTGCGCCATCTTGCGCGATATGGCGAAACAGCAGCGGCCCAAGTGTCAGTTCGGCCAGATGGCTGCCGCCCATGTCCACCGGGCCGGGGTCGTGGTTGCCCTCGATCCAGATCCAGCGCCGCCCGGCCTGGAGCGTGGCGATGCGCAGGCGCGCGGGTTCGGGCAGGGCGCGGGCGGCCTCGGCATCGTCGAAACTGTCGCCCAGGCAGATCACCGTCTCGGGTTTGGTGCGCTCCAGATCGGATGAAAGCCGATCCAGCGTGTCGGTCACCTCATAGGGGGGCAGCGGGGTGCCGTGGCGCCGGGCGATGCGCTCGGATTTCCCCAGATGCAAGTCCGAGACACACAAAAGCCGTCGCTCGCGCCACCAGAGCGCGCCCGAGCCAAGCGCGGTGAGCCGTTCCCCGGCAAAGGTGAATTCGTACCCGTTCATGATGTGTTCTTTGCGCGGGACGCCGGATTGCGCAAGTCCTTTCAGGTCAAGAGACCGGCGTCGGCCAGCAGACGGGCACTTTCCTCGGCCAAGAGCCGCTCCTCGGCGGCGCCCTGCACCGGCACCCGGCCGACCTCCAGAAACAGCGGCGCGGCCAGTGGTGTTACCCGGTCCAGCCGCACCAGGTCGATCCGGTCGCCGACCCGGGCGATCATCTCTTCGATGCGGCCGAAATCGACCAGTCCGCGCATGGCCTCGGCTCGGGTGATCTGCATCATCAGGTGATGGGGGTCGTATTTCAGCAAGGTGTCATAGAGGATATCCGAGCTGAAGGTCGCCTGCCGCCCGGTCTTGCGCTGGCCGCCCAGATTGCGCTCGATCAGCCCGGCGATGGTGGCCGAGGCGCGAAAGGTGCGTTTCATCACCGCGTTGCCGGCCAGCCATTGATCCAGCCCGGCGCGCAGGCTGTCGATTTCGAAGAGCGGCGCCGGGTCGGTCGTGGCCTCGAGCCCCCAGATCAGCACCGCGTAATCGGTGGCGACAAAGCCCAGCGGGTTCAGGCCCGTCTCCTCCATCCGTTTGGTCAACAACAGGCCCAGCGTCTGCATCGCGTTGCGCCCGGCAAAGCCGTAGACGCAGAGATGCTCGCGCCCGTCCTGCGGAAAGCTTTCGATCAGCAGCCGCCCGCGTTCGGGCAGACGCGAGACCTGGCGTTGCAGGGCCAGCCAGTCGGCGGTGTGGCGCGGAAGCTGCGGCCAGTCGGTCTGCGCGAACAGGTCGAGGATGCGGGCGCTGAGCTGGGTCGAGGTGGCGAATTTGGTGCCCATGAAGGTGGCGATCTTGGGCTTTTTATCGGCGCGGCGGCTGACCTCGACCACCATCTCGCGCAGGCCCTCGTAGCGCACGATCTGGCCGCCGATCAGAAAGGTGTCGCCGGGGGTGAGCGAGGCGGCGAACCCTTCCTCGATCTCGCCCAGCGGCTTGCCGCCGCGATTGCGCCTAAGCCGGACCTTAAGCGTGTCGGTGTCCTGGATGGTGCCGATATTCTGGCGGATCCGCTGGGCGCTGCGCGGGTCGCGCAATTGCCATTGCCCGTCCGGGCGCTGTTGCAGGCGCTGCCAGCGGTCATAGGCGCGCAGCGCATAGCCGCCGGTGGCGCAGAACTCGAGACAGGCATCGAATTCGGATCGGGAGAGATCGGCATAAGGCCCCGCCGAGGTCATCTCGGCAAAGAGCGCATTGGCGTCAAACGGTCCGGAACAGGCGGCGATCAGGATATGCTGGCAGAGCACGTCGCGCGGGCCGGGGCCGCGCGGGTCGCCGTCCAGCGCGTGTGCGCGAACCGCTTCGAGCGCGGCGATACATTCGACCACCTCGAACCGGTTGGCGGGCACCAGCAGCGCCTTGGAGGGCGCGTTATAGCGGTGATTGGCCCGCCCGATCCGCTGCACCAGCCGCTTGACGTTCTTGGGGGCGCCGATCTGGATCACCAGATCGACATCGCCCCAGTCGATGCCCAGATCGAGACTGCCGGTGCAGACGATGGCGCGCAGCTCGCCCCGCACCATCGCCGCCTCGACCCGCTCGCGCTGGGTCCGGTCGAGGCTGCCGTGGTGGATGCCGATGGGCAGACCGCCGTCATTGGCCAGCCAGAGGTTGTGAAAGAAGATCTCGGCCTGGGCGCGGGTGTTGTGAAAGATGAGCGTCGTCTTGTGCCGCCGGACCTGATCGAGCACGGCGGGGATCGCATAGGCCGCGCCACCACCCGACCAGGGCGGCATTTCCTCGGTTTCCAGCATGGCGATATCGGGATCGGGGCCGGGATCGGCCAGCAGGATCTCGCAAGGGTCGGGGTGACGGGCGAGGAAGCGGGCGATGGCCTGCGGGTCCTCGACCGTGGCCGAGAGGCCCACCCGGCGCAGGTCGGGGCAGAGCGTTTGCAGCCGCGCCAGCGCCAGCATCAGCTGGTCGCCGCGCTTGCTTTCGGCCAGCGCGTGAATCTCGTCGACCACCACGCGGCGCAACCCGGCAAACATGCGCGGCGCGTCCTCGTAGGAGGTCAGGAGCGCGAGGCTTTCCGGCGTGGTCAACAGGATATGGGGCGGGTCCGCGCGCTGTCGTTTCTTTTGCGTGGCCGAGGTATCACCGGTGCGATCCTCTATCCGGATCGCCAGGCCGATCTCGTCAACCGGGGTGCGCAGGTTGCGCTTGATATCGGCGGCCAGCGCCTTGAGCGGGGAGACATAGAGAGTGTGCAGGCCCTGATGCTGTCCCGTTGCCAGCTCGGCCAGTGTGGGGAGAAACCCGGCCATGGTCTTGCCGCCACCGGTGGGGGCAATCAACAGGGTTGCGGGGCGGTCGGCGCGATCAAACATCGCTTGTTGATGGGGATGGACGGACCAGCCCTTGGCGGTGAACCAGTCGGTGAGGAGCGCGGGGAGCTGCGGCATGGGGTGACCTTATCACCAGCCTTGGGCAAGGGAAGGGGGCGCTGCCCCCGTCGCCCTATGGGCGACTCCCCGGAGGTATTTTCAAACAGAAGAAGGGCGCGGGCGCAGGGACCTGATCGCGGTCTGGACGCTGCGGGGCAGGGTGGTGTCGGCGCCCTGCGGCGCGGCGTCGAGCGCGCTTTCGACATCCTTGACCAGGATGCCGATCGTGTTGTCCTCGCTCAACCCGTCACGGGAGAATTCGATCTGGTCGAAATTGCTGGCAAACCAATTCTGGCCCGAACTGGTATGGATGAGTCGGAGCAGCGCGGCCTCGTCGAGGCCGGCGGCATCGCCCCAGTCCAGCACCAGCCGTGTCATCGCCGTATTGGCGGCGGCGAGCAGGTTGTTGAGCACCTTGGCCTGCATGCCCGAGCCAAAGGGGCCCATACGGTGGAAATGGCTGCCCATCGCGTCGAAGAGCGGTTGTGCCGCATCCAGATCGGCGGGTGCGCCGCCCAGCATGAAAGAGAGCCGCGCCTCCTCGGCCGCGACCTGGGCACCGGACATGGGGGCGTCGATCAGGGTGATATGGTCCGGCACCCGCGCCCGCAACGCGCGCACATAGCGGGGCGACAGGGTGGAGCAGAGGATGACACAATCGAGGTGTTTTGCGTAAGTGAGTTTCTGATCTGTGAACAATACCTGCTCAGTTTGCGCAATATCACGGACGACAGTGATGAGAATGTTCAAGTCTTGCGAAAATACTGCGATATCATCGGTAATCCCGTGATCTTTACCTGCAAAATCGCTGGATGGTCGAATGTCGAAACCTTTCGCCGGGAACCCCGCGCGTCGCAGGGCGGCCAGCATCGGCGCCCCCATGCGGCCACAGCCCGCGACCCCGATCATTTCACGATCTTCTCGTCCTTGACGAACATGTTGGCCCAGGCGCGGTCGATCAGGTCAGGGCTCATCTGATAGGGGATGCCTTCGAACTCGCAGATGGCGATCATCTGGTCGATCAGGAAGACCGGCTGATAATTGGCATAGATGTTGTCGATGGTCGGGTATTTGACCTTGAGCAGATGCACCAGCGCCTTTTCGTCCAGCGGCACGCCCTTCTTGCGGGCGACCATGGCGAAGATTTTCAGGAAGTTTTCCTGGTTCGGGCCGTCGATCTTGATCTTGAAGAAGATTCGGCGCAGCGCCGCCTGGTCAAAGATCTCGTTGGGGTGAAAGTTGGTCGAGAAAATCACCAGGGTGTCAAAGGGGACTTCGAATTTCTCGCCCGATTGCAGGCCCAGAATGTCCTTGCCCTCTTCCAGCGGCACGATCCAGCGGTTGATGATCGCCTGCGGCGGTTCGGCCTGGCGGCCAAGGTCGTCGATGATGAAGATGCCGCCGGTGGATTTCAGCTGCAAGGGCGCCTGATAGGTGCGCGCAGTGGGGTTGTAGACCAGGTCGAGCATCGACAGCGACAGCTCGCCCCCGGTGATCACGGTAGGGCGTTCGCACATCACATAACGGCTGTCGAACCGGGCGCGGCGGCGCAGTTGGGTCGGATCGTCTGGTTCCTGTTCGACGGCGGTGTGCACGATCGGGTCATAGACGGTGATGACCTGGCCGGAATACTCGATGGCGCGCGGCACATAGACATTGTCACCCAAGGCGTCGCGGATGCCGTTCGAGATCGAGGATTTGCCGTTGCCGGGCGGGCCATACATCAGAATCGAGCGGCCGGCGCTGACGGCGGGGCCGAGATGCCCCAGCAGGCTGTCGGGCAGCACCAGATGACCCATCGCGCGCACCAGTTGGTCACGGGTGACCTGGATGTTGCGGATCGACTGGCGTTTCACCTGCTCGCGATAAACCTCGAGCGGGACCGGCATGGCGCCGAAATATTCAGACTGGCTGAGTGCGTCGAGCGCGCGCGACTTGCCCGCATCGGTCAGCTGATAGCCCATCTCGTTGCCGCTGTTGGCGTTGAGAGTCCCGGTCGCCTCGAGCAGTTTCTGGCCGCGGGACATGTCGATCAGTTCCTGCGTGACCGAAAGCGGCAGACAGATGGCCTCGGCAACTTCGCGGGCGGTTTCCACATTCTTGCGGAACACGGTCTTCAACAGAATGTCCCGCATCATGACGATGGGCAGTTGCATCTCGGCTATGCCCTTTGGTGCGGGCGGGGCGATCACGGCGGTGGGTTGCATATTCATCGGTGTGCCTGCAGTGGTTCTGGTGACATGTCTGCGGGTGTCCCGCTTGGTGCCGAAAGTGATGCAACAATGTGGCATCACAAGGGCGCCGGGGCGGTGATTGATGGGTCAGCCGCGCTTAGCTGCCCCGTGCGATACCAAGCGCCAAATAGGTGACCAGCCAGAGGCCCAGCGCCAGGCCCATGGGGAACTTCTTGCCGCTGTCCCAGCTTTTCCAGTCGGGTGCAAAGCGCCTTAGCCCGCTGTATTTGGCGATGCGGTGGGTGGCAAAGGCACCCAGCAGGCTGGCGGCGAGGATCGCCATGGCAAGGATCAGATCGGCGGTCCAGACAAAGGGCGCGGCCGCTGCCAGGAACTTGGCATCGCCCGCACCCATGGCGCCCGCTGCGTTAAACCCTATCCCGACCAGCAGGATCAGCGGCAGATGCAGCAATTGCCAGGCATAGGTGGGCAGGGCCATCGGTATCGGGCCGATACGGCCCGATGCCCATTCGCTGGTAAAGGGCGGATATGCAATCAGTCCCACCGCCACAAAAACCCCGGCCAGTGCCATGACCGCGTGGTTGCGGATCTTCAGTTCGGCCAAGTCGGTATAAGCGACATAGAGGCAGATCGGCAGCGCGAAGGGTAAAAACCACAGCGCGGCATAGGCAGGAAGGGCCATGAGATCAGCCGATCTCCAGCGCCCGGAGCGAGCGTACCGCGTCTTCGAAATGTTGCGGATGGGTGTCGATTGCCTCGCGCAGCAGTGCCTTGCCGGTAGTGACGTCGCCCTGTTTGACCGCCGACAGCGCCATGGTGTGCAGCAACTGAGCGCGCTCGATCTGGGTCATCGGGACCACGGGCAGCGTATAGTTGCGTTGGGCACTGCGGGCCAGAACCAAGTTGTTCTTGGCGGTAAAAAGGTTGTCGTCCTGACGGATAGCGTCGCCGAACAGGCGCTCAGCCTCGGCGAAATCGCCGCGGGTCAATTTGGAATAGCCCCAGTTATTCATCACGCCGGCAGGCCGGGTGGTGAGGCCAACGGCGATTTCGTAAAAGGTATCGGCGTTTTTCCATTCCTGATTGGAATCCGCCACCATCGCCTCGAGCCGGTAGCGTTTGAAGGTCTCGTGGGTGGGCGGCACTCCGTCCAGCACCTGCTCTGCCCGATCCCACTCGTTGTTGCGGATCAGCGCATCGGCCAGATCGACCGCGTCGTCCGGGATGGCGCCGTCCATCTTGACGACGCGGTTCCAGGCGGCGACGGCCTCGGTGTTGCGGTTGGCGCGGGTTAGCGACTTGGCCAGTCCACGTTGCAGGTCAGCCCGGTCGGGATTGTCCTTTGCAGCGCGCTGGAAATAGTCGACCGCTTCATTGGGGTCTGCCACCGTCAGCATCACGTCGTTCAGATTGGTTTCGTCGACGACATTCACGTCCTGAAACGCGCGCTCGACGGTTTCATCCGCGTTGTCGGAACAGGCCGATAGGGTCAGGCCACCTGCCAGCATGACCGGAACCAGGATAAAGTGGCGCATTTTTGCGTCCTTCTTGCTGCTCTTGCCCTCTATGGTGTCTTGCGGATCAGGAAATCACCTTGTCCCCGCTGCACCAATTTGAATTCTTCTTTTTGTTCAATATTAATAACAGGATTTTCCGATTTTGCGAGCGCAATCCGCAGATTGTTTCGGATTGAGTCACTTTCGCCATTGTCCAATGCATATGCCTTGCGGAACACGGCGGTCGCCTCGGCGATCTCGCCCTTTTCCATCAGCAGAACGCCGAGATTATTCCAGGCTTCGGGCCAGTCAGGGGCCTCTTCGACAGCGCGGCGCAGCATGGATTCAGACTGCCCCAGCCGCCCCAGGCCCAGATTTGCAGTGCCCAGGCCCGTAAGGATTTCCGTGGTCATTCCCTCGTCCAGCGCGGCGCGGGTAAAGGCGTCAAGCGCCAGTTCGTATTCGCCGGCGGCCATCAGGCGCTGGCCCACTTCGACACCGCTTACCGCCTGTTTGCGGTGATCCACACCGGGCGGGAAGGGGTTGTCGGGCAGAGTATTTTCGTCGCCTTTCGTGCAAGAGGCCACCGTCACCGCGGTGACGATGGCCCATGCGAGCGCAGGCTTTGGCCGTCGGGCCGGCACAGCCGATGATGTCATGTCGTCATTTGCTCATGTTGCCAAGTTCCATGATGCCCTTTGCCGACGGGCCAACAAGGATGATCAGCAATGGCGGAACCGTCAGCATCATTGTGGCAAGGGTCATTTTGGTTGGCAACTTGTTTGCGGCCTCTTCAGCGCGCATCACCCGCTTGTCGCGCATTTCTCCGGCGTAGACACGCAGCGCTTCGGCAATAGAGGTGCCGAATTGGGCGGACTGGATCATCACGGTGACGAAAGAGGACACATCGATCACACCGCAACGAGTACCCATATCGCGCAGTACCTTGTCCTTTTCCTTGCCCGCCTTCATTTCATGGGCGACGACTTCGAATTCGTCTGCCAGATCGGGATAAGATGCCCGCAATTCCTTGGCCACGCGGACGATGGATTGGTCCAGCGACTGGCCTGCTTCGACGCAGACAAGCAACATGTCCAGCGCATCCGGAAACGCGCGGGTGATGTTCTCCTTCCGGGTATCGACGCGACGGGTGATCCAGTAGCGCGGCAAGAAATAGGCTGCGGCACCGGGGCCGAGAACCCGCAGAAGCATCCCCTGGGCGTCCAGGTCCTTGTCCGCCTCGATGACGGTGACATAGAGCACACCCAGTAGAAGGCCCACCAGGCCCAACGCCATCTGGGCAAAGTGAAAGAAGCGCACCGCGTCCTTGGATTGATACCCGGCCTGGCGCAGCTTCAGCTGCATCGCCGAAAGTTGGTCGGCGTCCTGCGGTTCCAGGAAAGAGGCAAAGCGTTGCAGCTGTTCGTTGCGCCCGCTCTGACGCAGTTGATCTTTCTTCGGTTTTGCGACCGTCTTGGGGTTCATGTCCCGCTTGAGTTTTTTCAGCGGGTCCTCGGGTTGGTTCATCAGCAGTGGGACGGCCAACAGGACCATGAACAGGCCCAGCACGCCGACCACGATCAGGGGGCCGAACTCTCCCAGGTGACCTGTCAGAAAGTCGTTGATCTGGTTCAGAAGTTCCATGATGTCCTCCTCAGACCTTGATATTGGTCAGCATGCGCATGACGAACAGGTTGGCGGTCAGCAACACGCCGACGACGAAACAGGCGGGGATGAACAGCGGGTGATCCATCACCCCGTCGTAATAGCCCGGGTCGTTCACCAAGATGACCATCAGCGCCACCAGCGGGAATGCTGACAGGAACTTGCCCGACCACTGCGCCTCGGCGGTGATCGCTTTGACGCGGCGGAATAGACGGAAGCGGGCGCGGATCACTTTGGCCAGACCGGCCAGAACCTCTGCGAGGTTGCCACCCGATTGCTGCTGGATGGTCACCGCCACCGAGAGGAAGCGCAGATCCTGCATATCCAGCCGCTCGGCCATTTCCTTGAGTGCCTCGCCCACCTCGCGACCATAGGCGGCTTCGTCGGCGATGATGCCGAATTCGGTGGCGATCGGATCTTCGGATTCCTTGGCCACGATCTGGATGGCCGAGACCAGCGGATGCCCGACCCTGAGCGAGCGCACCATCAGTTCGACCGAGTCAGGGAGCTGCTCTTCGATCATGCTCAGCCGTTTCTTGGCCTTCTGGTTCACCCAGAGATAGACTGCGGCGATACCGATGGCGACCGAGATAGCGGCGCGCAGTTTGACCTCTGTCTGGGTGCCAATGCTGAGCCCGACAAAGGCGATGCCCGCCAACAGCGCCATGATCATGATCAGCTGTCGGGGGGTAAATGCGATGGCCGCTTTCTGCGCCTTTTCCGCCAAGAGCGAATAGAGCGGGATCGACTTCGACTTCATGTGCTGCTGCATCTCCTTGCGGAGCTGCTCCAGCACCTGTTCGCGGCCGGCGCCCTTGTCCAGCATCTCGAGCCGGCGGTTCACCCGGCTGTTGAGGCTGATGGATTTCCCGAAAGCGACGAGATAGAGCCCTTCGACCAGCACCAGGACCCCGACAAAGATCAGGCCGTAGATGATCGGTTCTGCACTGAGTTGCATGGTCTTGATCCTTACATCGTGGTCGGTTCATAGATCGACGGCGGCAGATCATAGCCCCACATCCGGAAGCGCTCCGAGAAATGGCTGCGCACGCCGGTGGCGGTGAAATGGCCAATGATCTTGTTGTCGGGGGTCAGGCCCACCCGCTGATAGCGGAAGATTTCCTGCATCGAGATGACGTCGCCCTCCATCCCCGTGATCTCGGTGATCGAGGTCATACGGCGGCTGCCGTCCTGAAGACGGCTGGCCTGCACGATCAGGTTGACGGCGCTGGCGATCTGGCTGCGCACGGCCTTGATCGGCATCTCGATCCCGGCCATGGCGATCATGTTCTCCAGACGGCTGACACCGTCACGGGCGCTGTTCGCGTGGATCGTGGTCATCGAACCGTCATGGCCGGTGTTCATGGCCTGGAGCATGTCGATGACTTCCTCGCCGCGGGTCTCGCCGACGATGATGCGGTCGGGGCGCATCCGAAGCGCGTTCTTCAGACAGTCGCGGGGAGAAACCTCGCCCTTACCCTCGACGTTTGGCGGGCGGCTTTCCATTCGGCCCACATGGGTTTGTTGCAGCTGGAGTTCAGCAGTGTCTTCGATCGTCAGGATGCGTTCGGCATTGTCGATGAAGCTCGACAGCGCGTTCAGCGTCGTGGTTTTGCCCGAACCGGTGCCGCCCGAAACGATCACGTTCAGCCGGGTGGCGACAGCGGCCTGGAGATACGCGGCCATCTCTTCGGTAAATGCACCGAATTGAACCAGGTCGTCGATGCCCAGTTTGTCCTTCTTGAACTTCCGGATCGACACCAGCGAACCGTCAACCGCAATCGGCGGCACCATCGCGTTGAAACGCGAGCCGTCGGCCAGACGGGCGTCGACATAGGGGTTCGATTCATCGACGCGCCGGCCGACCGCGCTGACGATCTTGTCGATGATCCGAAGCAGGTGGCGTTCGTCTTTGAATGTGATGTCGGTCAGTTGCAGCTTGCCCGAACGTTCGACAAAAATCTGCTGCGGCCCGTTCACCAGGATATCGTTGACCGTATCGTCCTGAAGTAGGGTTTCCAACGGTCCCAGACCGGTGACCTCGTCATACAGCTCCTTATTGAGCTGCATGCGGTCCTCGCGGTTCAGTACCACGCCTTTGTTTTCTAGTATCTCGCTGGTGATGGCGGTAATTTCAGCGCGCAGTTCCGCCTCGGCGGCATGTTCCAGCGCCGCAAGATTAAGGTTTTCCAGAAGGTCGCGGTGCAGTTCAATCTTGAGCTCGCTCAACCGTTCCTTGCGCTTGCGGTCGCGGTCCTGCGGGGCCGCCTCTGCGGCCTGCTTCTGAGCCGGTTTGCGCAGGCTGGCCGAGGGTGCGGGCTCAGCCTTTGCGGCAGGCGCCTCGGCTTTCTTTGCGGCCAAGGCGGCCACTGGCATTGCCTTGTCGGTCTTTTTATATCTTGAAAACACGATCGACCCCCTCGTCTATGGTGTTCAGGCTGCCTTGGCGTCGCTGCGCCCCAATTCGTGCAGCGATTGCGCCAGTTTCGCGATTTCGCGGCGTAGTGGATTCTTGGGCGCCGAGGTTGCCAGCGGTAGACCGTGATCGGCGCCCTGAGTGACCTGTTTGCCACCATCGGGCAGTTGCAGGTCGATCGAGATACCAAGAGATTCCCCCATCCGTTTGACCCGGCTCTTGCCGCTGAGATCGGTGAATTTCGGCGCCTTATTCAGGGCAAAGCGCAATTTGTTGAAGGGCAGGTCCTCGGATTGCAGCGCGCGCTTCATCCGCAGCGCGTTCTGGGCCGAGCGCATGTCCAGCTCGATCATCGCGAAATAGACATGTGCGGCCTGAAGGATCGTCTCGGACCATTGGACCAGCGTCTTGGGCATGTCGACGATCACATAGTCGAAATGCGCCCGCGCCATCTCGATCACCCGCTGGATGTCCTCGGGCGTGAGAATGTCGAGCGGAACCATGTCCGAGGGCGCGGTGAGCACCTGCAACT
The DNA here is from genome assembly GCF_059613025.1 of Ruegeria sp. BHSC223. Taxonomy (NCBI): domain Bacteria; kingdom Pseudomonadati; phylum Pseudomonadota; class Alphaproteobacteria; order Rhodobacterales; family Roseobacteraceae; genus Ruegeria; species Ruegeria sp. BHSC223. Next base: position 12,521 of record NZ_JBXWRR010000010.1, read on the forward strand.
TGTCCTCGAAGCTGAGCAGGGCCTGACCGAATACCTCTTCGTCCATGCTTTCGGTTTCCGAAAGCATCTCGAACACCGCCTCGCGGCGGGGCAGATCCAAGTAGGTTGAGACCGAACCGTATTGCAGGTCGAGGTCCAGCAGGCAGACGCTGGGAGCATCCTCGCCGCCGATGCTGGCCAGTTCCCAAGCGAGGTTGACTGCCATGGTGGTAGACCCAGTACCCCCTGCCAGGCCGTGCACTACGATCAATGCCCCCTCGCGGGCAGCGCCCTTGTTCAGGTTCGCGGTGTTGTGATGGGTCTGGGCCTGCTCTGGCTCGGGCTTGTTCAGCCGGTCGATGGCTGATTGCAACTCGCGCTCGGGCAGAGGGTAGGGCACAAACTCGTCGGCCCCCTTTCGCAGCAGTTGATGCAGCGAAGCGGGGGTGACGTCCTCGGCGATCAGAATGATCTTGATGCCACGCGTCTTGGCCTGTGTGATGATTTCGCCCATCAGGACAAGGTTGTCCTCGTCATCCGAGTCAATCGCGAGGGCGATGAATTCGAGAGAGTCGGATTCCGGCTGGCTGAAGAAGGCCAGCGCCTCGGCAAAACCCAGGTCACCCCAGCTTTCGCCCATCGCGGCTTCCATGTCCTCAATCAGAAGGTCGAAGTTCTGCACGTCCCGACTGACGGTACAGGCCAGGATCGGCGTCGTTTCGGGTTGCGGCATTGCGCTGCTCATTGCCTCTTTCCTCTTTACGGGGGCGAGGCAACGAGACGGTGTCCGGTCTGCCTTCGCCCGCGTGCGACCGGGAATCTGGTCGCACGTCACCTATTGGAAGCAATGTCGCGGGTAAGTTGGGCGAGATTTGGGCCGAAAAGAACCAATTGTAGGGAATCGGGCGACGATGCCGCCCGATTCCACTTATTGTTCGAAGGCGCTGGAGGAGGTGTCGATCTCGACCGTAGTCTTGGGCTCGGCACTCTTGATGTATTCGCGATAGACCACCTGGGCATATTTGCCGTCCAGCAGGTTCTGGTGACCATCGACAAAGCCTGACACCTGGGTGACGGTGCGCCGGTTGCGGCGCTCGCGCTCGCTGGTGGGCACTAGAGGCTGGGTTTCACCGTAGGAGACAACCGCCTCGAGCCGCGAACGGCTGACGCCCCGGCTGGCAAAGAAGGAGACGACCGCGCGCGCGCGACGCATGCCCAAGCTCTTGTTATAGCCCGAGGAACCGACCGCGTCGGTATGGCCATACACCCGGAAGCGCACCTCGGGGAATTGCCGGATCCAGTCGGCCTGCAATGTCAGCACCTGCTGAGCGGTTGCGTCCAACTCAGCGCTGTCAAAGGCAAAATTGATCTGGGTCGGAACCTCGCGGGCAAACCGGTCCGCCAGGACCTGCGCATAGCTGCGCTCGCCGTTCATCATCTGGGTATTGTTCAGAGTCGCATTGCCGAACGTCCCAGAGTCGACCTGATAGCCGGCTTCAAGGCCGCAGGAGGCGAGTGTTCCGGTCAGCCCCAGGCATATCATCCAGTTCCGCATCGGTCCCATCCCCTGATCACTCCAAGACATAGCCATAAGAGCCGCTGAAATCCTGTCGCGCGACCTCGGAGGCAGCGCCGCTACGGGCACGCTCGGTCCGGGATGTCTTGCCGCGCAAGAACAGGTCGCTCTCGGTGGGCGGCTTGACCCGATCGGTCGGCAGCGCCAATGCCTCGCCACGAGTAGGCGAAACCAGATGGGCGGTGATGATGATCACCAGTTCCGTCTGCGAGCGCTGGTAGTTCGCACTGCGGAACAGGGCGCCAAGCACTGGTACGTCGCCGATCCAAGGTAATTGCGAGTTGTTGTCAAGGAACTCGTCTTCGATCAAACCAGCAATGGCAAAGCTTTCGCCGTCCTTTAGTTCGACAGTTGTCGAGGTCTCGCGTCGCTGGAAGGCGGCAATCTCGAAGCCGTTAACCGTGATCGAGTTATTGGGGTCGAGCGACGAAACTGCTGCCAGAAGCTCCAGATTGATCAGATCGCCATCGACCACGCGGGGGATGAATGCCATCTCGACGCCGAATGGCTTGTATTCGACGGTAAAGAGCCCATCGCGCTGGGCCACCGGGATCGGATATTCGCCACCGGCAAGGAACTTGGCCTCTTGCCCGGAGAGTGCCGAAAGATTGGGCTCGGCCAGGGTGCGGACGACACCCTTGCGCTCCAGCGCCTCGAGAAGCAGTCGAACCTGTGTCGACCCCGCGCTGAAACCAAAGAGAATTGCGCCAGCATTATCGTTCAGAACCGGTATGTTGCCAGTGATGGCATTGGTCAAAGCGGGCTGGTTATTAAGTGTGTTCAGGCCGCCGATAGCGTTGCCACCGCTGACACCAAGCGAGGCGCTCAGAGATTTCGAGACCGAGCGTTGCATCTCTGCAAAGCGTACTTTCAGCATGACCTGCTGCACACCGGCGACACTCATCAGGTTCGACACTCGCTCGGGCGCGTAGCGTTCGGCTAGGTCCAGTGCTCTTTGCAGGCGTGCCGTGCTCGACGCGGTGCCCGATAGCACGATGCCGTCATTGGCGGTGCGAACCTCGATCTTTTCGTTGGGCAGAATCTGTTTCAGGCGTTCCTTGAACTCTGCTACATCGAACGAGACGCGCACATTCACGTTAGTGATCAGGCGCCCACCCGCATCAAACAGGCTGAGCGTGGTCAGGCCCGGCGATTTACCTAGGACATAAATGGTACGGTCGGAAAGTGATGAGATATCGGCGATGCCGGCATTGGCAATCGAAAGCTCGGCAAAGGGCGTTTCGCTTTCGACGACGATGGCCCGGTTCATCGGAACATCAAGGGTTTCTGCGGTCCCTTGTTTGACCACGCGCAGGTCCTGAGCCTGCGACAGGCCGGCAACTGGGCTGCACGCAATTGCGAGCCCCGTCAGGGCCGCTTTGATCAAACCTTCAATTTTCATGTGACCTGCCTTTCCGATCACGCCTCTGAGCCGGGTCTTTTTGCCCGATATTTTTATCAGTCTGCGCGACTTGGCTCTTTTTTGCAAGAATCATTGCTTTTCGGCCCCTCGTTAATGTGTGTATTGCGCAACAAGGCAAAAGGACCGCGCCCATTGGCGCGGTCCCGATTTTTGATCTGTTGAATCCGAAGCATCAATTCGTGCAGGGGATCGGGATGTCGACAACCTCGGCACCGCGGCGGGTACGGATAGTGCAAACCTTTTCCTCGGCCTTTTCCGGCACCGCCTCGAGGGCGCCGAGACCCAGCAGCATACGCTGGTCCACTTCGACCGCAGCCGCGATGGTGTCGTCGTCGGCGCCGACCAGGGCCAGGGTCAAGCGCCCTGTGGTCTGGGCCTGGGCCAGCGATGCCACCTGTTGGGGCAGGGCAGCGACAGTAACCGTGCGGGCGATATTGGCGCCGGTCACGTCACCGCCCGCGATCTGGTCGATCGCGACGATCTGGATATTGGTCTGGATCAGGCGGGTGATCTCGCCCTGCTTCCCTTCGAGCGGGCCGGTTGCGCCGGACAGGCCACCGGTCCAATAAACATCGACGCGGTCGCCCGGGCGCAGAAAGCCAGAGACGCCGCTGGTTACGTCGACCTTGATGGCAAAGGCCCGCATGCCACGCGCCAGTTGCGAAGTCAGCCCCGCATCCTCACCCGGCTTGGTGACCTTGACGGCCATGATGGCCTCATCTTTTTCCATCGCGCGCAGGACATAGCGGTTGTCCTCCTGACGCTCGGGGAACAGCATTGCGGCATCCATGAAGGTGCCTTCGGGAATGGCGTTTTCGGGCCAATTCACGGCACGCACGTCTTCTTTGGTCAGGCGTTCGCCGTAACGGAGCGGGCGCGAGGCTACATATACGGTCTTGGTGGGTACGACCTGTGCCCGCGCCTGCCGCTCGCGCGCCAATTCGTTTTGATATGCGGAGATATAGTTGCGGGCCATCATCACCGCCCCCCCGGCAAGTGCGATCCCCACGATCAGGACCAGTCCGAATACTGCTCGCATCTTGTCACCTCTCTTCCGTTTCGGTCGCCCGGCCGCGGCCTTTCTGGCCGGGCACAGGCTGTTCGAAACATATTCTGCGCTTCAAATGTGTCATTCTCTGGGTCAAAGAACGCCCCTACGGCGCCTCTAACAGACAAACTGAAACTTGTTTTACTTCGAATTTATTTCGAACCAGGCGGCGCAACCAGGTCAGAGCCCGGTATCCACGTTGACCGTGCCAATGGTGGTCGAAACGGCCGAAGATACATCGCCTGTCGGGCCATTAATCGCCGAATAAGCGATACCGGCCAGAGAGACCACAGCAGCAGTCAGAACCACCCAGTCGACCGTGACGGCGCCGTCTTCCTCTTTTGCAAAGAGCATCCAGCTATACAGCATGGCAGTGCCTCCGTCGCATTGATTTCAGATAGAAAGGGCCACGCCTTGGGTAAAGACGCGGCCCCGATCTGCTGTAATCAGCCAGGCTATTACAGGCCGGTATCCGGCGTCACGCTGCCCAGCTCGGTATTGATGGCGGTCGACAGAGTGCCGGTACCGGTCGAGATGCCGTTGTAAGCAACAGCGGCCAGAGCCACGACAGCTGCGGTCAGCACGACCCAGTCAACGGTCACTGCGCCATCTTCGTCTTTGCGGAAGTTTTTGAAGAATTTGATCATGGTTAGTCCCTCCTAAGGATCACAAGAGTTTGTCTCAACCTCGCCGTCCGTCTGAACCTGCTCTCTCTCGTTGGCTCATGTCCGTCGCGGTATGGGAGTATATTTGCCTGTGGGCCGTGGCAGGATTTGGGCCAAAACTCGGATTTCTTTGCCTGATTTTAATTTTTTTCCCAGAAACAAGTTAAGCGTATGTTTTGGTTAGATAAAAAACTTAGGATTTTCTGTTGCCCCGTCTGTTGGCGATGCAAAACCGCATCAAATATGGCAAAATCGCCCCAATCCGGCGGGTTTTCTGGTGTTGGTGACGGGTTTTGAGCAATAAACTCGGAAAAAAACATATCTAGAGGCGAGCAGATGGTCCTCAGATACATAACCATGATTGCAAGCGCGGCTGTTTTTGCGGCTGCGGTCGAGTCGCGCGCGGAAAACCCCGCGCCTCTACCCGAAGTCAAGTTCAAGCGGGTGCGCGCACCCGCGCCGGGGACGCGTCCACGGGTCGATGTGCAGATCTCGGCCGAGGAGCACGCCCGTGCACCTGTTGCCGGGCGGCAGAAACCGGTCGAGGCGGAGGAGGTTGTCACCGCCGCAGCCACGCCCGTGCCCGATGCGGCGGCGCCCACCGGGCGCTATGCCTGGTTCTGGGACAAGATCTCTCCCGCGCTTGGCCCCGACCGGCCCCGCCAGTTGGAGGACATGCTGAGCGCGCTGTCCGCCGGCGGCGTGGATGCGCCGCGCCTACAGGCCTTGCAGGATATCGCGCGGGCACAGGGCATCTCGATCCTGCGCTCGACCGTGGGAACCGAGGTTTCGCCAGCGCTGGTGCTCGCGGTGATCGCGGTGGAATCGGCAGGCCGCGCCGATGCGGTCAGCGGAGCGGGTGCGCAGGGGCTGATGCAGCTGATGCCCGACACGGCGGCGCGCTTTGGCGTGGCCGACAGCCTGTCACCGGATGAGAATATCAAGGGCGGCGTGCGCTATCTGAACTGGCTGATGGAGGAGTTCGGGCGCGACCCGGTGCTGGTGCTTGCCGGATACAACGCGGGCGAGGGCGCGGTGCGCAAACACGAAGGCGTGCCGCCTTATGCCGAAACCCGCGACTACGTGCCCAAGGTACTGGCGGCCTATCAGGTGGCGCGCGGGCTCTGCGCCACACCGCCCGAACTGATCACCGACGGTTGCGTGTTCACCGCCATGCAATAGAAAAACCCGCCCCGGTTGCGGGGGCGGGTTCGTCGGTTCAAAAGAGGTGTGGTCAGTCGACCAGCGTCGCCTCGGTCGCGGCGCGCATCTCGGCCTCGGTCACGCCATCGGCCAGTTCCACGATCTTCAGCCCGCCCTCGACCACGTCGAGAACGCCCAGGTTGGTGATGATGCGGTCGACCACGCCCTTGCCGGTCAGCGGCAGGGTGCATTCCTTGAGCACTTTCGATTCGCCGTGCTTGTTGGTGTGATCCATCACAACCACCACGCGGCCGACGCCCGCCACCAGGTCCATGGCGCCGCCCATGCCCTTGACCAGCTTGCCGGGGATCATCCAGTTGGCCAGATCGCCCTTTTCGTCCACTTCCATCGCGCCCAGGATCGCGGCGGCGATCTTGCCGCCCCGGATCATCGCAAACGAGGTGGCACTGTCGAAATAGGCGGTGCGGGCCAGTTCGGTGATGGTCTGCTTGCCGGCATTGATCAGGTCCGGGTCCTCGTCGCCCTCATAGGGGAAGGGGCCCATGCCCAGCATGCCGTTTTCCGATTGCAGGGTGATGTCCTTGTCGCCCACATAGTTGGCCACCAGCGTCGGGATCCCGATGCCGAGGTTCACATACATGCCGTCTTCGAGCTCTTCTGCCGCGCGCGCGGCCATCTGATTGCGGTCCCAGGGCATGGCTCAAGCCTCCTCACGTTTGCGGGTGGTGCGCTGTTCGATGCGCTTTTCATGCTCGCCCTGAATGATGCGATGCACATAGATGCCGGGCAGGTGGATGCAATCGGGGTCCAGTTCGCCGCGCGGAACGATTTCCTCGACCTCGGCGATGCAGATCTTGCCGCAGGTGGCCGCGGGCACGTTGAAATTGCGCGCGGTCTTGCGGAACACCAGGTTGCCGGTGTCATCGGCCTTCCACGCCTTGATGATCGACAGATCGGCAAAGATACCCTCTTCGAGGATATAGGTCTCGCCGTTGAAGTCCTTGTGCTCCTTGCCATCGGCGATGACGGTGCCGACGCCGGTCTTGGTATAGAAGCCGGGGATGCCCGCGCCACCGGCGCGCATGCGCTCGGCCAGGGTGCCCTGGGGGTTGAATTCCAGCTCCAGCTCGCCGCTCAGGTATTGCCGCATGAACTCGGCGTTTTCCCCCACATACGAGCTGATCATCTTCTTGACCTGCTTGGTTTGCAGCAGGATGCCGATGCCGAAATCGTCGACACCCGCATTGTTCGAGGCAAAGGTCAGATCCTTGGCACCCGACTCCTTGATGGCCTGCAAGAGCAGTTCGGGAATGCCGCACAGGCCGAAGCCGCCCGCCGCGATCAGCATGCCGTCCCGCAGCAGACCGTCGAGCGCCTCTGTGGCGTTGGCATAGACTTTTTTCATGGAAACTCCCCCAATGACTTGGTGATTGCGCCGGTTTTGCCGCCGCGTCAGCGCGGAGTCAATGACGGGTTCCGGGGGATGGTATTTCTACGGAATGGCACGGGCCGGGGCGGCGGAACCGCCCCGGCCGGGTCACTGGGGCAGGGCCTCGGCACTGTATTGCGCGGCAAATTCGGCGCTGGGCGGGATCGGGGTGATGACGTCGATCAGCACGCCATTGGGGTCGGCGGTGATGAAATGGCGCTGGCCGAACGCCTCGTCCTTGAGCGGTTTCAACATCGGCAGGCCAGCCGCTGTCAGCCGGTCATATTCCGCCGCCGCGTCTGCCACCTCGAAGTTCAGGATCACGCCGCGCACCGGGCCACGGGCCTGGGCCGGGATGGTTTCGTGCTGCCCGTCCAGGATCGCCAGATTGACCGAGGGGTCGGCGCTGGATTGCAGGTGAACGTACCAATCGGCCTCGAACGCGGTGTGGAACCCGAAATGGCTGCGATAGAAATCGGCGGTGCCCTGCACGTCGCCGGTCTGGATGACGGGGTAATACTGGGTCGTTTTCATATTGCCTTTCTCCTCAACATGCATACAGTCTGTATGTGAAATGGAATTAAACATACAGGCTGTATGTATGCAAGAGAAAAATACACCCGTCCCCAATGCCGACCGTCGCGCCGCGATGCGGGCACGCCTGATCGCCGCTGCGCGGGCGCTGTTCGTGGACAAGGGATATGCCGAGACCTCGACACCCGAGATCGTGCGCGCCGCCGAGGTGACGCGCGGCGCGCTCTATCACCACTTCGCCGACAAGGCCGATCTGTTTCGCGCCGTGGTCGAGGCCGAGGCCGAGGCGCTGGTGCACCGGATCGACGCCGAGGCGGTCAGCGCCGGGGCAGAGGGCATGGAAGCGGGCAGCGCCGCCTTTTTCCGCGCCATGGCCGAGCCGGGTCGCGCCCGGCTGCTGCTGATCGACGGGCCGGCGGTGTTGGGGCCGGAGGAGATGAGCCGGATCGACGCCGGCGGTGGCCGTGCGTCGTTGCGCGCCGGACTCGAACTGGTGGTCAGCGGTATCGGCGAGGACGAGATGCAGGCATTGACCGAGGTGCTGTCCGCCGCTTTCGACCGCGCCGCGCTTGCGATTGCGCAAGGGGCCGAGCCCGCGCCCTTTGAACGCGCGATGACACGGCTGGTAGTGGGGTTGCGCGGGCGCTGATGCCCGCGCCCGTGTCGTGGTCAGCTCTCGGTTTTCTTGGTGGTCTTCTTGCGCGGGGCGGCCTTTTTCTTGGTGCCCTTCTTGGCTGATTTCTCGGCAATCAGCGCGACCGCCATCTCCATCGTCACATCTGCCGCCTCGACATCCTTGGGCAGGGTCGCGTTGACCTTGTCCCATTTGACATAGGCGCCATAGCGGCCGTCCAGCACGTTGACCGCGCCGCCGTGTTCGGGATGTTCGCCCAACTCCTTGAGCGGTTTGGCCGCCGCCCGGCCCCGAGCGCGGGGATTGGCGCGTTTCTCGGCCAACAGTTCCACCGCGCGGTTCATGCCGATCTCGAACACGTCGTTCGGGTCCTTGAGATTGGCATAGACCGGTTTGGCCTCGTCCGGCAGCTGATGCACCAGATAGGGGCCGAACCGCCCGAAATTCGAGCTGATCATGCCACCTTCGGGGTGTTGCCCGATCTGGCGCGGCAGGCTGAGCAGCACCAGCGCTTTTTCCAGGTCCAGGTCTTCGGCCGACCAGCCGCGCGGCAGGCTGGCGCGCGGGGGTTTCTTGTTTTCTTCGCTGATCTCGCCGCGCTGGACATAGGGGCCGAACCGGCCCGCCTTGAGCCAGATCTCGTCGCCGCCATCCTCACCCAGCAGCCGCTCGGCGCTGTCATCCGCGTCGCCGCTGATCGGGCGGGTATAGCGGCATTCGGGATAATTGCCGCAGCCGACGAACCCGCCGGTGCGCGAGGTTTTCAGATGCAGCTGGCCGGTGCCGCATTTGGGGCAGATCCGCGGGTCGGATCCATCCTCGCGCGGCGGATAGAGCTGAGGCGCCAGCGCCTCGTCCAGCTTGTCGAGCACTTCGGAGATGCGCAGCTCGGATGTTTCACTGATAGCTGCCGAGAAATCGCGCCAGAACCGGCCCAGCAGGTCCTTGTAATCGCGCGAGCCCGCGCTGACGTCATCCAGCTGCTCTTCCAGATTGGCGGTGAACTCGTAACCCACATACTGGCGAAAGAAGTTCAGCAGGAAGATGGTGACGATCCGCCCCTTCTCCTCGGGGATCAGGCGGTTCTTGTCCTTGCGGACATATTCGCGGTCCTGAATCGTGGTGATGACCGAGGCATAGGTCGAGGGGCGGCCGATGCCCAGCTCTTCCATCCGCTTGACCAGCGTCGCCTCGGTATAGCGCGGCGGCGGCTGGGTGTGATGCTGCAGCGCCAGCACGGCCTCGTTCTCGGACAGAATCGCTTCCTTGGCGATCTTGGCACCCTCGGTCAGCGGGGTATCCCCCGTTGCCTTGGCGAACTGATCGGCCAGCGAGGTCTTGGCAAAGACCACCTTTTCCCCCATCGAGATCTGCGGCAGGCGCTTGTCCTCATCATTCTCGACATCGTCGCGCCCCTCTTCGTAGACGCGCAGGAACCCGTCGAACAAAACCACCTGGCCGGTGGCGCGCAGGCCGACCTGACCATCGGCGCTGCCGATCTCGACCGTGGTCCGCTCCAGCCGGGCGGCGGCCATCTGACAGGCGATGGTGCGTTTCCAGATCAGGTCATAGAGACGGCGCTGATCCTCGTCTTTCAGTTTCAGCGCGGCGGCATCCTTGCGCATGTCGGTGGGGCGGATGCATTCATGCGCTTCTTGCGCGTTCTTGGCCTTGTTCTTGTACATGCGCGGGCTGTCGGGCACGTATTCGGCCCCGAACCGCTCGGCAATGGCGTCGCGGGTGGCCATCACCGCCTCGGGCGCCATGTCGATGCCGTCGGTCCGCATATAGGTGATGTGCCCGGCCTCATAGAGGCGCTGCGCCGCGCTCATGCAGTGGCGCGCGCCCATGCCGAACTTGCGGCTGGCCTCTTGTTGCAGGGTCGATGTCATGAAGGGGGCAGAGGGGTTGCGCGCCGCCGGTTTCGCCTCGACCGACTGGATGCTCAGCGCGCGGCTGGTGATCGCCTGCACCGCCAGTTCGGCCTGGGTGGCGTTGGACAGGTCCATCTTGTCGAGCTTGTTGCCCGCCAGCGTGACCAGCCGCGCCTCATAGGCCTGACCGCGCGGGGTTTCCAGCAGCGCCTTGACCGACCAGTATTCCACCGGCTTGAACGCCTCGATCTCCATCTCGCGCTCGACGATCAGGCGCAGGCAGACCGATTGCACCCGGCCCGCGCTGCGCGCGCCGGGAAGCTTGCGCCACAGCACCGGGGACAGGTTGAAGCCCACCAGATAATCCAGCGCGCGACGGGCCAGATAGGCCTCGACCAGCGGCATGTCGACCTGGCGCGGGTTCTGCATCGCCTTGGTCACCGCGTCCTTGGTGATGGCGTTGAAGGTGACGCGGCTGACGGCGGTGCCCTTCTTGATCGAACGGCGCTTGGTCAGAGCCTCCTGCAGGTGCCAGCTGATCGCCTCGCCCTCGCGATCGGGGTCGGTGGCGAGGATCAGTTCGTTGTCCTCGGCCAGCGCGTCGGCGATCGCCTTGACATGCTTGCGGCTGTCGGCGGCAACCTCCCAGGTCATGTCGAAATCATGCTCGGGATCGACCGATCCGTCCTTGGCAGGCAGGTCGCGCACATGCCCATAAGATGCCAGAACCGTGTAGTCCGAGCCGAGATATTTGTTGATCGTTTTTGCCTTGGCAGGGGATTCTACAACAACAACAGGCATTTAAGTGGCAACCTCATTCATCGGACACGGCGCGTTCTATGGCGGGGCAACATGTGGGGTGCAAGCCCCGATTGTCAATCGGTGCTGTTTGGGCGCAGATATTCCGAGTGTCAGAGGCACATGTGGCCGGTCCGTTGCGGCCTTGGGCACATGTCGCGCAGGGGTCAGCTGACGCGCGACAGAAGCCCGCCAGCCTGACGGTTGATCCGGCCCTCAAGCTCCAGATCGACCAGCACCGGGGCGACCTCGCCCGGGCTGGCAGCCAGATCGCGGATCAGTTGATCCTCGGCCACCGGCGAGGGGCCGAGACGGTCGAGGATCTGGCTGTGCAGCGCCGCGGTCTCGCGCAGGCTGCGTTTGGGGGGCGGTGCCGGCTGTTGCATCAGGTCGCACAGATCGGGTTGCGGTTGCGGCGCTGTCAGGGCGGGCAGGACAGCGATCACATCCTCGGCATTGCGCACCAGATGGGCGCCGTCGCGGATCAGCATGTTGCAACCGGCGGCGCGGGCGTCGAACGGGTGACCGGGCACTGCCAGCACCTCTCGCCCCTGATCCAGGGCGTCGCGCGCGGTGATCAGGCTGCCGGATTTGGCGGCGGCCTCGACCACCACCACCGCCTGGGCCAGACCCGAGATGATGCGGTTGCGGCGCGGGAAATGGCGGGCCTGCGGGGTCAGGCGCATCGGTTGTTCCGACAGGCGCAATCCCTGACGCGCGATATCTCCCGCCAGATGGGTGTTCTCGGCGGGATAGATCGTGTCGGCGCCACCGGCCATCACCGCGATGGTGCCGGTGGGCAGCGCGGCCAGATGCGCGGCGGTGTCGATACCGCGCGCCAGCCCCGAGACCACCACGAATCCGGCAGCACCCAGATCCTGCGCCAAAGCCCGCGCCATGCGGGTGCCCAGCGACGAGGCATTGCGGGCGCCCACCAGCGCGATCATCGGGCGGCGCAACAGGGCCGGGTCACCGAGCAGCCACAAGAGCGGCGGCGCATCCGAGATCCCGGCCAGATGAGCGGGGTAATCGGCATCGCCCAGGCACAAAAGCCGCGCTTGCGCGGCTTTTGCGGCCTTGAGCTCTGCTTCGACAACACCGGGCGGGCATATTTCATAGCCCTCGACCCCGGCGGCACGTGCCACTTCAGGCAACGCGGCCAGCGCGTTCTGCGCCGTGCCATGCTCGTGCATCAGTCGGCGAAACGTTGTCGGGCCAACTCTGCGCGAGCGCAAAAGGCGGAGCCAGGAAAACCGGTCCTCTTCCGTGGTGGGTGGGAGTGGGGGGTGATAGGAAGAAAACTGTTCCTCGGTCATCCGTTGCTCCGCCTGTTTGCAGAAACAGGTTTACGGTCCGGCCCGTTAACAGGTGGTGAATCAAGCTAAATTTTTCGCAGTTTTTTGCGTTCGGGACAGAAAGTCACGCTCAACCATCTGAAATAAAAGAACTTTGATGAAAATTCCTTGGGCGAACCCGTGGGTTGCCCAGACGCAGGGAGGCGAATCGGCGGCAAAGCTGTTTACCTTGCCGCCGTCCGGTTTCACGCCGCCGAGCCGCCCACCGTCAGCCCGTCCATCAGCACCGTGGGCTGGCCCACGCCCACCGGCACCCATTGGCCGTCCTTGCCGCAGGTGCCCATGCCGGGGTCGAGTGCCATGTCATTGCCAAGCCCCCGGATGCGTTTCAGCGCAGAAGGGCCGTCGCCGATCAGCGTGGCCCCCTTGACCGGGGCACCGATACGACCATTGCGCACCCGGTACGCCTCGGTGCAGGAGAACACGAACTTGCCATTGGTGATGTCGACCTGACCGCCGCCGAAGCCCACCGCCCAGATGCCGTCCTTGATCTCGGCCACCAGATCGGCGGGGTCTGCATCGCCGCCCAGCATCACCGTATTGGTCATCCGTGGCATCGGCTTGTGGGCATAGCTTTGCCGCCGCCCGTTGCCGGTCGGCTCCACCCCCATCAGGCGGGCGTTCTGGCGGTCTTGCATGTACCCGGTCAGAATGCCGTCCTCGATCAGCACGGTCCGGCGCGAGGGCGTGCCCTCGTCATCGACGGTGATCGAGCCGCGCCGGTCGGGCAGGGTGCCGTCATCGACCACGGTGACCCCGCGCGCGGCCACCTGCTGACCCATAAGCCCGGCAAAGGCCGAGGTGCCCTTGCGGTTGAAATCGCCCTCCAGCCCATGCCCGATCGCTTCGTGCAGCAGGATACCGGGCCAGCCAGGGCCAAGCGCCACCTCCATCACCCCGGCAGGCGCCGGTTCGGCATCCAGATTGACCAAAGCGATCCTCAGCGCCTCACGCGCCTGCGCCTGCCAGGCCTCGGGCGCGATCAGCCCGTCCAGCCCGACCCGGCCACCGCCACCGGCGCTGCCACTTTCGCGCCGTCCGTCCCGCTCGACGATGACCGAGACATTCACGCGTGTCATCGGTCGCACATCACGCAGATGCACCCCGTCGGGCCGCAGTATCTCGACCTCTTGCAGCGAGGCCATGATCGAAGCCGAGACCTGTACCACCCGCGAATCGAGATCGCGGGCATAGGAGTCGATCTCGCGCAGGGTCTCGACCTTGACCGGAAAGGCGGCCGACGCGATGGGGTCATCCTCGGTATAGAGCTTGCGATTGGTGCGGGCCGGGGCACCCGCCAAAGTGCCGCCGCCATCGCCCACCGCCAGCCGCGCGGTTTCCGCCGCCCGCCGCAATGCGGGGATAGAAACATCGGTGGAATGCGCATATCCCGCCACCTCGCCCTTGACCGCCCGCAATCCGAACCCCTCGGACGCGTCGTAGGAGGCCGAGCGCAGCCGCCCGTCGTCAAAGCTGAGCGCCTCGGATTTGCGGCGCTCGACGAACAGCTCTCCATCCTCCGCCCCGTCGGTGGCCGCCCGCAGAACGGCCAGTGCCTCGTCCTGCGGAAGGGCTGTTTCAAAAGGGCGAAAAGGGTCCTGCGCCATGATTTGCGGCCTCGTTGTTTGATCCAGATCAAAAATAGCGTCTGTTTGACGCAAGCATTTTGCTTTATCTGCCTCCGGGAATATGATTTTTAACGCGACCAAAGACAACGGGCGGGGTGTGTTTGATTCACGAACCCCCCGGTCAGGGACGCAAAGATCAAACGATCAGGACAGAACATGAAGAACGCTTTGACGCTTTCGGCGCTTCTCGCCACCCTTTCGAGCCTGCCCGCCGCGGCGCAGGAGTTGGAGATCATCGGCAAACCGGTCGACGGCGGGATGGGCTTTCAGCCCGCCGCAACCGAGCTGGCGCGCGAGTTGCAATCGCTGGACGGCATGATTCTGGTGATCATCACCGTCATCTGCCTGCTGGTGGCGGCATTGCTGGTCTGGTGCATCGTGCGGTTCAACAGCCGCGCCAACCCGACTCCGGCGAAGTTTTCGCATTACACCCCTGTGGAAATCCTCTGGACCGTCGGGCCGATCCTGATTCTGGTTTTCATTGGCGCCTTCTCGCTGCCGGTGCTGTTCAATCAGCAGGAAATTCCCGAGGGTGAGATCAACATCAAGGTCACCGGCTACCAGTGGTACTGGGGCTATGACTACACCGACGAAGGCTTCGGCTTCGAAAGCTTCATGCTGGGCCGCGACGATCTGGAAGATCATGGCTACAGCCAGGACGAGTACCTGCTGGCGACCGATACCGCCGTTGTCGTGCCCGTGGGCAAGGTCGTCGTGATGAGCGTGACCGGCGCAGACGTGATCCATTCCTGGACCATCCCCGCATTCGGCGTGAAGCAGGACGCAGTGCCGGGCCGTCTGGCGCAGCTGTGGTTCAAGGCTGAAAAGGAAGGCATCTATTTCGGCCAGTGCTCCGAGCTTTGCGGCAAGGACCACGCCTATATGCCGATCACCGTCAAGGTGGTCAGCGAGGCGGAATACGCCAAGTGGCTGGCAAGCGCGAAAGAAGAATATGCCGGTCTGCCGACCAGCTATCAGGTCGCCTCGAACTGAACCTTTCGGGCGGGGCCTGACCCCGCCTGCCAAGACTGACCCGGGCTGCGCGCATGTCGCGCGGCTTTTGCCCCAAGGGACCACCGCATGAGCGACGCAAGCTTCAACGCCAGCACTGCCCGGGCCGCACATCGCCCGGACGAGGCCGGTTTTGGCGACTATTTCGCCCTG
Source organism: Ruegeria sp. BHSC223 (assembly GCF_059613025.1). NCBI lineage: Bacteria > Pseudomonadati > Pseudomonadota > Alphaproteobacteria > Rhodobacterales > Roseobacteraceae > Ruegeria > Ruegeria sp. BHSC223. The sequence continues at coordinate 27,792 of NZ_JBXWRR010000010.1, forward strand.
CTGAAACCGCGGGTCATGTCGCTTGTTGTTTTTACCGCGCTGGTCGGCCTCTTGGCCGCGCCGGTGCCGGTGCATCCCTTCATCGGGTTTTGCGCCATCCTGTTCATCGCCATCGGTGGCGGCGCCTCGGGTGCGCTGAACATGTGGTGGGATGCCGATATCGACCAGGTGATGAAGCGCACCAAAAAGCGTCCGATCCCCGCCGGCAAGGTCGAAGCGGGCGAGGCGCTGGCCGTGGGTCTGGGCCTGTCAGGCCTGTCGGTGATGATGCTGGCGCTGGCCACCAATGTGTTTGCCGGTGCCTTCCTCGCCTTCACCATCTTCTTTTATGTCGTCGTCTATACCATGTGGCTGAAGCGGACGACGCCGCAGAACATCGTGATCGGTGGTGCGGCAGGGGCCTTTCCGCCGGTGATCGGCTGGATCGCGGCCACCGGCGACATGTCGGTCGAACCCTGGCTGATGTTCGCACTGACCTTCATGTGGACGCCGCCGCATTTCTGGGCGCTGGCCTTGTTCATGCGGTCCGACTATGACGACGCCGGGGTGCCGATGCTGACCGTGACCCATGGTCGCCGCGCGACGCGTGTTCACATCCTCGTGTATACGGTCCTGCTGGCACTTCTGGCGTTGGGTACCGCGTTCTCCGATATCGGCGGACCGATCTATCTGGCCGTCGCTCTGGTGCTGAACGCGCTGTTCCTGCTGGGGGCCATCCGTATCTGGCGCCGGGACGAGGCCGATAGCGAGGCCGACAACTTCAAGACCGAGCGGAACTTCTTCAAACTGTCGCTGCTCTACCTCTTCCTGCATTTCGGCGCCATTCTGGCCGAAGCGCTGCTGCGTCCCTATGGGCTGGGAGGCTGGGGATGAGCCTGCGCCAGACACATGAGCTGCATCAGCGCCGCTTTGGCCGCAACCTCGGCGTTGCGCTGACGCTTGCGGCGTTCATCGTCATCATTTTCGGCCTGACCGTGGTCAAGGTGACCCGTGGTGATTTCGAGCCGCCGCAGGCCAGTACCGGAGGGCAGGGCTGATGGCTTTGAAGGGACCTCAGAAAACCGTTGTGCAACTGGTCAGCGTGGTCGTGGTCATGGGCGGGCTCGCCTGGGCCTCGGTCCCTTTCTATGACTGGTTCTGCCGGGTTACCGGATTTGGCGGCGCCACCGGCGTGGCCGAGGCCGGTTCGGACACCATCCTCGACAAGACAATCAAGGTGCGCTTCGACGCCTCGAAAGAGCGCGGCATGCCCTGGGAATTCCGCCCCGTTCAAACCGAGATGGAGCTGCGCATCGGCGAGACCGGGCTGGCCTTTTACGAGGCCTACAACCCGACAGACCGGCCGGTGGCGGGGCAGGCGTCCTACAACGTCGCGCCCTATTCGGCGGGTGGCTATTTCGACAAGATCGCCTGTTTCTGCTTCGAAGAGCAGGTGCTGCAACCCGGCGAACGGGTGCAGATGCCGGTCAGCTTCTTTGTCGACCCCGAGATCGTCAACGACCGGGACGCGAAATATGTGCATACGATCACGCTGTCGTATACATTCTACGAAATCGATCTGCCCGAGGGCTATGCCGCCCTTGATGCAGCTACAACAACGAACACGAACTAACGCCGCAAGGTGAGGGACACTGATGGCACACGCTAAGAACCACGATTATCACATTCTGGCCCCGTCGATCTGGCCGCTGGTCGGCGCGATCGGCGGCTTTGTCATGCTCTTCGGCGCCGTTCTCTGGATGCACGGAATCACTTCCTACATGTTCTGGGCCGGCTTCATCGCCGTGCTCTATGTCATGTTCGCCTGGTGGTCCGAGGTCGTGGCCGAGAGCCGTGTTGGCGACCATACGCCCGTCGTCCGCATCGGCCTGCGCTATGGCATGATCCTGTTCATCACCTCCGAGGTGATGTTCTTCTTTGCCTGGTTCTGGTCCTTCTTCAAACACCGCATGTATCCGATGCAGGACTATGTCGGCACCGAGTATGTGGCACCGAACATCCACGCGGTCGACCCGTTCCACCTGCCGCTGATCAACACGCTGGTCCTGCTGCTGTCGGGCTGTGCCGTGACCTGGGCGCACCATGCGCTGGTGCACAACAACGACCGCAAGGCGCTGATCCAGGGTCTGTCGATCGGCATCGTGCTGGGCATGATCTTTACCTTCCTGCAAGGCTATGAATATGCCGAGCTGCTGCTGCACGAAGACTGGACCTTTGGTGGCGACCAGTTCTACTCGAACTTCTTCATGGCAACCGGTTTCCACGGCATGCACGTGATCATCGGCACCATCTTCCTGGCGGTGTGTCTGCTGCGCGCGCTCAAGGGCGATTTCACCCCTGAGAAGCATATCGGTTTCGAGGCCGCCGCCTGGTACTGGCACTTCGTCGATGTGGTCTGGCTGTTCCTCTTCTTTGCCGTCTACATCTGGGGTCAGTGGCCGCTGCTCTGATCGCATGGGCCCTGCGCCGGAAAGACAGACAAGGCCGCCCCTCGGGGCGGCTTTTTCATTGGTGTTCCGGCGGCGCGATCCCTGAATTGCACCCGATACAATTGACCGGTTGCAAATGCGGCCCGTCTCGCCATACCAAGGCACCGGCCCGCGCCGGGCCGTTTCACCTGTTCCGGAGCCGTCATGCGCCGCGTTCTCTTTCTGCTACTCGTAGGTCTCGCGGGCCTCGCCGTGCTGATCGCGCTGGGCAGTTGGCAGTTGCGGCGGCTGGACTGGAAACAGGCGATGTTGGCAGATATCGACAGCCGCATCGCCGGCGCGCCGCAGGCGCTACCCGCCGAACCCGATCCCGAACGCGACCGCTATCTGCCGGTTGCGGTCAGTGGCGCGATGGCCGGCGAGGAGTTGCACGTGCTGGTCTCGGTCAAGATGGTCGGGCCGGGCTACCGCGTCATCGCCCCCTTCGTGACAGACGAGGGCAGGCGCATCCTGGTCGATCGCGGCTTCATACCGACGACCGCCAAGCAGGACCGCCGCGAAACCGGCCCGATGCGGGTCGAGGGCAACCTGCACTGGCCCGACGAGATCGACGGCTATACCCCCGCGCCCGATCGGAACGGCAATATCTGGTTCGCTCGCGACGTACCCGCGATGGCAGCGGAGTTGGGCACCGAACCGGTGCTGCTGATCGCCCGCGCGCCGACCGGCCCGGGTATCACACCCTTGCCGGTCGACAGCGCCGGCATCCCCAACGATCACCTGCAATATGCAATCACCTGGTTTGGCCTGGCCCTGGTCTGGGCCGCGATGACCTCCCTGTTTTTGTGGCGCAGCCGCGCCCGCAAGAAAGGCTGACAGCGATGAAATACATCTCGACCCGCGGGCAGGCGCCCGAGCTTACCTTTGAAGAGGCGATGCTGACCGGTCTGGCCCGCGATGGCGGCCTTTACCTGCCCGCCGAGATCCCGGTGATGGATCAGGACGAGATCGCCGCGCTGGCGGGCCTGCCTTATGAAGAGATCGCCTTTCGTGTAATGTGGTCCTATGTGAGCGGATCGTTTGCTGAGGACGAATTCCGGGGCATCATCGCCCGCGCATACGAAGGCTTTGGCCATGCCGCCCGGGCGCCGCTGAAACAGCTCAACGAGAATCACTTCCTGCTGGAGCTGTTCCACGGGCCGACGCTGGCCTTCAAGGATTTCGCGATGCAGCTGATCGGCCAGCTGTTTCAGGCGGCGCTGGCGCGGCGCGGCGAGACGGTGACCATTGTCGGCGCCACTTCGGGCGATACCGGCTCGGCCGCGATCGAGGCGTTCCGCGGGCTGGATGCGGTCAATGTCTTTATCCTCTTCCCGCATGGCCGCGTCAGCGAGGTGCAGCGCCGTCAGATGACCACGCCCGCCGATAGCAACGTGCACGCGCTGGCAGTGGATGGCGATTTCGACGACTGTCAGGCGCGGGTCAAGGACATGTTCAACGACTTTGCCTTCCGCGACGGGGTGCGGCTGGCTGGTGTGAACTCGATCAATTTCGCGCGGGTTCTGGCGCAGGTGGTCTATTACTTCTCGGCGGCCACCAGCCTTGGTGCACCGCATCGCAAGGTCAGCTTCACCGTACCCACCGGCAATTTTGGCGATATTTTCGCGGGCTATATCGCCAAGCGGATGGGGTTGCCGATCGAACGGCTGGTGGTGGCCACCAACCAGAACGACATCCTGCACCGCTGCCTGTCGGGCGAGGGCTATTTCAAGGGCGAAACCATCCCCTCGATCAGCCCGTCGATGGATATCCAGGTCAGCTCCAATTTCGAACGCGCGCTTTATTACGCCTATGGCCAGGATGGCGCGGCGGTGTCGCAGCTGATGGACGAGCTGCAACAGGGCGGGTTCCATGTCAGCCAGGGCGCCATGCAGGCCCTGCGCGAAAGCTTCTCCTCGGGCCGCGCCTCGGAAGAGGAAACACTGGCCACAATCAAGGCCACGCTGGCCGCCAGTGGCGAGCTGTTGTGCCCGCATTCGGCGGTGGGGGTAAAGGTCGCCGAAGAGGCCCGCGCGGCCGACGCGGCGCCGATGATCACGCTGGCCACCGCGCATCCGGCGAAATTCCCCGCTGCGGTGGAACAGGCCAGCGGTGTGTTTCCACCTCTTCCCCCTCGCATGTCGGATCTGTATGAACGTCCGGAACGGGTGACCCGGATCGCCAACGATCTGGCCGCCCTCCAGGATCATATCAGAAGGCATATCCCTGCGTGACAGTAAGACAGGACCAACTGGCCAACGGCTTTCGCATCGTCAGCGAGAACATGCCGGGCCTGCAATCGGCGGCCATCGGCATCTGGGTGACCGCGGGCGGGCGGCATGAACGGATCGACCAGAACGGCATCGCCCATTTCCTGGAACACATGGCGTTCAAGGGAACCGAGCGCCGCTCGGCGCTGCAGATTGCCGAGGCGATCGAGGATGTGGGCGGCTATATCAACGCCTATACCTCGCGCGAGGTGACCGCCTATTATGCCCGCGTCCTGAAAGAGGACGTGGCGCTGGCGCTCGACGTGATCGGCGATATCGTCCTCAACCCGGTCTTTGATCCGCGCGAGATCGAGGTCGAACGTGGAGTGATCCTGCAAGAGATCGGCCAGGCCCATGACACGCCCGACGACGTGATCTTTGACTGGTTGCAGGAAGAAAGCTATCGCGACCAGCCGCTGGGCCGGACCATTCTTGGCCCGGCCGAGCGGGTCAGCAGCTTTTCCCGCGCCGATCTGTCGGCCTTTGTGGCCGAGAATTACGGGCCCGAGCAGATGATTCTGTCGGCAACCGGCGCGGTCGATCACGACCTGCTGGTCCGGCTGGCTGAAGAGATGTTCGGCCATCTTACCCAGCGCAAGGGCGCGCTGGCGGAACCTGCGCTGTTTACCGGCGGCGAAGCACGGCGTGAAAAGGCGTTGGAGCAGGCCCATTTCGCGCTGGCGCTCGAGGGACCCGGCTATCGCGACGACGCCATCTATACCGCTCAGATCTATTCCTCGGCGCTGGGGGGCGGCATGTCCTCGCGCCTGTTCCAGGAAGTGCGCGAAGTGCGTGGCCTGTGCTACACGATCTTTGCTCAGACCGGCGCCTATGCCGATACCGGCACCACCACCATCTATGCCGGGACCAGCGCGGGGCAGGTGGCCGAACTGGCGGGCATCACCATCGACGAGATGAAGCGCGCCGCGGACGATATGACCGAGGCCGAAGTGGCCCGTGCCCGCGCCCAGATGAAGGCCGGGATGCTGATGGGGCTGGAAAGCCCGTCGAACCGAGCCGAACGGCTGGCGCGGCTCGTGCAGATCTGGGGCAAGGTGCCTTCGCTCGAGGATACCGTGGCCCGGATCGACGCGGTCACCACCGCCGATGTGCGCGCCTTTGCCGAGCGGATGGCGGTCCAGGCCCCGGCGGCGCTGGCGCTTTATGGCCCGGTTTCGGCCGCCCCCAACCTGGCGGAGCTGCAAGAGAGGCGCGCCGCCTGATGCTGCTGGGCCGCCGCAAGCTGACACTCGAAACCGAGCGGCTCAGCCTGCGTCTGCCGGCGCATTCCGACTATGCCGACTGGGCAGCGCTGCGGCGGGCGTCGCGTGACTATCTGATCCCGTGGGAGCCTAGCTGGGCCAGCGATCATCTCAGCCGCAAGAGTTTCACAAACCGGGTTTATTGGGCGCAACGCTCGGTCTCCAGCGGCTCGGCGGTGCCCCTGTTCGTGTTCCGGCGCTCGGACGATGTGCTGGTTGGGGCGATCACGCTGGACAATATCCGCCGCGGTCCCGCCCAGGCGGGAACGCTGGGATACTGGACCGGGCAATGCTATGCCCGGCAGGGATATATGCGCGAGGCGATCGGCGCGGTGGTGCACCACGCCTTCTCCCGTCTCGACCTCAGCCGTCTCGAAGCCGCCTGCCTGCCCGAGAACATGGCCTCGCGCGGACTGCTGGAAAGCTCGGGGTTCAAGTATGAAGGCGTGGCGCAGTCCTATCTTCAGATCAACGGGCGCTGGCGGACCCATGTCCTCTATGCCTGCCTACGTTCGGACCGGCGCGGCAAGACGGATGCGGGCTAGATGGGCGGTATCGCGGCGTCGGGACCGTTCCGGAGCCGGTGCGCTTTCTAACGAACAGAGACCAGGGGCGTGACTTGCCGCGATGATGCGCTACTATTCATGGAATGTGGCGGTTTCTACTGGCATTGACTTTATTTGCTGGGGGCGCGGTGGCTCAAGAGCGTCGCCCAAGCCATTGCATTGCCATCGCCGATGCCGCGCCCGGCATCGAGTATCTGCACAAGGCGGGCTGGCAGGATCCGGTGCCGGATTATTCGGTGCGGATCAGCTATATCGCGCATGCCTCGTTTCTGATCCAGACGCCCGGCGGGCTGAACGCGGTCACCGATTTCACCGGCTTCATCGGCAGCGCCGACATGATCCCCGATATCGTGACCATGAACCACGCGCACGAGACCCATTGGACGCAATTCCCCGACCCGGCGATCCCGCATGTTCTGCAAGGCTGGGGCCCGTTCGGCAAGGGAATAGAACACCATCTCGATCTGGGTGAAATGCTGATCCGGAATGTCTCGACCGATATCCGGTCGGTCTATGGTGGGGTCGAGGAGCGCGGCAATTCTATCTTCGTGTTCGAGGTCGAGGGAATGTGCATTGGGCATCTGGGACACCTGCACCATGTTCCCGACGATGCGCAATTCGCTGCCCTTGGCCGGCTTGATGTGGTGATGGCCGCTGTTGATGGTGGCACGACCATGTCGCTTCCCGAGATGATCGCGGTGCTACGGCGCCTGAAAAGCTCGGTCATCATCCCGATGCACTGGTTCTCGGGGCATTCGCTGGACCGGTTTCTTGCAGGCGTTCGGAACGATTTCGACATTCGCCGCGATGGCGTGTCCGAGATCGACATATCGCTGCGCACGCTGCCCGACCGGCCCACGGTGGTGGTGCTTGAACCGCGCTACCTCGTCGATCTCGATTAGGGCTTGCCCGACCCGCGCGCCTTGGGCATGGAAAGGGTATGATCCTGAATCCCGCCGATGAAAGCTTTGCCACCCACCTGCGCGGCCTGTTGCCCGCCGAGGTGTTGCGCCCGGTCGAGCCCCGCTATCTGGCCGAGCCGCGCGGGCGCTGGACCGGGCAGGCGGGCGTTCTGGCCTTGCCGCGTTCGACCGAGGAGGTGGCAACACTGATCCGGGCTGCATCGGCGCAGCGGGTGGCGGTGTTGCCTTATGGCGGCGGAACCGGGCTGGTGGGCGGACAGGTAATGCCCGACGGGCCCGCGCCGCTGGTCATCTCGCTGGAACGCATGAACCGGATACGCGGCGTCTATCCGCAAGAGAACGTTGTGGTGGCCGAGGCGGGCTGTATCCTGGCCGACATTCAAGATGCGGCCGGTGATGTGAACCGCCTGTTCCCGCTGTCGCTGGCGTCCGAAGGGTCCTGTCGGATCGGTGGCAATCTGGCCACCAATGCCGGTGGGGTGGGGGTGCTGCGCTATGGCAATGCCCGTGACCTGTGCCTGGGGCTTGAGGTGGTTCTGCCGAGCGGAGAGATCTGGAACGGGCTGACCCGTCTGAGAAAGGACAATACCGGCTATGATTTGCGGAACCTGCTGATCGGTTCCGAGGGCACGCTGGGCATCATCACTGCCGCCGCGCTGAAGCTTTTTCCGATGCCGAGCTCGCTGGGCACCGCATTGCTTGCGGTGCGCGATCCGCAGGCCGCGCTGGACATTCTGGCATTGGCGCGTGGCCAGAACGGCGAGTGTATCAGCGCCTTTGAGCTGATCCACCGTCAGAGCTTCGACTTTCTGGCGGAGACCCTGCCGCATCTGCGCCAACCGCTGGACCCGGTTCCGGAATGGAGCGTTCTGGTGGAGTTGGGCCTGTCGGGCGGTCTGGACGCGGTCACGGCGCTTGAGTCGCTGTTCGAGGCGGCGGTGGAGGCCGAATTGGCCAGCGATGGCGTAGTGGCACAGAGCGAGGCGCAGCGTGCCGCGCTCTGGAGCCTGCGCGAACATATCCCCGAGGCCAATCGCCGGATCGGCTCGATCTCCAGCCATGACGTGTCGCTGCCGCTGTCGGAACTGCCCGCGTTCATCCGGCGCGGACAGGAGATGGTTGCCGCGGCGGGATCATACCGCATCAACTGCTTCGGTCACCTTGGGGACGGCAATCTGCACTACAACCTGTTTCCACCAAAGGGACGGAACCGGTCGGATTATGCGGATCAGGCCACTGGCCTCAAGAGACTGGTGCATGACCTCGTGCACGAGTACGGCGGTTCTGTCAGCGCCGAGCACGGCATCGGACGGTTCAAGACCGGAGATCTACAGCGCTATGGCGATCCGGCGAAACTGGCCGCGATGCGTGCGATCAAAACTGCACTAGACCCTTTCGGTATCATGAATCCGGGTGCAGTGCTTGCGTGAGAGGCAAGAGCAAGAAATTTCTGCGAATTTTCTAGTGAACAAAATTCGCAGAATTTTGTTCTGCGCCGGTCAGAGACCTTCGAAGGCGCAGAGCGCGTGCACATCCATGCCCATCGCTTCCAGCACCTTGCGGCCGCCCAAGTCAGGCAGGTCAATGATGAAGGCGCAAGAGACGATCTCACCACCCAACCGTTCTATCAACCGGATCCCGGCGGCGGCGGTGCCGCCGGTGGCCAGCAGGTCATCTACCAGCAGCACCTTCTCGCCTGGTTGGATCGCATCGTCGTGGATCTCGACAATCGCCTCGCCGTATTCCAGTTTATAGTCCTGGCTAATCGTGGTGCCGGGCAGCTTGCCTTTCTTGCGGATCGGTACGAAACCGACACTCAACTGGTGGGCAATGGCCCCGCCAAGAATAAAACCGCGCGCTTCCAGCCCCACCACCTTGTCGATCCGCTCGCCGGCATAAGGATGCAGCATCTGATCGATCGCCATGCGAAAACCGCGTGGATCGGCAAACAGCGTGGTCACATCCCGAAACAGGATCCCTTCATGGGGAAAATCGACGATGGTACGGATGTAATCCTGAACCGATTTCGTTCTGGACATGTGGCCCCCCGGAAAACAGCGTTTCCTGCGGTTTGGCGCATGACGCGCGCAGACGCAAGGGGGAGGGGCGACTTGTATCGCCCCGAAACGGGGGCGTCGTCAGGTCTTGGTCCTGAGGCTGCCAAAAGACCGGTAGAGCGCGGCCGGCAACCAGGACAGGTGCGGTTTCACCCAGTCGCGGCGATCCTGTATCAGCAGCGATTGTGCGGTGTGCAGGTTCATTGCATTTGCCTTCGTCATGTTGCTACGGTCGAAGTGCATCGACATGATATATGCTTTGTATATACAAAGCATATGCAGATTTTTCAACCACCGGGTAGGTTTGTGGGCAAGAAAGACGGAAAAAGCGCCTCCAGAAAGGATGCGCAGCTGGTTTTGAGGCTCGACAAGAACGAGCGGGACGCGTTTGTGGAAAAGTGCAAGGCGCTCGACACCAGCGCCGCGCGCGAGATACGCCGCTTCATCCGCGAGTTCATGAAGGCGCATCCGGACGATTAGGTGGGGCGCCTCAGAAGGGCAGTGGCAAGACCCATGCCCATCAGGGTTATCCCTCCGGTTCGGGTCAACCCGGCAATGACCGATGGCCGGTCGATCCAGCGGCGCAGATGGTCGGCAAGCAGCGCATAGGCAAGCGCGTTCAGCCCTGCCAGACCGACAAAGGTTGCGATCAGGATGGCGAATTGCGGAACCAAGGGGGCTTCGGGGCGCAGAAACTGCGGCACGAAAGCGATGAAGAAGGCGATTGATTTCGGATTCAGCGCTGTGACAGCGGCGGCATGGGCAAAGACCGACCGTGCGCTCACATCCGGCGAGACGCGCATCTGCGCCAGTCCCGCGCTGCCCGCGCTGCGGAACAGGCGATAGCCCAGCCACAGAAGATAGGCGGCGCCGACCCATTTGAGCACCGCAAACAGCGTGGCCGAGGCCAGCACCAATGCGCCAAGCCCGGCGAGAGAGGCGCTCATCGCGATGAGATCTCCCAGAGCCACTCCCGTGGCCGAGGCAACGGCCACACCGCGCCCCTTGGACAGGGCATAGCTCAAGACCAGCAGCACTGTGGGGCCGGGGATCAGCAGAAGGGCAGTCGAAGCGGCAACAAAGGCAAGCCAGAGATCGAGGGGCATTGGGGTCTCCGCAGGGTAAGGGCAGGCGGCAGTCAGCCTGCTTATCCGTTCACGGTCAAGCGTTCGTTTGTGCTCACAACACCCGGCCTGCAACCGCGTCAAGCCGGGCGAGGAGGGAAGGATCGCGCGCCTCGGGGGCGGTCAGGATGGCATGGTCCAGCGCCCGGTCGCAGCCATGCGGGCAGGGTGTGCGCTCGGCACCCAGGAGGGCGGGCAGGCCCTTGACCATGGCGCGCGCCTTGTCGGCATTGCCCATCAGCGTGGCGATGATCCGGGTCACGTCCACCTCGCCATGATCGGGGTGCCAGCTGTCATAATCGGTGACCATCGCGACGGAGGCATAACAAAGCTCGGCCTCGCGGGCGAGCTTCGCCTCTGGCATATTGGTCATGCCGATCACATCGGCGCCCCAGTGCTCGCGGTACATCTTCGATTCCGCGAGTGTCGAGAATTGCGGACCCTCCATCGCCAGATAGGTGCCGCCGCGATGCACCGTGATGCCGGCGGCGCGGGCAGAGGTTTCACAGGCGTCCGACAGGCGTGGGCAGATGGGATGGGCGACGCTGACATGGGCGACGCAGCCGGTGCCAAAGAAGCTCTTCTCACGCGAAAAAGTGCGGTCGATGAACTGGTCGACGATCACGAAATGCCCCGGCGCCATCTCCTCGCGGAACGATCCGCAGGCGGAAACCGAGATCACATCGGTGACACCCAGCCGTTTCAGCGCATCGATATTGGCGCGATAGGGGACCTCGGTCGGGGAATGCACATGGCCGCGCCCGTGTCGGGGCAGAAAGGCCATGTCGACGCCACCCAGCCGTCCGGTCAGGATCTGGTCCGAAGGCGCCCCCCATGGGGTGTCGACAGTGACCCATTCCGCCGCGTCCAACCCGTCGATGTCATAGATGCCCGAGCCGCCGATCACGGCGATCTTGGTGTTGCGCATGTTGCTGGCCTTTTCCTGTTGCGGGCGTTTCGCGTCCGAGTTGTGCGGATTCCGGCGCGCATTTCAAGGGCGTGGCTCATTCTTGCCTCGGGCTGCCGCCGCCGATAAGTCCGCGCGTCCGCGACTGCACAAGAAAATCCTGCCAGGCTGCCTCGAACTGGCCAAGCGGCCAGTCGCGGTTCTGCGCCCGTCCGTGACGGTCTCGGAATGTGAAGCGAAAGCTTTCGCCTTGCCGCATCGCCGCGATCAGGATTTCGGCGCTGCCCTCGGAGAAGGTACAGCCGAGTCCGGTCAGGCAGCCGGGCCAATTGCTGTGCCAGATCCGCCCCTGTTCACCCTCGATCCGAAGGCCGCCGGGGGCGAAAAGCGAGCCGGGCTCGATCCCGATCTCGACCGCGAAGCCAGTGCTTTCGGGGGTGACAAAGAGATATTGCGCGGCGAATTCGGGATGTTGCGAGAACACGTCCACGTGCCGCAGATAGCAGCGTTTCACCAATCTCCCTTGCTCGAACCGCTCGTCGCACATGGAATCCCAGATGCCGATCAGTCGGTGATGGGTGACCCGCCAGTTTCCGGCGGTATCGTTGCCCTGCATGTCCTGGGCATGGGCGGGCAGGGCGATCAGGGCGGAAAGCAGCAAGGGGATCAGGGAACGCATGCAAGACAGGTGAGCAGCGGGCGGGCCGGGTGCAAGTCACGTTGCCGCGAGCGAAAGTCATGCATGCGACGCATAGCCGCTACCCGTGCTGTGCCATGGCCGTATGGGTGGCGATTCGTTACAAGGCCCGGAACGCGAACTCCCCATCAGGACCTGACCCATGCCCCGTGCCTTCCTGGCAAGTCTTGCCAATCGTCTCGCCATTCCCGACCTGCGCTGGATGCCGGACGAGCCGCTGACCGCCTCGCGCCTCAGGATCGAGCTGTTGTCAGGGCTGACCGTGGCGCTGGCGCTGGTGCCCGAGGCGGTGGCCTTTGCCTTTGTCGCCGGGGTGCACCCGCTGGTGGGGCTTTACGCGGCCTTTCTGGTCGGGCTGATCACCGCGCTGATCGGCGGGCGGCCGGGCATGATCTCGGGCGCAACCGGGGCGCTGGCGGTGGTGATGGTGGCGCTGGTGGCGCAGCATGGGGTCGAGTACCTCTTTGCCACCGTGGTGCTGATGGGGCTGTTGCAATTGGTCGCCGGGGTCATGCAATGGGGCAAGTTCATCCGGCTGGTGCCGCATCCGGTCATGCTGGGCTTTGTCAACGGGCTGGCCATCGTGATCTTTCTGGCGCAGATGGGCCAGTTCAAGGTGCCGGGCAGCATGGAAAATACCGGCCACGGGATGGGCGGCGGAGAATGGCTGTCCGGTGGCCCGCTGATGCTGATGCTGGCGCTGGTGGCGCTGACCATGGTGGTGATCTGGATCATGCCGCGGGTGACGCGGGTGATCCCTGCACCACTCGCGGGCATCGCCGTGGTCGCCGCGCTGGTGATCGGCGCCGGGCTGGATGTGCCACGGGTTGGCGACATGGCCTCTATCGAGGGCGGGTTGCCGCAGTTCCACATCCCGATGGTGCCGCTGAATTGGGAAACGCTGGAAATCATCCTGCCCTACTCCGTCATCCTCGCGGCGATCGGGTTGATCGAGTCGCTGCTGACCCTGAACCTGGTGGGCGACATCACCGGCAAGCGGGGCGGGGCCAGCCAGGAATGCATCGCCCAGGGCGCGGCCAATGTGGTGACCGGCTTCTTTGGCGGCATGGGCGGTTGTGCGATGATCGGCCAGTCGATGATCAACGTGAAATCCGGCGGCCGGACCCGGGTGGCGGGTATCGCGGCGGCGCTGTTCCTGCTGGTGTTCATCCTGGTGGGCGCACCGCTGATCGAGCAGATCCCGCTGGCCGCGCTGGTTGGTGTGATGTTCATGGTGGTGATCGGCACCTTTGCCTGGAACTCGCTTATGATCCTGCGCAAGGTGCCGCTGACCGATGCCTTTGTCACCGTTCTGGTCACCGTGGTGACCGTGATGGAGGACCTCGCGGTTGCCGTTGTGGTGGGGGTCATCGTCTCGGCGCTGGCCTATGCCTGGAACAACGCCAAGCGCATCCATGCGGTGACGCGCGAGTCGCATACCGCAAAGGGCGCCAAGGTCTATGAGATTCAGGGGCCGCTGTTCTTTGGTTCGACCGACGGGTTCGTGGAACTGTTCGAGGTCGAACAGGACCCCGCAACCGTGATCGTCGATTTCAAGGAGAGCCGGGTTGTCGACCAGTCGGCGTTGCAGGCGATCGAGGCGGTAGCGCTCAAATACGAGGCGGCGGGCAAGCAGGTGATGCTGCGGCATCTGAGCCGCGACTGCCACCAGCTGTTGACCAAGGCCGGGCATCTGATGGTCGACAGCGACGATGACCCCGATTACGGGCTGGCGGTGGATTACTCGGTCCGGACCGGCATCCTGGGTGGTCACTGACCCTTTGCCAAGCGGTGCGCGCCTGACGGCGCGCGCTTTCTTGTTGCCGCACCTTTCGGTGCGGGATGCGAGGCGCTGCCTCGCGCTCCGGGATATTTGGGGCAAGAGGAAAGAGGGATCAGGGGGCGAGGGCGGCGAGAGCGGCAAGATCGCCTGAGAGCAGCGCCGGTTCGGCGCGGGCGATGAGATCGGGCGGCCAGTCCCACCAGGCGAGAGATTGCAGCCGGGCAATGGTGTCGGGATCGAAACGGAAGCGGATCACCTGGCCGGGATTGCCGGTGACCACCGCGTAAGCGGGCACCGTGCCACGCACCACCGCGCCGGCGCCGATGATGGCGCCGTTGCCGATCCGCGCGCCGGGCAGGATCATCGCCCCATATCCGATCCAGACATCGTGGCCGACCACCGTATCGCGGCGGTCCGGCTGATAGGAGGTCATTTGCGCCGGGTCGAAGACCGGGAAGGGAAAGCAGGTGATCCCGTTCTGGGCGTGATTGGCCGAGGCGGTGATGAAGCGGACCCCGTGAGCGATCTGGCAGAAGCGGCCTAGTGTCAGTGTTTCGGCCGAAGTGGGAAACAGATAGGGCGCTAGCCGCGCCGCCCAATCCTTCGGCGGATCGAAATCAGAGGCATAGCTGTAGTCCCCGGCGCGGAACCGGGGATGGTCTATCACCCGGTTCAGGAACACGGTGCCAGCATGGTCGGACCCGTCAGGCAACGTGATCGGGTAGCGACGACCTGGGTCCGGAAGGGTCATCTGTCGTCCGGGCGCGCAAGCGTAAAGAGGTCGCGCACGACGGTATAGTCACGATAGCCAAGCCGGGCCAGCGGTTGATAGGTGGTGACGTCGAAAATCCCGTCCTTAAGGCAGTCATCGCGCATGTGGATACCGGTCACCTCGCCGAATACCACCCGATTGGACTCGCCGGGCAGCGTCACGATCTGCGTCAGCTTGCATTCCAGCGCGGCGGGCGCCCCGGCGATGCGGGCGCAGGCGATCGTTTCGCACTCGACGGGTGTCAGCCCGGCATGGGCGAATTCATCCACATCGCGCGGGAGACTCTCCGATGTCGCGTTCATCGCGTCGCGCATCGCGTATTCGACGATGTTGACGCAGAAGACACCTGTCGCCTCGATATTGGCGACGGTGTCCTTGGTGTTGTCCTGGTCGGGCTTGCTGCCCGTGGTCGAGAACATCACCTGAGGCGGGACATAGGCGGCACCATTGAAGAAGCTGTAGGGGGCAAGGTTGTTGGTGCCATCCGCAGCACGGGTGGATATCCAACCGATGGGGCGCGGCGTGATGATGGCGTTGAACGGGTTGTGCGGCAGGCCGTGCCCGTCTTCAGGTCGATAGAACATGTGTCTTTGATCTCCAAGCGTTTGCCCTAGGGGTAACGAAGTGATAGGGCGATTTCCACCCGAAGGGAGAGGCAGGAAGACAGGTGATCGAGGTCAAACCGGAAACACCGGACGATTGGTGGGAGGTCGAGGCGCTTTATGACCTGTGTTTTGCACCGGGCCGCACGGCGCTGTCCTCGTACCGGCTGCGCGATGATGTACCGCCAGTGGCCGGCCTGTCGCTGGTTGCGCGCGACAGCGATGGCACACTGGCCGGGGCGATCAGGTTCTGGCCGGTGCATGTGGGCGATTGCGACGCGCTGCTTCTGGGGCCCGTGGCCGTGCACCCCACCCACCAGGGCGAAGGGCTGGGTGGGTTTCTGATCCAGGAAGGGCTGGAGGCGGGCCGCGAAAGCGGCTGGGCACGGGTGATGCTGGTGGGAGATGCGCCCTATTACAGCCGCTTCGGCTTTGCCCGGCTGGATGGGGTCGAGATGCCGCCACCCACCAATCCCGACCGGGTGCTGGGGTTGGATCTGGTGCCCGGCGCCTGGGCAGGCGTTTCAGGCCGGGTCACCCGCTGGACCCGTTGAAATCGCAAGATGCGATGCCGATCTTTGAAAGTCAGAGGAGGCATGCGCCATGCAGGATATCGTGATCGTTGCCCCGGTGGATGCCGAGGCCGAGCTGGAGGCGCTGGCCGCGCGCTATCGTGCGGCGGGCGGCACCGGGATCCGGTTGCTAAACGCGCTGGGCGGGCAGGCAGAAGGGCTGCTTGACCGGCTGCCGCATCAGGTGCGCGCCGGTCTGACCGAGGCGACCGAGCGGGCGCTGGTGCTGGCTATGCGTGCCGCACAAGGCTCGCGCCTGGCGGTGCCGGGACAGAGCGGACGAACCAACATGATCTGGACCACAGCCATGGGCGCCGCCGGTGGCATGGGTGGGTTGCCTTCGGCGCTCGTCGAATTGCCAGCGACCACCGCGGTTCTTTTGCGCGCGATACAGGATGTGGCCGCCGAACACGGGTTCGATCCCGCCGCCGAGAACGTGCAGTTCGACTGTATCCGGGTCTTTGCCGCCGCAGGCCCGTTGTCGACGGATGACGGCGCCGATCTGGGTTTTGTCTCGCTGCGGCTTACGCTGACCGGTGGGGCCTTGCACAAGATGATCTCGGCCGTGGCACCGCGACTTGCAACAGCATTGGGGCAAAAGTTGGCGGCGCAATCGGTGCCGGTGCTGGGCGCGGTTGCCGGGGCATCGGTGAACTATGTCTATACCCGCTATTACCAGCAGATCGCGCATGTGCATTTCGGGCTCAGGCGGTTGGCGGTGGATGCGGATATTCCCCATGCCGAACTGGTTGCGCGCCTGTCGGACAAGATGGCGCTGGGCGAAGGGATGTAACCGCAGTTTCACAATTCCGCCGTTAATTGGTTTCAACCCGCGCGACCACGCGGACAGGACGGAGCGCGATGAACGCAAAGCTCGACAAGGCGGTGACGATGCAAAGGGCGCAGGCGTTGACCCGGCTGCAATATGGCGCGCTCTGCTACCGGTTCGACGGGGACACGCCTCTGGTGCTGCTGATCACCTCGCGCGGGACGAGGCGCTGGATTCTGCCCAAGGGCTGGCCGATACCCGGCCTGGACGGAGCCGCCACCGCCGCACGCGAGGCGTGGGAGGAGGCGGGCGTCGTGGGGCGTGTCTCTCCGGTCTCGCTGGGGGCTTACCACTATGTCAAGCTGCTCGATAAACGGCGCGAGGTTCCCTGCAAGATCGAGGTATATCCGCTCTGCGTTGCGCGTCTGGAAGATGAATACCCCGAAACGGGCCAGCGGCAGCGAAGATGGGTGCCGCTGGCTGACTCCGCCGCGCTGGTCGACGAACCGGGCCTGCATCAGCTGCTGATGGGTATTGATCCGGTCGCTCTGCGCGGCCTGTGTCAATCGTCCGGGATGCCGCGCTCTACTTGATCTTGCGGCATATGTGGATATCTACTGGGCGGACCGCAATGGAATGGCCAGATGATTCAGTATTCTCTGAAATGCAGCGCCGGGCACAGCTTTGACAGCTGGTTCCAATCGGCTGCCGCATTTGAAAAACTGGCGGCGACCGGAATGGTCGCCTGCTCGATCTGTGGCGGGACCGAGGTCGAAAAGGCGATCATGAGCCCCCGTGTCACCTCGGTCCGGTCCAACAAGGACGCCCGCCCGCTGACCGCGCCTGCAACACCCGCCGAACAGGCACTGGCCGAGATCCGGCGCAAGATCGAGGCGAATTCCGACTATGTGGGCCGGGATTTCGCAACCGAAGCGCGCCGGATGCATCTGGGTGAGGCGCCGGAACGGGCGATCTATGGCGAGGCCAAGATGGAAGAGGCAAAGGCCCTGCTTGAGGACGGTATCCCCGTCGCGCCGTTGCCATTCCTGCCGAACCGAAAGGCGAATTGACATGCATGCACTGATCACCGGCGGCAACCGCGGGATCGGGCGGGAGCTCGCCGCACAGTATCGCAAGGCGGGCCATGACGTCACCGCCACCGCGCGCGATGACAGCTGCGATATCGCGCTTGATGTGACCGACCCGGTCCAGCACCGCGCCATGGCCGAGGTGCTGGCGGGGCGCCCCATTGATCTGTTGATCTGCAATGCAGGCGTCTATCTGGACAAGGGGCTGTCGCTGGAGGGCTACACCGCGCAGGTCTGGACCGACAGCTTTGCCGCCAATGTCACCGGCGTCTTTCTGACCGTTCAGGCCCTGCTCCCCAATATCAGGGCCGCCGGCGGCAAGATTGCAATCATCTCGTCGCAGATGGCCTCGCACACGCGTGCGCCGGGCGGCAGCTATGCCTATCGCGCGTCCAAGGCGGCTGTGCTGAACCTGGGCCGCAACCTGGCTGCCGATCTGGCACCCGAGGGCATCGCCGTGGGCGTCTATCATCCGGGCTGGGTCCGTACCGACATGGGTGGTCAGGGCGGCGATATCGACGTTACCGAGGCGGCGGGCGGCCTGATCGAGCGCTTTGCCACGCTATCGCCCGAGACGACGGGATGTTTCGAAACCTGGGACGGGCGCGCGCACCCTTATTGAGACGCGACCGCGGCCGCCGGCAGTTCGAATACCTCGCCTGGTGCAATGAAAATCCGCAGCGTGTCCCCGACAGTTTCCGAGCTGACGGGCGAGGGCGCGCTGCTGGAGACCGGTTTGCCATCCTCGAAATAGATGTTGCGCACGGTTCCACCGGGCAGGATGACGGCGAGTGTCGCGGTACCATCCTCCTTGCGGCGCAGTTCTGCCGGGCAATCGGACAGGGCCGCGCCACCCGTCGCGCAGGGGACCGTTCCCAGCGCGTTCTGCCCGTCGGTTCCGGATACGGTGGCGGCAAACGCCACAGGCGAAGACAAGATCAGGCTGACGGCGAGGATGGTGGCGCGCATGGTGGTTCCTTGCTGGCTAAAGGCTCTGCAACGCTCGCATTCCGACCGGGATCTGTAAAGCCCGTACGCCGCCTTGCGGTCCTGCGTCAAATCGGTACGGCCCCAATGCCCTCTTGCTCTTGTACCCCCCCTCGCATAAGAGGCTCGGGACATTTTTCCACAGGCGCGGAGACCTAGCCCCCATGCCAACGCTCGTGATGAAATTCGGCGGCACTTCGGTCGCCAATCTCGACCGTATCCGCCGCGCGGCCAAGCGCGTGGGCGTCGAAGTGGCCAAGGGCTATGACGTGATCGTCATCGTCTCGGCCATGGCCGGCAAGACCAATGAACTGGTGGGCTGGGTCAACGAGACCTCGCCGCTGTTCGATGCGCGGGAATATGATGCGGTTGTGTCGTCGGGCGAGAATATCACCGCCGGCCTGATGGCGCTGACGCTGCAAGAGATGGATATCCCCGCGCGCAGCTGGCAGGGCTGGCAGGTGCCGCTGATGACCAACAGCGCGCACAGCCAGGCCCGGATCGAAGATATCCCGCCGCACAATATCAACCAGAAATTCGCCGAAGGCATGAAGGTTGCGGTGGTCGCCGGGTTCCAGGGCGTCAGCCCCGAGGGCCGCATCACCACGCTGGGCCGGGGCGGGTCGGACACCACCGCCGTTGCCTTTGCCGCCGCCTTCGAGGCCGAGCGCTGCGACATCTATACCGATGTGGATGGCGTCTATACCACCGACCCGCGCATCTGCACCAAGGCGCGCAAGCTGGAAAAGATTTCGTTCGAGGAAATGCTCGAACTGGCCTCGCTGGGGGCCAAGGTGCTGCAAACCCGCTCGGTCGAACTGGCCATGCGGTACAAGGTCAAACTGCGTGTCCTCTCCAGTTTCGAGGAACAATCCGACACCGCCGGTACGCTGGTTGTCGATGAGGAGGAAATCATGGAATCCAATGTAGTCTCCGGCGTCGCCTATTCCCGCGACGAGGCCAAGATGACCGTTGTCTCGGTCCAGGACCGTCCCGGCGTTGCGGCCACCATCTTCAATGCGCTCAGCGAGGGCGGCGTGAACGTCGACATGATCGTGCAGAACGTGTCCGAGGAAGGCATCACCGACATGACCTTCTCGTGCCCCACCGACCAGGTGTCGCGCGCCGAAAAGGCGATGAACGCGGTCAAGGAAGCCGGGGAGCTGGAATTCGAGGACCTGCTGGTCGATTATGACGTCTGCAAGGTCTCGGTCGTCGGCATCGGCATGCGCAGCCAGTCGGGCGTGGCCGCCAAGATGTTCAAGATACTCTCGGATGAGGGGATCAACATCAAGGTGATTACAACCTCTGAGATCAAGATTTCCGTGTTGATCGACCGGAAATACATGGAACTTGCCGTGCAGGCGCTGCATGATGCGTTTGAACTGGACAAGGCGGCCTGATCCAAGCGGGGCCGGGCGCGCCTGATCCTGCAACGGCGCGAGGACCCATGGCGGACGGAACCGAAAGCGAATCCCGCAAGCTGCTGGGGCGGCTACGCGAGGCGATGGCGACGGACGAGGCCGGTCAGGCCCGTCTGGACCGGATCACGCATCTGATCGCCGACAGCATGGGGACCGAGGTCTGCTCGATCTACCTGTTCCGCGATGTCGACACGCTGGAACTGTGCGCCACCGAGGGGTTGAAGCCCGAGTCGGTGCACCAGACCCGGATGCGGTTGGGCGAGGGGCTGGTCGGCCGCGTCGCCAAGTCCGGCAAGGTGGTCAACACGCCCGATGCGCCCTCGGCCAAGGGATTCCGCTACATGCCCGAGACAGGGGAGGAACGCTATTCCTCTTTCCTGGGCATCCCCGTGCAGCGGCTTGGCGAAAAGCTGGGTGTTCTGGTGGTGCAGTCGCGCGACGCACGCGAGTTTTCCGCCGACGAGGTCTATGCGCTGGAAGTGGTGGCCATGGTGCTGGCCGAGATGGCCGAGTTGGGCGCCTTTGTCGGCGAGGGCGCGGCGCTGTCGCCGCTGCATCAGAAATCTGCCATGTTCCGGGGCGGCACCGGGCAGGAAGGCGCGGCCGAGGGCCATGTCTGGCTGCACGAGCCACGCGTGGTGATCACCAACCCGATCGCCGACGATCCCCATCGCGAGATGGAGCGCCTGAACGAGGCTGTGGACGAGTTGCGCGTCGGCGTCGACAAGATGCTGGAGATGTCGCAGAACGGCGACAAGGAACAGTTGCAGGTTCTCGAGGCCTACAGGATGTTCGCCAATTCCAAAGGCTGGATGCGCCGGATGGAAGAGGATATCGCCCGCGGCCTCAGCGCCGAGGCGGCAGTGGAAAAGGAACAGTCTCTGGCCCGCGCCCGCATGGGGCAGGTACAGGATTCCTATCTGCGCGAGCGTCTGGCCGACCTCGATGACCTGTCGAACCGCCTGCTGCGCATCCTGACCGGTCAGGGCAAGCAGACCGGCGCCGAACTGCCGCCCGATCCGATTCTGGTGGCACGCAATATCGGGCCCGGCGACCTGCTGGAATATGGCCGCTCGCTCAAGGGGATCGTGCTGGAGGAAGGCTCGGTCGGCAGTCATGCGGCCATCGTTGCGCGGGCACTGGCGATACCGCTGGTCGTGCATGCCGAGCGGATCACCACCGAGGCACTGAACGGCGATCAGATCCTGGTCGATGGCGATCAGGGGGTGGTGCACCTGCGTCCCGAGGAGAGTGTGGTCAGTGCCTTTCGCGACAAGATCGCGATGCAGGCGGATGCACAGGCGCGCTATGCCTCGATCCGGGAAACCCCCGCCATCACAAAGGACGGACAGCATATCAATCTGGTGATGAATGCGGGGCTGATGGCGGATCTGCCCTCGCTCGAAAGTTCGGGTGCCGAAGGGGTGGGGTTGTTTCGGACCGAACTGCAATTTCTGGTACGCAACCAGATGCCGAAACGATCGGAACTGGTGGCGCTCTACTCGCGCGTTCTGGACGCGGCCAAGGGCAAGCGGGTCGTGTTCCGCACCCTCGATATCGGGTCGGACAAGGTGCTGCCCTATATGAAGCCCACGGACGAGCCGAACCCGGCGCTGGGCTGGCGCGCTATCCGGGTGGGGCTGGACAAGCCCGGAGTGATGCGCATGCAGTTGCAGGCGCTGATCCGGGCCGCAAATGGCCGTGCGCTCAGCATCATGTTCCCCTTTGTCGCCCAGGCCGAGGAGTATCACGCCGCGCGCGCCGAGGTGGACAAGACCATCGCCCGCGAAAAGGTTCTGGGCCATCCGCTGCCCGAGACGCTGGAAATCGGCGCCATGCTCGAGACGCCGTCGCTGGCCTTTGCGCCGCAGAAGTTCTTTGACGATGTCGGATTTCTCTCGATCGGTGGCAACGATCTGAAACAGTTCTTCTTTGCCGCCGACCGCGAGAACGAACGCGTGCGCCGGCGCTATGACACGCTCAACAGCAGCTTTCTCAGCCTGATCGAACGGATTGTCGAGCGGTGCGGCATCTCTGGAACGCCGCTCAGCTTTTGCGGTGAGGATGCCGGACGACCGATCGAGGCGATCTGTCTGGCGGCTATGGGTATCCGCACCTTGTCGATGCGCCCCGCTTCAATTGGACCCGTCAAGAGCTTGCTTTTGCGTACGGATCTGGGTGAGCTGCGCAAGATCATCACGGATGCCCGCCACCGTGGTGTTCAGTCCGTGCGTCCTGCGGTGATGGACTGGCTTAGCCAGAATCCTTGATCTTCCCCGATACCGGATCTCTGACAGTGCCCGTACGGGCCCGGTGCTATTTGTCTGTTGTTTTCAGCAAATCTTTGCTGGTCCTGGGCCGGATCGAGTAGCGGTTTGGG
Source organism: Ruegeria sp. BHSC223 (assembly GCF_059613025.1). Classification (NCBI taxonomy): domain Bacteria; kingdom Pseudomonadati; phylum Pseudomonadota; class Alphaproteobacteria; order Rhodobacterales; family Roseobacteraceae; genus Ruegeria; species Ruegeria sp. BHSC223. The sequence continues at coordinate 50,443 of NZ_JBXWRR010000010.1, forward strand.
TCAATTGAGAGCGAGAGCTGTGGATAAATTCACCAGCGTTTTGCCGTAAATAATTGATGTTTCTTGATTCATTTCATCGAATTTCAGGAAGATTTTGCCCTAGAATATTCTATTTTTGATAACAAGCGTTTTGTGCATCAATTTCATCCACAACTGCTGTGCAGACAGGAAATCCGCTGTACGATATGCTTTGACGTATCTCCGCAGGTCGTTTTCTGGCAGCAAGCCTCGTTCACCTTACTCTTGGTGGCACGGATATCAGGTGCAATGCGATTTCTCCATTGAATCCGTGCGTAGTGGTCTCAAATGCTGAACCGCTACATAAGTATTCATGTCTAACCATTTATAATAAAGTCAACTTTCGATATCACCCACAGAGTTTTCCACAGCCGAAAGCAGGAGCTTAATGGGCCTGAAAAACCTGTTTTCATATAGGTTATTTCGTCTGATGGTGAGCAGTCGTGTCACAGATATCCACAATCGTTTCTCGTCGTGCTCGTCGCCGCTTGCTGAGGGTGGACTGGATCAGGGCCGCTACAGAAAACTGTTTTATGTCAGGATGGGCTTGATATTTTGCAGGGTATCCGTAAAGAGGACGGCAAATTGTTAGCGTTAACATTTGTGATGTCCCGTCCCGGAGCCCGGCGTGGATACGCAAAAGAGCCGTTGCAAAGGAGACAGCATGGTATCCCGTGTCATTCCGGTCAGTGCCTTCGATCTGGTTCTGTTCGGGGCTACCGGCGATCTTGCTCGCCGCAAGATCTTGCCAGCGCTCTTTCATCGCTACGAAGTGGGACAGATGCCCGAGGAGGCGCGGATCATCGGTTCGGCCCGCACCGAGCTGACGACCGAGGCCTTTCGCGCCGAGGTGCGTCAGGCGATCGAGGAATTTACCCCGGACACCCCGACCCGCACCGAGGTGCTCGGACGGTTCCTGCAAAAGCTCGACTATGTGGCGGTGGATGCGCTCGGCGAGGATGGCTGGCAGGCGCTTGCAGCCATGTTGCGCGCGGATGCGGTGCGGGCCTTCTACCTTTCGGTCGGGCCGTCCCTGTTTGCCGGCATCGCACGGCAGCTTGAGAGCCACGGCATGGCCACGCCCGAGGCGCGGATCGTGGTCGAAAAGCCCTTTGGCCGCGATCTGGAAACCGCGCGCGCCCTGAATGCGGGTCTGAGGGTCTGTTTCGAGGAACACCAGATCTATCGGATCGACCACTATCTGGGTAAGGAAACGGTGCAGAACCTGATGGCGCTGCGCTTTGCCAACTCGCTGTTCGAACCCCTCTGGAACGCGACCCATATCGACCATGTGCAGATCACGGTCGCCGAAAGCATCGGCGTCGAGGGGCGAGAGGCCTATTACGACCAGTCCGGCGCCATGCGGGATATGGTTCAGAACCATCTGGTGCAGCTCCTTTGTCTGACCGCGATGGAGCCGCCATCGAAATTCACCCCCAACGCGGTGCGCGACGAAAAAGTCAAGGTGATCGAGGCGCTTGACCCGGTTCCGCCCGGCGACATCGCCCGGGGGCAATACCGCGCCGACGAGGGCGGCGATGGCTATCTGGACCATGTGGGCGATCCCCAGAGCCGCACCGAGAGTTTCATTGCGCTCAGGGTTCATGTGGCCAACTGGCGTTGGGCCGGGGTGCCGTTCTATCTGCGCACCGGCAAGAAGCTGCGGGCGCGGGTTTCGGAAATCGTGGTGCAGTTCCGCGATCCGCCACATTCGATCTTTCCCAATGTGGGGCCGATCCACGGCAACAAGCTGATCATCCGGTTGCAACCGGATGAGGGCATCACCCTGCGCACCACGATCAAGGATCCGGGGCCGGGCGGCTTCCGGCTGGCCGAGGTGCCGCTGGACATGAGCTTTGCCGAGGCGCTGGGCGGCGATACCCGGCCACAGGACGCCTATGAGCGTTTGGTGATGGACGTGATCCGGGGTGACCAGACCCTGTTCATGCGCGGTGACGAGGCCGAGGCCGCCTGGGCCTGGGTTGATCCGATCATCGCCGAATGGGAAAGAAACCGCGACCGGCCCTATCCTTATGATCAGGGCAGTTCGGGTCCGGAAGAGGCGCTGATGCTGCTGCATCGCGACGGCCGCCGCTGGCGGCAGATCGGAGGATGACCATGGTACATGCGACCATAGCCGAGGTGACGGCCCGGATCGTGGCGCGCAGCGCCGAAACGCGCGGGCCTTATCTGGCCCGGATCGACGCGGCCCGCGACCAGGGCCCGGCGCGGGCGCATCTCAGCTGTTCGGGACAGGCGCATGCCTATGCCGGGGCGGGGGAGGATCAACAGGCGTTGGCCACCGGCTCGGCCGGGCATCTGGGCATCGTCACCAGCTATAACGACATGCTGTCGGCGCATCAGCCGTTCGAGCGCTATCCGGATGTGCTGCGCCAGGCCGCCCGCTCTGTCGGCGGCACCGCGCAGGTGGCGGGCGGGGTTCCGGCCATGTGCGATGGCGTCACCCAGGGCGCACCGGGAATGGAACTGTCGCTGTTCTCGCGCGACGTGATTGCCATGGCGGCGGGTGTTGCGCTCAGCCACAACACCTTTGACGCGGCTGTGTTTCTGGGCGTCTGCGACAAGATCGTGCCGGGGCTGGTGATCGCGGCGCAGAGCTTTGGCCACCTGCCGGCGGTCTTTGTGCCTGCGGGGCCGATGACCAGCGGTCTGCCCAATGATGAAAAGGCCAAGGTGCGGCAGCGCTTTGCAAAGGGTGAGGTGGGCCATGCCGAGCTGATGGCTGCCGAGATGGCCGCCTATCACGGGCCGGGCACCTGCACCTTTTACGGCACCGCCAACACCAACCAGATGCTGATGGAGTTCATGGGGTTGCACCTGCCGGGCGCCAGTTTCGTGCCGCCGAACACCGGCCTGCGCGAGGCGCTGACCGCCGAGGCGGCGCGGCGGTCACTCAGCCTTTCGGCGTTGGGCAACACCTATACCCCGGTGGCGCATGTGCTGGATGAACGCGCCTATGTGAACGGCATTGTCGGGCTGATGGCGACCGGTGGCTCGACCAACCTGCTCATTCATTTGGTTGCCATGGCGCGGGCGGGGGGTATCCTGCTTGACTGGCAGGACTTTGCCGAGATCTCGGCGGTGGTGCCGCTGATCGCACGGGTCTATCCTAACGGGTTGGCCGACGTGAACCATTTCCACGCGGCGGGCGGGCTGGGCTATACCATCCGCACCCTGCTCGAGGCCGGTTTCCTGCATCCCGACACGCTGACGGTGGCGGGCCGGGGGCTCGAGCGCTATACACAGGAGCCCAAGCTGCGGGATGGGGTGCTCGGTTGGGAGGCCGGAACGCAAACGAGCCTGAACGACAAGATACTGCGCCCGGCCTCGGACCCGTTTCAGGCGACCGGTGGGCTGTCGCGCCTTTCGGGGTCGCTGGGAACGGCGGTGATGAAGGTCTCGGCCGTGGCGCCGGAACATCGGGTGGTCGAGGCGCCGGTGCGCGTCTTTCACGACCAGGACGAGGTCAAGGCCGCTTTCAAGTCCGGTCAGCTGACCGGCGACATGGTGGTGGTGGTCCGCTTTCAGGGACCCAAGGCCAACGGCATGCCCGAGCTGCACTCGCTGACACCGATCCTGTCGATCCTGCAAGGGCGCGGGCAAAAGGTGGCGCTGGTCACCGATGGGCGCATGTCGGGCGCTTCGGGCAAGGTTCCGGCCGCAATCCACGTTGTGCCCGAAGCGCTGGAGGGGGGTCCCATCGCGCGGCTGCGCGATGGCGACTTGTTGCGGGTCGATGCCGAGGCGGGCGTGCTTGATATCCTGACCGAGGGTGTACTGGCACGCGACCCGGTCACGGCAGACCTGTCCGGCAACCAGTTCGGCACCGGCCGCGACCTGTTTGCCGCCTTCCGTGCGGCGGTCGGTTCGGCAGATACTGGCGCCAGCGTATTTGGAGGTTAGCGCATGACATCCCGAGAGACCCGCGCCATCTGCGAGATGGCGCCCATCGTTCCGGTTCTGGTGATCGACGATGCCGCCCATGCGCGCCCGCTCGCCGAGGCGTTGGTCGCCGGAGGTCTGCCCGCACTGGAAGTGACGCTGCGCACTCCGGCAGCGCTCGAGGCGATCCGCATCATGGCCCAGGTGCCCGGCGGCGTGGTCGGCGCCGGCACGCTGGTCACGCCCGAGGACGTGCGCGCGGCCAAGGCCGCTGGCGCCCGGTTCGGCGTATCGCCCGGCGCGACCGACAGACTGCTGGCCGCCTGCGAGGCGGAGGGCCTGCCGCTCTTGCCGGGTGCCGCCACCGCCAGCGAGGCGATGCGGCTGTTGGAACGGGGCTATGACATGCTCAAGTTCTTTCCGGCCGAGGCCTCGGGCGGGGCACCCGCGCTCAAGGCGATCGGGGCGCCCCTGCCGCAGATCGGGTTCTGCCCCACCGGCGGCGTGTCGCCGCAGAATGCCGAGAGCTATCTGAGCCTGCCCAACGTGGTCTGTGCCGGTGGCAGCTGGGTGGCGCCCAAGAACATGGTGGCGGCGGGCGACTGGGCCGGGATCGAGGCCCTGGCCCGTGCCGCAGCAGCGCTGGGCCGGGGATAGAGGGGGCCGGGATCGTCCAGGGTCAGGTGATCTGCTTCAGGACGGCGGCAACGATCGCTTCGGGGCAATCCTCCTGAACCAGATGCCCGGCATCGGGGATGGGAGTGCAGGCATTCCCTGAGATCAAAGCCGCCAGCTCCATGCCTTTGTCGCAGGGGATCCAGGCATCGCGCTCTCCCCACAGGACGGTGACAGGGCAATCCATCTGACGGTACAGCCCTTGAACCTCGTCGGTGTATCTCTGATCCATCTGGGCGATCTGGCGATAGAAGGCCGGTTGCCCGACCGGGCCAGTCCAGGGCGCTGCATAGATATCCATTGCCTCTGGCGACAGCGGCCGGTGCGCGGCGGTCTGCAAATAGGCGCGCAGCAGCGCCTGATGCATATAATCGGGCATTCCCGCAAATGCGGTCTCGTGCTGCCGCACGTGCTGCACGAAGGGCGACCCCCAGGGGGCAAGTGCAACAGCGTCGAAGATCGTCAGCGACTTGAAGCGCAGACCATCGAGGAAGGAGCCACGCAATGCCGTTGCGCCGCCAAAATCGTGGGCCAGAACATCGGGGCGGTCCAGGTCCCATTCCCGGAACAGGCCGGCCAGGACCCTGTTCTGAACCGCCAGCGATACATCCTGCCCTTCACGCATTTCGGACTGACCATAACCGGCCAGATCAAAATAATAGACCGTCCTATGGTGCGTCAGGTAAGGCACGATCCTGCGCCAGACTTGCGAGGAAAACGGTGTGCCGTGGATGGCAACCAACGGAGGGCCGTTCCCGGTCTTTCCCCAGCGAATAGCGGCGCCTTCGATGATCGACATATGGGGAAGATCCAGCATGACCATATCTCACATTTACATTTAGCTAACTAACTATATGATTGGAAGCCATGGACAGGTCAATTCAAATCAGGGCCATGGCCAGCGGGCCGCGACTGAAGGTTTTGCAGCTACTGGCGGAACCGCAGCGGCATTTTGCGGATCAATGGTCGGCGGATCCGGCAGAGTTCGGGGTGTGCATGACGATGATCGCCAAGGCGCTCGACATTGCGCAGCCAACGGCCAGCAGGCACCTGGACCTGCTGAAACAGGCAGGTTTCATAACGGTGCGGAGGCACCTGAAATGGTCCTATTGCAAGCGGGACGAGGCAGCGATCCGGGAGTATCTGGATTGGCTCGCAGCAGAACTCGCAGCAAGGCGCTAGAGCGGTGAGGACGTAAGTCGGGGGCTCTGCCCCCGTCGCGCGGGCGCGACTCCCCCGAGGTATTTTCGAACAGAAGAAATGCGAAGCGCGCAATCAGCCCAGAATGCGGGACATGAGGCGACGGTACCAGCCGGAGCTGCGCTGCGTCTCGTCGGTGCTGGGCCGTTGCTGGGCGGCGGCGCCGATCGGGTCCACCAACTCCTTGCCGCCTTCGAATTGCAGACGATAGAGATCGGCATAGATGCCGCCGCGCGCCAGCAGGTCTTCGTGACTGCCCTCGTCCACAACTTCGCCACGCTCCATCACCACGATCTTGTCGGCGTTGCGGATGGTGGAGAGACGGTGCGCGATAACGAGCGTGGTGCGTCCGCCCGAGAGCTGATCCAGCGCCGCCTGCACCACTTTTTCCGATTGCGCATCGAGCGCCGAGGTCGCCTCGTCCAGCAGCAGGATCGGCGTGTCGCGCAACAGGGCGCGGGCGATCACCACCCGTTGCCGCTGCCCTCCGGACAAGGCCGAGCCGCGTGGCCCCACCAGCGTGTCGAGCCCGTGTTCCAGTTTGGGCAGGAAATCCGAGACATGGGCGGCATCCAGCACCTCTTGCAGCCGCGCCTCGCTGACGTCGGTACGCCCCAGCAGGATATTCTCGCGCAGGGTTTCGTCGAACAAGAGCGCCTCTTGCGTGACCACTGAAAAGAGGCTGCGCAGCTTTTCCAGAGACATGTCGCCAACCGCCACATCGCCCACTGTGACCCTGCCCGATTGCGGATCGACCAGCCGGGTGAGCAGGTTGAAGATGGTCGATTTGCCCGCCCCCGATGCACCCACCAATGCGGTGGTCTTGCCCGCCTCGGCGTCGAGTGACAGGTTGCGCAGCACCTGCGCATCACCATAGGAGAGCGACACATCCTGAAGACGGATCGTGGGCAATCCCGAGGGCGCGGCCACCGGTTTCGGCGGCGACAACAACAGGATGGGCGCGTCGAGCAGGTCCTTGATCCGCTCCAGCGCCGCCGCCGCCGCCTGCCAGGTGCCCGAGATCGAAGCCAGCCGCCGCATCGGGTCAAAGCTGAGCCCGATGGCGGTGAAGAAGCTCATGAACTGGCCGACGCTTTTTTCCCCGGCGATGATCTCGGCCCCGCCGTAAAGCAGCACGCCCATGAAGCCGAGACCGGCCATGACGTCCACGAGCCCGGTGATCGAGGCGGTGCCGAAAGACGCGCGCACCTCGGAGCGGACATAGGTCTTCATATGGCCATCGAACCGGTCGAGCTGATAGCGCTCCAGCGCGTTCAGCTTGATCGGCACGATGCCGTGGAAAATCTCGTCCAGCCGGGTTGCCAGCGTCGCGCCCTGATCGCGGGCCAGCGCGGCCTTTTTGCGGACATAGCGCTGTGCCATGGCAATGGGCAGAAAGGCGATCGGAACGCCCACCAGCATGACCAGCGTCCAGATCAGGTCGACATTGACCGCCACCCCGATCAGAACCACCAGCGAGACCAGATCCTTGCCCGCGCCGGTGATGATCACCTGCCAGACCTGGTTGACCGAGCCCACATCCACCTGCACCCGCTGGATCAGAAAGCCGGGCGGATGGGTCTGGTGAAAAGCGGTATCCTGCCGGATCAGCCGTTTGAGCAGGTCGAACCGCAGATGCGCGGCGGTTTCCTGCGAGATGCGCGCCAGCAGCACCTTTTGCCCGACGCTGGCCAGGCCCCGCAGCGAGAAGATCACCAGAAAGGCGAGGCTGACCCAGACCAGCGCATCGCCGTTGCCGTTGACGAAAATCTCGTCGAACATCGGCTGCATCATATAGCTGATCGCGCCGACCATCGAGCCTTCGAGCAGCATGAACAGAAAGGCGAGGCCCAAAAGGCCCATCCGGCTTTTCAGATAGTTCTGCCAGAGCCAGCCCACCAGCTCGCGCGACGACATCGGTTTTGCGCTCATGGTTGGGCCTTTGGTCGGGGGAGGGGGGACAGATCGCGTGTCATGGTCGGCCCATTTAAGCAGGAGACCGCCGTGGCGCAAGCATTGCGCCGCTTGACCCGGCGGCGCATCCGGGCAGGGTGTTGGTCAAAGAGGTTGATCCGGGAAAGGACTAAGGATGGCAGAGACAGGGTTTCAACCGGTTTCGGGATTCGATTTGCCAAGGTTCGCGGGTATCGCCAGTTTCATGCGTTTGCCGATGATCGGTCTGGACGATCCACGCCTGCCACAGGTCGATATTGGCCTGATCGGCCTGCCCTGGGATGCCGGAACCACCAACCGCCCCGGCCCGCGCCACGGACCACGGCAGGTGCGTGACATGTCCACCATGATCCGCGCGCAACACGGGGTCAGCGGTGTGCGCCCGTTCGAAACGGTCAACTGTGCTGATCTGGGCGACGTGCCGCCCAACCCGGCTGACCTGTCGGATGCTATGGACCGGATTACCAAGGCGGTGACGCGCGTGCACAAGGCGGGTATCCTGCCTGTCTGTGTCGGCGGCGACCACCTGTGCACCCTGCCGGTCTTGCGGGCACTGGCGGCTGACGCGCCTCTGGGGCTGATCCATTTCGACAGCCACACTGACCTCTTTCATTCCTATTTCGGCGGCTCGATGTATACCCATGGAACACCGTTCCGCCGCGCTGTCGAAGAGGGGCTGCTGGACCCGGCCCGGATGATCCAGATCGGCATTCGCGGCACCGCCTACGATTCGGAGGATCGCGCGTTTGCCGCCGAGCAAGGCATACGAATAGTCACCATCGAGGAGCTTTTCGATCGCGGTCTCAAGGATGTGATGGCCGAGGCGCGGCAGATCGCCGGCACCGGTCCGACCTATGTCAGTTATGATATCGATTTCGTCGACCCGGCCTATGCCCCTGGGACCGGCACGCCAGAGGTTGGCGGGCCAAACGCCTTTCAGGCCTTGCAGGTTGTTCGGGAACTCGCGGGTGTGAACATCGCGGGTGCCGATCTGGTCGAGGTGTCGCCGCCCTTTGATGGCAGCGGCGGAACCGCCTTCCTGGCGGCGTCGATCCTGTTCGAGATGCTCTGCATAATCGCCCCGGCGCTGGCTGCGTCGCGCCGGGTGGATTGACGCCAAGCAACCGCTGGCTAGGGTGTGCCCAACGCACACAAGAGGCATGGACATGACCGGCAATATCTCTCTTGCGCAGGGGCGCGAGTATCTGGCGATACCGGGGCCCTCGGTGATGCCCGATGCTGTGCTGCGCGCCATGCATCGCGCCGCGCCCAATATCTATGCCGGCGAACTGGTCGAGATGATGCCGGGGCTGATGGCCGATCTGCGCCGGGTGGTGCAAACCGAACACCACGCGGCCATATACATCTGCAACGGCCACGGCGCCTGGGAGGCGGCCCTGTCAAACGTGATCGCGCCGGGCGAGGTGGTGCTGGTTCCTGCTTCGGGACGGTTCTCTCATGGCTGGGCCGAGATGGCCGAGGGGCTGGGCGCCGAATGCCAGATCATCGACTTTGGCAAATCCGCGCCTTGGGATCTGGGCCGGATCGCCGAGGCGCTGAAGGCCGATACCGCGCACCGGATCAAGGCGGTGCTGGCGGTGCACGTGGATACCTCGAGTTCGATCCGCAATGACATCGCCGGGCTGCGGGCGGTTCTGGACGAGGTGGGGCATCCGGCGCTTCTGATGGCCGATTGCATCGCGTCGCTGGGGTGCGACGTGTTCGAAATGGATGGCTGGGGCGTTGATGTGACCGTGACCGCCAGCCAGAAGGGTCTGATGGTGCCGCCGGGGCTTGGTTTTGTTTTCTTTAGCGAAAAGGCGGCCGAGAAGCGGGCATCCATGCCGCGTGTATCGCGCTACTGGGACTGGGTGCCGCGCGCCAACCCAGCCGAATTCTACCAGCATTTCGGTGGTACTGCGCCGACCCATCACCTGTATGGGTTGCGCACGGCGCTCGACATGATCCATGCCGAGGGGATCGAACAGGTCTGGGCCCGTCATGCGGTGCTGGCGCGGGCGGTCTGGGCTGCCTGCACGGTTTGGGCCGAGGGCGGCGATCTGGTGATGAATGTTGCCGACCCGGCTTATCGCAGTCATGCGGTGACTGCCTTGAGACTGGACAGCGGCAAGGGCGCGGCGCTGCGGGAATGGACAGAGGTCAATCTGGGCCTGACGCTGGGCATCGGGTTGGGCATGGCCCCGCCGGGTGATCCGGGTTATGGCAAGTTCTTTCGCCTTGGCCATATGGGGCATTTGAACGGGCAGATGGTCATGGGACTTCTCGGCGGGATCGAGGCCGGATTGCAGGCGTTGGACGTTCCGCGCGGCGCCGGAGCGCTGGAGGCGGCGGCTCAGGTCCTTGCCGGGGGCTAAGCGCGGTTCAGCGCATCCGTACGGCCAGCCGTGTGATGCCATGGTGAACGAGCGCCGCCAGCAGCAATGCGGCGCCAAAGCCCCAGAGCGCCCAGACCAGTATCAGGATCCAGGTCAGGTTCACCCCGAGCATGACCAGGGCAGGGATTGTGTAGTCGGGCGCACGCCCGATGCCGCGTTCATCCATGATCCGCAGTTTAGGGCAAATTGCCTGAATGTCAGGTAAATCCGTTGCGATCAGCGGCGTGCCGCCGCCAAGGCGGCGGGCAGGGCGGTGGCAAACGCGTCCAGATCGGCCCTTGGTCCGCAACTGACGCGGATGCAGCGATTGTGTGGCTCGGCAAAGGGCATCCGTACAAAGATGCCAGATGCGACCAGGTTATCCAGAACGCATTTTGCAAAGATGCCATCTTTGCCGCAGTCGATGGTCACGAAATTGGTGGCCGACGGCAGCGGTATCAGTCCGTTTTCGCGCGCGATTTCACCAAGGCGCGTGCGGGCTGTCGCGATCTCTGTCTGTACATGCGCAAGCCATTCACCATCGGCCAGCGCCGCCAGCGCCCCGGCCTGGGCCGCGCGGTTCATGCCGAAATGGTTGCGCACCTTGTTGAAGGCCGCGATCAGCTCTGGCGCCCCCAGCGCATAGCCCACCCGCGCGCCCGCCATGCCATAGGCCTTGGAGAAGGTGCGCATGCGGATCAGGCGCGGATCATCGGCATCGACCTGAACGGCGGTGCCGTCGGGGGCGCATTCCACATAGGCCTCGTCCAGCACCAACAGCGTATCCTCGGGCAGCGCCTGCATCGCGGCCACGATATCGGCGCCCTTCAGCCAACTGCCCATCGGATTGTCGGGATTGGCGAGATAGACCAGCTTGGCCCCCACCTCGGCCGCCTTGGCAAAAAGCGCCTGCGGATCCTCGTGATCGCCGGCATAGGGCACCTTGTGCAACACCCCGCCAAAGCCCGCCACGTGATAGTTGAAGGTGGGATAGGCGCCTTCGGACGTGACCACCGGATCGCCCGGACCCACCATCAGGCGCACCAGGTAGCCCAAAAGGCCGTCGATCCCTTCGCCCACCACGATATTGTCGGGCTGAACCCCGTGATGCGCCGCAAGCGCCGCGCGCAGGTCGTGGTTTTCCGGGTCGCCATACATCCAGATCTCAGACGCTGCCCGCTGCATCGCCTCGATGGCGCGGGGCGAGGGGCCAAAGATATTCTCGTTCGCGCCCAGCCGGGCGGCAAAGGGCGCGCCGCGCTGACGCTCCTGTGTCTCGGGGCCGACAAAGGGCACGGTGGCGGGCAGCGATTGGGCAAGCTGGGTGTATCGAGGTCCGGTCATGCGCGCCACATAAGCGCAAGCCGCGGTGCCGGGCAAGACTTGCCTTTGCTGGCCCCGCCTCGCATGGTGCGCCCAAGTGCAAAGAGGTGCCCATGCGTTACGTTCTGATCCTGTTGCTCGCTGGCCTTGGCTATCTGTTGTTCTGGCCCGTTCCGGTGGCGCCCGTGGCCTATCACCCGCCGGAAAACCCCGGTTTCACCGGTGATTTCGCCGAGAACCGGGTTCTGGACAAGGCCGAATTCGTGCCGCTCCCCGACGGTGAAATCGGCCCCGAGGATCTGGCCGTGATGCCGGACGGCACGGTCTATACGACGTCGCTTGCGGGCAATCTCTATCGCATCGACGGCGCGGTGCCGGAGCTGGTCGACCGGCTGGGCGGGCGGCCGCTGGGCCTCAAGGCGGGACCGGACGGCGCGCTTTACATCGCGGACAGTTTCCGGGGCGTCCTGCGCTGGACAGCACCCGGCAAGGTCGAGACCGTGGTGGACCGGATCGACGGTGCCCCGGTGATCTATGCCAACCAGCTGGATCTGGGGCGCGACGGAACCCTCTATTTCTCGAACTCCACCGACCGGTTCGATCCCCGGACGCTGGGCGGCACCAAGCCCACTTCGGTGATGACCGTCTGGGAACAGTCCGATACCGGATATGTCGCGCGGCGCACGCCCGACGGCAGGGTCGAAAAGATCGCCACCGGTTTTGTCTATACCAACGGCGTTGCCCTCTCGCCGGACGAGGACTTCCTGCTGATCAACGAAACCGGGCGGGCGCGGGTGCACCGGCTGTGGCTCAAGGGCGAAAAGGTGGGCCAGACCGAGGTGTTCCTGGAAAACCTGCCGGGCTATCCCGACAATCTCGAGGCACAGGGCGACGGCACCTATTGGCTGGCCTTTGCCAGCCCGCGCGTGCCTGCCGAGGCGCTGATGCCTTACCCCTTCCTGCGCAAGGTGGTCTGGCGATTGGGGCCCAAGGTACGACCCGCGCCGATCCATCGCGGCATGCTGATCCAGTTCGACGGAGAGGGGCGCATCCTGCGTACGGTGCAGGACCCCGATGGCCGGTTGGGCATCACCACCGGTGGCAAGCAGGTGGGCGAGATATTCTATGTCATGACGCTGGACAGCCCCGGTTATGCGCGCATGAAGGCCGCGGACCTGCCCTGATCTGCCCCCACGTCCCGCTGGCGCTTGGACACAAGAGCGGGCAGTCTGGCTCCAAACAGGAATGGAGGCCCCGATGGCGCGCGTATCTGTCGAATACAAGGACCATATCGCATTTGTCACCCTGACGCGCGGCGACAAGATGAATGCGCTGGATCAGGCGATGTTTCAGGCGATCATCGCGGCAGGGCAAGAGGTTGCGGCCTCGGACGCACGGGCGGTGGTGCTGTCGGGCGAAGGCAAAAGCTTCTGCGCGGGGCTTGATGTGGCGAATTTCGCGGCCTTTGCCGGACAAGACCCGGTCGAGATGCTGATGCCGCGCAGCCACGGCGACACCAATGCGTTCCAGGAGGTAGCGATGGTCTGGCGCCGGGTGCCGGTGCCGGTGATCGCGGCGTTGCATGGGGCGGTCTATGGCGGCGGGTTACAGATCGCGCTGGGGGCGGACATCCGCATTGCCGCACCGGATACGAAACTGTCCGTGCTGGAAATGAAATGGGGCCTGATCCCGGATATGGGCGGCATGGTTCTGTTGCCGCAACTGGTGCGCTCGGATGTGCTGCGTCTGCTCACCTATACCGCGCGGTCCATCGGGGCCGCCAAAGCTGCCGAGTGGGGGCTGGTGACAGAACTGGCCGATGATCCGCTGGCCGAGGCCACAGCGCTGGCGCAAGAGATCGCGGGCAAGAGCCCGTCAGCGATACGGTCCGCCAAGCGTCTGATCGAGCTTGCTGAATCGGAACAGCGAACCGATGTCTTGCTTGCGGAATCGCACGAACAGGCGCAGCTGATCGGCAAGCCGGATCAGATGGAAGTGATCGCGGCCCAGATGCAAGGGCGCGCACCAGTCTTCAAGTAGCGGGTTCAGACTTTCGCGAAAGTCTGAAGACAAATCCTCGTCGAGGATTTGTGCCAATTCCTTTCAGGAATTGACCTGCGCATCGGCGTGCTTTCCATTTCTGCCTGCTGCACTCCCAAGCGGGGTCTCACCATGTGCGGTGAGACGAGGGCATCCGCCAATCTTCCCTCTCAACTTTCGACAATCTCTGCCAGAAAGGCCGAGAATTCCGAAAGGAACAAATCCAGTGCGGGTGAGCCATCAATGAGGGCATGGTTGTTTCCAGGCAGGGTAACAAAGCGCGCGCCGGGGATCAGCGCCGCCATCCTGCGCCCCTCGGCCACAGGCACGCGCCGGTCGCCTTCGGAGTGCAGAACCAGTGTTGGAGCCTGGATTCGGGATGCATAGTCTGAAACCTCGACCGAGGCGTTCATCGTATTGATCCGGGCCGCCACATCCGGCGAGCATGAGACCCGCTGCAACTCGTCAAAACTGGATTTCTGCGCCTCGGTGGAATCCGGCATCATGCTTTCGGTGAACAGGTGCCGATAGGCCGGGTTGGGTGATCCCCAGCCTTCGCGGATGAGAACGTTTGTCGCCTCGGACAGGGCCGACTGTTCGGGTGAATTGCGCATGAACGCGCCTCTGAGATAGCCCGCGACCAGCACCAGGCCAGAAACTTTTTCCGGATTTTCAGCGGCATAGCGCACAGAGAATGCGCAGCCCTGCGAGATACCGAAGAGCACGAACCGGTTCAGGCCAGCCGCCTCGACGATGCTGCCGATGTCCGAGATCATCGCGTCCTCGGAAATCTCGGCCGGGTCCCGATCGGAAAGCCCGTTGCCGCGTTGGTCGAAGCGGACAAGATCGCATCTGTGCGACATCTGCTCCAGGAACGGCCCCCAGACGGGGCTGCGCCATTCATAGTCGAGATGGTTGAGCCAGTTGGGTGCCTTCAGGACACTCGGCCCTTTGCCGATCCGCGCCCATGCCAGTTGTGTGCCGTCCCCCGCAATGCAGAACGACACGTGCTGGGCCTGTGAACGGGCGGTATCGGGGCTGTTGTCCCGGCTACGGTCCGGCACCCATTGCCAGACACGGATCGGGCGTGTGATGTTCTTGACCTTCTGCAATCCGAGATCGGTGAACGGCTCTGCTATCCGATCCTGCGTAATCTGGTGTACGATGTCCGAGATACAAATCCCGCCAGGTTCCGAAATCGCCTCCAACCGGGCCGCGACATTCACCCCGTCACCGAAGATGTCCCCGTCTTCCAGAAGGATATCGCCGATATTGATTCCGATGCGGTACTGGATGCGCTCCTTGCGCGGGGTGTCGGCCTCACGCTGCTGCATGGCCTGCTGGATCTCCAGCGCACAGCGCACGGCGGCCTGCGCGGTGTCAAAGCGCGTCAGCATGCCATCGCCGGTCGTCTTGACGATCTGGCCACCCGCCTGCGCGATGGCGGGGTCGATCAACTCGCGGCGATAGAGTTTCTGACGCCCCAGAACATCGCTTTCGTTGCGCTCCATCAGACGCGTGTAGCCTGCCATATCGGCGGCCAAAATGGCGCAAAGCCGGCGTTCCATGACCGGGTCCCCCGTCGCAATTCCTTCACCCGTCCCAGCGATGATACATGGAAAATGCGAAATCGCGCCCTGCTATTTCAGGAAGGCGCGCCGCGCGTCCCGGGCCATGCTGTAGCGCATTTCTAGGTCGGCGATCCTTGCCATGGCGGCCTTGCGGGCGTCCGGATCGGTCAACCCGGAATAGGCCGCCCGCGCTTCATCCAGTTGTTTTTTGATAACAAACTCCTCGGGCAGGACGCCCGCCTGCGCCATGATCCGGAACCCGGCGGCAACCGCCGGGTCGCCCGTCGCCTCGTTGGAGCGGTCGGGCAGGGGTTTGCCCTCGCCTTCGAGACCCGAGAGCTTGCCCTCGGCGCGGGCTTTGAGGATCTGGCGTTCGATCAGGGTACGCAGGCTGTTCAGCATGAGCGGAGCCTAGCAAAAACCCCCGCCGGTTGCGACATCGGCGGGGGCGTTTTCATGAGTATTTGGAGCGAAGTGAAAGGCTCAACCCAGTTCCGCCAGACGCGCCAACGCCTCGTCGATCCGGGCTTCTTCCTCTTCGCGGGCGGCAAGGTTCTCGCGCGCCTCTTCAACCACCTCGTCGGGAGCAGATTCCACGAATTTGGGGTTGTTGAGACGTCCGCGCAGGCCGCCCAACTCCTTGGCGAGCTTGCCCTTGGCCTTTTCCAGACGTTCCTTCTCGGCGCTGATGTCGATGATCTCGGCCAGCGGCAGGCCAAAGGCCGCGCCAGGGGCCGCGATCGAGATGCAGCCCTTGGGCATGACATCCGCCTTGGTCAGGCTGTCGATCCGCGCCAGACGCTTGATCAGCGCTTCGTTCCGTTCCCAGGCGGCCTGTCCGTGATCGTCGATTTCCGTCACGATCATGGGCACATAGAGGCCGGCAGGCACGCGCATCTGGGCGCGGGCGGAACGCGTGTTCTCGATCACCGAGATCACCCAGTTCATCTCGCGGTCAGCGGCGTCATCGACCAGATCCGCGGCCTTGTAGGTGGGCCAGTCGGCATGCACCAGCATCTTTGCCCGTTCGGCGGTCAGCCCCCAAAGCTCCTCGGTGATGAAGGGCATGATCGGGTGCAGCAGCACCAGGCACTGGTCCATCACCCAGCGCATGGTGGCGCGGGTCTCGGCCTGGGCCTCGGTGTCTTCGCCCTGCAACAGGGGTTTGGAGAGTTCGACGTACCAGTCACAGACCTTGCCCCAGACAAAGGCATAAAGCGCGTTGGCCGCGTCGTTGAAGCGGTAGCTGTCCAGCGCCGCGTCCACCTCTTCGCGCACGCGGGCGGTTTCGCCGATGATCCAGCGGTTGACGGCGGCCTTCGGCGCCAGCTCGGCGGCGCTCAGCTGCGGCACGGCGTCGGTAAAGACCTCGTTCATTTCGGCAAAGCGGACCGCATTCCACAGCTTGGTGGTGAAGTTGCGATAGCCGGTGATCCGCTCTTTCGACAGTTTCAGCACGCCGCCAATCGCCGCCATGGACGCATTGGTAAAGCGCAGGGCGTCGGCGCCGAATTCGTCGACGATCTCCAGCGGGTCGATGACGTTGCCGGTGGTCTTGGACATCTTCTTGCCCTTCTCGTCGCGGACGAGCTGGTGCAGATAGACGGTGTGGAACGGCACCTCGTTCACGACCGCAAGCTGCATCATCATCATCCGGGCGACCCAGAAGAACAGGATGTCGAAGCCGGTGATCAGGACCGAGGTCGGGAAGTACCGGCGCATCTCGTCGGTATCCTCGGGCCAGCCCAGCGTGCCGATGGGCCAGAGGCCGGAGGAGAACCAGGTGTCGAGCACGTCGGGATCTCGGGAGAGGCTAACTTCAGAAAGCCTAGTTCCGTCGAAGCCAAACCCCGACATTTCCCCTGAGGTTCCATTCGGGTAGAAAGAAACGTCGACATCTTCTCCATAGTAGGCTTTCGCCTGAAGCGTAACTTCGGCTTCGTTCGCTGCGCAAAAGCGCTTCTTGCCTCCTTTCACCGATGGGTAAGCGTCGATTTCTTCTTTAGTCGGCCCATACCAAACCGGGATCTGGTGTCCCCACCAGAGCTGGCGCGAGATGCACCAGGGTTCGATGTTTTCCAGCCAGTGGTAATAGGTCTTTTCGCCCGATTCAGGAATGATCTTGACCGTGCCGTCGCGCACCGCGTCCAGAGCGGGGCCCACGACCTTTTCGGCGTCGACGAACCACTGGTCGGTCAACATCGGCTCGATCACCACCTTGGAGCGGTCGCCAAAGGGCTGCATGATGGGCTTGGCCTCGACCAGCGGCACAAGCTTGTCTGCACCTTCCTGATCGGGCTTCAATGCGGTTGAACCCAGACGCGGGTCGTCGGCGCGGGTCATCACGGCGAGACCCTCGGTGGTGATCTCTTCGACCACTTTCGCCCGTGCCTCGAACCGGTCGAGCCCGCGCAGGTGGTCGGGAACCAGGTTGATCACGTCGATCTCGTTTTCGGTGAAGTCCTTGCCGCGCGCATAGTCCTGCGCCTTGCCTGCCTCTTCGGCATAAGGCGCACCGTCGGCCCGCATCTGGCCGCGCGTGTCCATCAGGCGGTAAAGCGGGATGCCGCCACGCTTGGCCACCGCATAGTCGTTGAAATCATGCGCGCCGGTGATCTTGACCGCGCCCGAGCCGAAATCCTTGTCCGGGTACTCATCGGTGATGATCGGGATCTGGCGGCGGTGCTCCTTGGGGCCCACGGGGATTTCGCAGAGCTTGCCCACGATGGGGGCATAGCGCTCGTCCGAGGGGTGCACGGCCACCGCGCCGTCGCCCAGCATGGTCTCGGGCCGGGTGGTGGCGATGGAGATATAGTCGCGCTCTTCCTCGAGCACGATGTTGCCGTCTTCGTCCTTCTCGACATAGGTATAGGTGGCGCCGTCCGCGAGCGGGTATTTGAAGTGCCACATATGGCCCGCGACCTCGATATTCTCGACCTCGAGGTCCGAGATCGCGGTCTCGAAATGCGGGTCCCAGTTGACCAGACGCTTGCCGCGATAGATCAGGCCCTTGTTGTACATGTCGACAAAGACCTTGATCACCGCATCATGAAAATTCGGCGAATTTTCATGGCCGGTGCGCGGGTCGCCGGCCGCGCCCGCCATGGTGAAGGCATTGCGCGACCAGTCGCAGGAGGCGCCGAGGCGTTTGAGCTGATCGACAATGGTGCCGCCGTACTGGCCCTTCCACTCCCAGACCTTCTTGAGGAATTCCTCGCGGCCCAGTTCGCGGCGCGAGGGCTGCCCCGTCGCGGCCAGCATCTTTTCCACCTGCATCTGGGTGGCGATGCCCGCATGGTCCTGACCGGGCTGCCAGAGCGTGTCGAAGCCGCGCATCCGGTGCCAGCGGATCAGGATGTCCTGGAGCGTGTTGTTGAAGGCGTGGCCCACATGCAGCGCGCCCGTCACGTTGGGCGGCGGGATCATGATGGTGAAGCTTTCGTCACGCGAACGGTTGGCGCCCGCCTTGAAGGCGCCGGCCTCTTCCCAGGCCTTGGTAATGCGGGCCTCGGCCTCGGCCGCGTCGAATGTCTTTTCCATCGCCATCGTGGGGATCCCTTCGGTCAATCGAGGGATCAATTACCCAAAGGCGAGGCGAAGGAAAAGGCGGCAGGCGGCGATTTCTTGTTGCTTCGGGCCGGATCGCGGGTGGAGGGGGCGGAAATGAGTATTTTTGACCAGAAAGAAGCGGCAAGTCTTTGTTAACCAGAATCGCCGCAGGCTGGCGGGGCGGTACAGGCTGGAGAGCCGATGACCGCACCAGGAAGAAGCCGCCCCTGTCCCGCGGCAGGATTATCCCCTTGCGGACGGACGGCCGCCGGATCGGGGCGCTTCGTTTGCTGCTTCTTTCTGGTCACAAATACTCAAATGGCGCACCCGTGGGGTTGGGCGCGGCGTCGGGGGTTATCCGGCTGTCTGGTAGAGCGGCACCGCGCTGCTGGCGCCCTGGGCCAGGGCCTTGGCCTGGTCGGCGCGGATGCGCTCGTAGAGCGCCAGCGCCTCGGGTGCAAAGAGGCGCGCGGGCGCGTCGACGGGGATGAAATTGCCCGAACTGTCCGTGCCGCGCGCAGGCATGGCATAGTCGCGTTCGGCCACCAGTTGTTTCACATTGGGGTTGAGATAGCGGATCGCCATGCCGATGCGGCGGTCGTCCGAGCGGTTGGGGCCGGAGCCGTGGATGGTCAGCCCGTGGTGCAGCGACATCTGGCCCGGCGCGAGTTCGATATGGGTCTTGTCGGCCTCGGCCACGTCGACGGCGATCTCCTGTCCTCGCGACAAAAGGTTGTTTTCGGAATAGGTATCGGTATGGGGCAGTATCGGGTTCTTGTGGCTGCCCGCCACGAAATCCATACAGCCGCTTTCCACCGTCGCGGGCGACAGCGCCAGCCAGGCGGTCACCTGGTCGGGGGTTTCGCCCATGCCCCAATAGGTCAGGTCCTGGTGCATGCCGACCACATGGGTGGTGCGCGGTTCCTTGATGAAGAACTCGGCCGACCAGACCAGGAGGTCGGGGCCAAGCACGCCCTGGACCAGGTCGAGGATGCGCGGGTCGCGGGCGATGCGGGCGGCGAGCGGCATCACAACATGGGCATTCACGCGCTTGTACATGTTGAGCGGTAGCGGCAGGTCGGCGGAGAGCCAGTCGCGCTCGATCTGTTCCAGTTCGGCGCGCAGGGCGGCGGCCTCATCCTCGGGCATCACCTGCAACGGGTGCAGGAAGCCGTTCTGCCAGTATTGCGCGGTCTGCTCGGCAGAGAGTTGGCCGTTCGTGGTGGGAATGGGGCTGGGCATCGGGGTTTCCTTTGGTCGCGTTTCCGGCAGGGTAGCGGTGGTGCGGCGCGGTTCAGAGCGGTAAGTCTTGCCGGTCAGGGTAAGTTCAGCTTAGCCTTGTGGTCATGGTATCGCGGATCCCCTCGCTCAACTGGTTGCGTGTCTTCGAGGCGGCGGCGCGGACGCAGAGCTTTGCCCGGGCGGGGGCGCAGCTCAACATGTCGGCGGCCGCCGTCAGCCAGCAGATCAAGGCATTGGAGGGGCATCTGGGCGTGGCGCTGTTCGAGCGGCGGGCGCATTCGGTGGTTCTGACCGAGAGGGGGCGGGCCTATCTGCCCGGTGTGCAGCAGTCGCTGTTGATGCTTGAGACCACGACGGCGGGGCTGTTCGGGGGCGGTGGTGAGCAGATCGTTTATGTCCGCTCGATCCTGCTCTTTGCCCAGGGCGTGCTGGCCCCGGCGCTGGGCGGGTTCATGGCGGCATATCCCGGTGTCGATCTGCGCTTGAGTACCGGCAATGACGTGGCCGATTTCCAGGGTTCGGTGGCGGATATGCAGATCGTGTTCGGCAACCCGGCTCTGTTTGGCGGGCAGGCGGACGATCTGATGGGCGAGCGGCTGTATCCCGTGGCGCATCCCGATCTGGCGGCTGGGATTACCCGCCCGGAGGACCTGTTGCGGCATCGGCTGATCGACGTTTCAGCGCATCGGGCGGGGTGGTTGCGCCTCTTCGAGGCGCTGCGCCTGTCACCGGCGGCGGGGCAGTTCCTGTTTGTCGACAACACGGTGATGGCGGCGGCGCTGGCGGCCGAAGGGGTCGGGCTGGCGCTGGCGCGGGCACCTGCCAGCGACACGCTCATGGCGCGGCATGGGCTGGTGCGCTGCCTGCCCGGGGTCGAGACGCCGGGGCTGGAACGCTATCATCTGGTCTGCGAGGATCGCGCGCGGTTGCGCAGGCCTGCGCGGCAGTTCCGCTCTTGGCTCCTGGATCATCTGGGAGGAGGGCCTGATCAGGCGCCCAGCCGCTCGCGGAAATAGGTTTCGACCCGCGCATAGGCCGGTTGGTGAAAATGCAGCGTCAAAAGGGAATGTTGGGTGCCCGGGTACTCGACCGTGTCCAGCCCGTCGCCAAACGCAGTTTCTAGGTTCCGCATCAGCCTTGCGGGGGCCATCTTGTCGTCGCGGTAACGCATGCCCAGGGCTGGCCCCTTGGCGGACATGCCCGCGCGGGCACCGGAAATGTCGGCCTCGCTCATAGGCAGCGCGTCGCCCCCGAAAACGGGCAGGGCCGGCTGGCTGGCCACGGCACCCAGAACGGCGTCATCGGCCATCAGGGCCAGGGCGAAACTGCCGGTCAGGCACATGCCGATCACGCCGATGCCCGGCACGCCCTGCCGGTCGCGGATATGGCGGGCAAGGGCGCGCATCCACGTGGCAACCGGGCTTTGTCGGCCCCTGAGAAACATGTTGAACTCGCGACGGACACAGAACAGGCGCGCGGCGTTGGTTACAAGCGTGGTCTTGCCGAAGGTTCCGAAGAAATGTGGCAGGTAGACGGTGAACCCCGCCGCGATCAGGCGGTCGGCCAGCGCCAGTGTCTCGGGGCCGATACCGGGCAGTTCCTGCAACAGCAGGATGGGCGGACCGGAGCCTTTGACATGCACACTGTGTCGGGCCTCGCGCCCGCTGTCCAACGGGGCGGCGAAGGTGAAACACTCATCCGGGTTCCAGCTGCACATGCACGCTTATAGGCCTTTTGCGTGCACAAATCCACGCGCTTGAGCGTGGTACCACTGGTGTATGGCTCAGAGGCGCACTCTGCGGTATCGCCGGGCGACTGGACAAGCCGTGGTCACAGGCTAGTCTCGGGTGAAGCGGAATGCGGGCGAAGGGGAAAGCAATGGAAAAATTCGGCAAAAGCCAGCCGGTTACGCGGATCGAGGACCAACGCTTTCTGACCGGCCAGGGCCGGTATGTCGACGACCTGGTTCCGGGTGATGCGCTGGTGGCGATGTTCTTTCGCTCGCCGGTGGCACATGGTGAAATCCTCGATCTGGACCTGGGCGCGTCGCGCGAGATGCCGGGCGTGCATCTGGTGCTGACACTGGACGATCTCGAAGCGGCAGGGGTCAAGGTGGGGCTGAGCGGCACCACCATGGCCAATCGCGATGGTAGTCAGGGTGCGGCGCCGGAACGGCCGATGCTGGCGCGCGACCACGTACGTTTCGTGGGCGAGGCGGTGGCGATGGTGGTGGCCGAAACCGCCGATCAGGCCCGCGACGCGATCGAAGCGATGGGCATGGATATCCGCGACCTTCCGGTGATAACCGACGTGGGCCCGGGCGGCCCGGCGATCCACGCGGAGGCTCCCGAGAATCGTGCCTTTGATTGGGGGCTGGGCGACGAGGCCGCAACCGAGGCGGCCTTTGCCAGCGCAGCACATGTGGTCGGGTTGCAGGTCGACGACAACCGGGTCATCACCAACTCGATGGAGCCGCGCGGCTGTTACGCCGAGATGGTCGAGGGGCGACTGCATTTCGCCTATGGCGGCCAGGGTGTCTGGGGGATGAAGGCGCAACTGGTAGAGAAGCTGGGCATCGCGTCCGAGGATCTGCGGGTGACTACCCCGGATGTGGGGGGCGGGTTCGGCATGAAGGCGATGCCATACCCCGAATATTTCACCGTCGCCCATGCGGCACGGGTGCTGAACCGACCGGTGCGCTGGATGTCGGACCGGACCGAGGCGATGCTGAGTGACAATCATGGTCGCGACCTGACCTCGCTGGCGGAACTGGCCTTTGACGCCGATCTGCGCATCACGGCCTACCGGGTGCGCACCCGCTGCAATCTGGGCGCCTATAACAGCCATTTCGGGCAGGCTATCCAGACCCAGCTGTTCTCGCGCGTGTTGACCGGGGTCTATGACATCCAGACCGCCTGGTTGCAGGTCGAGGGGTACTATACCAACACGACCCAGGTCGATGCCTATCGCGGGGCTGGCCGGCCCGAGGCGATCTATGTGCTGGAGCGGGTCATGGACCGGGCCGCGCGCGAGTTGGGGGTCACCCCCTGGGAGATCCGGCGCCGCAACTTCATCCGGCCTGAGGCGTTCCCCTACAAGACCGCGACGGGCGAGACCTATGACGTGGGCGATTTCGACCGCCTGCTGCGGCTCGCTGAGGCCGAAGCGCAGGACTTCAGCGTACGCCGGGATAACGATGCTGTGCGCGGCCTGCTGCGCGGGATCGGAGTGTGTTACTATATCGAAAGCATTCTGGGCGATCCTTCCGAAGGCGCGGAGATCGCTTTCAACGAGGATGACACCGTGGACCTGATGGTCGGCACACAATCGAACGGGCAGGGGCACGAGACTGTCTATGCTCGATTTCTGGCCGACCAGACCGGCCTGCCGATGGACCGAATCCGGGTCGTGCAGGGCGACAGCGACCGCATCGCGCAGGGCGGCGGTACCGGCGGCTCGCGTTCGGTTACGGTGCAAAGCAATGCGACTTTGGCCACAGTTGAACGCATGGTTGCCGCATTCACGCCCTTTCTCGCGGGCAAGATGGGGGTTGAGGAGAGCGCGGTGATATTTGACGATGAAACCTTTCGGGCGCCCGGCTCGAACCTGACGCCCTCGCTGCTGGAGGCCGCTGCCATGGCGCGGGCCGACGGGCGCAAGGACCTTCTGCGCCATGCCGCGCGGGCCAAACTGCCGGGGCGGTCCTATCCCAACGGCGCGCATCTTGCCGAGATAGTGATCGACCCAGAAACCGGTCATGCCCATGTGGACCGTTACCGGGTCTGGGACGATTTTGGAAACCTGATCAATCCCTTGCTTGCCGAGGGACAGGTTCATGGCGGGGTGGCGCAGGGGATCGGCCAGGCGCTTTGCGAACACGTGGTGCATGACGACGAGGGGCAGCTGCTCACGGCATCGTTCATGGACTATGCCTTGCCACGCGCAAGCGAGGTTCCCATCATCGGGTTTACCTCGGTGCCGGTGCCGTCGACAGCCAACCCGATGGGGATGAAAGGCTGTGGCGAGGCCGGTACGGTCGGCGCATTGGCCGCGATTGCGAACGCGGTGCAGGATGCGATCTGGGATCGGGGGGTGAGGCAGACAGATATGCCCTTTACCCCTCTCAGGCTTTGGGAATTGCTGAATGCTGAACCTGTCGCGGCTGAGTAGAAAGTTACTGGGATGGCTCGGGCGGCCGCTCAGCGCCGCCCATTCTGGCGAGGTGCGCCAGCGGGGACCGCAGACCCATGTGATCATCCTCGACGGGACCATGTCGACGCTGGAGCCGGGGCGCGAGACCCATGCGGGACAGACCTATCGGCTGATGTGCGAGATGGGGGCGCAGGTTTCGGTGTTTTACGAGGCCGGGGTGCAGTGGACCAGTTGGCGCACCACGCCCGACGTGATGATGGGCCGGGGGCTGAACCGCCAGATCCGGCGGGCCTATGGCTATCTCGCCTCGCGCTATCGTCCGGGCGACCGGATCTTTCTGCTGGGATATTCACGCGGCGCCTATGCGGTGCGCAGCCTGGCCGGGGTGATCGACATGGTGGGACTGTTGAAGTCCGAACATGCCACCGTCCGCAATATCCGGCAGGCCTATCGCCATTATGAATGCGACGTCCAGGGACCGCATGCACAGGTGTTTCGCGACCTCTACTGTCACCGGGACGTGATGATCGAAATGGTCGGGGTCTGGGACACGGTCAAGGCGCTGGGCCTGCGACTGCCGGTGTTGTGGCGCCTGTCGGAACAGCGGCACGCCTTTCACAGCCACCATCTGGGCCGTAGCGTGCGCCATGGCTATCACGCGCTGGCGCTGAACGAGACACGCGACGTGTTCGAGCCGATCCTGTGGGACTGCAAGCCCGAATTCCGTGGCCATGTGGAGCAGGTCTGGTTCCGTGGCACGCATGGCGATGTGGGCGGGCAGTTGGGCGGGGATGAGCGCGCCCGGCCGCTGGCCAATCTCTCGCTGGTCTGGATGCTGGAGCGGGCAGAGAATCTTGGCCTGCCGCTGCCCGAGGGCTGGCGCGCGCGCTTTCCCACCGATCCCAACGCGCCTTCGGTGGGCACCTGGAACGGCTGGGGCAAGATATTTTTGCTACGCTCGGCCCGCACCGTCGGCCGTGACCCCAGCGAGCGGTTGCATGAAAGCGTGACCGGCGACGCGCTGCCCACCGGTTTGCCGGCCCCCTACCTGCGCTCACGCAGTTACGGCTGAGCGGACTTCTGCCAGATAGCGCGCCTGCGGCGCAAGACGATATCTCGGCGGCGTGCCGCCGCCTCGGGCGGGTGTTCGTTGTGAGGCCGCGCAATGCGTGCCGGTCGGCAACGGGTTGAGATGTCGGATGCCTCCGGCGGGAGTATTTTCGGCGAAATGAAGAGGCGGGGGTGCCGCTTCTTTCTGGTCACAAATACTCGAATTCAACCGCGTGGGATATTCAGGACGATGCAGGTGGTCGAGCCGGTGGCATAGAGGCGGTCGTCCTCGACGCCCCTGATCTCGCCATGGGCGACGCCGGTGGAGCGGCCGACGTGATCGGCGATGCCTACGCATTCGACCTCGGTTCCGGTCGGGATCGAGCGGATGATGTTGATCTTGTATTCCAGCGTCGTATAGGCCGCGCCCTGGGGCACCATCGTCTGCACCGCGCAGGCCATGGCGCTGTCGAGCAGGGTGCCGTACCAGCCGCCATGCACGGCGCCAAGCGGGTTGCAGACATCGAAGGTCGGCGTGCCGCGAAAGGCGACGCGGCCTTCGGCGACCGTGTGCAGGTGATAGCCCATGGTGCGCGCGATGGGCGGGGCGGGCAGGCGGCCGTCGAGGATGCCCTGCATGAAGTCGAGCCCGGAGATATTGGCCATGTCGGCCGGTCCCAGCAGGTCTTCGGGTCCGTTGGCGAAAGTCATGGCGCGTTCCTCCGGTTCAGGGTCGGAGGAACGCTATCAGGGGCCGCGGGATGCTCAACCGTTACGCGACGTTCTGGAGCGCTACCTTGGGGGTGACGCCAAGCGCGTGGCAGACATCGCGGGTCAGTTCGGGGCGGTTCAGCGTGTAGAAATGCAGCTTGTCGACGCCGCCCTCGATCAGCTCCGAGCAGAGCTCGGTGCAGATGGCGGTGGCCAGCAGATCCTCGCGCCCGTCGCGGGTGGCCTTGTCAAAGGCGTCCTCGACCCATGCCGGGATATGGGTACCGCAGCGGCGGGCGAAGTTGCGCGCGCCTTTCCAGTTCTCGATCGGCAGGATGCCGGGGGTGATCTGCTTGTCGATGCCTGCCTTGGCGCAGGCGTCGCGGAAGCGGAAGAAGGTGTCCGCCTCGAAGAAGAACTGGGTCAGCGCCTCATCCGCCCCTGCGTCCAGCTTGGCCTTCAACCAGTCAATGTCGGCCTGGGCGCTGGCGGCTTCGGGGTGGATGTCCGGGTAGGCGCCGACCCTGATGGCGAATTTGCCGGTTTCGGCCAGGGCCTGGATCAACTCCACCGAATTGGCAAAACCGCCGGGATGCGGGGTGAAGCGGCCCGCGCCCTGCGGCGGGTCGCCGCGCAGGGCGACGATGTCGGTGACACCGGCCCGGGCAAAACTGTCGGCAATGGCCAGCGTTTCCTCGCGGCTGGCCTGCACGCAGGTCAGGTGGGCCGCCACGTTGAGGCCCGAGGATTTGTGCAGCGTGGCCACCGCGTCGCGGGTCAGCTCGCGGGTGGTGCCGCCGGCGCCATAGGTCACCGAGACGAAACGGGGGGCCAGTGGCGCCAGCACCTGCACCGTATCCCAGAGCCGGAACGAGGCTTCGAGGTTTTTCGGCGGGAAGAATTCGAAGGAAATCTGGGGGGCGGTCATTTGGGCGGTCATCCTGCGCAAAGGGCGATGTTTCGCCTCTTGTCGCACTTGCAGCATTGTGAGACAACTTCATAATACTCAAGAACAACATGAGCGAAACTTTAGGATGCATATCGAATTCCGGCATTTGCGGACCATCAAGGCGATCCATGATTGCGGCGGGCTGGCCCGCGCCGCCGATCAGCTGAACATCACCCAGTCGGCCCTGAGCCATCAGATCAAGGGGTTGGAGGATCAGGCCGGGGTGGAGCTGTTCGTGCGGCGGTCGAAGCCGATGAGACTGTCGGCGGCGGGGATGCGCCTGCTCAGGCTGGCCGAGCAGATCCTGCCGCAGGTCGAGGCGATGCAGGCCGAGTTTTCGTCGCTGCGTGACGGGCGGTCGGGTCGGATGCATATCGCCATCGAATGTCATGCCTGTTTCGAATGGCTGTTTCCGGTGCTCGAGGCATTTCGCAAGAACTGGCCTGATGTGGATGTGGATATTCGCCCCGGACTCGCCTTTGACGCGCTGCCGGCGCTACAAAAGGAAGAGGTGGATCTGGTGGTGTCCTCGGACCCCGAAGAGATCGCCGGTGTCGAGTTTGTCGAGCTTTTCGACTATAACCCGGTCTTTGTGGCCGCCTCGACCCATCCTCTGGCGTCGAAGCCCTGGATCGAGGCAGAGGATTTCCGGGGTGAGACGCTGATCACCTATCCGGTGGAGCGCACGCGGCTGGACGTTTTCAGCCAGTTGTTGATCCCGGCGCGGGTGGAACCGGCACAGGTGCGCCAGGTGGAGCTGACGGCGGTGATTCTGCTGCTGGTTGCGTCGAACCGGGGCGTGTCCGTCTTGCCCGACTGGGTGGTGCGCGAGGTGAAATACAGCTCGGACTATGTCACCCGCCCGCTGACCGACACGGGTATCACCCGGCGGCTCTACGCGGCGGTGCGCAGCGAGGATCTGGAAAAGCCATTCGTTCAGGAACTGGTTGGACTGGCCCGCAGCGAGGCGCGCAAGCTTCAAAGCCAGTAGCGCGCAACGCCGATACGCCATTCAGGCTCTCGGTCAGATCAGTTTGACGATCTGTTTGCCGGTATTTCCACCCTTGAGCATGGACATGAAGGCGGCAGGCGCGTTTTCCAGCCCTTCTGCCACGTCCTCGAGATAGCGGATCTCGCCGTTGGCCAGTTTTGGGGCTACCTCGGACAGGAAGGCCGGGTAGCGGCCGAAATGGTTCGAGATGATGAAGCCGTTCACGGAAAGGAACTTGACCAGGATAGAGCGCCAGATTGCCGGACCGGTCAGTCCGGGGTCCGTCGCGCCCGCGCCCAGGCCACCGGCATTGTACCAGCTGATCATGCCGCAGATCGGGATACGGCCAAAGTTGTTCATCAGCGGCAATACGGCCTCCAGCACCTTGCCGCCGACATTCTCGAAATAGATGTCGACCCCGTCCGGGCATTCTGCGGCCAGCGCCCGGCGCAGATCCGCCGCCGTCTCGAAAGCGCGGTGATCCAGGCAGGCGTCAAAGCCAAAGGTCTCGGTGGCGATGCGGCACTTGTCGGCTCCACCCGCGACGCCCACCGTGCGCAGCCCGGCCAGGCGCGCGACCTGACCCACCATCGAGCCCACCGGCCCGGTGGCCGCGGCCACCACCAGCGTTTCACCGGCCTTGGGTCGACCATGCTCCATCAACCCGAACCAGCCGGTAAACCCCGGCATGCCCAGCACGCCCAGCGCGGTGGTGATCGGCATCACCTTGGGGTCGATCTTGCGCAGCATCTTCGCGGGCTGCACGCCATGTGTCGCCCAGCCGAACATGCCGAAGGCGAAATCGCCCGGCGCAAACCCCGGGTCGTTCGAGGCGATCACCTCGCCCACGCCACCGGCCTCCATCGTGCCACCGATGGGCACCGGCGCGGCATAGGATTTGGCATCGTCCATACGGCCCCGCATATAGGGGTCGAGCGACATGTAATGGACGCGTACCAGCACCTCGCCGGGGCCGGGAGCGGGGACGGGCGCTTCTTCATACGAGAAATTGGCGGCCTCGGGCGCGCCGGTCGGGCGGCTGGCGAGGGCGATGCGGTACATGCAGTCGGTCATGGGAGGGCTCCTTTGCTCGGAAACAGTCTAGAGTGCCGCTCGGGGGCTGCAAACCGTGCCGAGCCGATGACGCGGCGCCATGCACCGGTATGGCAACCGCCTTGCACAGAGAGCCCCTTGGCAAGTCGCGCCCGCGCGAGTATACGCGCGGCTTGACCGAACAGGAGCTCCCCGATGATTGGCAGTGCGAACCTCAACATCATGATCAAAGCCGCCCGCAAGGCAGGCCGGTCGCTGGTGAAGGATTTCCGCGAGGTCGAGAACCTGCAAGTGTCGATGAAGGGCGCGGGCGATTTTGTGTCCAAGGCCGATATCGCCGCCGAGGCGATCCTCAAGGAAGAGCTGCGCAATGCCCGCCCGACCTATGGCTGGGTGGCCGAAGAGGGCGGTTCGGAAGAGGGCGAGGACCCCACGCGCCGCTGGATCGTCGATCCGCTGGACGGAACGACCAACTTCTTGCACGGGCTGCCGCATTGGGCGATCTCCATCGCGCTCGAGCACAAGGGCAAGGTTGTCGCCGGTGTCATCTATGACGCCGCCAAGGACGAGATGTTCTTTGCCGAAAAGGGCGAAGGCGCCTGGATGAACGATCAGCGTATCCGGGTGTCGGGTCGCCACCGGATGATCGAGTCGATCTTTGCCACCGGCCTGCCCTTTGGCGGGCGCGCCGACCTGCCGCTGACGCTTCAGGATCTGGCGCGGCTGATGCCGGTCTGCGCCGGCGTACGGCGCTGGGGTTCGGCGGCCCTCGACATGGCTTATGTGGCGGCGGGCCGCTACGAAGGGTTCTGGGAACGGCGCCTGAATGCCTGGGACATGGCTGCCGGGATCATCATCGTCAAGGAAGCGGGCGGCCTGGTCGAGGCGCTCGATCCTGAAAACTCGATCCTCGACAGCGGTGAGGTGATCTGCGCCAACGGCAATATCTTCGATCCATTCGCCAAGGTGATCCGCGGCTAGGTCGCGACCTAGATTTTTCGTCGAAAAATCTTGAACCCGGCCAATGGCCGGGTTTTTGCGTTCGTGGCGCTCACCTGCGCGGTATCTTCGGGATTCGGCTGGGAGACAGGCGGTATTTTTGCTCGGGATGCGGCGGGTGGCCCTCGGTACGCTGCCAGAATCCGCGCCCGCCACGCTTCAGCCAAAGCGGTAGCGTCAGCACCAACCCCACTGCGAAACCGCCCGTATGCGCCCAATAGGCGACGCCACCGGTATCCGGGTTCGAACTGAACCCGCCCAGGAACTGGAACCCCAACCAGGCCCCCAGCATCACGAAGGCTGGGATCGTGAAAATGCGGAAATAGACGAACAGGATCAGCAGGATATCGACGCGCGCACGCGGAAACAGCAGCAGATAGCCCCCCATCACCCCGGCAATCGCGCCCGAGGCTCCGATGGTTGGAACCAGAGACTCAGGGCCGCTCAGAACATGGATCAGCCCGGCCCCAATCCCTGCGGCAAGGTAGAACAAGGCAAAGCCCAGATGCCCCATCTCGTCTTCGAGATTGTCGCCGAAGATCCACAGAAACAGCATGTTGCCGCCCAGATGCATCCAGCCGCCATGCAGAAAGACCGAAGTGACCAGAGTCAGCCACCCGTCCCCGTCCGAGATGCGGGCCGGGATGATCGCATAGTCATAGTAAAAGCGGCTGACCAGCCGGGGATCCTCCATGATGCCCAGAGTGGTCAGGAAAATCCCGATATTGGCCGCCAGCAGCAGGTAGACGACAAAGGGCGTTCGGCCCGAGGGGTTGTGATCGCGGATCGGGAACATCCCGCGACGCTGCGGGCAAACGCGGCAGAGGTCAAGAGGCGCCGGGCGCGCCCCGTCAGCGGCGCGCCCGGCCCAACTGCCGCGGATCGCAAGATCCGGCGGCAGGCGGGAGCGCTCCCTGCCTTAGCCCATGCCACCCAGCAGCGCGGCATTGCCGCCCGCGGCGGTGGTATCGACGCAGACATGGCGTTCGGCCAGCACCCGTGCCCGGTCGGGCAGGCCGGGGATCAGCGGCAGGATCGGACCGGACCGGCGCGACAAGGCCAGCTCATAGGAGCGTGCTGTCTCCTCATCGCCCCACCACATCACGCCTGAAATCCCCTCAACCGTTTCCAGAGCTTCCGCCGCCAGTGAACCGGTGGCGCGGATCGCGGTGCCGCCCAGCGCCTCGACCGCCTGCGCCTGCGCCGCGACCGCCTCGGGCGTGGGCCCGAGGCAGAGGTGCGGCGGGCGCGCCATCTCGCTCAGCCGGTTCGATTCGCCGGTCGGGCCGGGTAGGCTTTGCGTCCGCACCGGCGCGGGCGTGCCGGTCGCGCGGGGCAGGGTGGCCATCGGCGCGGCCCAGTCTGCCGCCGCCTGCTGCCGGTCCGGCGCACAGAACCGCGCCATGTAGTTCGGTCCGCCCGCCTTGGGTCCGGTGCCCGACAGTCCCTCGCCGCCAAAGGGCTGGCTGCCGACAATGGCGCCGATCTGGTTGCGGTTGACATAGATATTGCCCGCATGCACCGCCTCGGTCACATGCTGCACCCGGTCGTCGATCCGGGTCTGCAGGCCAAAGGTCAGACCATAGCCGGTGGCGTTGATCGCCCCGATCACCTGGTCCAGCTCGTCCGAGCGGAAGGTGGCGACATGCAGCACAGGGCCGAATATCTCGCGCTCCAGGGCCTCGATGCCGGAAACCTTGATCAGGGTGGGGGCCACGAACGTGCCCTCGGGTGGCAGGGCCAGTTCCTTCAATACCCGTCCCTCGGCCCGCGCACGCGCCACATGGTCGGCGATGGTCTGGCGTGCGGCCTCGTCGATCACCGGGCCGCTGTCGGTGGACAGCGCCCAGGGGTTGCCCAGGTTCAGCGCATCCATCGCGCCCTTGAGCATTGTCAGCACGTCCTCGGCGATATCCTCTTGCAGGTAGAGGCAGCGCAGCGCCGAACAGCGCTGGCCCGCCGACTGGAACGCGCTTTCGATCACCGCCTGCACCGCCTGTTCCGGCAGCGCGGTGGAATCGACGATCATTGCGTTCAGCCCTCCGGTCTCCGCGATCAGCGGCGTGCCTGGGCGCATATGTGAGGCCATGGCGGCGCGGATCTTCTGCGCCGTCGCGGTCGAGCCGGTAAAGGCCACGCCGGAAACCCGCGCATCCGAGGTCAGCGCCGCCCCCACCGCCGGGCCGCCCGGCAAGAGTTGCAGTGCGTCGCGCGGTACCCCGGCCTCGTGCAGCAACTCTACCGCGCGATGGGCGATCAGCGGGGTCTGTGGCGCGGGCTTCGCCAGCACCGCGTTGCCGGTGGCCAGCGCCGCCGCGATCTGGCCCGAGAAGATGGCCAGCGGAAAGTTCCACGGGCTGATGCAGGTGAAAATGCCCGCAGGTGCCGCATCGGGGATATTGGCGGCGTAATAGCGCAGGAAGTCCACCGCCTCGCGCAGCTCGGCCACCGCGTCCATCAGGGTCTTGCCCGCTTCGCGATGCAGCAGCGCAAACAGCTCGCCATAATGCGCCTCGTAAAGGTCGGCGGCGCGGTTCAGCGTGGCGGCGCGCTCGGCGGCAGGGGCCTGCCACGGCTGGGCGCTGGCCAGCGCCAGTTCGGCGTCCGCCGCACTGGCGGCGGCCACGCTGCCCGGAATGTCATGCGGATCGGCGGGGTTGACCACGGCCTCCTCGGCTTGCGGAGCGGCGTCCTCGGCCAACAGCGGCCCGGCCTGCCAGCGATGGGTGCGGAAGGGATCGCGCGCGGCGTCGATCGCATCCAGCGACGGCTGATGGCCCAGATCGAACCCTTTCGAGTTCGGGCGCTCGGGCGCGAACAACTCGGGCCCGCGCTTCAGCGGCTTGGCCGGTTTTTGCGCGGTCTCGAACGGGTCGGCTGCCACCACTTCGGGCGGGACGTTCTCGTCCACGATCTGGTTGACGAAAGAGCTGTTGGCGCCGTTCTCCAACAGGCGCCGCACCAGATAGGCCAAGAGATCGCGATGCGCCCCCACCGGTGCATAGATGCGGCAGCGGGTCTTGTTGGCGGTGAGCACAAGGTTATGCAGCGTCTCGCCCATGCCGTGCAGGCGCTGGAACTCAAAGGGTTGGCCCTCCCGCGCCATATGCAGGATCGCGGCGACGGTATGGGCGTTATGGGTGGCGAATTGCGGATAGATCCGATCGGTCATACCCAAGAGCTTGCGCGCATTGGCGATGTAAGAGACATCGGTCACCGCCTTTTGCGTGAAGACCGGGAAGCCATCGACGCCGGCCACCTGGGCGCGCTTCACCTCGGTATCCCAATATGCGCCCTTGACCAGCCGCACCATCAGGCGTCGGTCGTGGCGCTGCGCCATCTCGTAGAGCGTGTCGATCACCAGCCCGGCGCGCGGCCCATAGGCCTGTACCACGATGCCGAACCCGTCCCAGCCTTTCAGAGCCGGTTCCGCCATCACCGCCTCGATCACCTGCAAGGACAGCGCCAGCCGGTTGGCCTCTTCGGCGTCCACGTTCAGCCCCATGCCGGCAGCCTTGGCCAAAAGCGCCAGCGCGCGCAGGCGCGGCACCAGCTCGTCCATGACGCGGGCCTCCTGCGCCAGCTCATAGCGCGGATGCAGGGCCGACAGCTTGACCGATATGCCCGGATTGGCACGGATGTCACCATGGGTGCAGGCCTCGGCAATGGCGGCGATGGCGCGCGAATAGCTCAGGTGATAGCGGGCGGCGTCGGCTTCGGTGCGGGCGGCCTCGCCCAGCATGTCATAGGAATAGGTATAGCCCTTGGCCTCCATCCCCTGTGCCCGCTTCATCGCCGCCTGGATGTTCTCGCCCAGCACGAACTGACGGCCCATCTCTTTCATCGCGCGGGAAACGGCGGTGCGGATCACCGGTTCGCCCAGCCGCTTGATGGCGCCGCGCAGCGCGCCCACGGGGCTCGCCTTGCGCTCGTCCAGCACCTTGCCGGTCAGCATCAGCGCCCAGGTCGAGGCATTGACCAGCGAGGACGAGGAATGCCCCAGATGCTTGCCCCAGTCCGACGGCGCGATCTTGTCCTCGATCAGCGCGTCGATCGTGTCGGCATCGGGCACGCGCAAGAGCGCCTCGGCCAGGCACATCAGCGCGATACCCTCGTCGGTGGACAGGCCATATTCGGCCAGGAACACCTCCATCATGCCTGGCGCGGTGCTGGAGCGGATATCGCGCACCAGCCCGGCGGCGGCGGCGCTGATTGCGGCGCGGTCGGCGGTGGATAGGGCGGCCTGCGCGACAAGTTGATCGAGCAAGGCGGATTGATCGGCATAGGTCTGGCTGTCGATATGGGTGCGCAGGGCGTTGGTCATGGTGCCTCCGGTTCAGTTGGCGTATATTACTGGGAAACAACGGGTGCTTTCGCCTTATCATCGCCAAGCCGCAGGCGGATCGACCAAAAAAAGGGGATCGTATAGTGCAAATGAACCTTCCGGACCTGGATCGTTATGATCGGGCGATTCTGAACCATCTGGCGGCGGATGGGCGCATCTCGGTCGCCGATCTCGCGCGGCGAATCGGCTTGTCGAAGACGCCCACCCAGGCGCGGCTGAAACGGCTCGAGACGACAGGGATCATCACCGGTTACCGGGCGCTCGTCGATCCCATCCGGCTGGGACTTGATCACGTGGCCTTTGTCGAGGTGCGGCTCAGCGATACCCGCGAAAAGGCGCTGGCCGAGTTCAACGCCGCCGTGCGCCGCATCGGCGAGGTCGAGCAGGCTCATATGATCGCGTCGAATTTCGACTATCTGCTCAAGGTGCGGACACATTCGATGACCGAATACCGCGCTGTTCTGGCCGAGCGCATCTCGTCCTTGCCGCATGTCTCCAGCACCTCGACCTTTGTCGCGATGGAGGCGGTGAAGGAACCCGGAATGCTGGGCGCGCTCGAAAGCGTTACTTGACGCGAGGCCCGTTTGCGACAGCATTGGCATATGAGACATATCGCCCTTGCCTGTTTCCTGCTCGTCCCCGGAGCCGCACTGGCGTCGGAATGCCCCGCCGCGCCAGACAACTCCGAGCAAATCGCGCATCTGATCGAAGACATCCGCGTTGCGCCCAACGAAATGCATGCGCGCACCATATCGAACCGGATGTGGGAGCTATGGGCCGACGCGCCGGACGAGGCCGCCCAAGCGATCCTCGACAATGGTATGTCTCGGCGACGTGCATGGGATTTGTTGGGCGCTCTTAATGAATTCGATCGGCTGGTCGCTTACTGCCCCGACTATGCCGAGGGATATAACCAGCGCGCTTTTGTCCAGTATCTGCGCCAGAACTATGCCGCCGCACTGGTTGACCTCGACCGGGCACTTGCCCTGTCGCCAAACCATATCGCGGCGATGAGTGGGCGGGCCCTGTCGTTGATGGGGCTTGGACGTTTGGACGAGGCGCGGGTGGCGCTCAGCGATGCGCTCGAACTCAACCCCTGGCTGCCTGAGCGAGGTCTTGTCGCCCCTGGCGGGCCGCTTGAACCCAAGGGAAAAGACATCTGAACGCCAGAAATCCCCACTTTTTTCGCCTAGCGTGATCTGCGTCACATTGAGATTGTCCCGCTATATGCTTAGAGGGAGGAGGATCCGGTTGGGGCCGGTGGTTGGTTAAAGTTTCTTACGAGTTTCAGGGCCTTGGCCTTGCTGTTTTTCCAAAGTTTGTTATCGAGTTCCACCTGGACCTGACGGTCGGCAGCAATGCCGGCCTCCCCTTCCGGAT
Organism: Ruegeria sp. BHSC223; assembly: GCF_059613025.1. NCBI lineage: Bacteria > Pseudomonadati > Pseudomonadota > Alphaproteobacteria > Rhodobacterales > Roseobacteraceae > Ruegeria > Ruegeria sp. BHSC223. Next base: position 85,922 of record NZ_JBXWRR010000010.1, read on the forward strand.
TCACGAGATGCGGGCGTGGTGGAATGGTAGACACATGGCACTTAAAATGCCTGGGCCGTATAGGCCGTGCCGGTTCAAATCCGGCCGCCCGTACCATCAATTCATCTTCCTTTGCTGGAGGGTATTGGCGCAAAACACTTGCCTTGGTGCCACCGGATGAATTTCTTAGCGATCCTCTGCTGAGCGGGAGTGGTATACTGGCTATTTGCTCAAGCAGAGGAAGCGACTGCGATTTGCGTGTCTTCTCGCATGACCTCCCCCCGCGGTTAGGGGCGGTTTGATCTGGAATCTTCCGGTTGGTTTGCAGTGTTGAGCGACAGTGTGGAGACCGCAAGGCGCCAACCTCATCCGGGTGGAACTGGGGAGCGAGGCCTGTGCTCTTGCTTCCCAGCGGTGCCAACGCGTTCACAGCGGAGCATCGGGCCCACGGCCGTGGCGCTGAAGCAGCAGAATGGTCGGCTCTACGGCGCGCTGGCCAATCACATCTGGGGTCTGGATGCACCGCCAGCGCAAACAAGATCAACAGTACATTCCTGCAGCCGTTTCTCATATATGCGACCGCCGACTCCTGGACGTTTTCGCTGAACACGAAGTCATCTTATGACTGGAAATCCAAGCGATGGACGGTCCTGGTCAAAACCCGGCTTGGAAAGGAAATCACCAACTCGATTTGGCTGCATCACTCTGCGGTATCCGATATTGAGGTTGAAGCTGACCAGATGGCTTTTCTCGCCAGACAAAGAAACTGCTCTTGTTCTCCGACAGTAAGGTCACCCAGGATTTCAGTCTGCAACCGCTCCACGATCGGGAGTATGTCTTCGTAAATCCGTTGGCCTTTGTCTGTAATCCTCACAGAACGCGCCCGCCGGTCCCGTTCATTGATTGTCCGCGAGACAAGGCCCTTTTGCTCCAACCTGTCGATGACGCCGCCAATCGTCGCGCGGTCATAGGCGATTTGGGCCGCGATGCCCGCCTGATCCAGGCCTGGACTCGACCACACTGCGTCAAGCGCGGCGAACTGAACAGGGGTCAGATCGTATCCGGCCTCTTGCATCCGCTTCAAGAAAACCTTGGTGGACATCTGGTTGAGCCGACGGATCAGATGGCCCGCCATGTTGAAGAGGGTCAATTTTGGAATTTCCTTAGTGATCGTATGGGACCTGTGTTCGAATATCATAGTTTAACCCAAAAGGTATGTATGCATACCTTTTTTCCATCAGTATAGTGAGTATAGATACTAATAAAGGGGCCGAGTGCGCCAGTGCGGAGGAAAACCATGCAATATCATGTCGATGGGTTTAGGCCGGGGGATCCGGACATCAAGGCTCCTGCCCCGGGCCTCGATCAGCCGCAAGCCGATGCGATTCCAAAAGCAGTCGATGTTCTCATTGCCGGCTGTGGACCGGCCGGGCTCTGTCTTGCTGCGCAACTGGCCCGGTTTCCGGACGTCACGACGATGATCGTTGACCCAAAGCCCGGCCCGATGGAAAAGGGTCAGGCCGATGGCGTGAACGTGCGCTCGATGGAGATGTTTCAAGCATTCGGCTTTGCCGAGACGGTCAAGCGCGAAGCGTATTGGGTCAACCAGACCACCTTTTGGAAGCCGGATCCAACCAACACCGACCACATCACCCGCGTCGGGATTGCTCAGGACGTGGCCGACGATCAGTCCGAGATGCCACACACCATCGTCAATCAGGCGCGCGTCCACCAACTCTTTCTTGATGTGATGAAGAACTCTCCGACGCGGCTTGAGCCGTGTTACGGGCTTCGTGTTATCGACCTCCAGATCAATACCGGCAGCGACGACCATCCCGTGACCGCGACGCTGGAGCGCGTGACCGAAGTTGGCAGTGCGGGCGATACGCTCACGGTCCGTGCCAATTATGTGGTCGGATGCGACGGTGCGCGCAGCACTGTTCGCCGGGCGATAGGCGGCAAGCTGCATGGAGACGCGGCACATCAGGCATGGGGCGTGATGGATATCCTCGCCAATTCGGACTTTCCCGACCTGCGCCGGAAATGCCTGATCCAGTCCGCGCGCGAAGGCAACGTACTGATCATCCCGCGCGAAGGTGGCTATATGTTCCGGATGTACGTGGAGCTCGACAAGTTGAACCCGGATGAGCGGGTGTCGAACCGCAACCTGACCTCGGATCATATCATCGACGCCGCGAACCGGATCATGCGCCCCTACTCCATTGACGTGAAAGAAGTCGTCTGGTGGTCGATCTACGAGATCGGGCATCGCCTGACGGACAAGTTCGATGACGTCCCAGAGGATGAGACGGCAATCCGCAATCCTCGCGTCTTCACTGCCGGAGATGCCTGCCACACTCATAGCCCCAAGGCCGGCCAGGGCATGAACGTGTCCATGGGCGATACCTTCAATCTAGGTTGGAAGCTGGCACATGTACTGACGGGGCGATCGGACCCGAAGCTGCTACACAGCTACTCTGCCGAGCGACGCGAAGAAGCGAGGCGCCTGGTCGAGACCGATCACAAATGGGCGCGGATCATGAGTGCCCCTCCAGGACAGTCCGAGCTGGACGGCTCGGACATGCCGCGCTTTCAAAAGCAGTTCATCGAGAACCTGGAATTTACAGGGGGACTAGCCGTTCATTACGGTCCGTCGGATATCACCGCCGAACCAACGTATCAACATCTCGCCACCGGCCAGATCGTTGGCAAGCGTTTCCATTCGGCGCCGGTCCTTCGGCTGTCGGATGCCAAGCCGCTACAACTGGGTCACGTGGCTGAGGCGGACGGGCGGTGGCGCATCTACGCCTTTGCCGGACAAAACGACGTGGGAATCGAAGGCGGCGCGATCCACCAGCTCTGCGCCTGGCTGGAAAGCGATCTTGCTTCACCAATCCGGCGCTTCACGCGCCAGCATGAAGACATCGACGCGCTTATCGATCTTCGCGCTATATTCCAACAGGATTTCAAGACCTTGAGCTATGAAGAGATGCCCCTCTTTCTCAGGCCTGCAAAAGGGCGCTATGGGCTGCGCGACTTCGAGAAGGTCTTCTGCATCGATCACAAACTGGGCGCAGACATTTATAAGATGCGCGGGATCGACAGGGCAGACGGGTGCATGATCATCGTTCGGCCCGACCAATATGTCGCCCATGTTCTGCCCTTGAATGAATTTGATGCTCTCTCCAAGTTCTTCGACAGCATCTTCGTGCCAAGTATCGAAGAGTAGCGAAACCGGTAGATCGACTTGGAGCCGAACGGGAAATCTGAGGCGGCGCGGAACGTCATCTACCCAGTACTGTCCTGGTTCAAGCAAGGCTGTGAGCCGTTCAAGATCGCGGTGAATTCGGACCTGAACGGCTGCTACGGATCAACCAGTTATGGCAAGTCGGTCCACGACGGGATCGCCCTGATCGTGGCGCTTGATCCCGATCTGGTCATCAGCACCGGCGATATGGTCGCGGGTCAGCAGGTCAATCCGCATCTTTCGAGCGACCAGATTGCCGCCATGCGGTCGGCGTTCGATGACTCGGTCATGATCCCTTTGGCCAGGGCCGGCATTTCCTTCGTAGTGAGCCCCGGAAATCACGATGCTTCTGCCTATCCCGGGTTGTAGGTAGAGCGGGCGATTTTGCCAGGGTCTGGGGCGACAGGCAACCTGACGGGACATTTGTGGACAAGGCCGATTTTCCCTTTCGATACGCCCTGTCAGTGCAGGGCGTGCTGCTGGGTTCCTTGGACGTGACCACCACCGGAGCCCTGTCGGAAAACCAGTTCGACTGGCTCGACGATCTGCTGGAATGCCAGGCCAGCCGGCACAAGTCTGTTGTCCTGTTCAGCCACCTGCCGCTCTGGCTGTTGCCGAAAAGCGGTGTGATGACGTGATCGGGGATCCAAAGTTGCCCGACCTTCTGTGCGGCACGGTGTGGACCTCTATCTGAGCGGGCATCACCTTGCCTATTATCCTGGTGTCGCCGACGGCATCCTGATAGTCTCGCAATCCTGCCTTGGCTCTGGGCCGCGCGTTCTGATTGGCGCAAGCCGACCTTCGCCCAAAGCGTTGTCCTTGGTCGAGATCGCCGCGGATGGCACGAGCGAGGAAACCGCCTACCAGTTCCCCGGTTTTCTGAAGCCGGCAAGTCTCGACGATCTTCCTCGCTCGATCGGGCGACTTGTCCGTAGGGACCTAGTCGGCAAGTGCCCCGACATGGCGAAGCGCACATTTCGGAAGTGGCCGACCTACCATCCGGACGGTAGTCTCAAGACATTGGGTTTGAGTGAGGCAAGGCCGGCCCTTGGCCTCCGAGGCTGCGTCAGTAGGAACCCGGTTGAGGCGGGCAGGGGGGTGCCTTCGAATGGGGCTTGGGGCTTGAAGTCTCGTTGGCAGGCGCTCTTTTTTTGCGCTGTTCGGTCAAGACATGCAGGTATTTTCGAAGCCTATAGAGAGTTTGTCGTTCCCAACTTGACGCCCGAAAATCAATGGAATAGTACCGGTGAGCGCCGAGCGGGCGTTGTGTAATGGTAAGACCCTTGCCTTCCAAGCAAGAGATACGGGTTCGATTCCCGTCGCCCGCTCCAGAAATTCTTTTCCGACACATTACCCGCAAAGAATTTCAGAGGTGTCTTTTATCTCATTGATATTATGTTCTTTTGGGAGATTGGAGCGCTAGTCTTCTAAGCTGGTAAAGCGGGTTCGATACCCCGCCGCCCGCCACCCGCTCCAACGCATCAGACCCGACATGTCAGCTCGATTGCGTCATTTGGACCTTTTTACGGGGTCCGGGCGCGCTGATCGCTTGACCCTGATGGCTCTCGCCGCCATGAAGCTGGACCTAGCCTGGATTCCCGGGCGCATCCGGACCCAAGGCAGGAAACCGCAACGCATGGCCCGCAGAACCACCGCCCCCGTCGCCAGCGAAGAGCGCGCAGGCTCGAAGAAGGTTGGCGTGCTCTCCGCGCTCTGGCCCTTCATGAAGCCGTACAAGGCACTGATGGCGGGTGCGCTGATGGCGCTGGTACTGACGGCCAGCATGTCGCTGGCCCTGCCGCTGGCGGTGCGCCGGGTGGTCGATAATTTCCGCATCGAAAATGGTGACCTGCTGGATGTCTATTTCCTGGCCGCGCTGGGCATTGCAGCGGTGTTGGCGCTGGGCACCGGCATCCGTTACGCGCTGGTTACCCGGCTGGGCGAACGCGTGGTGGCCGATATCCGCAAGGCGGTGTTCGACCGGGTGATCGGCATGAGCCCGGAGTTCTTCGAACGCATCATGACCGGCGAGGTGTTGAGCCGGATCACCACCGACACCACGCTGATCCAGTCGGTGCTGGGTTCCTCGGCCTCGATCGCGCTGCGCAACTTGCTGCTGTTCGCGGGCGGTCTGGTGCTGATGCTGCTGACCTCGGCCAAGCTGACGGGGCTGGTGCTGCTTCTGGTGCCTGCGGTGCTGGTGCCGATCTTGGTGCTAGGCCGCCGCTTGCGCGCCATCAGTCGCGAGAACCAGGACTGGATCGCGGCCAGTTCCGGCAACGCGGGCGAGGCGCTGGGCGCGGTGCAGACCGTGCAATCCTATACCAACGAAACCGCCAGCCGGGCAGCATTTGCCGAGGTGACCGAGACCGCCTATGATGTCTCGCGCCGCCGGATCGCCACGCGCGCGGTGCTGACGGTGATCGTGATCTTCCTTGTCTTCTCGGGCATCGTCGGGGTGCTCTGGATGGGCGCCAACGACGTGCGCACCGGTGTGATGACCGAGGGCACGTTGATCCAGTTCGTGATCTATTCGGTGATCATGGCGGGCGCTGTGGCCGCGCTCTCCGAGATCTGGAGCGAACTGCAGCGCGCCGCCGGAGCCACCGAGCGTCTGGTCGAGCTGCTGAATGCCGACGATACCGTCAATGATCCCGCGCAGCCAGTGGCGATGGCGCTGCCGGTTCAGGGCGAGATCGCCTTTGACAACGTGACCTTCCGCTATCCGGCGCGGCCCGATCAGGTGGCGCTTGACGGAATGAGCCTGACCGTGCGGCCGGGCGAGACGGTGGCCTTTGTCGGGCCGTCGGGTGCGGGCAAGACCACGGTGATCCAGCTGATCCAGCGGTTCTATGATCCGCAATCGGGCCGGGTGTTGCTGGATGGGCAGGACCTGACCACGCTGGCGCGCGCCGAATTCCGTCGCCACATGGCGCTGGTGCCGCAGGACCCGGTGATCTTTGCCGCCTCCGCGCGCGAGAACATCCGCTTTGGCCGCCCATCGGCCTCTGACGCCGAAGTCGAGGAAGCCGCCAGCGCCGCCGCCGCGCATGAGTTCATCGCCGCACTGCCGGAGGGCTATGACAGTTTCGTCGGCGAACGAGGCATCATGCTGTCGGGCGGTCAGAAGCAGCGTATCGCCATCGCTCGTGCCATCCTGCGTGATGCGCCGGTCCTGCTGCTGGATGAAGCGACCTCGGCGCTTGATGCCGAAAGTGAACGCGCGGTGCAACAGGCTGTGGAACGGCTAAGCGCCGACCGCACCACGCTGATCGTGGCGCATCGGCTGGCTACGGTGAAAAAGGCCGACCGCATCGTGGTCCTGGAAGAGGGCCGAATCGTTGCCCAGGGCACCCATGACGAGCTGGTGGCGGGTGGTGGGCTCTATGCCCGGTTGGCACGGCTTCAGTTCACCGATGGTTTGGTGGCCGAATAATTCCCCTTACCTCTGATTGATCGTGTGCGCATCCTCGGAGCCAAGTGGAACCGAGGGAGAAACGGCATGGGTCTGTGGAGCTTTGTGAAGGATAGCGGCAAGAAGCTTTTTGGCGGCGGTGAGGAAGAGCCGCAGGCCGAAGCGCTGCAAAAGGAGATCGCGGAACTGGGCCTGGATGCAAGCGGTGTCGAGATCTCGGTCGAGGGCGATACGGTCAAACTGCAAGGCACAGCGGCCAGCGACGAGTTGAAAGAAAAGATCATCCTTGCGGTCGGCAATGTCGAAGGTGTCGGCGCCGTGGACGACCAGACCACCGGCGGCAGCGCCGAACCGGTGTTTCACACGGTTGCCAAGGGCGACACCCTGTGGGCGATTGCCGAAAAGACGCTGGGCAAGGGCAGCCGCTACAACGAGATTTTCGAGGCCAATCGCCCTATGCTGAGCCACCCCGACAAGATTTATCCCGGCCAGATGCTGCGAATTCCGCGGGTCTGACACCACTAAGTGGCTGGGGGGGAGAAGAGGCGGCCCATTGGGCCGCCTCTTTGCGTTTGGCTGCTTCAAGGTCGCGGGGCCGTAACGTCATCTCTTTTTCGCCGTTGCGTCACGGGCGCTTTCGCGGCGCCATCCGGTTATGCGCCAGCTTGCGCCGGGATGCGTTTCTTCGCATCTTGGGATCAAGGATGGAATGGCCCGGGAAACGGGCCCTTGGGGAGGATTGCTCATGCCGTTTGCCGGGCTCGAAGACCGCGCACGTGTCGAAAACGAAATGCCGTGGGAGGCGCGGGACGTTCCCGCCACGCTGCACAAGCTGCTGACGCGGACCGCGACACGGTTCCCGAACCACAACGCCATGAGCTATCAGCTGTTGTCGGGGCCGACCGACAAGGCCGAAACCCTGACCTGGTCGCAGCTTCTGTCCAAGGTCAACCAGGCCGCCAACCTGTTCCGCAGCCTTGGCATCGGCGAAAACGATGTGGTGGCCTATGTGCTGCCCAACACCAACGAGACGCTGATCACCATGCTGGCCGGTGCGGTGGCGGGCATCGTCAACCCGATCAACCCGCTGTTGGAGCCCGAGCAGATCGCGGCGATCCTGCGCGAAACCAACGCCAAGGTGGTGGTCACGCTGAAGCCTTTCCCCAAGACCGACATCGCGCAGAAGGTGGCCGAGGCGGTGCGCCACGCCCCGCATGTGACCACCGTGCTCGAGGTCGATCTGAACCGCTACCTGACACCGCCCAAATCCTGGATCGTGCCGCTGGTGCGGCCCAAGATGGCGGACAAGGAGCATCTGGCCCACGCCGATTACCTCAGCTTCAACCGCGAAATGCGCAAGCATCCGACCGAGCTGACATTCGCGGATTCCGCTGGCGACCGGGTGGCCTGCTATTTCCACACCGGCGGCACCACCGGCATGCCCAAGGTGGCGCAGCACAAATATTCCGGCATGATCTATAACGGCTGGCTGGGGCATACGCTTCTCTTTACCGAAGAGGACACCATCATGTGTCCGCTGCCGTTGTTTCACGTTTTTGCCTGCCATGTCATCGTGATGGCGGCGGTGGCCTCGGGCGCGCATGTGGTGTTCCCGACCCCGGCCGGTTATCGCGGCGACGGCGTGTTCGACAATTTCTGGAAGCTGATCGAACGCTGGAAGGTCTCGTTCATCATCACCGTGCCGACAGCAATCTCGGCCAAGATGCAGCGCCCGGTCGATGCGGATATCTCCAGCGTCAAGACCGCGTTTTCCGGCTCGGCGCCGCTGCCGGTCGAACTGTTCCGCCGCTTCGAAGAAGCGACCGGAGTCACCATCATCGAAGGCTACGGCCTGACCGAGGCCACCTGTCTGGTGTCCTGTAACCCGGTGGATGGCGAGAAAAAGATCGGCTCGATCGGCATTCCCTTCCCCTACACGGACGTCAAGATCATCAAGGGCACGCCCGATGGTCCCGTCGAATGCGCGGTGGACGAGATCGGCGAGATCTGCATCTCGAACCCGGGCGTCTATGCGGGTCACACCTATACCGAAGAGGACAAGAACAAGGATCTCTTCTACTACGGCACCCACCTGCGCACAGGCGATCTGGGCCGCTTCGACGCGGATGGCTATCTGTGGATCACCGGTCGGGCCAAGGATCTGATCATTCGTGGCGGTCACAATATCGACCCCGCCGAGATCGAAGAGGCGCTGCTGGGTCACCCGGCGGTGGCCTTTGCCGGGGCCATCGGCCAGCCCGACGCCCATGCCGGCGAGGTCCCTTGCGCCTTTGTCGAACTGGTCGAGGGCGGCAAGGTGACTGAGGCCGAGTTGATGGAATATTGCAAGGTGCATGTGCATGAACGCGCCGCCCATCCAAAGCATATGACCATCCTGCCGGAACTGCCCAAGACCGCCGTGGGCAAGGTGTTCAAGCCCGATCTGCGCAAGAACGCGATCACGCGTGTCTATAACGGTGCCTTGACCGAGGCGGGTTCGGCCGCGCGGGTGGTGTCGGTGATCGATGACAAGAAACGCGGGCTGGTGGCGCAGCTTGCGGCACATGGCGCGACCGAGGGCGAGGTGGCCAAGGTGCTGGGCGCCTATACCCGGCCCTGGGAATGGGCAGAGTGAGTGGCGAGGGACAGCCGGTAGATTATGACCGGCTGCTCGATGCCGAAACGTGGGCCTTTGTCCGGCGCACGGCTGAGAGCTACCCCGAGGATGCGGTCTCGCTGAGTATCGAGGGTCAGCGTCAGGTCTATGACGCCATGTGCCGCGCCTTTCATGCGGGTCGTCCCGAGGGCGTGCAGGCCGAGGATCGTGATGCCAACGGCGTTCCGGTGCGGCTCTACTGGGCGGGACAGCCCACGCGCACCGTGGTCTATGCTCATGGTGGTGGCTTTGTGCTGGGCGGGCTCGACAGTCACGACGATGTCTGCGCCGAGATTTGCGCCCGCACCGGCTATCGCGTCGTGGCGGTCGATTACCGGCTTTGCCCGGAGCACCGCCATCCGGCGCAGCTGGATGATTGTCTGGTGGCTGTGGGATGGGCCGAGACCGAGTTCGGCGATCCCATCGTGCTGGCGGGCGACAGCGCCGGTGGCAATCTGATGGCTGCCGTGACGCATCGCCTGCGTGGGGAGCGCCGCGAGATTTGGGGGCAGGTGCTGATCTATCCGCTGCTGTCGGCCCGGCCCGAGGCGCCCTCGTACCGCGAACATGCCGAGGCGCCGATGCTGAGCACGGCGGATGTGGCCTTTTACCAGTCGGTCCGTTTCGATGGGCCAGTGCCCCAGGGCGATCCCGGCTGGGCACCGCTGTCGGACAGCGATTTCGCAGGCCTGCCACCCACCGTGGCGGTGACCGCCGATTGCGACCCGCTGCGCGATGACGGGCGCGACTATTGCGCCGCCATCACCGCTGCCGGTGGCCGCGCCGCCTGGATCAACGAAGAGGGGCTGGTGCATGGCTATCTGCGGGCGCGCTCCAGTGTCACCCGCGCCGCCGACAGTTTCGAGCGGATCACCCTGGCGATTGAGGCACTGGGGCAGGGGCTTTGGCCCTACGATTGAGGGGGGTGCGGGCTCAACCCGCGAAATCCCGGCACTGCTCGGGGATCGACAGGTCGAACCAGCCACCGCTCTTGATTTGCCAATCGGCGCTATGAGTGGTGACATAGGTCCAGCCGCCAACCGGGATATGGGCGTAACCGACATAGTCTCCCGGCAGGACCTGCCCGATCTGGGCGGTGCCATGGCCCGGCCCGGCGCGCAACGCGATCACCGGTCCCAGCCAGCCCAGACAGGCGCTTTCGAACTCGTCCCGCACCGGCAGAACCCAGAGCTGCTGCCGCCAAAACACGTCATCCAGATCTAGCCATGGCTGCTCGGTGTTCACCCGGCAGCCATGGCTTTGCTCCAGCGCGCGGATCTGCGTGACCAGTCGCTGCTCGGCGGCGCCCAGGCTAACGGATTTTCCGGTGCAACCGCGATTGTCGAACACCGCTTGACCCAGCGTCGAGCCGAAACAATACCCGGCCCGGTCCATGATCAGGTTGCGAGTGAACCACAGGTCGTGACAGCCGTCATCGGCCAGGGCGGGCAGGGGCAAGAGCAGGGCAAAGAGCAGGGACAGCAGGCGGCGCATCGTAAATTCTCCGGTGACTATGCGGTTGATCGAAACACCGCCAGCCTGACACGCCCGGCTATTTCAGGAAAGACCCTGCCTTCATCGTTTCGGCAACCGGCGCGCCCAGACGGCTGAGGATGGTGGGCGCAAGTTGCAGCTGATCGATCACGGTATCGGCGTCGGGCCCTTCGGCATCGCCAAAGTAGTAGAGCGCGGTTTCCTGCTGCAACGGGTGGCGCCCGCCGTGATGGCCACGCTCGTCCTGGCCATGATCGGCGGTGACGATCACGTCATAGCCCAGCTGCCGCCAGCGCGGGATGAAGGGGGCCAGCATCTCGTCCATCACGAAACAGGCGTGATCCATCTCGGTACAGTCGTGGTGAAACCGGTGTCCCATGCTGTCCAGCGTGCAGGTGTGCAGGACGCCATAGGTCAGCCCGAAACGCAGGCACAGATTGGTGAGGGTCGCGAACAGGTCCACATCCGAGGGCGTCATCTGGTTGTCATGACCGTAACCGGTCATCGTATGGAACCGGCCATGGTTGATCGTGGCGCTGTCGGGCTCGTCATATTCGATGTCGCGCACATAATCGAACGGGTGGCGGTTGAAGAATTGCGACCAGAAACTGTGGGTGACCGCGCCGGTCACACCGCCGCCCGCGCGGACCTGGCTGAAGATATCCTTGTGTTCCAGCCGGAACACGTTGCCGTTGCCGGTGCAGCCGTGTTCCTGCGGGCTGACCCCGGTATGGATAGAGGCATAGCAACTGGCCGAGATCGAGGGCAGCACGGCGCGCAGCTTCCACATCCGTGCCTCGCCACTGTCCACCCAGCCTTCGAGATTGCCGAACAAACGCCGGAAGTTCCGAAAAGGGACGCCATCGAGGATGATGAGAAGAAGCTTGCGGTCCATGTGCGATTCCCTTTCTGCGCTCCGGCCGTATCCAATGCTATCCCTCGCCCCGGATCCAGCCCTGTCTGACCGCGACCGGAAACGGTGCATCGGCGTCACACTTGCGGGTTGTTTCCGGACGGATGGACATATCCGTTGGCTTGGTAACGAGTTCGTGATACCCAAACATTGGGGTCTGTATTTTCTGTTGTGTTCAAAATGGGGGTCCAAGTGCCTGTCAGACATGTCGCGGCGATTTCAGCCGTTTGTTTTTCAATGGTTTTTTCCACAGCTTCCGCTCACGCGCAGGGTTGGGATGGCCGCTATGACATCGTGCCGGAGGCAGTGTCCACCGATGCGGATTATTCCGCACGGATGTTCGACCGTCAGGACAATGTGACCAACAAGACGGTGCTGGCGCTGCGCGCCCGGCAAAGCGGTGCGTTGCAGGATTACCGCCTGTATCTGGGCGGTCGTTTCCTGGGCAGCGTCATCCATGAAAGCACCAATACAGCGGGCAAGTTCCCGATCCTGTCGCGCCTGCCGCCCACCCATACGCTGGGCACCTCGGACACCTATGGCGTGGTGAACGAGGCCTCGCTGAACGCGACGCTGACCCTGCCCTGGGTCACCGCCTTTGTGCAGGGCGAGTATACCGAGGTTGAATATCCCGGACAGGACGCGACGCAGCTGCGCAAGTACTGGATCGCGCTGGGCGACCTGAACCAGAGCCCGTTCTATCTGGCAGTTGGGCGCAAGACGGTGAATTTCGGAAATTTCGCCAGCTATGCGCCGTTTACCCATACCCACAGCAGCCACTATTTCTGGGCGCAGAGCGACGATCCCCTGATCGAGCTGGGATATGTCACCGACCGCACCGAACTGGCGCTGTCGCTGCTGCCGGCCCATCGCGGGTTGCGGGTGGTCAGCAGCCGCAAGAACAATGGCGATTACGAGAATTTCGCGGTCAATGCCTCGCACCGCGTCGATCTGGGTGGAGACATGTCGCTGAGACTGGGGGCGGGGTACCTGCGCGGTACCATCTATGACAGCACCATCGCGCATCACCCGCCCGGCACCGGCATCAACCGGAGCTGGAACGGCGCCTATAACGTGAATGCCACGCTGAGCGGCAGCAATTTCGACCTGATGGCGGAATTCACCCAGACCGAAGAGGTCTGGCCCGCCACCGGTCACAGCGTCAACGCCACCACGGTACAGGGGCGTTATCGGGCGAGCCTGCTGGGCAAGCCGGTGACCTATTCCCTGGCTGCCAGCCGTGGCATCCAGGGCGCCAAGGGTACCGCCTGGCGCAAGATGGATCAGGTGATCCTGGGGATGGAGATGGCGTTGAACCCGCATCTGACGATCGGCGCGGAATACATGTTCAACGACGGGTTCGTGCCGTTGATCATGCCCACCGTCACCGCGGTGAACGGGGTGCGCTCGCACACGGTCATCGGCGGGATCAAGCTGACCTTCTGAACGGCGCGTTCCCTCTCCGCCGCACGGGCGGAGAGGGAGAGGGCCTCAGTTGCCGGCGCTTTCCATCTTGCGATGGGCGACCACCTCTTCCAGCCAGCCGAGGCGCATCTCGGGCACCGAGCTGAGCAAGAGGTCGGTATAGTCGTCGAACGGCGGGCTCAGCACCTGGCTCTTGGGTCCGTAGCGGACCACCCGACCCTGATACATTACCGCGATGGAATCCGAGATCGCCCGCACCGTTGCCAGATCGTGGGTGATGAACAGATAGGCCACGTCCTCGATCTTTTGCAGGTCGAGCAGCAGCTTCAGGATGCCGTCGGCCACCAGCGGGTCAAGCGCGCTGGTCACCTCGTCACAGATGATCATCCGGGGTTTGGCCGCCAGCGAGCGGGCGATGCAGACACGCTGTTTCTGACCGCCCGAGAGTTCCGCCGGATAGCGGTCGATGAACGTCTCGCCCATCTCGATCTCGTCCAGCAACTCAATGATGCGCTTGCGCTTTTCGGCGCCGCGCAGGCCGAAATAGAACTCCAGCGGCCGGCCGATGATGGTGCCCACGGTCTGGCGCGGGTTCATCGCGGTGTCGGCCATCTGATAGATCATCTGCAACTCGCGCAGGTCCTCGCGCGAACGCCCGGCCAGATCGCGGCTCAGCTTGCGCCCGGCAAAGTCGATCTCGCCCTCGCGCGGGGGCAACAGGCCGGTGATCACCCGCGCCAGCGTCGACTTGCCCGAGCCGCTTTCCCCCACCACGGCCAGGGTCTGGCCCGGATGCAGGTCGACGGTGACGTCATGCAGCACGTCAAAGGCCAGCCCCTTGTAGCGCGCCGAGATGCCCTTGACCGACAGCACCGGGTCGGGCGTGGGCTGTTTCTCCTCATGCTCGATCGAGCGGACCGAGACCAGCGCCTGCGTATACTCTTGCTGCGGGCGGTTGATGATCTGGTCGGTCTCGCCGTACTCGACCATGTCGCCCATCCGCAGCACCATGATGTCGTCGCTGACCTGCGCCACCACCGCCAGATCATGGGTGATGTAGAGCGCGGCAACGCCGGTATCCTGGATCGCCTCCTTGATGGCCATCAGAACGTCGATCTGGGTGGTCACGTCCAGCGCGGTGGTGGGCTCGTCGAACACCACCAGATCAGGCTCGGGGCACAGCGCCAGCGCCGTCATGCAGCGCTGCAACTGCCCGCCCGAGACCTGGTGCGGATAGCGCTCGCCGATATTGTCGGGATCGGGCAGGCCCAGCTTGGCAAACAGGGTGCGCGCGCGCGCCTCGGCCTCTTTCTTGGTGAACTTGTTCTGTTCCACCGCCGCCTCGATCACCTGTTCCATGATCTTCTTGGCCGGGTTGAACGAGGCCGCCGCCGACTGGCTGACATAGGTGACCTCGCCGCCGCGCAGGCCGCGCACATCCTTGATCGAAGTCTTGAGAATGTCGCGCCCGTTGACCCAGACCTCGCCGCCGGTGATTTTCACACCGCCGCGGCCATAGGCCATCGAGGCCAGCCCGATGGTCGATTTACCGGCCCCGGATTCCCCGATCAGCCCCAGCACCTTGCCGCGCTCGAGGTCGAAATCGACCCCGTGCACGATTTCGATGTCATGCGGCTTTTCGCCCGGCGGATAGACGGTTGCGCCGATCTTGAGGCCACGGACCTTGAGAAGCGGTTCGCTCATCCCCGGCCTCCTTTCAGCGATGTGGTGCGGTTCAGCACCCAGTCGGCCACCAGGTTGACCGAGATGGCCAGGGTGGCGATGGCCACGGCCGGGTAAAGCGCCGCGCCGATGCCATAGACGATGCCATCCTTGTTTTCCTTCACGATGCCGCCCCAATCGGCCAGTGGCGGTTGCACGCCCAGACCCAGGAACGACAGGGTCGAGATGAAGAGCACCATGAAGATGAAGCGCAGGCCAAGCTCGGCCACCAGCGGTGACAGGGCGTTGGGCAGGATCTCGCGAAAGATGACCCAGACGCGGCCCTCGCCGCGCAGCTTGGCGGCCTCGACATAGTCCATCACGTTGATATCGACCGCCACGGCGCGGGCCAGGCGATAGACACGTGTGGCGTCGAGAAAGCCCATAACCAGGATCAGCACGGGAATGGTCACCGGCACCATGGCCAGCACCACCAGCGCGGTGATCAGCGAGGGGATCGACATGATCAGGTCCACCGTGCGCGACATCACCTGATCGGCCCAGCCGCCCAGCACGGCGGCCAGAAAGCCCAGGATCGACCCGGTGGTGAAGCTGAGGATGGTGGCCATGGTGGCGACAAAGATGGTGGTGCGCCCGCCATAGATCATCCGGCTCAGCAGGTCGCGCCCGATATTGTCGGTGCCCAGCAGGTATTCGCTGCTCGACGGCTCCCACACATCACCAACGACTTCGGCCATGCCATAGGGGGCCAGCAGCGGCGCAAAGATGGCCGCGATGAAATACATTGCCGTCAGGACCAGGCCGATGGCAGCGGAAATTGGAATGTTCTTCATTTCGGATGCCTCAGTCTGGGGTTGGCCAGAATGGCAACGATATCGGCGACCATGTTCAGCCCGATATAGATCGCGGCAAAGATGACCCCGCAGGCCAGCACCACCGGCACGTCACGCTTGGTCACGTGATCGACCAGATACTGCCCCATGCCGGGATAGACGAACACCACCTCGACCACCACGACGCCCACCACCAGATAGGCAAGGTTCAGCATCACCACGTTGACGATCGGCGCGATCGCGTTGGGAAAGGCGTGGCGATAGATGATCTTGAAGTTGGTCAGCCCCTTCAGCTCGGCAGTCTCGATATAGGCCGATTGCATCACGTTCAGGATGGCGGCGCGGGTCATCCGCATCATATGCGCCAGAACCACCATGGTCAGCACGATCACCGGCAGGGCGATGGCGTTCAGCTTCTGCCCCAGGCTCATGCTGTCATTGATCATCGCCAGCGGCGAGAACATGCCCAGCTTCACCGCGATGAAATAGACCAGAACGTAACCGATCAGGAATTCGGGGATGGAAATGGTGGTCAGCGTCACCGCCGAAATCACCTTGTCGGGCCAGCGGTTGCGATAGCGCACGGCCAGCAGACCCAGGAAGATCGCCAGCGGCACCGACACGATGGCGGCCCAGAAGGCGAGGAATAGCGTGTTGCCCAGACGGCTGCCGACCGATTCGGCAATGTCGAGCTTGTTGGTCAGCGATTTGCCCAGATCACCTTGCAGAATGCCGCCCAGCCATTCGAAGTAGCGCGTCAGCGCAGGACGGTCGAGGCCCATTTCCTCGCGCAGGTTCGCCAGGGACTCGGGGGTTGCGGACTGTCCCAGGACGGCTTGCGCGGCGTCTCCGGGAAGGGCTTCGGTCAGGCCGAAAATCAGGGCCGAAGCGCCAAAGAGGAGCATGAGTCCCAGCGCAAGGCGCTGGGACACAAGTTTCACGACGGGGTGCATGTTTGCGTGTCCCGGTGGCTCACGAGAACCACAGTTTGCGGGTCACCTGACCGTTCATCAGCTCGCCGTTCGGGTCGGTTTCCCAGCCCGACAGGGTGTTGCTGACCGCGTCGACGAAATCGTTGAACATCGGGCAGATCAGGCCGCCCTCATCCCGCAGCAGCATGCCCATCTTCGAGTAGATTTCCTTGCGCTTGGCCGGATCCAGCTCGGAGCGGGCGGCCATCAGCATGGCGTCGAAATCGGCGTTCTTGAACTTGGTGTCGTTCCAGTCGGCGGTCGACAGATAGGCGGTCGCATACATCTGGTCCTGCACCGGACGGCCACCCCAATACGAGGCGCAGAAGGGCTGCACGTTCCAGACTTCGGACCAGTAGCCGTCATTGGGCTCGCGCTTGATTTCCAGCGGGATGCCGGCCTGCGCCGCCGTCTGCTGGAACAGCGCCGCCGCGTCCACGGCACCCGGGAAGGCGCCATCGGCGGTACGCAGGATGATGGGCGAGCCATCGTGACCCGACTTCTTGTAGTGCTCGGCCGCTTTTTCCAGGTCGAACTCTCGCTGCGGGATCGAGCTGTCGAACAGCGGATAGGCCGCGTTGATCGGCATGTCGTTGCCGACCGAACCATAGCCACGCAGGATTTTCTCGACCATCTCCTCGCGGTTGATAGCGTATTTCAGTGCCAGGCGCAGGTCCTTGTTGTCGAACGGCGCCTTGTCCACATGCATGATGAACACATAGTGTCCCCGGCCCGGGGTCGATTGCACGGTCAGGTTGGGCGCGCGGCTCAAGAGACCCGCGACTTTGGGTTCGACGCGGTTGATCATGTGCACCTGGCCCGACTGCAACGCAGCGGTCCGGGCGGTGGCATCGTTGATCACCAGGATCTCGACACCGTCGAAATGCGCATCATCGCCCCAGTAATTGGCGAATTTCTTGTAGGCATGGCGCACGCCGGGCTCGTTGACCTCGACCTGATAGGGGCCGGTGCCGATGCCCGCACCCGGATCGTCCATGCCGCCATCGGGCTGGATGATCAGGTGATAATCGGCCATCAGATAGGGCAGGTCGGCGTTGGCATCGGTCAGCGTGACCGAGAAATACTCGCCATCGGCCTTCATCGACTCGATGCCCTTCATGATGCCAAGGGCACCCGATTTCGAATCCTCGTTGGAGTGGCGCTGCATGGTTTTCAGCACGTCTTCCGAGGTCATGGTCTTGCCGTTGTGGAATTCCACGCCCTGACGCAGCTTGAAGGTCCAGGTCTTGGCGTCGGCGCTGGCCTCGACGCTTTCGGCCAGACGATGCTCGATCGAGCCGTCTGCGGCCACTTCGACCAGCGTATCGCCGAACTGGCGGCCGTTGTGGTAGGGCACCTGGCTGGCATAGGTGGCGGGGTCGAGCGAGTTGGTCGATTCACCACCGACCGAGCCGATCTTGACCACGCCGCCCTTTTTCGGGTCGGCGGCCTGTGCCGCCTGCGCAAAGATCGAGCTGGCCACGGCGGCCGACACGCCCAATGCGGCGGCCTTGCCCATGAATTCGCGGCGGGTCATCTTGCCGGCGGTGACCCGGCCGGCCATGTGTTCGAGTTGTTCGTTCATGGATTTCTCCCCTGTTGAGTGGTCGCGCGTTTTGGCTGCGCGGTTTTTGTTGACTGACGAATCAAGGTTTGCGTATTTCGCCCTTTCGGGCAAGCGGGAATGTCGGGCGGTGGTCTCTCCTGCACTCAGAGCATGTTGCGTCGGATTTTGCTGGCCTTGACGTTTTCGTATATCAATGTGTCGTTTTCATACGCCTCTATAGCGGCTTTGAGGTGGAAATGCTCGGCATCCGACCACATTTCACACCGGGTTTCGGTGCGCAAAGAAAGATCGCCACGCCCGGTTTCCGCCGTCCAGTGGCAGCAGCCCCGTGCCGAAAGCGGATCGTCGGGGTGAATCACCCATTCCTCGCGCGCGATGGTGCCAGAGCGCGCGCCATGCTCCATGTCCTCGACCAACCCGGCGTCGTCGATAATGCTCAGCCGAACATGGCCGGTGGCCTTGTCGATCTCGGTGCGTCGAATGTTCGACTCCTCGCGGAGGGTGCGTATCTTCCAGGGCGGATCTGCATCTTCGGGCGGAAAGACCCATTCGTCCGTCTCGCTTGCCGGCCGCTGCGGCAGGTCGATGGCAGCCTCGTGCAGAAACAGGCAGGTGCGCTCTGGCGAGGGCCAGATCATCGGCCAGTATGACGACGAGATTGCCACCCTGAGGTGGTGCCCGGCGGGAACGCGATATCCGATATGATCCAGGTCGAAGGCGATGTCATAGATCCGCCCTGGCTCCAGCGCCTGCGGTGCCGCATGGCTGTTGCGATGGGTCAGGTTCAGCACGCCCCATGTGATCCGGGCCGAGGTGCCATCGGGCAGCACATGGTTCAGCCGCACCGCGATCTGCGCCTGCGGTTTGTCCGCGCTCAGCCGCAGCCGGAGGCGCGGGGCGCCGACGATATCCATGCGCTGGGGCAGGGGAGCGCTGTCAAACGTGACCGACAGCGCATCGTCCAGCCGCTGGTCGCCAGGCAACTCCGGCCCGGCCCAGAACGACCCGTATTCGCCGCAATCCATGCCCGCGTGCAAGGGGGTGCTGACCTGCGCGGTCAGCGGTCCTTTGGGTCCCAGCCCGTCATCACTCAGATGCAGGGTTTCCATCGGGAAGTGGCGGGTCGAGCCCGTCTGTTCCGCGATCCAACGTCCGGGACGGAACAGGCTCTTGGTCTCGGGCGCAATGCCGTCCATCACATAGGCGCGGTAATCGGGCTCATCCTCGACGCCGTTCTCTATGCCCTTCAGCCAGCGATCCCACCAGCGCAGCGCCTCTTGCAAGAACCCGATCCGGGGTCCGGGAATGGCGAAATGCGGGTATTTGTGAATCCATGGCCCGTTGATGCCCTTGACCACCGTTTGCAGGTTGTCGACCAGATGAGGCACCGTGTTCATGTAACTGTCGCCCCAGCCGCTGATGGCCAGCGTGGGCGTTTTGACCGCGCCGAAATCCTCGCAGATCGAGCCATGTTGCCAATACTCGTCGCGTGTCTGGTGCCGCAACCAGGTCTCGGGCAGGAAGGGTTGCGCCCGCAGACGCTCCAGCCACATCTCGCGCCAGGCATCGCCCACCAGCGCCGGATCGGGCGGGCGGGACGAGAAACACCACATCGTGGCCCCCCAACCCAGATTTTCGTTGAGCAGGCACCCGCCCTTGAAATGGATATCGTCCGCATAGCGGTCGACGGTGGAACAGAGCGTAATGATCGCCTTCAACGGCTCGGGCTGCATGGCGGCAACCTGGAGCGAGTTGAACCCGCCCCAGCTGATCCCCATCATCCCAACGGCGCCGCTGCACCAGGGTTGCTTGGCCAGCCAGTGGATCACCTCGACGGCATCGTCCAGTTCCTGTTGGGTGTATTCATCCTCCATCAGCCCCTGGCTGTCGCCGTTACCGCGAATGTCGACGCGGATGCAGGCATAGCCGCGCTTGGCCATCCACGGATGGGTCAGCGCGTCGCGGGCGCAGGTGCCATCGCGCTTGCGATAGGGCAGGTATTCCAGGATCGCGGGCACCGGATCGTCACCCGCATCGACCGGGCGCCAGACCCGGGCCGACAGACGGGTACCGTCGGACAGGGTGATGCCCATATCGGCCAGTTCTTCGATCTCGCGCAGGGTGTTCTTTTGCGTCATGCGCAACTCTCTCAGGCGGTCGCCCGAAGGCGGGGTTGGATTGCGACGTTTCAGGTGCGAAGCGCGACCAGTAGGTCCATTACGTTTGTGCCGGTGGGTCCGGTGACCAATAGCGCCCCGACCCGTTCCAGCCAGTTGCCGCTATCGGCTGCGGTGAGCGCCTCGGCAGCGCCCTTGCCCCAGGTTTGGCCGGTGACGATGGCGCCCGCCGCATCGGTGGGACCATCGGTGCCATCCGTGCCGCCGACCACCACCACCAGTCCGGGGTCACCCGCGATCTCTCGGGCCAGGGCCAGGGCCAGCGCCTGATTGCGACCACCCCGACCCGGATTCGGCGGCAGGACCACGGTCGGCTCTCCGCCCAGCACCAGCACACCCCGCGGCATCGCCCGCAGCCGCGCCCCGATGCGGGGCACCAGCGCCGCCAGATCGTCATGCAACGTTTCCGCGTCGCCCAATACGTTCAGACCAAGCGCGCGCGCATGATCGCAGGCCGCCGCCCGTGCTACCGAATTCGAGGCGACGATGCGTGTGCTGGCGGCAAAACCGTACGCATCAGGCAGCGCCCCGATGCCCGAGCCGATCACCATCATGTCGTCGCCCGGCACATCCGAGATCGCCAGCACATCGGCGCGCTTGCCCTTGAAACCGGCCAGCAGTCCGCCGCCCTTGATCCGAGAAATCTGCCGCCTGCGGGCGTTCATCGCGGTGATGTCCAGCCCTTCGGCCAGCATCGCGCGGTTGAGCGCTGCCAGATCGTCCAGCGTCTTGCCCGTCACCAGGTCCTCGGCCAGCGAGGAGGCCCCGCCCGAGACCAGCAACAGCAGGTGACTGCCCTCGGTCATCGCCCCGACCGCCTGCCGCAGGGCGCGGCCCGCCATCAGGCTGCGGGCGTCGGGCACCGGATGCGCGGCCTCGATCAACTGGACAGAGGCGGGCAGCTCGGCGCCATGGCCGTCCTTGGTGACCACCAGACAGGGCAACGGTCCGAAGTGGTCGAACGCCGCGCGCGCCATGCTGGCGGCGGCCTTGCCCACCGCAAGGATCTGGTCGGGGCGGGGCAGGTCGTCCAGCGCGGCGCGGGTGGCGGCATAGCCGCCAACCGCATCGACCCCGGCCTGCCATATCGCCAATGCCTGCTCGCAGGCCCGTGTCATATGTCCATCCAGATGGTGACCGGCCCGTCATTCAGCAGTTCGACCTTCATGTCGGCGCCGAACCGGCCGGTTTCGACCGGCACTCCCTGTGCCGCCAGTTGCGCGGCAAAATACTCATAAAGCCGCTCGCCCTCGGCAGGAGGGGCGGCGCTGGAGAAACCCGGACGGTTGCCGCTGCGGGTATCGGCGGCCAGGGTGAACTGGCTGACCACCAGCGCCCCACCGCCGATATCCAGGACCGAGCGATTCATCTTGTTCGCCGCATCCTTGAAGATGCGGAGCTTGGCGATCTTGGCGGCCAACTGGTCGGCTTGCGCCTCGCCATCGCCCGCCATGGCGCAGATTAGCACCAGCAGGCCGGGCCCGGTCTGACCAACCACCGCACCGTCAACAGTGACCGAGGCATGAGAGACTCTCTGGATCAGGGCACGCATCGCGGCCCCTTATCCGCGCCAGTCGACGATTTCGTCGACTGCGGCGCGTTCGGTGCGAAAGCTGTTGGCCGGATGTTCGGTATCGGCATAGCCAAAGGAGATGGCACAGAGGATCAGCCGATCCTCGGGGATGTCGAAGTAGCGGTGCAGGAACGGCGCATAAGAGGCCACGGCGGCTTGCGGGATGGTCGCCACCCCCAGCGCTTGCGCGGCAAGGGTAAAGGCCGCGACAAAACCGCCACAATCCATCGCGCCATAGCCACCCAGCTCGGCCGGGCTGGAGATGATGGCGCAATGGGGTGCGTCAAACAGCGAGAAGTTCTTCATCATCTGTTCCGCCGATCCGGCGCGGTCGCCTTTTTCGACGCCCACCGCCTCATAAAGCGCCCAGCCACAGGTGCGGCGGCGATCCTGATAGACGCCGGAATAACCGGAGGGAAAGGCAAGGTCGGGTCCGGGTGTGCCGGTCATGGCCTCGTTCATCAGCGCGGCGCGAAAGGCATCGGTCTCGGTCCCGCTGGTCAGCGTCACCTGCCAGGGCTGCGCATTGCACCAGCTGGGTACACGGCAGGCGGCAGCGACGATCCGCTCGATTTCGGCGCGCGGCACCGGATCGGCGCGAAAGGCACGGCAGGAGTGGCGCGCGCTGAGCAGCGCTTCAAGCTCGGTCAGGGTCATCGGACAGGTCTCCTCTTGCCGGCACAATGGCCGGGAGCATTGGCGGACGCAAGCTGATCGGCGGGCAATTTGCGCCGGATCAAGGAGGCGCGACGGCGGCTGTGTCAGAATTGGGCCAAACCATCAAAGGAGGACCGACAATGGTTGAAAAATCAGATCACGCTGGCCTCTGGCCGTCGCTTTACGATCCGTTCCGCAATTTCGGTGCGCGGCTGGCGGATTGGCTCAGCCCCGCGACAGAGGCCTCGGGCAATGACAATGCCTATGACATCGCCATGGAGCTGCCGGGCGTGTCCGAGGACGATATCGAACTGTCTGTGGAGAACGGGGTCGTGACCATCCGGGGCGAGAAGCGCACCCATGAAGAGAAGAAGGGCGACACCTGGTATTTCTCGGAGCGGCAATACGGTGCGTTCCGACGCTCGTTCCGCCTTCCCGAGGATGCCGAAGGTGGCAAGGCCGAGGCAACGATGAAGGACGGGGTGCTGCATGTCCGCGTGCCCAAACGGGCCAAGGAGGCCCCGGCCGTGGCGCAGAAGATCGCGATCTCACGCGGTTGACCCTGTGGGTCCGGTCCGCGCGGTGCGCGCGGGCCGGACCTTGCGGTGCCGAAGATTTTTCGACGAAAAATCTTCGGCCTCCTGCGGGAATGTTTTCGGCAAGTGGAATGAGGGGCGTTACTGGTTGAGAGCCATCACGTAGCCGACCGCCACCGCGATCAGAAGACCGAGCGTCACGGCAATGACGATCTTGATCGCCGACCAGGGGCGTTCGCCCTGAACACGCCCGGTGCGCCCGTTGACCACGAACCGATAGGTGGCGCCGCGGTACTTGTAGGCGGCGAGCCATACCGGCAGCAGGATATGCTTGAAAGTCACGTCCGACACCGTGGTGTCGATGGCATGGATGCGTTGCTGGTCGCCGCCGATATCGAAACGCACGTCGCGTTCGATGACGCGGGCCATTTGCGCGCGCGCCTCTCCATGCGCCTCGGCGAGGTCGACGGTATATCCCTCGGCCCGGAACCCGGCCAGATATTCGGGCCGGTAGGGTTCGAGCGCGGCCAGATCCCAGGGTTCCAGCGCATCGGTGTGCGATTTTGGCAGCGAGCGCGAGGCGAGCACCAGAACGTCGTCGAAAAACCGCGCCACCCGGCCCGATTTCGGTGACCAGCGGATCTTGGGTACCTGTTCGGTCACGGTCTTGCCGTCGCGCACCATGGTGCGGGTCTCGTAATAGATGGTGCCGCGCTCGCCCCGATAGCTGGATTTGGTATCGGCGTCGAACGTCCAGTAAGGCACATAGATGCCCTGCATCCGGCGCCCCTTGCGGGCATAGTCGCGCAACCCGTTCGGTGCGAACCAGAGACGGCCCAGCCAGTCGATCATGGCTTGGTGGGCGCTGCGTTCATCCAGAGAGAAGGGCAGTACGCCGCGCGGTTTGATATGGCGATGAATGCCGGTATCGGTCACCACCGGTGTGGCGCAGAATGGGCATTCGGCGGCATGGGTGTCGGGATCGAACTCCACCTGCGCCGCGCAATTGGGGCAGGAGAGGACGCGGGTCTCCTCGATCTCGGCCTCGGGCAGGGCCTTTGCCATGGCGGCCTCGAAATCCAGCTCGCGCAGGCTGGCGCCCTTCCACGGGTTGCCACTCATGGGTTCGGTATGGCCGCAATGGTCGCAGACCAGCGTACCCGCGCCCGGATTGAACCGGTAGTCGGCGCCACATTGGGCGCAGGGAAAGCGGTGTTCCTGCACCGGTGCCGGGGCGGCACCGGGCGGTAGCGGGGGGAGATCGGTCATGCCTCAGCCCTGTGGTCTGGTGATCCGGGTCAAGCTTCCGTCCTTTTTGACATATTGATGCCAGATCGCAACCAACGCATGTGCTAGCGCCACCAGCATCAGGGCGCTTCCTACCGTCTCGTGCAGCTCGCCCACGGTTTCGGAATGGGCGTTCCAGGCCACCGCGCCCAAGGCCGGCGTCAGCACCATCAGCAGATAGAGCAGGCGGTGACCCCAGGTGGCGGCCATCTCCATCAATGGCGTCGAGCCGGGCAGCGGGCCTGGGGCGCCCAGCACGCGGCGTACCACGATACGGATCAGCACGAGGACAAAGACCGTGATGCCCAGCCAGACATGCGGCGTGTTGCCCTCGAACCCGGTGGCGCCGGACTTGATCCGGCTTTCCAGGGCGCGACCCATGTTCTCATGCGTGAGCCAGGCGGCAAGGATCAGGATCGCGATGACCCAGTGCAGCGCGATCTGAAGACGAGAGTAGGCGGCGCGTGAGGTCATTTCAGAAGCTCCTCTGACAAGTCATGCCCGGATGCAACGGACCAGCCGGTGATTTCCGTCGCTTCACGCTCCGGGCGGTGGTGGCGGCGGCGGCAGAACAGTGAAAAGCTGAGCCAGTTCGCGTACATCCTCGGCCCGTTTCCATCCGTCCTGGCCCGGTGTCCAGACATAGGTTTCACGGGTCAGAGTGCCTTCGGTTGCCATTCGGCCCATCTTGGCCTTGGAAAACGGGCCCGAGATCTGCCCGTCGACCGCGATGTGCCAGACGTGTTCGACAGGCGGCGGCGGGGGGGCAGCGGGCGCGGCCGCAGCGGGGGCAGCGCCCCAGGGGCCGGGCTGGGCCATCTGCTGGGCCATGGCCATGCCCATGCCGGCGCCAAGGCCGGCGGCCATCCCACCACCGGCAGGGTTGGAGGCGGCGGCCGTCATCGCCTCGGCCGCCGAATACTGGGTGAACTTGCCCAGATCGCCCGCCAGACCCATCGAGGTGCGCTTGTCGAGCGCGGCCTCGACCGCGGGTGGCAGGCTGATGTTCTCGATATAGAATTCGGGCATCTCCAGCCCGTATTCAGTAAGTGGCAGCGCCACCTGCGCCGCGATCAGCTTGCCCAGATCGGCGGTGTTGGCGGCCATGTCCAGGACCGGAATGCCCGAACCCGCGATCACCCGCGAAAATTCCTGCACGATGATGTTGCGGATCTGGAAGCTGATCTCGTCCATGGTGAATTCGCCATCGGTGCCGACGATCTCGGAGAGGAAGCGCGCCGGGTCGGTGACCCGAGCCGAATAGGTGCCAAAGGCGCGAATACGGGTCGGTCCGAACTCCGGGTCGCGCAGCATGATCGGGTTCTTGGTACCCCATTTGAGGTCGTTGAACCGGGTCGTGTTGACGAAATAGATCTCGGATTTGAACGGCGATTTGAACCCGTGGTCCCAATGGTTCAACGTGGTTAGGATCGGCATGTTGTTGGTTTCGAGCATGTAGAGCCCGGGCGTGAACACATCCGCCAATTGCCCCTCGTGGACAAACACCGCCGCTTGCCCCTCGCGTACCGTCAGCTTGGCGCCGTACTTGATCTCGTGGCCCTCGCGTTCGAACCGCCAGACCATCGTGTCGCGGGTGTCATCGGTCCAGTGGATGACGTCGATGAACTGGCCGGACAGGAAATCGAATATACCCATGTCGAGTGGTCCTTTCTCAAGTGGGGGTCAGAGCGACAGCCCCAGTTTCTCTCGCGCGATGATGCGGATCACCGGGCGGGCTTCTTCGGCGCTCATGCCCGGCGTCAGGCGCGGATCATAGAGCATGGACAAGAGTTTCTCGTCCTGATCGGTGAGCAGGGCAAATTCGTCATCGTCGTTGAAGATCGACGGGCGTGCCGCCGGGCTGTCATTGGCCAGCCCCAGACCCTGGGCCATCTCCTCGTGCACGCAGCTGAGCCGCACCAGGTCGGGATGTTCGGCCCGGATCAGCGCCACCGCCCGCATATAGCCATAAGGCCGGTCGGGTTCGGCGGCGGCGAAGACGAAACAATAGATATCGCGCGGCAGGTTCACGAACAGGTCAAGCTGTTGGTCGCGAATGCCTGGCACCAGATGCCGCAGACGCTCCTGCACGAAGGGGCCGTCATCCAGCCCGGCCACGAAGACGTGGAAATTAGCGCCGCGCGTCACCGCCGAGACCGGGTGCCCGGTCAGACGACCCAGCCGGGCGGCGTAGTTCTCGACCGCGCCCTTGTCCTTGGCGCGCTGGTCGAGCGGTACCGAGGGACCGAACTCGACCCCCACCTTCACCGGGCCGGGCCAGCGGCTGAGAAAGCCTTGCGACCGGCCGCCGGTAGGCAGACCGGCGCCGCTGTCATATTCGTTGAAGAAGGCGATGTTGATGAAGTTGCGCTCCAGATCCTCGGCATCATAGGGCGTGTCGGGGCCGCCCCCGTCGGTGCGCAACAGGCCGCGCGTCAGCAGGTCGTTCTGGACCGCCAAATAAT
>NZ_JBXWRR010000011.1:0-107895 GCF_059613025.1 Ruegeria sp. BHSC223
TGGTTCCGGCGCGGTCGTCTTGTCATGGTCTTCTCCTCGCTCGCAGCATCATGCTGCTGTTGCGCGGAAAATCCACTTATCCCGGATGTTCAGTTTTCCGGAACCGTCTCTGGAGGCAAGGAAAGCAATTCAAGCGCCAGTCCAACCTCAAAGCTGATTGGCTAATCTTCGTTGTTTCTTGAAAAGCGCAACAGTGCTTCCGCCTGTTCCAAAACAAGTTTAACGGCGTCCTCTGAAAGATCAGGCGGATAACCATACTTCTTCAGGATGCGCTTCACTAGGACGCGCATCCTGGCCCGCGCGCTTTCCCTTTTGTGCCAATCGACCGTCGCGTTCTGCCGCAGTTGCTCCAACAGCTCATGGGCGATTAGCCGAAGCTTGTCATCGCCTAGAACCGCGATTGCGCTCTCGTTCTGGGCCAAGGCGTCGTAGAAGACGACTTCCTCGCCCGAAAGCCCCGTCTCTTCACCGCGCTTGCGTGCGGCCTGCAAGTCTTTCGCAAGCGCAATCAGTTCGTTGATCATTTCCACTGCCGAGATGGCGTTGGAATGGTATCGGGCAACTGCTTCTTCCAACCGTTTCGAGAATGCGCGGCTCTCCACCACGTTGGTTTGAAGGCGGCTCTTGATTTCGCCGTTAAGAAGTTTCTTCAAGGCTTCCAGTGCCAGGTTCTTGCGTTCCATCCCTTGCAGCTCTGCAAGAAAATCGTCGGACAAGATGGAAATGTCCAGGCTTTCGATACCGGCAGCGCGCAATACATCGATAATCTCAGTCGAGGCGACGGCACGGTCGATGAGCTGCTGAACGGCGAAAGCGCGGTCTGACCCAGAAATCGCCCCCTTTGCTGTCGATTTCGCAATGGCGGCTCGGACAGTTTGGAAGAAACCGACCTCATCGCGAATGGTCGTGGCTTCGTCACTTGCAGAAGCCAGTGCGTAGGCCTTTGTCAGCGAAAGAACCAAGTCTTGATAGGCGCGGTGGGCCTGTTTGCGGGCTTCGTCGTTCGATGCCTTTCCGGCTTGTGTTTCTTGCCATCTGAGCACCCAATCTATTGCAGCGGCGAGTGCTTGGAGCCGCTCCTGGGGCGTACCGACCAAGCCGCCCGAAAAGTCATGCCCGTGGAAGACCGACTTCACCCGCTGGAACGCCTCAAGCATGACGGCGACAGCTTCGTCTTCAGGGATGCCTGTCTTCTCTTGATCGTTCGGGCTGTAGTCCTTGAGGGCGTTTTTCAGGTTTTGTAGGATTCCGATATAGTCAACGATCAAGCCGCCGGGCTTGTCTCGGAATACTCGGTTCACGCGCGCAATGGCCTGCATGAGGCCATGGCCTCGCATCGGCTTATCCACGTACATTGTGTTCATGGACGGCGCGTCAAAACCTGTCAGCCACATGTCGCGAACGATTACCAGTTTAAGTGAATCGTTCGGATCGCGGGCGCGCTTTGCAATCAGGTCGCGCCGCCGCTTGTTCCCGATATGCTGCTGCCAGTTCAACGGGTCTGACGCAGCTCCGGTCATGACGATCTTGACGGCACCTGTCGCATCATCTTCAGAATGCCATTCCGGGCGGAGCGTGACGATTTCATCGTATAGCTCAACGCAAATGCGCCGGCTCATGCAAACCGCCATGGCCTTCCCGTCCAAAGCCTGAAGGCGCGCTTCAAGGTGTTCGACAAGATCAGCCGCGACAAGGCTAAGGCGCTTCTCCGCACCGACGAGCGCCTCGACGGTTGCCCACTTCGCCTTGAATTTCTCGGCTTCCGTCAGCGTGTCGTCTTCAACCAGCGCTTCGACTTCGGCATCGATCTTGGGCTTCTCATCCTCGTCCAGTTCGATGCGTGCCAAACGGCTTTCATAGTAGATGGGGACGGTGGCTCCGTCTTCGACCGCACGGGAAATGTCGTAGACGTCGATATAGTCGCCGAAGATCGCGGGCGTGTTGCGATCCGCGCCCTCAACCGGTGTGCCGGTGAAGCCAATGAACGAGGCGTTCGGAAGGGCTTGGCGGATGTAGTGCGCATAGCCATAGCGCCGAATGCCGGTCTTCGTGTCGAGCTTCGCGTCGAGGCCATACTGGGTGCGATGTGCTTCGTCAGCGATGACGATCACGTTCCGCCGGTCAGTCAGAAGCGGAAAGTTCTCTTCCGAGCCTCCGGGCAGGAATTTCTGAACGGTCGTGAAAATCACGCCCCCGGCTGACCGTTCCAGAAGTCGCTTCAGGTCATCGCGGTTGTCGGCCTGTTCCGGCTTCTGGCGGATCAGGTCGCGGCACAGATTGAAGGTTCCGAAGAGCTGATCGTCTAGATCATTCCGGTCCGTCAGGATGACCAGTGTCGGGTTCTGCAGTTCAGCAGAGCGAACAGCGAGGCCCGCAAAGAACGCCATGAGGAAGCTCTTGCCCGAGCCTTGCGTGTGCCATATCACGCCAATTTTGCGGTCACCGTACGGGCTGGAAGCATTAATCGCCTCCCGGACTGCTTTCTGCGCGCCATGAAACTGGTGATAGCCTGCGATGATCTTGAAGGGTCCGTCTCCGCGATCTCCGAAGACGGTGAAATCACGGATGAGTGTCAGGAAGCGGCTACGTTCGAAGACGCCCTTCAACAGCGTGTCAAGTTCCGGGGTGCCGGGTGGGGCATAGTCGTCACCTTCCACGGTGCGCCACGGCATGTAGCGCTCTTCCTGCGCTGTCAGCGAACCGATACGCGCCTTGATCCCGTCCGATGTCGCTAGCACCGCATTGGTGCGAAACAGCGATGGGATGTCGCGCTTGTAGGTTTCGATCTGGTTGAACGCGGCTGTCAGTGTCGCGTTCTCGCTTCCGGGATTTTTCAGTTCCAGAACCGCTAGAGGCAGGCCGTTGACGAATAGAACAAGGTCCGGGCGGCGGTTCTTGCGTCCTTCAATCAGGGTGAGTTGGTTGACTACCAGCCAGTCGTTGGCGTCCACATTCTCGAAGTCGATCAGCCAGACCTTTTCTCCGACGATCCGGTCGCCCGCCCGGTATTCGACGGTCACCCCTTCGGTGATCAGTGCATGGGTGCGCCGGTTTTCCTCGACAGCGTCAATGGTCTGGCTCACCAGTACCTGACGGATCGCTTCCGCCCGGACCTCTTCAGGGATGTGCGGGTTGATACGTTCCACCCACATTTCTAGCCGCTTCACCAGTACCGGATCAGAGTAGGACGGGCGCTGAGGCGATGCGCCATCCGGCGCAATGACGCTACCATGCAAATAGTTCCAGCCAAGGGATTTGAGCCTCTCAATGCCGGCCAGTTCGACGGTGTCTTCGGAGAAGCCCATCATGACAGCACCAATCCGCGCTTCAGCGACAAGCGGTCCTGAAACTCGTGGGGGATGTCATCCCAATGCTCGACAAGAAGGTCGACAAGTTGTTCGCCGTTAACCAAGCCGATCCGGGGAAATCCGTTCTCCAAAGCAACGTCAAAGGCCGAACGCTGAAAATCGACAGTGGTTATGAATGCGCCTTGCCCGCCGAAGGGTATGGCAGTTCTAAGAGATTTGACCGTATTGGCGCTGATCTTGGTGCCCAGCTTGTAGCGCTTGGCCTGCACGAAAATCCTGATCTTGGCGAGGTTGGACACGTTCAACTCACCGGTTGCGTCGACGCCACCGTCACCGGTCTTTCCCACAACTTCCGATCCTTCGAAGCCCAGTGCCGTCAGAAGATGACCGACTAGGATTTCGAACTCCTTGTCGTCCAGCTTCAGCACCTGTTCGAGCACCGCGTTCGTGGGATCGTAGGGCTTGGCCTTGCTCGGTGGTATCTCGCCCTCCCGCCCGACAAGCCGTAGAACCTCTTCGACCTGCGAAACCGAGAACACAGTCAGCGACGAGCGCATCGTGTTTTGCAGCGGGACCGAAAGCCCGGACCGCAGCAACGGTTCGGCCTGCCACTTGATGTTGCGGCGGTGCATGTAAGGGCAGGCGGGATCGTTCGGCTCGAAACGATAGCCTTCCGCGACGATACCGTGATGCAGAAGCTCGGTGTTGTTGTCCGGGGTGATGACAATGTCGCCCGGCTGAATTTCGAGAAGGAAGCGGGCGATCTGGCCGACTTGCTGGCCGATCACGATGTTGCTGGTGTCCTGCGGATAGGCCTCGCGGTAGAGAAGATGGATGTCATCGCGGCTTTTGCAGTCTGCCAGGCTCTTGTCCTCGATCCAGCCAATCGCGGTATAGCCGCCCTTGAGGAACGCCTGCGCGTATTTCCCGAACTCGGCGCGGACACACCACACGTTAATCATCAAGCCTGCCCTCCGATTGCGGTTCAGCAAGCCCGTGCTGGGTGCGATACTCCTTGGCGTAGAAATCAACGATGGCGTTCACGGCTGCATCACGCCGCGACTCTGGGAAGCCAAGCGCATTCATCAAGCGGCGGATGCGAACCGTGACTTCCTTCTGTCCGCTCACATGGACCGGCCAGTCGAGCGACGCATACTCCTCGTAGGTCTTCGCCACGCGCCCAGCCCATTCTTTGATCGTGGTTTCCGCGATGCCGTCATCTTCAACGATGAGCGCTTTGATGATTTCCTCAACGGAGTCTGCCGCGCCCACAACGGCAAGGACCGGTCCATAATCGACCGGCTTGGATACAGTGGTCTTTGCCTCGACCGATTTCTTGGCTGCCTCTTCCCGTCGCGCTTCCGCAATCTCGCGCCGCAGCCAGTCGTTGCAGTATTCCGATGCCCCTGATGGGTCGGGAAAAAGGTTCGCATGATGAATGTTCATGCGGCGCAGCATGGAGAGGCAGGCGAGCCGTCCCTGATTGGGAATGTGCACCTTGTAGATGTAACGCGCGATCTGTCTCGGATTGTCCGGGTCAACCGCGCCGCTCTCAATCACCGCGTCGATGATGGCCGAAACGAGGTTGTCGTCGCCGGATGGGGTGACGGTGAATAGGCCCGCTTGGTTGACGAGCCGTGCGTTCTCCCCAAGCGCGGGTTCAAAGAACAGTTCCGGCAGCAGCTCCTCGATCAGGCCTCGGTTCAGAGTGAACACCGCGCGGCCGTCGTTGGCTTTCTCCGCCGGGTCGTCCTCTTGCGCGAAGGCAAAGAACAGGGCGACGAAGGGGGACTCGGTCCAGTCGAGCAGCGGCGTTGCAAGGCCGAAATGCTGACCAAAGGCCCAGACTTCGTTCTCATCGTTGCCGTTCATGTCTGTGCCGCGCCCGCGCATGGCAAGTTGGAAGCGGTTCAGAAGCCTGCGGGACACATCGGTGGGAATGGCGCCACCGCCGAACTCACGGGTGAGGGTCGCGGCGATCTGCCAGTCAAACCGGCGCTGGCCGCGATAGATGCGCTCGCCCGCGCCAAGGTGCTCGTGCTCGGTTTCGATCAGGCGTTCGAAGCTCTGCCAGTCATCGACACGACAGACCGGAACGCGGCCATCGATATTGTTGTTCTGAAGATCAAAGTCCGGCCAGAGCGGCAAGCGCTTGTAATAGGGACCTGACGGAGTTGGGCTTTCCTCGGTCATGCATCAGCCCCTTCGACCATCGCGTCAGCATCCCGCACGCGCACCGCGCCGGACATCAGCTTGGGCAAGAGGTAGTCGCGGGTTTCGGCGAGGGTGCGGTTTTCGTCAGTTTTTGTTCTGATAAGAGCGTCAATCGGCGAAACGAAGTCATCAAAAGCGGCAGCGGCTGTTTGGTCCGCGCCGTATATTTTCAAGGCCTTGAACTGGTTCTGGTTGATCGAACCGAACACCGTTCCGTCCTTGTCATAGGAAGCCAGTTCCTCGCGAAGATGCAGCCCGGCGTAGTAGGTAAATGATGCGAGGTTCTTTCGGTGCATGAATGCCCCTACACCGCGTCCAATACAGCATTGTTCCCATGCTCTGTTGATGTCACCCACTGGCGCGCGAACGCTTACCAAGGTCCAATCCGCAGGCGAAACTCTCGTGGGGGCGGAGCAATAGACGCGTCTTGTCGGGAAGCGCCATCCGAAGTCTCTTCGCCCCTGATAGAAGGGCAGGCCATTGCCCGTTTCATTGTAGGTATCGCCTGGGGGCGACTGCCCCATCGTTACATCGAAGTCTTGG
This sequence comes from Ruegeria sp. BHSC223, assembly GCF_059613025.1. NCBI lineage: Bacteria > Pseudomonadati > Pseudomonadota > Alphaproteobacteria > Rhodobacterales > Roseobacteraceae > Ruegeria > Ruegeria sp. BHSC223. The sequence continues at coordinate 6,066 of NZ_JBXWRR010000011.1, forward strand.
CCAATCTCGCGTTCGGCCCACCCATCCGGCAAACCATCCTCACTGAAGCTGTCGGGAAAGAGAGCGGCGAGGGGGGCGGCTTTGGCGGGGTCGGGGATCAGCCGCCGAGGATGGCGACGGGGTCGGTTGCGCCCTCCGCCTTGCGGCGGGTGGGGCCGAAGGTGACGAACCAATCCTTGAAAATCGCCTGCGCCAAAGCCTCCAGCGTCTCATTCATCCGCTGATTCAACTCGATCTTGTCGTCGAGGGCGGAGAGGATCGAGGCTATATCGTCCTGCTCGGGTCTTTCCGGAACCAATAAAGGAAGAGGCGCTATGTGGTTTCGGTTCAACGAAGGCTGAGCACTCCCGGCAGCATGGCTGGCCAAGTCTAGGGTTGAAAGTAGGTAGTAGGCGAAGCGAGGGTTGTTGCCTTGAAAGTCTTTGACGAACAGGCACGTGTTGTGCGGCCAATAGTCCTCCTGGACATAGACGACCGTTCCAGCGGAGGCGCCGCTTCGCCCAACCGTAACGCCCGGTCCTTTGGCCTTTGCAACATCGTGATAGCCGGTAATCCCAAAGGAGCCGACGACAGGGATATTTCCCTCGCCACGGCTATCGGTAGGAAGATCATGTCCCCGCTGAAGCGAAACAAACTCGCCTAGTGTTTTCTTGGACCAATCCTTCATCGAGTGACTAGCCGCGCAAAGTTTGCCGCAATCTGCTTCTCAAGGTCGTGGCTACTGGAGAATTGCGCTACAAGTTGCTCTTGGAGATGCGCAATCCGCTCCTCAAACGGCACCCCGTCATCCTCGGCATCCTCGGTCCCGACATAGCGGCCCGGTGTCAGCACATAGCCGTGCTTTGCGACCTCTTCGGTGCGCGCCGATTTGCAGAAGCCCGGCACGTCCTCGTATCCGCCGTCGCGGTTGCGCCAGCTGTGATAGGTGCCCGCGATCTTCTCGATATCCTCCGGCGTGAACTCGCGCCGCGTGCGGTCGACCATCACGCCCATCTTGCGCGCGTCGATGAACAGAAACTCGCCGCGCCGGTCCCTATGCCCATTGGCGCTTTTGTCCTTGGCCAGAAACCAAAGGCAGGCGGGGATTTGGGTTGAATAGAACAGCTGGCCGGGCAGGGCGACCATGCAATCGACCGCGTCCCCATCCACCATCCGCTTGCGCATCTCGCCCTCGCCCGACTGCTGCGAGGACATGGAGCCATTGGCCAGCACCACCCCCGCCGTGCCGCGCGGGGCAAGGTGGTGGTAGATGTGCGACAGCCATGCATAGTTTGCGTTGCCCTGCGGCGGCGTGCCGAAGGCGTCCCAGCGGATATCCTCGGCCAGATTTTCGCGCCACCAGTCCGACACGTTGAAGGGCGGGTTGGCGAGGATGTAGTCGAAATAGGTATTCGAGAACTCGTCGCGGATGAACGAGCCTTCGTTGTTCCAGCGGATGTCGGCGTCGATCCCGCGCACGGCAAGGTTCATCTTGCACAGCTTCCATGTGGTGTGGTTGCGCTCTTGCCCGTAGATCGAAATCTGCCGCTTGGCCTCTTCGACGTGGCGCTGGTCGGAGTGGTCTTCGATGAACTTTTCCGACTGCACGAACATGCCGCCCGACCCGCAGCAGGGGTCATAGACGCGGCCCCGGTAGGGTTCCAGCATCTCGACCATGACGCGCACGACCGAGCGGGGGGTGAAGAACTCGCCGCCGCGCCGCCCCTCGGCCCCGGCAAAGCCCGACAGGAAATATTCGTAGGCCCGGCCCAGCAGGTCGCGCGACTTCTCCCCCTCGGTGTGCATGGTGACGTCCGAGAAGAGCATCACAAGGTCGCCGATCATCGTCTTGTCGAGCGCGGGGCGGCCATAGTCTCTTGGGCAGGACGCCTTTGAGCGTGGTCGCGTTAGCCTTTTCGATGGCCTCCATCGCTGCATCGATCAGCCCGCCGATGTCGACCTTCTTCTTGTTGCCGGTGACGGGGTCGGTGATTTCCAGATCGCGGGCGCGGGCTTGTCCTTGAGGTAGGACCAACGGGCGATTTCAGGCACTCAGAAGACGCGGGCAGCGGTGTATTCCTCGGGATCGTCCGGGTCGGCATATTCCTCCTGCTCCAGCTTGGCGCGCTGCGCTTCGAAGGCTTCGGAGATGTATTTCAGGAAGATGAGGCCAAGCGCGACGTGCTTGTATTCGGAGGGTTCAAGATTGCCCCTGAGCTTGTCTGCGGCCTTAAACAGGTCCGCCTCGAACTGAAGGTCGCCATTTGCTCGTTCGTTTGACATATTGTTTTTCCGAAGTTTTCTTCTCTCAACCAATAGTCGAGCGGCCTTGGCCTGTGAAGTCCAGCGATGAAGGATATGACGCACTTTCGCGTTCAAGGGTAAGCGTTGCAACCGGCCCCCTCGGAGCAGCCTTTCCTTCGCAGTCTCACCATTCTACATTGGCGCTATGCGCCAATGCAGCGGTTCCAATTTCAATCGTTTATGATGGCATTTTAGCACAGGGTGTGGCCTTGGGCTTTTGTTGGTTGCCGCCTCAATTGAAGCGTTTGCGAACACATTTTTGCCTCCATTGATCACATTTCGACCGAAGAGTGGTTTAGTCAAATTGGAGGCTGAATGTTGCTGTTTTCGGCCCAGAGGCCAGTTCCGACTAGGTGCAATCCTTGACAAGACACAGCTCGTTATTCATGGTTTGTTCGTAAATTGGTACAAATATGATTGGCGAGGAGCCTATGAGCCGCAAGTCGCCCAATTTGACGTTGAGTATGCCAAGATGCCGCCACTGTGGCCGCCATTGGCGACCGGCTCACGGCGTAGTGTCGGATTTATCATATTGCAGTAAGTGCACGAAGGAGCGGCAGGAAATAGCTAGATCAAAGCTAGGCCTGAAGCCTGTCACTGCTACGGAGCTAACCGGTCGCTTCCTATTACCTCGTCGGTTTAGAACAGGCTAGGCGTCAAAAAACTCCTCAAGTCCCCTTTCAGCTTCAAGCCGTCCGACCACACCTTCCGACCCCGCCAAGCGCATTTTTCGCCCCTTGCCGGTCGGCTCGCTCCACGCCTCCCATTGGTGCCTTCTTGGGGACAAACGTTTCCATTCGACGACAACACGTCGAGTGCCCTTCAATTGTTCCCACCGTACGGCGTCCTTGTCGACTGTGACTTCCCAAACTGGCGATGTCGGGACATTCGCCAATGCCTTAAGAGCTTGAGCAGCGTTCTGGTAGCGGGCCTTCTCATCGTCATTCAGCATCTTGCGTACCACTCGCCTCCAAGCCTTGGGGACGTGCGGAAGCCAACGGAGACTTTTAGCGAAGCCACCATTCTTGATAAGGTCCCGTGGGTCAGGAGACTCCTCGTACCAAGTCTTTCCGTGAAGAAGTCGGTATAAGGTCATCCCTAAGGCCCAAAGGTCCGATTTGGCACTAGTCCCCTTGCCCTGCCAAACCTCGTAGGCAATATGATCGCTGTAGCCAGCTTGCGATGCGTAGCCCAGCACGAGATCGTCTGTTACGAGGCCAAAATCGCTGATCTGGGCTTCGGATTTCCCATTGAGTAGAATGTTGGCGGGTTTGATGTCCCTGTGTACCATTCCCCGAGCGTGCATCGCACCTAGGCCCATAAGGACCTCGGTGCCGATTTTTCGCACTGCGGCCAAGGTCATTGGCCCTTTTTCGAAGAACGCCTGCAACGAACCGTTGGGGCAGAAGGCCATACAAATGTAGACGCTATCGCCGTCTGTCGCTTCAACGACGTGATGAACCTGAACCACGTTTCGGTGGCTGGCCTTTGCAAGGTTTTTTGCCTCGGCTAGGTACCCGGCTTTGTAGGACGGCCAAATGGCGTCATTGTGGAACCATTCCCGCTTCAAAACCTTTACCGCAACTTCGCCATGTGCCGGGTCATCACCACGGAAAACTTCACCGAACGCACCGTTGCCGAGCCTAGCGCCCACCTTCAAATCTGAGACATAGTCAGCCATTATGAATTCCTCGCTGCGATGAGAAGCATCGCAGTTTCGCGGCTCATTTTGCGCAAGTCTCCTCCTGCAGTCTTTTCAGACCAGAATGCGTCGTCCCCAACGTACTCGTCCACTTTTCGTTCGCCGTAGGTTCTGCTGATCAGTGCTTTCGACAGTGCTCGCACTGGGCACTGTGAAGCTGCCGCTGCAATGACCACGCCTCGAACCTCGGCACTGAGTAAAAAACCAAGCGTCGCAGACCCCTTCCCCGCAACCGCGCTGGCCTTCACAATCACGGCCTCGATGTTGTTCTCTTTAATGTAGTCGGCACACTGCTGGTGCAGAACATTATAAGCAGCCGCTCGGTCACCTTTTTGCACCCTCCAAGTGTCGTCAGAAAAAATTACAATGGGAGCGTCTTCGTCATCAGGGATTTCAGCATCGACAACCAAGACCGTGTCTTTAGTGGCGCTAAGGCCCAACCAACGATTTGCCATTCAATTTTACCGTGTTTTGCAAGACTGCCTGGTTCACCGTCTAACACAAACGCTCGGCCGTGAGAAACCATTTAACATCAGATGCCTGAAGCCTAGTTACAGACGACTGCTTCGCCGTTTGTGTCCGCAGGTTGTCAACGAGCAAGTGTCCCATAGGGTTTATCATTTCTCTTGCGGAGGGTGCCGTTCTTTACCTTTAATTTGACCGCCAATGTAGAACTCCGAAGGCGCGTTCCAGGGCAGCAGCTTGTCGTACTCGCTACGAGGTAGTTTCGCCGCGATCTGATCCAGCACCCAATTCAGATAGGGTTCGACATTTACTCCGTTGAGCTTGCAGGTCTCTACGATGGAGGACAGAATCCCCCACGCCTCTGCACCTTCATCGCTGCCCATGAACAGCGCGTTCTTGCGCAGCAAGATCGACGGCTTGAACATGCGCTCGACCGCGTTGGTGTCGAGATCAATACGCCCGTCATCAACGAAGAGAACCAAGTCCAGCCAATGCTTCTGCGCATAGTTGATCGCCTTCGCCATCCTGTTTTTCTTCAGATGACGGCCTGAACACTCATCTAGGAATGCCTTTAGGCGAGCAAGTATGACGGCACTGTACTTCCGCCGGTGTGTTTCCCGAACGAGGGGCGGCTTGCCCCTAATCTTTTCTTCCTCGGCGTAGAGTTCGGCGATCAGCCGGATTACAATTCTGGCGTCCTCGGTCTTGTTGAACTCGTATTCATCCGTGAAGTGCCGACGCGTGTGTGCCCAGCACTTGGGAGAGATGATGCGTTCCACGGTCGTTCCTGCTCGTCCCAATTGCCCGTAGCCTGCGTAGGCATCTGTTTGAACGATTGCAGCGACGCCACTGAGCAGTTCGTGTATTTTGTACATCGCCCTCGTTTTGCTGGGGCAGTACAAAACGATGGGTGGAAGGTTGCCGCCAAAGGACCGATCATCGCGATGCAGTGCGAACAGATAACTCGTGCTGGTTTTGCCCTTGCCCGGTGCGAGCATAGGTACAGTTGTTTCATCCATGAACAGACGCGCACTGTTCTGCTGCAGTTCTGACTTGAGCAGTTCGTAGATGGGCAGAAGGGCCTGAGTGGCAACACGGTTTGACCATTTCATCAAGGTGCTGCGATTTACGTCAACGCCGTTTGCCTTGTGAATGTTCTCCTGTCGATACCACGGCAACTGCCAGCCGAAGCGCATTGTTATCGCGCTGGCAAGAACGCCGTTGCTCATCGTCGTCTGGGGAAAAACTCGGGGGATGTAAGGCGTGCCAATCACTTTGTTCGCCACGCGGCAACGGTATCTCGGATACTGGCGCACGGCCACGTAATAACGCGCCGGGATCACCTCGAGTGTTTCGTTGAGGTCATATCCGCGTATCGAGCCTCCGCATCCGCAGGGGCACTTTCTGTCGGGCGTTCCCATGTAGATTTCGCGCCTCTCGAGGTGTCTCGGAAATTCGCGTTTGCCGCGCCCGTTTTGATTTCGAGGAGCCGCTGGCTTTGGGGTAGTACTATCGTCGCGCAAGTTGTTCCTACGGTTCTGCGAGGGGTTTTCTGGCTTACCTTCCGGAGTTGAAGGGCGTTTTTTGTCTTCATCCATTTTGGAGTGTCCCTTGTCTGGATTGTGGTCTGAATTCGCGCCAAATACCTTTTTCTTGAGATCGGCGACTTGCCCTTCCAGTTCCCTTATCCTCGCGTCCTTGATGCGTAAGAGCGCTTTTGCCTTGTTCGACTCGGCGCGGAGGGCGGCCTTCTCGGACTCTTGCTCACGCCACAGGGCTTCAGTTCGCTCCGAGAAGTACGAGCCTTCAAGCCCCGCCAATGCGGCCATGTCAGCCAGTAGGCTTACAATCGTGTCGTCCATGTCGTGAAGCGCAGCAAAAGACTGCGCCCTCCAGCAAAATCCAAGAGCGAAAACACTCACTCAAGCTCGTGGGAACTCGGGCGGGAGGTTGGATTGCTGCGGCGAACCCATTTCACAATAGAAAAAACGACATGCCTCTGAAAATATTCGAAAAATGAAATGCTTCTATTGCGCGATCACATTGCGTGCAATTCAAGATTTCAAAATTACCTTTAAGAACAGCGTGTTAATCCCGCAGAAGGCGGCTGGTTTTGGGCCAAATACACGCTTTGGTTGCTCCACCTTGAATGCGATTCGGCGGAACAGCCATAGAATTGAAGCCCAGTACGCCACTGGCAATCCAACACGGTGAACCCCTCTCACCTGATTTTCGGGTGGTGGTAATTGGCGGTCTCGACACGTCTCCAGTCCAGCCCCTCGAACAAGGCTTCAAACTGCGCCTTGGTCATGGAAATGGTGCCCTCGTTCAGCTTGGGCCAAACGAATCCCGCTCCCTCAATGCGTTTGTAGACCAGAACGAGACCAGTCCCATCCCACATCAGTATCTTGATTTTGTCTCGCCCTTTGGACCTGAAAACGAAGAAAGCCCCTGAGAGCGGATCGAGGTCGAAATTGCTGAGAACATAATTGGCGAGCCCGTCCATCCCCTTTCGAAAATCGACAGGGGTGGTGGCTAAGTAAATCTTGTAGGTGTTTGACGGCGCAATCATTGGAGTTGCCCCGCGACCTGAACGAGTTTCACAAGATCACTTTGGGAAATCCCCAGAGGGAACTCGATAGTGACACGTCCACAGAGAATACGCCCAAATCCTGTTTGGGTGCTGCGGGCCGGTGCAGGCGGTTCGACTGGAGGTGCCTCACCCTCGATGTTCAAAGCAGCAAATGCCGGGCCTTCGACTTGGATTTTTTCACCTCGGCTGCGCCGATCTGCCACCGACCACTTGCGGACGAGGCATTCATGCGCGCCGATCTCTGCAGCTACATCACCGGCTGACTGACCTTCTTCTCGGATGCGACGCGCGGCTTCCCATTTCAATTCGTTGGGCCAGATGTTCTTTCCAGATGCTGACTTGCGAATTGTGAAACCCCAGACCTCGTATTCCGCCATTCCGACCTCCTGCTAAGTACCGGGGGCCTGAATACCATTTGGAGCACCAGCAGGTTTAGGGGGCAACGAGGGGGCTAGATGCAACGCTTACGTTCAAGGCGGCCGGACCAAGCGCGTACCATGTAACGGTTCTGGAGCAGATACCCAAATGATACCCACAGCGAAACAGTGCCGCGGCAACCGACGCGGAACGCCATCCAAATCATTGTTATAATTTGGTTTTAGTGGTGCCCGGGGGCGGAATCGAACCACCGACACGAGGATTTTCAATCCACTGCTCTACCCCTGAGCTACCCGGGCACGGGAACGGCTTCTGCCGCTGGGTGGAGGCCTTCTAGGACGTGGCTGAGGCGGTGTCCAGAGGCTTTTTCAAGTTTTTTCAGTGCCGCAGCTTGGCCTGAGTTTCGGCCTCATCATCAAGGGCTTCGTCTTCCTCTTCAGACGAAGACGGGATCGCATAGGAGCCATTCAACCACTTGGCCAGATCAAGATCGGCGCAGCGTTTCGAGCAGAAGGGACGATAGGCGGGAACGGTTTCGGACCCGCAGATCGGGCAACTCATGACAGCGCCTCCGACACCGGCACCCGACCGCGCTTGCGTTGCAGTTCGTAATGACCCAACGGGGTCCAGCCCGCCAGGGTCGTCTCTTCGCTATCGGCCTTCAACGCGGCCCGCAGGGCGGCTTCGAACCCGCGCCTGTCCTTCTTGGCCATGGGCGCCAGATCCAGCGTGATCTGGCCGCCCAGGCCCCGCACGCGCAGGGCGCGCGGCAGCAGTTTCGCGCAGGCGAAATTTGCCTTTTGCCCTGCCGCCAGCGAGGTATCGCTGCCGGTATTCACATCCACCGCCACCAGCGCGCGGGTGGGCTGGATATAGAGGTGGCCACCGCCCGGCAGTGGCTCGGCAATGCCGCGCACCCGCTCCAGCGCGTCGAGCACGCCATGATCCTCGAACCCGCCCGCCTCGGTCACAACTTCGGCCGGATCGGTCCAGTCGCGCCAGGCCAGAACATGCGGGCCGTCACCTTCGATCAGGGTCTCGCAACCCTTGCCATCGTCCTCCAGCACCTGCCGGGCCTGAGAGATCATCGCCTCGATATCCTCGGCAATCACCTCGGCCGCGACCTCTGCACAAGACGAGCGCAGGATCAGGCCAAAGCCATGGCCCTCCATCACATCATGCGCGATTTCCAACAGGCGGTCACGCTCGGCTTCGTCGCGGATGCTGCGCGACAGGTTCAGCCCCGGCGCATCGGGCGTGACGATGGCATGGCGGCTCTTGAACAACAGCTTGGATGTGACCGGGAGTGCCTTGCCCGGCTCGGGATACCCGGTCACCTGAACAAGCAGATGCGTGCCGGGGGCCAGCCCCTTGATCTGGCGCAGAAAGGCCGGGCCATCGGGGGTGGTCAGGAACATGCCGCCCTGCCCCTTGACCGGTCGATCGGCGCGGGCGCGATAGATGGTGCCGGGTGGTGGCGCGTCGCCAGCGATCAGGAAATCGTCCAGCTGGCCATCGACCATCAGCGCCGCAGCCTCGCGTCCGGCGATATGATCCAGTACGATGGTGCGGCCTTTCATGTGTCACCTTTGAACTTGGGGTGCCCCGCGGCGGCCAGAAGGGCGGCGGTTTCCGCCAGCGGCAGGCCGACGATGGCGCTGAACGAACCCGAGATCCAGGGAATGAACGCGCCAGCCGGGCCCTGAATGGCATAAGCCCCGGCCTTGCCCTTCCAATCGTCAGTGGCGAGATACCGGTTCACTTCGGGATCCGAGAGCCGCTTGACCTTGACCTGGCTTACCACGTCCCGCTCCCACAGACGGCCACCGCATCGCACCGCCACAGCGGTGATCACGCGATGCCGGCGCCCGGACAGCGCATGCAGGAACTCGGCCGCCTCTCCCGCGTCTGCCGGTTTGCCCAGGATACGACGGCCAAGCGCGACGGTGGTATCGGCGCACAGAACGATATCGTCCGGCCCGGCCTCGACGGCGGCCACCTTCTCACGACTGATGCGGGTGCAATAGGCGCGGGGCAGTTCGCCCTTGGCCGGGGTCTCGTCGATCTCGGGTGGGCGCACCGCATCCGGCGTGATGCCAAGCTGCGCCAGCAGGTCCAGCCGCCTTGGGCTGCCCGATCCGAGAATGAACGCCATGCGAAAGGCGTTACTTGAAGCGGTAGTTGATCCGACCCTTGGTCAGATCATAGGGGGTCATCTCGACCTGCACCTTGTCGCCAGCCAGAACACGGATGCGGTTCTTGCGCATCTTGCCTGCCGTATGCGCGATGATCTCATGGCCGTTTTCAAGCTCGACCCGGAACGTCGCATTGGGCAGGAGTTCCTTCACGACACCGGGAAATTCGAGCGTATCTTCCTTGGCCATGTTGTCTCCATTATTGCGTTTAGCCCGCGGAATCCGCAGGCACTGGCGCTTAAATGCGCTCATTTCCCCCCTAATTCAAGGGTGCTTTTGCACGCAGGCAAGAGTTTGTGACCGAACCGACCCGCCTGTCCTGTTCGACCCAATGGCTACGGTTCAGGACACCGCCATCGGCGCGCACATGGGCGATGGCCGACAAGTCGACCTCGGCATAGGTCCAGCCAGGCCGGTTCATCTGTCCTTCGGCCAGAATACCGGTACCGGGAAAGCCCTTGTCAGGCGGGCCGAATATGCCGCCCATGCCGGTATTGCGGTCCACCGCGTCAGACCAGTCGTTGTCACCCACAAGCGAGGCCATGGCGGTCACGCACTGGTTTTCCAGCGCCCGTGCCATCGCACCGATCCGCACGCGGCTGTATCCCGCCAATGCCTCGGTGCAGGACGGGACAAGCAGGATATCGGCCTCGCTCAAAGCCCGGCCCAACAGCGGGAATTCGCTGTCATAACAGATCAAAACGCCGATCCTGCCCAGAGCGGTGTCGAACAGTTTCAGCGGCCCGCCGGGTGCTATGTCCCAATCCTCGCGCTCGAACCGTGTCATGATCTGCTTGTCCTGATGGTCACGTCCTCCGGCGGGCGTGTAAAGTTCCGCCCGGTTCACCGGACGACCTGCACCGGGATCAACCGGCGCTGACGCACCCAGGATATGCACGCCATGTTCGGCGGCCAGTTTCAAATGCAGGGCAGCGGCGTCTTCCATCCGCTCACTGACCGCGCGGATCGACCCTTCGAGATCGGCAGCGACCGCAGGCCCGGCCAACGTGCTCAGCTCCATGGCGCCGTATTCGGGAAAGACCAGCAGATCGGCCCCTTGTCCGGCGGCCTCGGATACCCAATGGGCCAGCTTGTCCTCGTATTGCGCCCAGCTGTCGAGCCAGTCGAGCGGATAGGCGGCGGTGGCGATTTTCATCTGCGGTCTCTCCAAGGGCGGGATCAGAGATCCCTGAGCCAGAATTGCAGCGGCTTGTCGGTCTCGTGGTCCTGATCCAGATCTTTCCAGCTGAAATGCGCCACGGCTCCGGGCAGTTTCTCGTACCCCCGCGCGCGCCAGAACGCATCGAGCGGGCGATAGGTGTCGGGCTTCAGCGGGTGATCGGCGGGGCGCTGCACGCCGCAAAAGGCGCATTTGGCGAAACCCAGCGCGTGGGCATGGCCCTCGCGCAGGTCAAAGAACCGGTGCCCGACACCATGGCCGCGATACTCGGGCAACAGCACGGATTCGGCGCAATAAAACACCTCCTCCAGTGTCAGGCCGGTACCCTCAAAGGCAGCACCGAAATCATCGGCATGATCGGCCAGCGGCATGCCGGTCGAGGCGCCGATCAGCCGATCACCATCAAAGGCGCCAACCACGATGGCCCGATCACTGTTGCGATAGGCCTGCAGATACTTCCGCTCATAGTCCAGGTCACCGTCGTAAAGATAGGGCCAGGCGCGGAACACCGCGATCCGCAGCCGGGCCACATCGTCCAGCGCGGCGTCCAGCGCCGCGCCGGTCAGCGCCCGGACCTCGGTCACCTCAGCCATTCGAGACCTGTTTCACCCAATCGGCCAGGTTGTAGAACGTCGTCACGCGCGAGATCTTGTCACCCGTCAGCGTAAAAAACGACCCCGCCGGCAGACGATAGGTCTGGCCATGCGCCTCGGGCAGGCCGGAATCGGTTTGCAGATAGGTCCCGTTGACGATGAACTCCGCCGCCGCGCGGGTGCCGCCCTCGGCCTCGAACACGACGATGTCGGTCAACAGCTCTTTGTAGCAGCGGTTCATGTGGGCGCAGAAATCGGCGAATTTCTCTTTGCCGACACGGATTTGGCCCTCGTTCACGTGATGGGCCACATCCTCGGACAGGCAGTCCAGCATGCCCTGCACATCGCCCGCGTTGAAGGCGTCGAAATAGCGTTTGACGGTCTCGCTCATGATCTCTCCGTTGGCTCTCCCCAGCGCTCTTTCAGATGTTTGATGATCTGATCGCGGGTCTGACGATAGTGGTGTAGCTTCTCCGCCCGCGTCTCGCCCAGTCCGGTAGGGTCCATAATTGGCCAATATTCGACATCGAGGTGAAAAAAACGGGTCAGTTCCAGCGCCCGACGCTGGCTGGCCGGCGACAGCGCCACCACCAGATCGAAAGAGCTGAGGTCGTCACCCCATTCCTGCATCATGTCGAAGGATCGCGACCGGTGACGCGCCAGTTCGACGTCGATCTCCTGACAGACGGCGATACAGAACCCGTCGATTTCCATGTCGTTATGAACACCGGCGGATTGCACATAGGTGCCGGTGCCATAGAATTTCTTCATGATGCCTTCCGCCATGGGCGAGCGGACCGCGTTGTGGTCGCAGCAAAACAGGACCGACTGCGGAAGCGGGTGCACCATTCAGCCCCCGAAATGCAGAACGCAGATCAGGGTGAACAGGCGACGCGCGGTGTCGGTGTCGATCTCGGCCTTGCCGTCCAGCCGTTCCTGCAACACCCGGCTGCCCTCGTTGTGGATGCCGCGCCGGGCCATGTCGATGGTCTCGATCTGGCTGGGCGGCAGGGTCTTGACCGCGTTGAAATAGCTTTCGCAGATCTGGAAGTAATCCTTGACCACCTGCCGGAACGGGCCCAGCGACAGGTGGAATTCGGCCGCCTTCTCTTCGTCCTCGGTCTGGATGTCAAAGACCAGCCGCTTGTCGCGGATAGACAGGTTTACCCGGTAGGGCCCGTCTGGCACCGCGCGGTCGTCGCGTGCCGGCAGGGCAAAGCTGTTTTCCTCCAGCAGATCATAGATCGCGACTTTGCGCTCCTGCTCGATCTCGGGCGTGGGCGGGGGAAGGTTGCTGTCATCCAGCTCGATATGAGAAATACGGCTCATCGTCACGGGTGCCTGTTCGATAGATCGGGACAGACCTACACCATGGGTTTGCGATGGGCAACGTGTCGCGATGCGCGATCAGCTGCCGGGGCGCCGCGTGGGTACCCGGTTCTCCAGCCAGCGAAACGCCAGCGCGATCAGCCCCGCGATGACCATATAGACCAGCGCCAGCAACAGGAGCGGTTCGTAGATCACGAACGTGTCCTGCCGCACCCGCGAGGAGACAGCGAAGATCTCGACCACCGTGATCGTCGCCACCAGCGGCGTTGCCTTCAGTTGCAGGATGGTCTCGCCACCCAGCGTCGGCAGCACGTTGTTGATCGCCTGCGGCAGCCAGATGCGGCGGAACAGGGTGAAACGAGGCATCCCGAACGAGCGCGCGGCCTCAAGCTGGCCGCGATTGACCCCGGCGAATGCGCCGCGCATCACCTCACCCTCGTACCCGGCAAAGGACAGCGTCAGCGCCAGCAGCGCATAGGGCCAGGCCTGCCGCAGATAGGGCCACAGAACGCTGTCTCGGATACCGTCGATCTGGGGAAAGACCGAACCCAACCCGTAATAAAGCAGCCAGATCTGCAACAGCAGCGGCGTGCCCCGGATCAGGGTGCAGAACACCCGCGCGGGCGTCGACAGATACCAGGGCCCCACCGCCTGGGCAAAACCCAGCGGCACCGCCAGCAGGAAGCCCAGGAATGTACTCGCTGCGAGCAGCCAGACGGTGCGCCACAGCCCCTCCATCGCCAGCGGCATGTACTTCGGCAACCAGTCCCAGCGCAGCGTCAGCGCGCACCAGACCACCAGCGCCACAGCCAGCCCGATCAGCACCAGCCGGTGCGGCATCAGCATCGGACGGATCATCCGCATCATCGGCCCGCCCCCTTGAGAGAGGGCTGCCCGCGCCGCGACCGCCGCTCGAGCAGCTGGAACAGCGCGGACGACATCAGCGTCACCATCAGATAGAGCGCGCCCGCGGCGAGGAAAAAGGTGAAATAGGCCCGCGTGCTCGACGCCGCCTGCCGGGTTTCCAGTGTCAGCTCGCTAAAGCCCACAACCGCCAGCAGCGCGGTATCTTTGGTGGCGATCAGCCACAGGTTCGCCAGCCCCGGCAGGGCAAAGGACAGCATCGCCGGAATGGTCACCCGCCGCATCAGCATCACCGGCGGCATGCCAAAGGCGCGCGCCGCCTCGATCTGGCCCTGCGGCACTGCCAGGATGGCACCGCGCAGCACCTCGGTCGAATAGGCACCCTGCACCACGCCCAAAACCCAGATACCGGCGGCAACGCCGCTGATCTCAACCCGGCCATATCCCAGCGCCTCGGACGCGCGGTTGATCAGGTCGGTACCCACGAAATAGAGAATGAGGATCAGCACCAGTTCGGGCACGGCCCGGACAACGGTGGTATAAATGGCGAGCAGATCACGAATGACCGGCCCGCCATAAAGCTTGCCATAGGCTCCGAACAGCCCGATCACCAGACCGAAGCCGAAGGCCCCGAACGCGATCTGAAGCGATTTGCCCAGACCGCGCAGCAGGTTCATCCCCCAGCCCGGTGGTGACAGCGACAGCAGCTCGGCGCTTTTCGCCAGGCCGAGCAGGTCCAGAAGCCCCTCCATCGACTGCGATTATTCGCTGTAGATGGGCGCGGTGAAGTAACGCGCGGTGATCGCCTCGTGCGTGCCATCGGCCAGGATTGCGGCGATACCCTTGTTCAGCGCCTCGCGCAGCGCATCGTCACCCTTGCGCACCCCGGCGCCCACGCCCTTGCCCAGGATCGCCTCGTCATTGGCAACGGCGCCCTTGATCTCGCAGCACTGGCCCGCATCGGTGGCGACAAAATCGGCCATGGCGATGCTGTCGGCCTGGGTGGCGTCGATGCGACCGGCATAAAGGTCCTGATTGGCCTCGTCCTGAGTCTGATAGACGCGGATCTCGGCATCACCGAAATACGCGTTGGCATAGGCCTGGTGAATGGTCGAGGCCTGCACCCCGATGATCTTGCCGGCCAGCGAGGCGGGCGACGCATCAATATCCAGCGACTTGTCGGCGACGATCACGGCGGGCGTGTTGTAATAGGGGTTCGAAAAGTCGATGGTCTGCATCCGCTCTTCGGTGATCGACATCGAGGCCATGATGGCGTCGATCTGCTTGCCGGTCAGCGAGGGGATGATGCCGTCCCATGCGACCGGCGTCAGCACGCAATCCAATGCGGCGGCCTTGCAGACGGCGTCGATCACCTCGACCTCCCAGCCGACCCAGTTGCCGGCGGAATCGGGCGAGGCGAAGGGCGGATAGGGCTCGGCCGCGATGCCGATCTTGACCTCTTCGGCGGCCACGGCACCCGCGCCCAGGGCCAATGCGGCCAGACCGGCCAGCAGCGATGTCTTGAGTTTCATATGTTGGTCTCCCTGTTGTTCATTCTTGGGGGTTCAGTTGATGGATTTCAGAAACTGTTTCAGCCGCTCGGATTGCGGGTTGCCGAATATCTGGTCGGGTGGCCCCTGCTCCTCGATCCGGCCCTGATAAAGATACACCACATGGTCGGCGACCTCGCGGGCAAAGTTCATCTCATGCGTGACCACCAGCATGGTGCGTCCCTCGGCGGCAAGGTCGCGCATCACGCCCAGCACTTCGCCCACCAGTTCGGGATCCAGCGCCGAGGTCGGCTCGTCAAACAGCATCACCGCCGGGTCCACCGCCAGCGCGCGCGCGATGGCCGCGCGCTGCTGCTGACCACCGGACAGGAACAGCGGATAGGTGCCCTCTTTCTCAGCCAGACCCACCCGCGCAAGCAGCGCGCGCGCCTTTTCGATCGCCTGCGCACGCGGCACTTTCAGCACATGCACCGGCACTTCGATCACGTTTTCCAACAGGGTGCGGTGGGTCCACAGGTTGAACGACTGGAACACCATCGCCAGCCGGGTGCGCACCCGCTCCAGCTGTTTGCGGTTGGCAGCGGTACCGTCGGCGCGCATCTGAATTTCCTCGCCGCCGATCACGATCCGGCCCGAACTGGGGGTTTCCAGAAAGTTGATGCAGCGCAGCATGGTCGACTTGCCCGAGCCCGAGCCGCCGATGATCGCGATCACATCGCCCCGGTTCGCGGTCAGCGACACGCCCTTGAGCACTTCGAGATCGCCAAAGGATTTATGCAGATCCTCGATCAGCAATGTCCCCGCCAAATCGCTGGCGGCCCCCGCGTCGGGCGTCAGTTCCTGCGTTGCTGTCACGCCATCCCCCTGACTTTCCGGTTGCCTTTTCGGCCCGGCTCTGTTTATATTTATACAGATGTATAACAACATGGGCGACGCAAATCAAGCCCGCTTTTCACCCCGCAGGAGGCCCCGCCCTTGGACAGCCCACGCCGCAGCTTTACCCGCGAATCCGCCGAACACCGGCGCGAGGCGCTGATCCGGGCGACGCTGACCCTGATCGGGCGCAAGGGTGTGCAGGCAGCGACCGTGCGCGGCATCGCGGACGAGGCGGGCGTGACGCTGGGTCTGATCCGGCACTATTTCGATGGCAAGGACGAACTGATCTATGCCGCCTATCAGGCACATATGAGCCAGCTGACCGATGCCACGATGGAAGGCCCCCGCCGGGCGGGCGAACCGGCGGCGCACCAATTGGCGCGCATTGTGCGCGCCAGCCTGACCCCCCCGGTCAGCAGCCCACAGGCAGTGGGTCTGTGGGCCGGGTTCCTCAACATGGTGCAGCGCGACCCGCGCATGGCCGAGGTGCACAGCCGCACCTATTACGACTTTCGCGACCGCTTGCAGGCACTGATCGCCCCTGCGCTGGAAGAGGCAGGTGAAACCCCCACGCCCGAGCGGCTGCGCGCGCTGGCCATCGCCTGTAACGCCGTCATCGACGGGCTCTGGCTGGAGGGCGGCGCTCTGCCCGATGCCTTTGATCCGGGCGAACTTGTGAACATCGGCCTGACCTCGGTCGGCGCCATTCTGGGACTGACCCTGAACGATCCGGGAGAAGAGGCATGAAAACAACCGCCATTACCCGCCGCCTGGCCGATCTGGGCGGCGCCAAATGGGGCATCTACCTGCGCGCCAAGGCGATGATCGCCCAGGGCGCCGATGTGATCAGCCTGACCATCGGCGAGCCGGACGTGCCGCCACCGACCGAGTTGATGGATGTGGCCGAGGCCGCGATGCGCGCCGGGCGCACCACCTATTCCGATGGTGCGGGCGAGCCGGGCCTGCGCTCGGCGCTCGCCGAACGCTACAGCGCCAGCACCGGGCGGGCGATTTCGGATGCGCAGGTCATGTGCTTTCCGGGCACCCAGACCGCGCTCTACGCGGTGTTGATGGGCGTGGCCGAGGAAGGCGACGAGGTGCTGGTGGGCGATCCCATGTATGCTACCTATGCCGGGGTGATCCGCGCCACCGGCGCCGATCTGGTGCCGGTACCGCTGCGGCCCGAAAACGGGTTTCGCATTTCAGCCGACGATATCGCCGCGCGCATCACGCCGCGCAGCCGCGCCATCCTGCTTACCACGCCCCACAACCCCACTGGCGCCATCCTGACGCCCGAGGATATCGCCGCAATTGGCGACCTCGCCCGCAAGCATGATCTGTGGATCATCTCGGACGAGGTTTACGAGCAGTTGGTGTTCGACGGGCAACGCTTTACGTCGCCGCTTGCCCAACCCGATCTGGCCGACCGGGTGATCGTGGTCTCGTCGATCTCGAAATCCCACGCCGCGCCCGGCTTTCGCAGTGGCTGGTGCATCGGACCCGAGGTGTTTACCGCCGCGCTGCTGCCGTTGTCGGAAACCATGCTTTTCGGCAACCAGCCCTTTATCGCCGACATGACCGAGGCGGCGGTGCGCAACGGCTCCTCTGTTGCACCGGGCATGCGGGCACGGTTCGCCGCGCGGGCGGACCGGCTGGCCGCGCGGCTGAACGGGCAGACCTGCCTGCGCGTGCTGAAACCGCAGGCCGGCATGTTCGCGATGATCGATGTCACCGGCACCGGCATGAAGGGCGAGGCCTATGCCGAACACCTGCTGGATCATGCCGGAGTGGCGGTGATGCCGGGCGCCTCGTTCGGCGACACGATCGACGGCTGGGTCCGGGTGGCGCTGACCGCCGGGGACGCGGCATTTGACACCGCCTGCGAGCGCATCGCCGCCCATGCGGCGCAATTCCAGAGCGAGGACGCCTGATGACAACTGTGGGAGAGGCGCTGGTGGCAGGTCTTGCCGCACGCGGGGTGACCTGTGTGTTCGGCATTCCCGGCGTGCACACGATCGAGATGTATCGCGGTCTGGCTGCTTCGGGTATCCGTCATGTCACCCCGCGCCACGAGCAGGGCGCCGGGTTCATGGCCGATGGCTATGCCCGGGCCTCGGGGCGGCCCGGCGTGGCCTTTGTCATCACCGGACCGGGGGTGACCAACACGCTGACCGCGATGGGACAGGCTTGCGCAGACAGCGTGCCGATGCTGGTGGTTTCGGGCGTGAACACCCGCGCCAGCCTGGGGCGCGGCATGGGGCATCTGCACGAATTGCCCGATCAGCTGGCGCTGGTCTCGCAGGTGGCGCTGGAGGCGCATCGCATCTCGCAGACGGATCAGCTGGCCCCGGCATTGGGATCGGTGTTTGACCGGTTCGCCACAGGTCGCGGCGGTCCCTGTCATATCGAGTTACCGCTGGACGTGGCCGGGATCGATTTCGACGGTGCCCTGCCCGCCGCTGCTCCCGCAAAGCCCGATGAACCAGAGGCCACGTTGCTCGACACTGCTGCCGCGCGGCTCGACGCCGCGCGACGCCCGGTGATCCTGATCGGAGGCGGGGCAAAGGGCATTGAAACGGCTGTTCTGGCGCTGGCCGAACGGCTGGATGCGCCGGTGGTGCAGACGGTGAACGCGCGTGGGCTGATGCATGGTCATCCCCTGACGGTGGCCGCCAGCCCCAGCCTTGACGCGGTGCGCAACCTGATCGCAGGCGCCGACCGGGTGCTGGCCATCGGGACCGAGCTGGGCCCGACCGATTACGACATGTACGCCACCGGCACCATGGCCGCGATGGCGGGGCTGATCCGGATCGACCTCTGCGACGCTCAGCTTGCCCGCCACCCCGCCGACCTGACGATCCGGGGCGACGCGGGTGCCGCCGTGAAGGGGCTGTTGGCGCGGCTGCCCGAGGGTGCGCGCAACCACGACGGCGCCGCCCGCGCCAGCGCCGCCCGGCACGCGGCGCGTGAGGAAATAGGCCCCTATATGCGCAGCATGGTCGAGATGCTGGAAGCCGCGCGCGATGCGGTGCCCGGCGCGCTGATGGTGGGGGATTCTACCCAGCCGATCTATGCCGGCAACCTTGTTTACGACCACGACCGCCCCGGCGGCTGGTTCAACGCCGCCACCGGGTTCGGCGCACTGGGCTATGGTATCCCTGCCGCCATCGGCGCCGCCATCGCAGCCCCCGAAACGCCGGTGATCTGCATCGCGGGCGATGGCGGGGCGCAGTTCAGCCTGACCGAGTTGATGGTCGCCCGCGACGAGGCGCTGCCCATCACATTCGTGATCTGGAACAGTCGCGGCTATCGCGAAATCGACATGTCGATGCGCGCGGTGGGTGTCGAGGTGGTCGGTTGCGACCCGACCCCGCCCGATTTTGCCGCCATCGCGGACGCCTGCGGCATGCCCTACAGCATCTGCGCCGCCGACAATCCGGCGGGCTTTGCCTCTGCCCTTGCCAAAGCCCGGCGCCATGCCGGCCCCACGCTCATCGAAATCGACGCACCTTATGCGCCGGAACAGGATTGATCCGCCATGACCGACCCGACCTATGAATTCACCCGCGCCATCACCCGCCGCCCGGCCCCCAGCGTGATCGATGGGCTCAGGGCCCAGGATATCGGCACCCCCGATTTGGCCCGCATGCAAAAGGCGCATGACCACTATGTCGCCACCCTGAAAAGCACCGGTGCCGAGGTGATCGAACTGCCGCCGCTCGATGCCTATCCCGACGCGCTGTTTGTCGAGGATACCGCGCTTTGCCTGCCCAAGGGCGCAGTGCTGATGCGCCCGGGCGCCCCCAGCCGCATGGGCGAGGTGGCCGAAATGGCCCCGACCCTGCGCGCCTGTTACGCCGAGCTACGCGAAATCACCGGCCCCGGCCATATCGAGGGCGGCGATATCCTGGTCACCGGGCGCGAGATCCTGGTGGGTCGCTCGGACCGGACCGATGCCGCCGGAGTGGCCGAACTGACCGATATCGTCGCCGACTGGGGCCATACCCTGCGCGAGGTCTTTACCCCGCCCGGCGTGCTGCATTTCAAGACCGACTGCTCGCTCCTGGATGGCGAGACCATTCTGGCGACCGAGCGGCTGGATGCCTCGGGCTGTTTCGAAGGTTACCGGGTGATCCACACCGCCCCGGGAGAAGAGGCCGCAGCCAACTCGATCCGCTTTAACAATCTAGTGCTGATGCCTGCCGGGTTTCCGAAAACAGCCGAGACCCTCGACAAGGCCGGATTTGAGGTTGTGGAAATCGACAACAGTGAATGCGCCAAGCTGGATGGCGGCATGTCCTGCCTATCGCTGCGGTTCTGACCTTGGAGAAGAGAGGCGCAGAGCGCGCCTCTCTCAAAGCTCGGTCAACAGGACAAAACCGATGGCGATGGCCAGCAGAAACAAGGTTTCAACCACCAGGATCACGCCATAGCTCGGCTTGACATGGGCAATGGTGGCGAGGCTTGTCTTGACCCCCAGGGCCGAGATGGCAATCACAAGGCACCAGCGCGACAGGGTGCCGATGGCGTCGATCACCGCTTGCGGGAGCACGCCGGTATTGGCCAGCACCGCCAACACGATGAACATCACCAGGAACCAGGGCAGGGTGACCCGCTGGCTCTGTGCGCCGCGAAAGCTGAACATCACGACCAGCATCACCACCGGCAGCAGCGCCACCCGCACCATCTTGACGAATGTGGCGATGACGCCCGCCTCCTCGCTGATGGAATAGCCCGCGCCGACCACCTGCGCCACGTCATGGATGGTCGCCCCGATCAAGAACCCTGATTGCAGATCGCTCATACCCAGGCTGGCGAACAGGATCGGATAGGCGATCATCGCGATGGTCGACAGCGCGGTCACCCCGATCACCACGAACAGCGTGTCCTGCTCGCGATCGGCCCGCGCGGGCAGGACCGACGCGATGGCCAGCGCCGCCGACGCCCCGCAGATTGCCACCGAACCGCCCGCCAGCAGGCCAAAGGCCATGCGGCGGCCAAAGAGATAGGACAGCATGGCGCCACAGGCGAGCGTGGCCAGCACAAAGCCCCCCACCGCCGCCACGGCGCCATAGCCGATGCTTTCCACATCGCCGACGCTCAGCCGCAGGCCCAGCAACCCGACCCCGAACCGCAACAGTGTCTTGGCCGAGAAATCGAGGCCGGGGGCAAAGGCGGCATCGCGATGCAGAAAGTGAAAGGCCATGCCGATCAGCAGCGCGAACAGCATGGCCGGCGCCCCGTAATGCTCGGACAGAAAGGTAGCGGCGGCGGCCACAACGCAGACCAGAAGAATGCCACCAAAGTGGGTGTCCCAACGGGACTTGAGCGCCGATACCATCGGTTATGTCCTTGGCAGGAAGGGGGTAGGGGTGGCCTTAGGCCACCCAGCGTCCCGAATAGTCAAACGCGTTGTCATAGCCGAACAGCGCCACCGCGCCGCCGGTATGCAGGAACACAACCCGCTCGCCCTTCTTGAAATGCCCCTTGCGGATCAGGTCGATGAAGCCTGCGGCGCCCTTGGCCGAATAGACCGGGTCAAGCAGGATCGCCTCAAGCTCGGCAAACATGCGGATCGCCTCCAGCCCGCTTTCGGTGGGAATGCCATAGCCTTCGCCGACATAGTCGGTATTGGCGACCACGTCCTCGCGCGCGACGACACCGGGGCAGCCCAGCTTCTCGGCGGTGGCGCAGGCCAGGTTATAGACATTCTCTTCCTGCTTGGGCTTGGGCGCACGCACGCCGATGCCCAACAGCGGGATCTGTGCGTTCATCGCCTGAAGCCCGGTGATCAGACCGGCCTGGGTGCCCGCGCTGCCGGTGGCGTGCACGATATGGTCCACCTTCAGCCCGCGCTCGTTGAACTGGTTCAGCATCTCGAAGGCACAGTTCACATATCCCAGCGCACCGGTCGGATTCGAGCCGCCACCGGGGATGGTATAGACCTTGCGGCCGTCGGCGCGGAACTTCTCGGCGACCTGTTCCATCTCGGCATTCATGTCCAGACCGCTGCCGGGACGCTTTTCAGTGGTGGCGCCATGCAGATGGTCCAGCAGCACGTTGCCGTTGTTGTTGTAGTTCGCGTTGTTCGAGCCGGTCCGGTCCTCGAGAAGGATATGGCAATCCATGCCCAGCTTGGCGGCGAATGCGGCGGTCTGGCGAGCATGGTTCGACTGGGTCGCGCCCTGCGTCATCACCATGTCGGCGCCCTGCAACTCGGCCTCGGCCATCAGGAATTCCAGCTTGCGGGTCTTGTTGCCGCCGGTGGACAGGCCGGTGCAGTCGTCCCGCTTGATCCAGATCTCGGGCCCACCCAGTTCGGCGGTCAGCCGGTCCAGCCGTTCCAGCGGCGTCGGCAGATGGGCGATGAAGCGGCGGGGATAGCGGGCAAGATGCATGGTGTTAACTCCTGAATTGGGTTTAAGGCAACTTACCCTCGAATTTCCGGGCAATCTAATGCAAACTGCGCGGGATAACATGCATGATCGGCATATTAGCGGGGCAGGGCGATGCAACTGGACTGGATCGACGATATCCTGGCGGTGATTGACACCGGGTCGCTTGCTGCGGCGGCGGAACGCCGGCTGTTGACCCAGCCCGCCTTTACCCGCCGGGTGCGCGGAATCGAGGAGCGGATCGGCGCGGCGCTGTTCGACCGCAGCCGCAAGCCGGTGGCGGTGCTGCCCGGCGTACTGGCACTGGAACCCGAACTGCGCGAGTTGAGCGGCCGCTTGCGACGATTGCAGCAGGATCTGCGGGTCTCGGCCGAGGATGCCCGGCGCGGGGTCACCCTGGTCTGTCAGCACGCGATCACCACCACCATCTCGCCCCGGATCGTGCGGGATCTGACCGCGTCTCAGGACATCTCGGTCCGGGTGCGCTCGGGCAACCGGGACGAATGCCTGATGCTGCTGTTGTCGGGCGAGGCCGATTTCGCGGTCGCCTACGAGGTGCCGGGCGAGCGTGATCCGATGCTGCCACAAGCCTTTGACCGGGCCGAGCTGGAAACAGACCTGTTGGTGCCCGTGCACGCATTGGGGCTTGAAACGGCAGAGGCCCGCACCGAGATGCCGGTAATCGGCTATCCGCCGGATGTGTTCCTGGGACAGGTGTTCGACCGCTTCGTCGCGCCGCGTCTGCCGGCGGGATTCACCTATGAGGTGCGGGCCGAGACCGCACTGACGCTCGCGGCCTGTGAATACGCATTGGGTGGCATCGGAGTGGCCTGGTTGCCGTTGACACTGGTGGCACCACATCTGGCGGCGGGGCGACTGTGCCGGGCCGAGGGCCTGCCGGACCAGCCGCTGACCGTTACCCTGATGCGGCTGTCGGGTGGCAGCCCACGCCGGAGCGATCAAAGCTGGCAGATGCTCAGCGGCCAGCCCGGCCCATCATAGGGCGTTCCATACTTTCTGGCCGGTCTCGTCCAGACGGTCGCGCGAACAGAACAATGACAGGGTCAGCGGCGCCTGCCAGTCCGGGCCGCCGATGATGGTGACCCGCCCGGCGGCCAGTTCCTCGGCAATCACGCTTTCAGGCAGCCAGGCCATGCCGCTTCCCGACAGCACCCGCCGCTTGATCGCCTCGGTCAGTGCATCCATGTAGCGGATCGCCAGCGGCGGGGTACGATTGCCGATGGTCTGATCGACCACGGTGCCCAGGAAGCTGCTCGGGTCGTAGCTGAGATAGGGGATCGGCTGACGCCCGTCGCCGTCCAGATCCCAGCCACCCGCCCGCGCGGCGCCGCTCTCGGCCACCGGATACATCAGCTCGACCCCGATATCCTTGCGCGCGAACTGCTTCTCCTCGAACACCGGCTGCACGTCCTGATGCCGGTAATAGAGCAGGAAATCACAGGTGCCGTCCGACAGCAGCTGGCAACAGGTGCGCAGGTTGTCGGAATAGACCCGCACCCGCAGATTGGGGATCAGGTCCTCGAACTCGGCGATGCGCCGGGTCAGGTAATTGACCGAGATCGTGTGCAGCACCGCAAAGCGCTGGAACGCGGTCACCCCCTGTTCCTGCGCGCGCAACACCTGCCGGATATCGGTCAGGCTGGCGATGGCTTCCTGTGCCACCGGCAGGAATTGCTGCCCCGCCTCGGTCAACTGAACCGGATAGGTCGAGCGTTTGATCAACGGGATTCCCAACCAGTTTTCCAGCGATTTGATGCGGCGACTGAACGCGGATTGGGTGATGTTGCGCTCTTCCGAGGCGCGGGTGAAATTCAGCGTCCGCGCCAGGCAGGTGAAATCGCGCAGCCAGTTGATATCCATCTTTGCGCCCCCGTTTTCACCATAATTGCCTGATTTCGCTTATTTATGCAACATTCGCATAGTTTAATGATGTATTTGAGTTGGCCATAACGCCCGACCCGTGCCTAGCCTTATAACAGCATCCGACCGTCACCCGCCGGGGACGCGGAGCACATATGCGGGGCAGACGGCATCAAGAACCGAACCACCCCCGCCCATCCAACCGGGAGACACTGAATGACCCTGAACCTGAAAACCGTAACCGCAAGCGCGTTGGCCCTGACCTGTGGCCTGGTGGCGGGCACGGCCGCGGCCGAAACCACGCTGCGGCTGAGTACCTATGTGAACGAAGCCGATATCCGCTACGCGGGCTTTACCCATTTCGCCGATCTGGTCGCTGAAAAGACCGGCGGCTCGGTCAAGGTCGAGGTGTTCCCCTCGGCCACGCTGCATGGCTGGTCCGAGGGCGTCGATTCCGTCCAGGGCGGCGTGTCCGATATCAGCTGGATCAATGCCGACAACCGGCTGCCCTGCTATGCGGTGACCTCGCTTTATCCCGCCGAGGTGAGCCTTGAGAACCAGACCGGGCTGGACGCCGCCTATGCCGAACTGATCCGCGACGAGGCTGCCAATGCCGGGTTGGTGCCGCTCTTTAACTCCAACTACTCCTACGATCAGGAATGGTGGTTCGAAGAGCCGGTTGCCGATATCGGCAATCTGGACGGCAAGCTGGTACGCTCGATCGGGCCGCTGGTCTCGATGATGATCGAAACCTGGGGCGGCGAGCCGGTCTTTGTGGCCCCCAAGGAAGTGTTCCAATCCGCCGAGCGCGGCGTGGTCGACGGCATCAACATGGGCGTGGCCACCTATTCATCGTGGAAGCTGTGGACCGTGATGCCCTATATGGTCAACGCCAACCTGTTCTATGGCAACATCCAGTACATGATGAACAAGGCCAAGTTCGACGCGCTGAGCGCGGATGAGCAGGCCGCACTTACCGCCGCGGCGGCCGAGACCGAAGCCTGGCTTCAACCCCGCTACGAGGCCTGGGTCGACCAGCAGGTCGGCAATGCCGTCATGCAGGGCGGCGGGGCTGCCGTATCCATCTCGGACGACCAGCGCGCCAGCCTGATCGCCAGCGTCAAACCCAAATGGGACGAGACCGTGAACAATGCCTGCGGCAACGAGCTTGCCGACAGCATCCGCTCGCTGCTGGCCAGCCACGCGCCCTGATCGGCGGATCATCCCTGTGGCCCCGCATGACCGGGGCCACAGTTGCCGCTTAATCAAAACCTGAGAGGTCTGTCATGAGTGACGGAATCGACCGCCTGATCCGGGGTGTCGAGCGCGGCGTCGTATGGCTCGCCGGGCTGGGGGCCGTCATCGTTCTGGTCCAGATGGTCTGGATCACCTACGGCGTCTTTGTCCGCTATGGTCTGGGCAAGCCCGACCGGATGGTGACCGAGGCCACCGCGCTGTTGCTGTTCCCGGTGGCCTTTGCCGGGCTCGCCTTTGCCCTGCGCGAGGATGCCTTTCCCAAGGTCACCATGCTGACCGACCAGATGCGTCCGGGGGCGCGGCGGTTCTTTGACATCCTCAATCACCTGCTGATGCTGGGGGTCGGGGGGTTCTTTGCCTATGCCGGCGTCAGCGCCACGGTCCGCTCGTTCAACTCGGGCGTGGCCTCCGAGATCCTGCACTGGCCCCGCTACATGTTCTGGGCACCGGGCGCCGTCGCGCTGGTCCTGTTCACCCTTTACACCGCATTGCGCCTGATCCGCCTGATCATGCGTCCGGCCCCGTCGGGAGACCTCTGATGGAATGGTATGTTGTCGGCCTGGGACTGCTGGGCCTGTTGATGCTCTTCATCTCCATCGGGTTGCCTATCCCATTTGCGCTGGCCGCCGCCTCGCTGCCGTTTCTGTGGGAGATTCAGGGCTGGAAAACCTCGATCGTGTCCTCGGAGTTGAAGCTCTGGGGCGTCTGGATCGACTATATCCTGCTGGCGGTGCCGCTATTCGTGTTCCTGGGTGAGCTGATCGGCAAATCGAATATCGGGCCGAACCTCTATCAGTTCCTGCATCAGGGCGTGCGGCTGCGCGGCTCTGCGGCCTATGGCTCCATCGGGGCCAGCGCCGGGTTCGGTGCGGTCTGCGGTTCCTCGATGGTGGGCGCGCTCACCATCGGCGGCGTGGCCCTGCCCGAGATGCTGCGGCTGGGCTATGGCAAGCGCCTTTCGTCGGGTGTGCTGGCCGCCGGTGGCACCCTGTCGGTGCTGATCCCGCCCAGCCTGATCCTGCTGTTCTATGGCATCGTCACCGATCAGAGCATCGGCGACCTGTTCATCGCCGGTGTCATCCCCGGCATCATCCTGGTGTCTAGCTTTGTCGTCGTGGTGCTGATCTGGGGCATGCTGCGCCCCGAAGACATCCCCGGCAGCGAGGATGCCGCCAAGATGCCGATGCGGATGATCCTGGCCACGGTCGGCCCGGTCGTGCTGATCGGCCTGGTGATCACGGTTGCCATCTATGCCGGTATCGCCACGCCCACCGAGGCCGCCGCCGTCGCCGCCTCGCTGACGGTTCTGCTGGCCTTCTGGGTCGGCGGGCTGACCTGGCAGGGGTTCAAGGAGGCGATCTTTTCCACCATGCGGACCATGGGCTATCTGGGTCTGCTCTTGTCGGCGGGGGTGCTGTTCGGTTTCGTGCTCACCTATTACCGGGTGCCGCAGCAATTTACCGAGCTGTTCTTGTCCTTCGACCTGTCGCCCTATACCGTTCTGGCCATCGTGCTGGTGTTCTACATCATCCTGGGGATGTTCCTGGAACCGGTGTCGATGACCTTCATCACCCTGCCGACCATCTATCCGCTGATGAGTGCCGCGGGCTTTGATCTGATCTGGTTCGGCGTGGTCTACACCATCACCATGGAAATCGCGGTGCTGACGCCACCGGTTGGGCTGAACCTCTACGTGATCCAGGCGATCAGCCGCGATCAGGTCACCATCGGTGACGTGATCATGGGCTGCCTGCCCTTCATCGCGGCGATGATCCTGCTGATCGCGGTGCTGATCATCGCACCCGATGTGGCGCTGTGGCTGCCGGAGCAGATGCGCTGATGCCGGGCCTGCCATATCTGCGCGAAGGGTCCGGGCCGGTTCTGGTCTTTGTCCATGGCTACCTGGGCGGTGCCGCGCAATGGGCGCAGGAAATCGCCCGGTTCAAGGACGCGTTCGACGTGATCGCGCCCAACCTGCCGGGGTTCGGCGCTGCCGCCGACCGACAGGGATGCGCCAGCATCGAGGAGATGGCCGCGGCGGTGCTGGGTCTGCTGGACGAGTTGGGCATCGCCGAGTTCCTGCTGGTCGGCCATTCCATGGGCGGCATGATCGCGCAGCAGATGGCCGCCGACCGGCCCGATGCGGTCAAGCGGCTGGTGCTTTACGGCACCGGGCCGCTGGGGCTGATGCCCGACCGGTTCGAGCCGATCGACACCTCGCGCGAACGGCTGCTGGCGGATGGGGTCGAATGCACCATCCGCAGGATCGGGGCCACCTGGTTCAAGGCCGGTGCGGCGGCGGCGGGCTATCCGCTGCTGGTCGAAATCGGCGCCCGGGCCAACCCGCAGGCGGCAATGGCCGGGCTGGGAGCGATGGCCGCCTGGGACGGGCGCGCGGCACTGCCCCGTCTGAGCATGCCGACCCTGGTCCTGTGGGGCGACAGCGACAAATCCTATCGCTGGCCGCAGGTCCATTCACTCTGGTCCAACATCCCCGATGCGCGCCTGTCGGTGGTGCCCGGCACCTCGCATGCGGTGCATCTGGAGAAACCGGGCTTCTTCCACGCGATTCTGGCCGATTTCCTGACCGAGACCTGATACCTCTGGCCAGCCACCCCTGTTTGCGCTGAAATGCCCGCGCATCAGGCCAAACGGGGGTGAAGATGATCCTGTGCTGCGGCGAAGCGCTGATCGACATGATCCCGGCCCCCACTATCGGTGGGGCACGCGGTTTCCTGCCTCAACCGGGGGGCGGGGCGCTCAACACCGCGATTGCGCTGGGGCGGCTGGGGCAGCGGGTCGGGCTGGTCACGGCGCTGTCACGCGACATGTTCGGCCAGCAGCTGGCCGAGGCACTGCAAGCCAGCCAAGTGGACCTGTCGGGCGTGGCGCGGGTGGATCGGCCGACCACGCTTGCCTTTGTGCGGCTGCGCGATGGCCAGCCTGAATATGCCTTTTACGATGAAAACAGCGCCGGGCGGATGCTGGATACCGCCGAACTTCCCCCTTTACCAGAGGCAGCCAAGACCTTGTGTTTCGGAGGCATCAGCCTTGCCTGCGAACCCGGCGCCGACGCCTATGCCGATCTGCTGAGCTGCCACGGGGCAGGGCGGGTGGTGCTGATCGACCCCAATATTCGGCCCGCCCTTGTCGAGGACGAGGCGCGCTATCGCACCCGGCTTACCGCGATGATGGTGCGGGCGGATATCCTGCGCCTTTCGGACGAGGATCTGGGTTGGCTTTACCCCGAGGCGCCCGATCTGCGCACCGGGGCGCGGTCCCTGCTGGCTCTGGGTCCGGCGCTGGTGGTGGTGACGCGCGGCGCGGCGGGCGCCACAGGTTACCTGCCGGACGGCTCCGATGTTTCGGTGTCCGCACCCAGCGTCACCGTTGCCGACACCGTCGGCGCAGGGGACACGTTCATAGCCGGGCTCCTAGTCTCGTTGTTGAAACAGGGTCTGTTAACTCCGGCTGCGCTGAAGGAACTGCCCCCCGATGCCCTGACGATAGCACTGAACTTTGGCGCGCACGTGGCCGCGCTTGCCATATCACGCCCTGGGTCAAACCCGCCTTGGGCTCATGAACTGGGCTTTCTACCGGATTGAGGTCAACGGTCCGGTCTACAGGTCCCTGTGTGATAATGAAGATTATGGTATATTTACCCCAATCCATTTTCGGCCTGCCACTCATATTTCAGACATCGAAAACTCGTTTTGCTGTTCGTTGATCCGGCGATCGCCTATTGCCGGAAGAAGATTGCCTCCCCCCTAATGCAGGTGGAGTTTTCGGAGACATCACATATGAAAACGCGTACTCGGGTTGTTGTCATCGGCGGCGGCATCGCCGGATGTTCAACACTATATCATCTGACACAAGAAGGCTGGACCGATGTGGTTCTGGTCGAACGCAACGAGTTGACCAGCGGTACCACCTGGCACTCGGCGGCACAGGTGACCAATTTCGGCATGAACCAGACCATGGTGGGCCTGAAAAGCCATTCCATCGCGCTCTACAAGGCGCTGGCCGAGAACCCGGAACACCCGATCAACTATCACCATGGCGATGGCGGCATCCGGCTGGCCAACACGCCTCAGCAGATGCAGGGCTATCGTCATTTCGCCTCGATGGCGCGCGGCATGGATGTGCATTTCGAGGTGATCGACGCCGCCGAATGCGCCCGCCGCCATCCATTGATCTCGACCGAGAACCTGCTGGGCGGGCTGTGGGATCCGCTGGATGGCGATATCGACCCGGCCCAGCTGTGCCAGGCGCTGGCATATCACGCGCGCAAGGCCGGGGCCGAGATCTATCGCAACACGCCGGTAACCGGGCTGACCCAGCACAAGGACGACACCTGGACCGTGCATACCGAACACGGTGATATCGACTGCGACATCGTGGTGAATGCCTGCGGCTACCGCGTCAACGAGGTGGGCGCCATGATGGGCGTGCATCACCCGGTCGCCTCGATGGAGCATCAGTATTTCCTGACCGAGGATATCCCGGAAATCGTGGCGGCAGGCCACCGCATGCCGCTGATCCGGTGCCCGATCTCGGACTATTACTGCCGGCAGGAAAAGAACGGGCTGCTGATCGGCTTCTACGAGCAGGCGTGCAAGACCTGGGGCATGGACGGGATCGACCCGAATTTCGTCAACGCCCTTTGCCCCGACGATGTGGATCGGGTGATGGACGTGCTAGAAGGTGCCTTTGCCCGCATGCCCGCGCTGCGCGAGACCGGCATCCGCGCCATCGTCAACGGCCCGATTACCTATACGATCGACGGCGCCCCGCTGATCGGCCCCATTCCCGGCAAGCGTAACGCGTTCTGCGCCATCGGCCTGCGCGCCGGTCTGGGCGAGGGTGGCGGTCATGGATGGCTCTTGGCGCAGATGATCGTACATGGCGAGACCTGCTATGACACCTGGGTGATCGACCCGCGCCGGTTCACCGGACACGCCAATGTGGAACTGACCGCGCTGAAGGCCGTTGAGGACTATCAGAACGAGTTCCGCTTTCATTTTCCACATGAACACCGCCCCGCCGGACGCCCCGCCAAGACAACTCCACTCACCCCGGTTCTGGCCGCCGAGGGTGCCGAATTCACCGTTGTCAACGGATGGGAGCGGGTGGATTACATCAAGCCTGCGCCCGATTTCCACCCAACGCTCGGCTTTACCTTTGACGAGACCTTTGACCTGATCGGGGCCGAGGTACACGCGGTACAGACCGCCGTCGGCCTGGCCGAGGTGAACGGCTTCAACCGGATCGAGATCACTGGTGCCGACCGGCACGCCTTTCTTGACCGGATGATCTGCGGCGCCGTACCCAAACGCGCGGGCCGGGTCGGGCTGTGCTATCTGCTGAACCATCACGGCAGGATCAAGGGCGAGGCGACGGTGGCGAACCTGCCTGCCTCGGATCGGGGTCCTGACCGGGTCTGGTACGGATCCGCCGCCGCCAGCGAGTTTCATGACATGGATTGGCTGCAAAGCCACCTGCGCGCGGATGAGGACGTGCATCTCCGCTCGCTCACCAATGACCAGACCATCCTGGTTCTGGCTGGTCCCCGCGCATGCGACGTGCTTTCAGCCTGCGCCCGGGGCGACTGGTCGCGCGCGGCCTTTCCCTGGCTCTCGGTGCGTGAATGTTTCATCGGCTTTGCGCCTGCCACTGTGCTGGGCGTCAGTTTCTCGGGCGAATTGGCCTATGAGATCCACGTCCCCAATGCCGCGCTCTATGCCGCCTATCTGGCGCTGCGAAAGGCCGGAGAGGCGCATGGCCTCACGCTTTTTGGCGCGCGCGCGGTCGACTCGATGCGCATGGAGAAAGGGTTCCTGCACTGGAAAGCCGATCTGATCACCGAATTCGATCCGTTCGAGACCGGGCTCAGCCGGTTCGTCAAGCTCGACAAGGGTGATTTCATCGGCAAGCAGGCGCTGCTGGACCGGCAGGGCAAGGACCCGGGCAGAAAGCTGGTGACCCTGCATGTCGATACGACCTACGCCCCCGCGCATCCGGGCGCCTCGCTGATGCAGGGCCAACAGGTGGTCGGGACCGTGACGTCCGGCGGCTGGGGCTATCGGATCGGCAAGAACCTGGCCTATGCCTTTGTCGATCCCGCGATGGCGGCGCCGGGCAGCAGCATGATGCTGGATCTCTGCGGTGACATGGTGACCGCGCAGGTGATCGCGCCCTCGCCCTATGATCCCGACC
Organism: Ruegeria sp. BHSC223; assembly: GCF_059613025.1. Lineage (NCBI taxonomy): Bacteria > Pseudomonadati > Pseudomonadota > Alphaproteobacteria > Rhodobacterales > Roseobacteraceae > Ruegeria > Ruegeria sp. BHSC223. The sequence goes on from NZ_JBXWRR010000011.1 coordinate 37,784, forward strand.
ATGCCCGCATGCGCGGCTGACCCTTGCCTATCCGCCCGGTTGCGGCTTTCGTTAGCGCAGCCCCCTGATGCATACGAACCGAAAGGACACCGACATGCCCAGCCTTCTCCCCTGCCCTGACCGGTGCTCGGCATGACCCGGCGCGTGGTCGGTATCCTTGGCGGCATGGGCCCCGAGGCGACGATCTTGCTGCAACAGCGGTTGCTGGCAACGGTAACGGCGACCGATGATGCCGATCATCTGCCGCTGCTCATCGACATGAACCCGCAGGTGCCCTCGCGCATCGCGCATCTGATCCAGGGCACCGGCACCGATCCCGGCCCCACCCTGGCGCAGATGGCGCAGCGGCTGGAACAGGCGGGCGCCACCGCGCTTGGCATGCCCTGCAACACCGCCCATCACTATGCCCCCGCGATCGAGGCGGCGGTGTCGATCCCGCTGTTGAACATGGTGACCCTGTCAGTTGCACGCGCGCGCGCGCTGCTGGCACCGGGCGCGCGGGTCGGTCTGCTCGCCTCGCCCGCCGTGCGGATGGCAGGCGTCTTTGACGCTGCCCTCGACGAGGCCGAACTGACCCCGCTCTGGCCCGAGGATGGCGACCGCATGCTGACCGCGATTCGCACCATCAAGGCCGAAGGGCCGGTGCCCGCCGCGCGCGCGATCCTGACCAGCGCGGCAGAGGAGTTGGCAGAGAAAGGCGCAGCGCTCATCTTTGTCGCCTGCTCTGAGTTCTCCCTGATTGCCGACAGCTTGCCCAGTACCCCGCCTGTCATAGACACGGTCGATGTGCTGGCCGAAGCGATCCGCGATCATACACGCGAAGAGTAATAGTTTTTCATTATGAAATAGATCGGAAAATGCAACTTATTCCGATCAATTTCCTTTGCTAGTCTCCTCTCATGACATCAGAATGCCCCGGCCAGTGCCGGTTCCTTCTGGTGCTTGAACCCATTCTATCAACTCACGATCGGAGACAGACATGGACGGAAACGACGCCCCCAGCGCAGGCCAGTGCCCGGTGATGCATGGACATGCCGCAGGCAGCGGCATGCGCAACCATCATTGGTGGCCCAACCAGATCAATCTGAAACTGCTGCACCAGCATTCGTCCAAATCGGATCCGATGGGCGCGCATTTCAGCTATGCCGAAGCGTTCAAATCGCTCGATCTCGACGCTCTCAAAGCCGATCTGACCGCGCTGATGACCGACAGCCAGGACTGGTGGCCCGCCGACTATGGCCATTACGGCCCCCTCTTCATCCGCATGGCCTGGCATAGCGCGGGCACCTATCGCCTGGCCGACGGGCGCGGCGGTGGCGGCACCGGCAACCAGCGCTTTGCCCCGCTCAACAGCTGGCCCGATAACGGCAACCTCGACAAGGCCCGCCGCCTTCTCTGGCCGATCAAGAAGAAATACGGCGACAAGATCTCGTGGGCCGACCTGATGATCCTCGCCGGCAACGTGGCGCTGGAATCGATGGGCTTCAAAACCTTCGGTTTTGCCGGTGGCCGCCCCGACATCTGGGAACCCGAAGAGGACATCTATTGGGGGTCCGAAGGCGAATGGCTTGCCACCTCGGACAAGCCCAACAGCCGCTATTCGGGCGACCGCGATCTGGAAAACCCGCTGGCCGCCGTGCAGATGGGCCTGATCTACGTGAACCCCGAGGGCCCGGATGGCAACCCCGACCCCATCGCTTCGGGACGCGACGTGCGTGAAACCTTTGCCCGCATGGCGATGAATGACGAAGAAACCGTGGCACTGGTTGCGGGCGGCCACACCTTCGGCAAGGCGCATGGCGCGGGCGATGCCGCCCATGTGGGCGCCGAACCCGAGGCGGCCCCGGTCGAGGCGATGGGCCTGGGCTGGCTCAGCACCCATGGCTCCGGCAAGGCCGGTGACGCGATCACCAGCGGCATCGAAGGCGCCTGGAAACCCAACCCCACCAAGTGGGACATGGGCTATTTCGACGTGCTGTTCGGCTATGAGTGGGAACTGGTCAAAAGCCCGGCAGGTGCAAACCAGTGGCGTGCCAAGGACGTGAAGCCCGAGCATATGGTTGTCGATGCCTTCGACCCGGACAAACGCCACGCGCCGATGATGACCACCGCCGACATGTCGCTGCGGATGGACCCGGAATACGAGAAGATCTCGCGCCGGTTCCATGCCAATCCCGACGAGTTTGCCGATGCCTTTGCCCGCGCCTGGTTCAAGCTGACCCATCGCGACATGGGTCCGCGCGCCCGGTATCTGGGCAAGGAAGTGCCCGCCGAGGAACTGATCTGGCAGGACCCGGTTCCCGCCGGTGCCCAGATCGACGCGGCGGATGCCACGGCGCTCAAGGCACAGATCCTGGCCTCGGGCCTGAGCGTGTCCGACATGGTGTCGACCGCCTGGGCCTCGGCCTCGACCTATCGCGGTTCGGACATGCGTGGCGGTGCCAATGGCGCCCGTATCCGCCTGGCCCCGCAAAAGGACTGGGATGTCAACGAGCCCGCGAAGCTGGCCCGCGTTCTGGGCGTGCTCGAAGGGATCCAGGCCGGGTTCAACAGCGGCGGTAAATCGGTGTCGATGGCCGACCTGATCGTGCTGGCGGGCTGCGCCGGTATCGAGCAGGCGGCAAAGGCCGGTGGTCACCAGATCGAGGTGCCCTTCACCTCGGGCCGGGGCGATGCCAGCGCCGAGCAGACCGACGCCGAGAGCTTTGAGGTGATGGAACCGGTGATGGACGGGTTCCGCAACTATCAGGCGCGCGAGCTTTCCACCTCGCCCGAGGAGATGCTGGTCGATCGTGCCCAGCTTCTGGGTCTGACCGCGCCGGAAATGACGGTTCTGGTCGCCGGTCTGCGGGTTCTGGGCGCCAATCATGGCGGTTCGTCCCATGGGGTCCTGACCGACCGTCCCGGCGTGCTGAGCACCGATTTCCTGACCAACCTGCTGGACATGGGGACCGAGTGGAAACCGTCGGGCAAGGGCGTCTACGAAGGCCGCGACCGCACCAGCGGGGCGCCGCGCTGGACCGCGACACGGGTTGATCTGGTGTTCGGCTCCAACTCGCAGCTCCGCGCGCTGGCCGAACGCTATGCCCAGGACGATGCCGAGGCCAGCTTTGTGGCCGATTTCGTCGCCGCCTGGGTCAAGGTGATGAATGCGGACCGGTTCGACCTGACCTGATCTGGACACAAAAGAGCAAAACGGGGCGGCCCCTGCCGCCCCGTTTTGTTTTGTATTATGCAGTGATGACCCCCTCGTATTTGGTCAAACCCTGACTTAACCTCGTGACGTTTGGAACAACTGAGTTGAAGCTGTCATGCGTTCGCATCCCCCCGCCCTGCCACATGTCACATGGCTCCGGGCCTTCGAGGCTTCATCGCGGCATCAGAGCTTTTCGGCCGCCGCCGACGAACTGGGTCTGACCCCCGCTGGTGTCAGCCAACAGATCCGTCTGCTGGAACGGCATCTTAAGGCCGAGTTGTTCCAACGCCTCCCCCGAGGCGTGACACTGACAGACATCGGCCAGGCCTATGCGCAGACAATTCGCAAAAGCTTTGACGAAATGGCGGCGGCGACGGGTGGGTTATTCGGGGTGCAAGGTAAACGGGTCGTACAGGTCCGCGCGGCGATCTCTTGCGCCGCGCTGGTCATCGCGCCGCAGTTGCACCGGTTTCAGGACGAGCATCCCGACATATTAGTGCAGTTTTCGACCTCGGTATGGGCGGACCGGTTCGACACCGCCGCACTGGACATGGATATCCGCTGGGGACTTGGCAACTGGGACGAGAGCCTGATGCAGCATCTGGGCCACGAATCCGCGATCCCCGTCTGTCACCCGGATTTCGCGGCAAGCCTTGGCGACGCGCTGGACGCACAAGCACTTGCCGGGTCGCGGGTGGTGCAAATCGTCGGGTCGGAAACCGATTGGGGCAAATGGTCGGATCTGCATGGGCTGGGGATCGGCGCCACTGCAGACTGGATGCGGGTCGATAACTCGCTGAACGCACTGCAGATCGTTGCTGCGGGCCAGGGAGTCACGATGGTGCTGGAGAGCTTTGCCCGACCCTATCTTGATCAGGGTGATCTGGTTGTACCGCTCGACCTGCGCCTGCCCAAACGGCGGGCACATTACCTTGTGACCCGCGACACCGCTGCCCGGCGAGAAGAGGTGCGTCTGTTCTCTGCCTGGATCACCGCGCTCTACCGCGAGACGCTGACACCCAGGACATGACACGCAAAAGGGCCGCACATTTTGTGCGACCCTTGTGCAGAACCTATGGTGCAGAGCGCGCGCCCCTGCCCGCCCCGGTCGATCCCCTATTCGGCAGCCTCTTCATAGGCATCCATCGGCGGGCAGGTGCAGACAAGGTGGCGGTCGCCATAGGCATTGTCGACCCGGTTCACCACCGGCCAGTATTTGTCGACGCCCAGGTTACCCGGAGGAAAACAGGCCTGTTCGCGGCTATAGGGCCGATCCCAGTCGCCCACCAGATCACGCACCGTATGAGGCGCGTGTTTCAGCGGGTTGTTCTCGGCGTCGATCTTGCCGTCGATGATCTCCTGCGCTTCGGCCCGGATCGACAGCATCGCGTCACAGAACCGGTCCAGCTCGTCCTTGGGTTCGGATTCCGTGGGCTCGACCATCAGCGTCCCCGCCACCGGCCAGCTCATCGTCGGCGCGTGGAACCCGCTGTCGATCAGGCGCTTGGCCACGTCGTCCACCGTCACGCCCGCCTCTTCGTTCAGCGGCCTTGTGTCGAGGATGCATTCATGCGCCACCCGCCCCGTCGCCGAGGTATAGAGGATCGGGTAAGCGTCCTTGAGCCGCGCGGCGATATAGTTGGCGTTCAGGATCGCCACCTTGGTGGCCTGGGTAAGGCCCGCGCCGCCCATCAACAGCACATAGGCCCAGCTGACCGGCAGGATCGAGGGTGAGCCGAAGGGCGCCGCCGAAACCGGGCCCACGGCGGTGCCGTATTCCGGGTGACCCGGCAGATGCTCGGCCAGATGCGCCTTGACCCCGATCGGACCCATGCCGGGGCCGCCGCCGCCATGCGGGATGCAAAAGGTCTTGTGCAGGTTCAGGTGGCTCACATCGCCGCCGATCTCGCCGGGCTGCGCCAGACCCACCATCGCGTTCATGTTGGCCCCGTCGATATAAACCTGGCCGCCATGTTCATGGGTGATGTCGCAGACCTCGCGCACCGTCTCCTCGAACACGCCATGGGTCGAGGGATAGGTGATCATGCAGGCCGCCAGATTGGCGCTGTGCTGCTCGGCCTTGGCGCGGAAATCGGCCAGGTCGATATTGCCGTGATCGTCCGAGCGGACCGGCACCACCTGATAGCCCACCATCTGCGCGGTGGCCGGGTTGGTGCCATGCGCCGAAGTGGGGATCAGGCAGATGTTGCGGTGCCCCTGCCCCTGTGCCGCGTGATAGTTGCGGATGGTCATCAGGCCTGCATATTCCCCCTGCGCGCCCGAATTGGGCTGCATCGAGATCGCGTCATAGCCGGTGATCTGGCACAGTTTCTCGGACAGGTCGTCGATCATCTCGAGATAGCCCTGCGCCTGATCCTCGGGCACGAAGGGATGCAGGTTGGCAAATTCCGGCCAGGTCACCGGGATCATCTCGATGGTCGCGTTCAGCTTCATCGTGCAGCTGCCCAGCGGGATCATCGCCCGGTCCAGCGCCAGGTCGCGATCGGCCAGACGCCGCATATAGCGGGTCATCTCGGCCTCGGCCCGGTTCTTGTGGAAGATGGGATGGGTCAGATAGGGCGTATCGCGCAGCGCGTAATCGGGCAGGCGATAGGCGCGGTTCTTGACGCTGTCATCCTTCTTGTCGATGCCAAAGGCGCCCCAGACCGCCTCGATGGTCTCGGAGCGGGTCTGTTCGTCGAGCGAAATGCCGATCCGGTCGCTGCCCACCTTGCGCAGGTTGACGCCACGCGCCACGGCGGCCTCGATCACCGTCTTTTGCAGCGGGCCGACATCGACGGTGATGGTGTCGAAGAACACGTCGGGTTCAACCTTGAACCCGTGCTCTTCCAGCCCGGCAGCCAGGCGCGAGGTCTTGCGATGTACCGATTGCGCGATCGCCTTGATCCCGTCGGGTCCGTGATAGACCGCGTACATCGAGGCCATCACCGCCAGCAGCGCCTGGGCGGTACAGACGTTCGAGTTGGCCTTTTCGCGGCGGATATGCTGTTCGCGGGTCTGCAGCGCCAGGCGATAGGCCTTGTTGCCGCGCGCGTCGATGCTGACGCCGATGATCCGGCCCGGCATCGCCCGCTTGAGCTTGTCCGTGGTGGCCATATAGGCCGCGTGCGGGCCACCATAGCCCATCGGCACGCCGAACCGCTGGGTCGAGCCGATGGCGATATCGGCACCCATCTCTCCGGGCGATTTCAGCAGCGCCAGCGACAGGATGTCGGCGGCGACGATGGCGATGGCGTTATGTTCGTGCAGCGCCGCGATCTCGGCGGTGTAGTCGCGCACATGGCCATAGGTGCCCGGATACTGGAAGATGGCGCCAAACACCGCGCCGGCCTCCAGCTCGGACGGGTCGCCCACCTGCACATCCACGCCCAAGGGCTCGGCCCGGGTGCGGATCACGGCGACGGTCTGCGGGTGGCAGTTCCTGTCGACGAAGAAGGCCGCGTTGTTGGCCTTGGACCGGCTGGAGCGTTTCGCCATGGCCATCGCCTCGGCCGCCGCGGTGGCCTCGTCCAACAGCGAGGCGTTTGCCACGTCCAGCCCGGTCAGGTCGCTGACCATGGTCTGGAAGTTCAACAGCGCCTCAAGCCGGCCCTGGCTGATTTCCGGCTGATAGGGGGTATAGGCGGTGTACCAGGCCGGATTTTCCAGGATGTTGCGCAGGATCGGCGCCGGGGTGGTGGTGCCGTAATAGCCCTGACCGATCAGCGAGGTCAGAACCTTGTTCTTCGAGGCCACCTGTTTCATGTGATAAAGCGCGTCGCGCTCGGTCATGGCGGGGCCCCAGTCCAGCGCCTCTTTCTGCCGGATCGAGGGCGGCACGGTGGCGTCGATCAGCTGGTCAAGCGTCTTGAAGCCGATCACCTGCAACATATCGGCCATCTCGCGCGGGCTGGGTCCGATATGGCGGCGGTTGGCGAAATCGTAGGCTTCGTAATCGGTGAGTTTGAAGGCCATGGCTCTGGGTCCTCGTCAGGCGGTTGGCGCCGCCGGCAGGGCCGGCGGCCGGCGGCTTAGCCGATCATGTCGTTATAGGCGGCGAGATCCATCAGACCGTCAAGCTGCGACGGATCGCTGAGCTTGATCTTGTAGATCCAGGCGTCGCCTTCGGGGCTGTCGTTCAGGGCACCGGGATTGTCGGCCAGGTCCTCGTTCACCTCGACCACCTCGCCATCGACCGGGGCGTAGATTTCCGAGGCGGCCTTGACCGACTCAATGACGCCGATCTCGTCACCCTGGGCAAAGTCGTCACCGGCCTCTTTCTGCTCGATGAACACCACCTCGCCCAACTGGTCGGCGGCGTGTTTGGTGATGCCCAGCGTGGCGATCTCGCCCTCGACGCTGAGCCATTCGTGATCTTCGGAGTAATAGATGGTCATTTGGTCGATCCTTCAGATGGTGTGTTTCAGTTACCTCGGGCGGGGACAAGGTTTTGAAAAAACCTTGTGAACAAAGCCTTTACAAGGCTTTGCGCCCCTGCCGCGTGGCAGGGGTGTGTTAGCGTTTGTAGTTTTGTGCAACAAAGGGCAGCGAGACGATTTCGGCGGGCTGGGCCTTGCCCCGGATGATCAGGTTGACCTTGTCGCCCGGTGCCGCATGAGCGCTGGCGACATAGCCCATCGCCACCGGCGCGCCAACGGTGGGGCCAAACCCGCCCGAGGTGATCTCGCCGATGGTCTCGCCGCCAAGGCTCTGGATCTCCACATGCTGGCGGGCAGGCGCCCGGCCTTCGGGCCTGATGCCGACCAGCTTGCGCGGGGCGCCTTCGGCGATTTCCTTCAGGATGCGTTCGGCGCCCGGAAATCCGCCCTCTTCACGCCGGCGTTTCTGGATGGCCCAGAGCAGGCTCGCTTCGATGGGCGAGGTCTCGTTGTCGATATCATTGCCGTAAAGGCAAAGCCCCGCCTCCAGCCGCAGGCTGTCACGCGCACCCAGACCGGCCGGTTCGCAATCCCCATGCGCCAGGAACAGGCGCGAGATGCGGATCGCCTCGCCTTCGGGGATCGAGATTTCGTAACCGTCCTCGCCGGTATAGCCCAGCCGCGAGATGCGGCACTCGACGCCGTCGATCTGGCCCAGCATCGTCTCCATGAACTTCAGATCGCGCGCTGCGGGGCAAAGACGGCCCACCACATCCTCGGCACTGGGGCCCTGCACCGCAACCAGCGCGCGGTCGAAGATCTCGGTCACCTCGACCCCGTCCAGATGCGCCGCCATATGCGGAATGTCCTGATGGCGCAGCGCCGCGTTCACCACCACAAAGAAATACTCGCCCGCATTCGACACGATCAGGTCATCCATGATGCCGCCCTGGGCGTTGGTGAAGAAGCCATAGCGCGCCTTGCCTTCGGGCAGGGTGGAAAACACCTGCGGGCAGAGCTTTTCCAACTTGGCGCCAATATCCTCTCCGCGCAGGATCACCTGCCCCATGTGGCTGACATCGAACAGAGCCGCCTTTTCGCGGCACTGCTTGTGCTCGCCCATGATCCCCATGGGGTATTGCACCGGCATTTCCCATCCAGCGAAATCCACCATCTTGCCGCCAAGCTCGACATGCAGATCGTAAAGCGGGGTGCGTTTGGGCGTATCGGTCATGACTGGGGGATCCCTTGGGCTGAAAGACAGGATGCGGCGGAGAAGAGACCGTTCCGGCCCGGATCGACCCAGGCCGGGAAAAGGAGAGAGGGGCCAGCGGCGCGACCGGACCGGAACGGCAGTTTTTTGGAGGTGAACCCGTGGTCCACGGCTGGGGCGCGGTCTGGCCGACGCTCCCTCTTGCAGATCAGTGACGAAACGCGCTCGCTCACGAGAACCCCCCTGAATGCCCTGCTGGCGCGACATTTGTATCCCGTCGCACACAAGGTAAGTCTCCTATAGGAAACTTTTCCCCTATTAGCAACAAAAGATTTGCATGAGAAAATTTGAATGGGTTAGGCTGCCTTGCAGGGAGATCGGGAAAACAAGGACAGTTGCGATGGAACCGGTACAGGCCGAAGACGAGGGGATGAGCCCCGACATGCTGGAAGCGCCCGATGGCGAAACGCTGGGCAAGATGATTCGCGATGCCCGCAAGGACAAGGGCCTGACGCTGGAGGAAGCGGCGCGGTCGGCCGCGATCGGCCGCTCGACCCTGTCCAAGATCGAGAACAACCAGACCCGGCCAAGCTTCGACATCATCCGCCGCCTGATGCAGGCGCTGGATCTGGAGACGCCACAACTGTTCGTGCAATCGGGCAAGAGCGACATCTCGGGCCGCCGCGATTTCACCCGCAAGGATCAGGGCGAACATCAGGTCACCCGCACCTATGATCACGAACTGCTGTGCACCGAACTGACCAGCAAACGAATGTTGCCTTATATCAGCACGATCAAGGCCCGCGATGTCAGCGAGTTCGACACCTGGGTGCGCCACCGGGGGGAGGAGTTCATGTTCGTGCTGAGCGGCGAGCTGACCCTTTATACCGAACATTACCGGCCTCTGCCGATGAAGGCGGGCGACAGCGTCTATTACGACAGCGGCATGGGACATGGCTGCGTCTCGACCAGCGACGAGGACGCGCGGGTACTGTGGGTATCTCTCGAAGGTTAGTTCCTGAACCTCAGGGCGGGACGGCAACCGCCCCGCCCGAAAGGCTCAGAACTCTTTCAGATAGGCGATGACGTTTTCGATCTCGTCATCCTTCTTCAGCCCGGCAAAGGACATCTTGGTGCCTTTCATGAAATCCTTGGGCTTGGCCAGAAAGGCGGCCAGGCTTTCATCATCCCAGACCAGCCCACCTGCTGCGGCCTCGGTCAGAGCGTCGGAATACTTGAACCCTTCGACCTGACCGGCAGCGGCGCCGATGATGCCGTTCAGCTGCGGCCCGACCTTGTTGGCCGCGCCCTCGCCAACCGCATGGCAGGCCTTGCACTTGTTGAACACTTTCTTGCCCTTGTCGGCATCGCCATCAGCCAGCGCCGGTAGCGCCAGCCCGGCGGCCAGAACGGGCAGGATCAGTCGGTTTTTGAACATGGATTTCTCCTTCTCTCGGGGTTGCGGGTGCGGGGTTACAGCACCGGTGTCGCCAGCGGCTGGGCCAGGTCGACCGGACCCAGGACCGCGGCATCGGGAATGTCGTTGAGGGGCAGCGCCTGACCGCCATGACGCGCAATGAACCGCGCGGCGGCCTCGGGCGTCGCAAAGGGCACAAGTTCAGGTGCGCCCATGCCGCCCGCCACATCCGCGCCGGTGACGAACAACGCGCGGTCAGCGGCGATCCAGTTGCCCGGCCCCGGCTCGGCCCAGCTAAGCGCGGCGCCCATGTCGCTGACATAAATGGCGGTGATCTCGGCCTCGCGCTCGGGGCTTTTGAGATAGGCCACCATGTCGCGCACCTGGGCAAAGAACAGCGGCGCCGGATGCCCCTTGAGGTGGATCTGCCCCTTGGGCCCGCCATGTTCGGCCACGTTCATCTGACAGAAATAGCTGAGTGCGCTTTCGGTCAGATCGACCGGGGCGGGCGGCGCGGCGGCCTCTTCCTCCTTGCAAGCGGCCAGCGCGATCAGGGCGATCAGGGCGATCAGGGCAAGGGTTCTCATGGCTCGACCCTCCGGAACGCGGCGCGGGCCAGCCACAGCCCCAGCACCGGCCAGATGAGCAGCGAGGCAGGCGCGGCCCAGACCGGCAGCGCCTGCGCGGCGCCGGTCATGCCCGACGCCATGGCGACCCCTTCGGTCGCGGCGATGTTCCACAGCCGAAAGGCGTCGGCCGGGTTGGCCACCATCACCCAGGGGAAGACAGATTGGGTGAAGGTGCCGCCCTTGTCCATGACCACGGCCCCCAACAGGCCAAGATCGTAAAGGACGACAAAGACCAGCCAGAGCCCGGCCGACAGACCCGCCGCCGCGGCCGAGCCTCGGGCGGTCGCGGACAGCAGGTATCCCAGCGCCAGAAAGGAAGCGCCCAGCAGGATCGAGGTGAGGATGAGGCGCAAGAGCGCCATCAGGCTTTCAGGGCCCGCCCCACCGAACCAGGCCGCCACCGCACCGGCGGTGCCAAAGCCGACGGCCATGGCGAATGCCAGCGCGGCCAGATGCGCGGCGAACTTGCCCAGCAGGATCTCACCCCGCCCCGCCGGATAGGACAGCAGCAGGGGCAGGCTGCCCCGGTCCATGTCGCCCGCCACCGCGTCGAACGAGATCATCAGCGCCAGCAGCGGCGCCAGATAGACGCTGAGCGTGGTCATCGAGGCAACCGAGACCGTCAACATGTCGACCCCCAGCGTGCCAGTAGGGGCGCTGCCCGCGAATGTCAGCGCCAGCGCGAACAAGACCATGATCAGGGTCGCGACCAGCAGCCAGCGGTTGCGGCGCAGGATCAGCATTTCGGTTTGGGCAACGGCAAGAAAACGGGTCATTGCAGCGTCTCCTTTGCATAGTGGCGATAGAGGTCCTCCAGCCGGGGCGGGGTCATGTCGACATCGACAACCGCCTCGCCCATGGCGGCGATGCTGCGCAGCGCGGTCATCTTGTCGGCGGGGTCGCACAGCAGCTCGACCGAGGCACCGTTGACCCGGCTGCCACCCAGCCGGGCGGCCAGCGCATCGGCGTTTTCGCGCGCCCTGACCCGCAAGCGGATCGGCAGACCCGCCAGTGCCGACAGGTTGGCCAGCGTGTCATCGGCCACCTTGACCCCCTTGCGCAGGATGGCGATGCGGTCGGTGCGGGCCTCGACCTCGGTCAGGGCGTGGCTGGCGATCAGCACCGCCGCCCCCTGCCCCGCCAGTTCGTCGATGATGGCATAGAGATCCTGCCGCGAAATCGGGTCGAGACCGCTGGTCGGCTCGTCCAGCAGCGCCACGCGGGGCTTGCCCAGCAGCACCTGAGCCAGGCCCAGCCGCTGCCGCATCCCCTTGGAATAGGCACCGATGCGGCGGTCCATCGCGTCGGCCAACCCGACCCGCTCCAACAGACCGGGCACATCAGGCCGCTCGCCTGACAGTCGCGCAAAGAGCGTCAGTTGCTCGCGCCCGGTCAGGGCCGGATGGAACGAGACCGCTTCGGGCAGATAGGCAATGTCGCGCCGCGCCTGCGCGCTGCCAGGCGCGGCATCACCGATGCGAATGCTGCCGCTGTCGATCCGGGTCAGGCCGAGGATGGATTTGATCAGCGTCGATTTGCCGGCACCGTTATGACCCAGCAGCGCCACGCGCTCACCTTGGGCCAGGGTCAGGTCGATATGGTCCAGAACGCGGGCGCGGCCGCGATCCTTGACCGCCTGATGGATGATCAGGGCCTTATCCGTCATGGGGCACCTTCTTCAAAGCTAAGGGTTCGGGGGCATGCATCAGCGGGTTGCTGTCGATCACCCCACCCGGCAACAGCGCCGGAAAGGCCGATTGCGACCAGCGCACCAGCTGCACGGCTGGCGAGCCAAGCAGCAGCTTGGCTGCCGGTTGGGTCCACAGCACATGGTCCATGCTGTCGTTGGGGCGATAGGGGGCGTCGGCAATGCCGTCGCCATTGACGTCATAGGCGGCAAAGTCGGACCAGTAATTGCCGCGCCCGTCCTCGGACCATTCGACCCAGCGGGTCGAGACATATTTCACCTGGGTCCGGTTGCCGACAAAGGCGTTGCCGACGATCCGGTTGCGCTCGGACCCGGCGGTGAAATGGATGCCGATGCCGCAGCCTTCGAACCAGTTGTCGGTGAATTCATTCTTGTTGGCATTGTAGAGGAAGGTGCATTTCTCCTTTGCCCCCTTCACCACATTGCCCGAGATTACGCTGTCATTGGCATAATTCAGCATGACCCCGTGTTCACGGTCGCCGAGCGAGACGTTGTTCAGCACCTTGACCCGGCTGGTGAACATCACCGCATAGCCCAGGTCGTTGCCGATCGAGACATTGCCCGAGACCTCGGAATTGTCGGCATACATGTAATGCACGGCAAAGCGCAGATCGCGGAACAGGTTGTTGCGAAAGATATTGCGGCGCGAGGAGTTCACGAAGATACCGTCGCGCCCGTATCGGATATCGTTGTCCTCGACCACAGCGCCGGGGGCGTTCCAGACATAGACACCGTTGCCGCGCGCGTTCATATGGCGGTCCTGGCGGCCCTCGATCCGGTTGCCTTTCACCCGTGCATCCTTGGCGCCGTGGATATCGACGCCGTAGAGATTGCCGATCAGCACGTTGTTTTCCACCACCGGCGCGCGGGCGGTCTTGGTCAGCTGGATACCGCTGTCGATCCCGTCATGGTTCGAACCCGAGCCGATCACGGTGAGCCCGCGCAGGGTCACGCCGGGGCCGGTCACGGTGATCACGCTGCCGGTGCCTTGTCCGTCAATGGTGGCCTGCCCCATCCCGTCAAGGGTAACGGGCCGGGACAGGACCAGGGTTTCGGCATAGATGCCGGGCGCCAGGCGGAGGGTGTCACCATCCGCCGCCTGGGCCAGTGTCCGGGCGATGGCCCCCGCCCGGTTGGGCACGTCCCAATCCGCCGCCCAAAGGGGGGTGGCAAAAAGGGTCGCAATCAGCAGGGGCCAGCGCATGATTTATGCCCCCCGCGGTTCGACAAACATCCGGCCGCGCATCTCCATGTGCAGCGCGTGGCAGAACCACTGGCAATAGAACCAGTGCACGCCCGGACGGTCGGCGATAAAGGTGACCGAGGCGGTGGCCTGCGGCGCCACTTCCATCGCGATGCCAAAGTTGGCCATGCACAGCCCGTGGGTCACGTCATCCACATCATCGAGGTTGGTGACATAGATCGTCACCTCGTCGCCCTGTTTCACCGTGAACTTCTCAAGGCTGAAGGTCGGCGCCACGGACGTCATGTAGACCCGCACCTTGTTGCCGTCGCGGATCGGTTCCTCGGCACCTTCCTCCAGATCGACGCCATCGGCGGCGGCCTGCTGGCGGGCGTCTTCCCACATCGGGTCGTTGCGATCCCAGACATTGACCGGGTTCACCTTGGACCGGTGCACGATGATGCTGTCATGCGGCTCGGCAAAGGTCGGGCCATCATGCACCACCTTCATCTTGTCGCCCGAGATGTCGATCAGCTGCTCGTTTTCGGGCTTCAAGGGGCCGACATTCAGGAACCGGTCCTTCGAGAACTTGTTCATCGAGATCAGCCATTTGCCGTCGGCCTCGGCGGTTTCGCCCATCGAGGTCGAGTTGTGGCCCGGCTGATACTGCACATCAACCTTGTCGAGGATCGGGTCGACATCGGCACCGGCATAGGCCTCGATCGCCTTTGCGATGTCCCACTTCACCACCTGGCTGTCCAGGAACAGGGTGGTATAGGCGTTGCCCTTGTTGTCGAACGCGGTGTGAAGCGGCCCAAGACCCAGCTGCGGTTCGGCCACGATGGCCGAGCGCGGATCGGCATTGTCCGAGAACAGCGCATCGACCTTTTCGACGTCGATCACCGAGACGGTGGGCGACAGCTTGCCGTTGATCATGATGTGGCGCTTGTCGGGGGCGGCGTTACAGCCATGCGGGCTGTTGGGGATCGGGATATAGCGGGTATAGTTCTTGCCCGCGCCCTTGCGCCCGTCGACGACCTTGACGCCGTTCAGCTCCTGATAGTCGCCCGCGGCGATGCCGGCCTCGATTTCCTTGAGGTTGAACACGACCACATGGTCCTGCTCGTTCTCGGTCATCTCGGCCAGGTTCATGCCCATTTCCGAGTTGTACGAGGTCGAGAAGGCGTATTTGCCCTGATAATCGCAATCGGTGTTGTCGAGGTTGCCCGACACGATCACCTGCCAGGCGATTTCCATGCTGTCGCCGTCAATCGCGGTGAAGATGTTCACATATTGCGACGGATCGTCGAGGACCTGGCCGTCATTGACCAGCGGCGCCTCATGCTCGCCATTGGCAAAGACATAGCCGGTGCGCGGGTATTTCTGCGGACGCAGGCCGTGGATGTCATGCGCGTTGGGGATCTCGATGATCTTGTCGCATTTCATCACATCGCAGCGCACGCGCGCCACGCGGGTGTTTGCCTTGTCGTTCATGAACAGGTAGCGCCCGTCATAGGTGCCATCGGTGAACGACATATGCGGGTGGTGCAGGTCGCCGTTGTCATAGGTGACCTTGCCGTTGGCGGCGAGGTACTGCTTGGTCTCGGGCAGCAGGCCCTCGGTCAGCACCTTGAGCGACTCGTTGGTCTGACCCCAGCCGGTGGCCGAGCAGCGGTTGAACACCGGCACCCGCATCAGTTCGCGCATCGAGGGGATGCCGAGGATGCGCAGCTCGCCGGTCTGGCCCGAGGACCAGAAGCCGTAATATTCGTCCAGCTCGCCGGGCTCCAGATTGGCCTTGGCGGCGGCGGATGCCTCGCGCGCGGTCATCAGGGTGGCCCCCAGCCCGGTGCTGGCCAGAACGGCCCCGGTAGCGGTCGCGCCCAACAGGCCGCGGCGGGTGACGCTCAGGTTGTTATCGTGGTCCGACATGATCGTTCCTCCTTTCAGGAAGCTTCTTGCGGTTTGGCGTTTGGATGGTTCGCCGGTGGGTGTCCGAGGGTCAGTTTCGGATCGACCGTCCCTGTGCGCGCCCGCCGCTTGATCTGGCGGATGACGACGGGGCATTTGGCCTCGGACTGATAGAGCACCTGACAATGCAGGCAGGTGATGCATTCGTTCGGATTGATCTCACCCGTGGGGTGGATCGCCTGAACCGGGCATTCGTTGGCACAGGTCTGGCAG
The DNA here is from genome assembly GCF_059613025.1 of Ruegeria sp. BHSC223. Classification (NCBI taxonomy): domain Bacteria; kingdom Pseudomonadati; phylum Pseudomonadota; class Alphaproteobacteria; order Rhodobacterales; family Roseobacteraceae; genus Ruegeria; species Ruegeria sp. BHSC223. The sequence goes on from NZ_JBXWRR010000011.1 coordinate 53,693, forward strand.
GGATTGCCGCAATCCTTGTAGCGGCGCAGCCAGTCGAACATGCGGATACGGGCGGGGATCGCCAGCGCCGCGCCCAGCGGACACAGGTAGCGGCAATAGAACCGTTCGATGAAAAGGCCGATCAGCAGGAGCAGCAGGGCAAACACCACAAACGGCCAGTCGCGCATGAACTTGAGGATGATCGCGGTCTTGAACGGTTCGACCTCGGCATAGGTTTCGGCCAGCGGGATCGAGACAAAGCTGAGACCGAACAGACCCAGGAAGATCATGTATTTCACCGGCCAGAGCCGCTCGTTCAGGCCCCAGGGCAGGGTCCATTGCGGCAGGCGCAAGGCGCGGGCGACCTTGTTGGTCAGCTCTTGCAGCGCGCCAAACGGGCAGAGCCAGCCGCAATAGGCCCCCCGCCCCCAAAAGATCAGCGCGGCGGCCACGGCGAACCACTGGATGAACACCAGCGGGTCGAGCAGAAACGCGTCCCAGCTGAAGCCCGAACGCAGGCTTCCCGCCAGCGCCATCAGGTTGACGACGCTCAGCTGCGCGTTGGCGTACCAGCCGATGAAGAACAGCGTCGCAGTCAGATAGGCGATGCGGAACCAGTAGAAGACGCGCGCGTTCATCGTGGCCTGGAACTGGAAGAAGAAGGTCGCGGTCAGCACCAGCAGCATCGCGCTCAGGATGCCGATCTCGACAGTGCGGTCCTTCCAGATCCGTTGCCACAGCGCGGCCTTGGCGGCGGCCTCGTCGCTCGCATCCTCGACCACCACCGGGGCGGCGGCAGGCAGCAGGAAGCGTTCCGGCAGGCGGTAGCCCAGATCGAAGGTGAGGAAGCTTTTCTCCACCGCGCCCACGGCGCGCTGCACCAACAGTTGCAGGCGGAAGGGGGCGGCCGGGTCAAATTCGGCATCGGCGGGGATCTTGAAGAGGTCAAGTTCCGAGAACGCAGGGGCATCCGTCGCAGCGACCGTGCCCAGACGACGTTGCTGACGGTCGAAGAAGCGCACCGCGCTGTCGCCCTGGATCAGTTGGATCCGGTCGAAGATACCGCCGCGCACATAGCCCGAGCCCTTGAAGCTGTAAGCGCCGCGCCCGAGTACCAGAATGGCCTGCTCGCCCGGCTCAAGCCAGTTTTGCAGGTTGGCATATTCCGCCTCACCCAACAGGGTGCGACCGATCTCGGGGACCGAGACCAGCGCCAGGTGCATGTCGATGAACGTATCCTCGGGCGCGCCCGGTTCGGGGCGCTTGACGGCGCGGGCGTCACCGGTGGCCTCAAAGGCCGCGTTGACCTGCCCGATATCCAGGGTCATCCGCCGGACCGAGCCGTCGCCCGACAGGGTGAACCAGTCACTGGTCCCGGTCTGACCCATGTCGATCTCGCGACGCGGGCCTTCGGGGGTGGCGGGCGACAGGCCGCCCAGACCCAGCGCGCGCGCCACCTTGAGCCCTGCGCGCACCAGACTGTCGTCGATCACCATGATGGTGACCGTGGCGCCCGAGATGATGTCGAGGTCATGCCCCTCGCCGCCGGTCTCGGCCTCGCGTTTGAGGTCAAGACCCTGATAGCCCTCGGTCAGGGCGACCATCCTGGAATTGGGGATGCCGATCAGCACGATCGGTTCGGAATGTTCCACCAGCTTGACGCCGGTCAGCACCGCGTCGGCGTCGATGGCGGCGATCACATGGATCGGCTTGCCGGAATAGCCGGTGGTGCCCACGAAATCCGAGGTGAGAAAGGCCCAGGCAACGGTCTCGCCGCCCTTGAGCACCGGCGCCACCGGCACATCCTCGCGCAGCGGGCCAAAGGCGTCGGCGCCGGGGGCCAGATCGGCGGGTGCAAGCGCGGCCAGAAACCGGGGCAGGTCGCTGGCCAGCGCCGGGATGGGGGCCAGAAACAGAAGGGTCAGCAGAACCCGGATGACGCGTGTGATCAGCACATCGCACCTCTCTTGTCTTGGATTGGGGGGCCACGGGTCTCGGGCCAGAGCCGGTTCCGCGCCGCCCGAGCCGACACGTCGGTTCGGGTCGGTTGCCGGGCGTCGAGGAGGACCGGTTCGACGACCCCGCCATAGGCGGGCGTCATGAAATCAACCGCTGTCGAACACATCAGGCAATCGCCGCAATCGGGGCAGGGATCATCCGTGCCCTCGACCGGCATCTGGATCCAGACCGCGCCCTCTTCCGAGCAGATCTCGATCCACGCGCCCTCACCTGCCTGGGCCAGCTGCGGTGCCAACAGTTGCAGCACCATCAGCACGATGCCCAAGACACCGCCGACACGGCGCAGGGCGCTGCGGATCGGGTCCGGTATGTCGGTCTGGCGGGGCATAAGCACCTCGGGCACGGGATTGCGTCTGGCCCGAGTCCTATGCGTCCCGCCGCGCCGCTTACTTGACTTTGGTCAGGCCCCTACCTCGGCTGCGATCACATTCCGCAACGCCAGCGCAAAGAGCTGCGCCACCGGGCTATCCGGCCGGTCGGGCCGCGTCATCAACCCCACCGGCCCCCTGGTCAGCCCGGTCTGGAACGGCAACGCCACCAATCGCCCCTCGGCAATCTCGTTGGCAACCACCCCGCGCGAGATGATCCAGACCGCATCCGAGCGGCGTGTATGAACCCGGCCAAAGGCGCCCGAGACGGTTTCCAGCCGGTTGGGAAACTCGCCGATCCCGTTTGCGATCAGCATCTGTTCGACCAACGGCCGTATCGCGGCGCCGGGCGGCGGATAGATCACCGGCCAGTCGGCCACCCGCGCCAGATCGGGCGCAGCCAGCAGCGGATGACCCGGGCGCACCACAAACACCACCTGTTCCTGATAGAGCTGGGTGAATGAAAGCCCCTGCATTGTCTCGGGCGGCCCCATCCGCCCGATCACCAGATCCAGCGTCCCCAAACGCAGCCGTTCGACCAGATAGCCATGCGGCCCGTCCTGGATCCGCAACAGCGCATGCGGTGCCAGTCGCGCGAATTCGCCCACCGCGCGCGGCATCAGATAGGCCGCCACGCTGGGCAAGGCCCCCACCGACAGCGTTTCCCGCTGACGGCGCCCCTCGGTCTCGATCCCGTCAAGCCCCTGTTGCAGGCTGGCCAGCGACATCCGTGCGAAATGCAGGAACACCTCGCCCGGCTTGGTCAGCTCTACCCCCGCCCGGCTGCGGCGCATCAAGGTGGTGCCGGTGATCTCTTCCAACTCCTTGAGGGTTTTGGACATTGCCGGCTGGGTCAGGAACAGTTTCTCCGCCGCCGTCTTCAGACTGCCCTCGCGCGCGATTTCCACAAAGCACTGGATGTGGCGGAACTTGATGCGACGGTCGATCATTTACTTTCCCATTTTGGAAACTAAACTGCCTCTTTACTCATTTTACATCACGCATTCAATCATTCATCCTGTTCTCAACGGGAGGAGACACGATGCGCACGCAAATAGTGATTGTCGGAGGTGGCCCCTCGGGCCTGCTGCTGGGGCAGCTGTTGCATCGCAAGGGCATCGACACGGTGGTACTGGAACGCCAGTCACGCGCGCATGTGCTGGGCCGCATCCGGGCCGGTGTGCTTGAGGCGGGATTCGTCAACCTGATGCGCGAGGCCGGTGTCGCCAAGCGGATGGACCGCGAAGGTTTCGTGCATCACGGCACCATCCTGGCCCATGGCGAGGAACAGATCCGCATCAGTTTCGAGGATCTGATCGGGCGACACGTGGTGGTCTATGGCCAGACCGAACTGACGCATGATCTCTATGACGCCCGCGATGCTGTGGGCGGCAAGACGGTGTTCAATGCCGAGGGTGTCACGATCCACGATGCCGACAGCGACGCGCCCTATGTCACCTACAGCAGTGACGGCAGCGAACACCGGATCGACTGCGACTATGTTGCGGGCTGCGACGGGTTCCACGGGATCAGTCGACAAACCATTCCGGCCGGCATCCGCAAGGAATATGAACAGGTCTATCCGTTTGGATGGCTGGGGCTGTTGTCCGAAACGCCACCTGTGAGCGACGAAGTGCTCTATAGCTTGTCCGAGCGCGGCTTTGCCCTCTGTTCCATGCGAAACGCCACGCTCAGCCGCTACTACATCCAGTGTGCCCTGTCCGACAAGGTCACGGACTGGAGCGATGATGCCTTCTGGACCGAGTTCCGCCAGCGGCTGCCACGCGCGGTGGGGGACCGGTTGGTCACCGGGCCATCGATCGAGAAATCCATCGCACCGCTCCGGTCCTTTGTTTGCGAACCGATGCGCTGGGGGCGGCTGTTCCTGTGCGGCGATGCGGCCCATATCGTGCCGCCAACCGGCGCCAAGGGGCTGAACACGGCGGCGAGCGATATCCATTACCTGTATCACGCGCTGGTGCAGGTGTTCGAGACCGGCGAGGCCGAGGGGATCGATCGCTATTCCGAACAGGCACTGGCCCGCATCTGGAAAACCCAGCGGTTCAGCTGGTGGATGACCAAGCTTTTGCACCGTTTTCCCGAGCAGACCGAATTCGACCTGCGCATCCAGCGGGCCGAGCTGGAATTCCTGCGCGACAGCCGCGATGCGCAAACGGTGCTTGCACAGAACTATGTCGGTCTGCCCTACTAGGGCGTGGCGGAAAGGAAGACGAATGTCAGAACGCTATGACAACGGAATGAAGGTACGCCGCCAGGTGCTGGGTGACGCTTATGTCGACCAGGCCGAGGCGAACCGGACCGAGTTCGAAAGCCCGTTTCAGACCCTGATCACCGAAGGCGCCTGGGGCACGGTCTGGGCCAGCGACGGGATCAGCGACCGGGAACGATCGATGCTGACACTGGCGCTGCTGGCGGCGCTGGGGAATTTCGACGAAATTCCCATGCACATCCGTGCCACCACCCGGACCGGCGCCAGCAAGCAGGACGTGCTCGAGGCCTTCCAGCATGTGGCGATCTATGCCGGCGTGCCGCGCGCCAATCAGGCGCTGAAGCTGGCGCGGCAGACCTATGACGAGATGGAAGCGGAATGAGCGGACCGGAGCGCGAACGGCCCAGTCAAGAGGAGACAGCCCAGATGACCAAACCCGGCGAATTCTACCAGCGTGACCGCGCCTGGCATCCGCCCGCGCATGTCCCCGACTACAAGACCTCGGTTGCGCGCTCTCCCCGGCAGGCATTGATCAGCCTCGAGAACACGGTGAGCGAGATCACCGGCCCGGTTTTCGGCCACACCGATATCGGCGCCGACGACAATGACCTGATCCACAACTACGCCCAGACGGGCCAAAGCGCCATCGGCGAGCGGATCCTCTTGCATGGGAGAATTTTCGACGAAAATTCTCGGCCTGTGCCGAACACGCTGGTGGAAATCTGGCAGGCCAATGCAGGCGGGCGGTATCGCCACAAGAAAGATACCTATCTGGCCCCCATCGATCCCAATTTCGGTGGTTGCGGGCGCACCCTGACCGACGAGAACGGCTATTACTACTTTCGCACCGTCAAACCCGGCGCCTATCCCTGGCGCAACTGGGTCAACAGCTGGCGACCCGCCCATATCCACATGTCGATCTTCGGCACCGCCTTTGCCCAGCGGCTGATCACCCAACTCTATTTCGAGGGCGACCCGCTGATCCACAAATGCCCGATCGTCAACACCATCCCCGACCCCGCCGCCATCGACCGCCTGATCGCTCCGCTCGACATGAATGCCGCGATCCCCTTCGACTGTCTGGCCTATCGCTTCGACGTGGTGCTGCGCGGGCGCCGCTCGACCCTGTTCGAGAACCGGCTTGAGGGAAATTGATGCGTTTCCACTGGAAGCGAAACCCGGTTTTCCGGTTCGCAAACGCGACAACGAGGAGAGGATCATGGTCCAGAAGCTCGACTATCTGAAGGAAACTCCGTCCCAAACCGCAGGCCCCTATGTGCATATAGGTCTGGCCCCCGGCGCCGCCGGATTCGACATCTACAAGCAGGAACTGGGCTGGGACATCGCCGGACCCAATGCCGCCGGTGAGCGTATCCGGGTCGAGGGCCGGGTGATCGACGGCACCGGCAGTCCGGTCAAGGATGTGCTGATCGAGGTCTGGCAGGCCAATGCCGCCGGCATCCATGCCCATCCCGAACACGCCGGCCGGGTCGAGGAAGGGTTTCGCGGCTGGGGCCGGGTGATCACCGATTTCGAGACCGGCGAGTGGGCGTTCGACACCGTCAAGCCCGGCCCGGTGCCAGGCCGCAACGGCGCGATACAGGCGCCGCACCTGAACTTCTGGATCGTGGCGCGCGGAATCAATATCGGCCTCAACACCCGGCTCTATTTCGGTGACGAGGCCGATGCCAATGCCGCCGACCCGGTGCTGAACCTGATCGAATGGGAAAACCGCCGCGCCACCCTGATCGCTGTCCGAGGCGAACGCGAGGGCAAACCGCTCTACCGTTTCGACATTCACCTGCAAGGCCCGCAGGAAACCGTCTTCTTCGATATCTGAGACCGGAGACCGCCCATGGACAAGCCCTGCATCATATGCGTCGCGATCACCGGCTCCGTTCCCACCAAGGCCGACAACCCCGCCGTGCCGATCACGGTCAGCGAACAGGTCGAAAGCACGCATGAGGCGTTCGAGGCCGGCGCCACCATCGCCCATTGCCATGTGCGCAACGACGACGGCACCCCCACCAGCGACCCCGACCGTTTTGCCCGCCTGCTGGAGGGGCTTCACACGCATTGCCCGGGTATGATCGTGCAACTCTCGACCGGCGGTCGGTCAGGGGCCGGTCGGGCGCGCGGTGGCATGTTGCCACTGAAACCTGACATGGCCTCGCTCTCGGTCGGGTCCAACAACTTCCCCACGCGGGTCTACGAGAACCCGCCCGACCTGGTCGAATGGCTGGCCTCCGAGATGCGGACCCATCAGGTCACCCCGGAAATCGAGGCCTTCGACCTCAGCCATATCCTGCGCGCCATCGACATGCACGAACGCGGGCTGCTCCACGGCAAACTCTATGTGCAATTCGTGATGGGGGTGAAGAACGCGATGCCTGCCGATCGCGAAGTGTTCGATTTCTACGTCCGGATGATGCAGACGCGTGCGCCGCAAGCCGAATGGTGCGCCGCCGGTATTGGCGCCAATCAACTGGCGGTGAATGAATGGGCCATCGCTGCGGGCGGACACACCCGCACGGGGCTAGAGGACAATATCCGTCTCGACCGGCACACGCTTGCGCCCTCCAACGCCGCGCTGGTACGGCGCAGCGTTGAACTTTGCGAGAAATACCAGCGCCCCGTCGCCACCTGGCAGCAGGCACGTGAGCTTCTCGACCTTCCGGCAACGGCGCGGAATTGAAAACGGGCGCACACCCCGCTATGCGGACCCGATGAGACAAAAGGCGGGCAGCTATCTGGCGGTATTCGCGGGCGGGGCAATCGGCTCTGTCCTGCGCGAGGTGCTGGGTACCCAACTGCCAGGACTACCCTTCCTCACCGCCACATTCGGCATCAACACCGCCGCCTGTTTCGTGCTCGGCTGGCTTTTTGCCATCCGCCACCGGCTACACCCCCATCTGCTTCATCTGGGCGCAGTGGGGTTCTGTGGCGGTCTTTCGACCTTTTCCTCATTCATGCTCGAACTGGACCGGCTCACAAATTCCGGCGGCTGGTCCATCGGCCTCGTCGCCATGACGGTGGAAATCGCCGCGGGCCTTGCCGCCGCCATCCTGGGCGAAGCGCTGGGGCGCAGCCACGAGGCGCGGCGATGACGACCTTTGCCCTGCATGCGCTCTTTGCACTCGGCGGCGGTCTCGGGGCGGTCCTGCGCCACTGGGTCGCGCGTCGCGTGACACATGACCTGCCGCTCGCAACCCTTGTGGTCAATGTGCTCGGTACCCTGCTGCTGGGTATTTGGCTCGGCCAACCCGCAACCGGTGCAGCGGATCCGGACCAAAGCCGCCAGCTGATCCTCGGTTTCTGTGGCGGCTTCACCACCTTCTCCAGCTTTGCCTATCAGACGCTCGACCTGCATCGCGCCCGCTCGATCGCCAGCGCCGCCGTCAACATCCTCGCCAGCGTGGCGCTCTGCGCGCTTGCCTACCTGTTGGGGACCTCTCTGAGCGGTTGATCCTGACGACCTCGCTGGGGGACCAGTCCCCCAGACCCCCTGGAGTATTTCCGACCAGAAAGAAACAAGAGGGTCCCTGCTTCTTTCTGGTTCACAATACTCCCACCGAAGGCGCCGCACCCGGCAAACCGCGCAGCCGGGGCGAGGATACGTCACCTCTCATCCCGCGCCGAGGAGGAGGAACGACGACGAAATCCCGAGCGCGCCGAAGGCGCACCGCCTGGTTACAGCGTCTTGAGGTATTCGACCAACGCGCGGCGGTCCTCCTCGCTCAAACCCGCGGTGCCATAATCGTGGCCCGAATTGAAGTTGCCCGGGATCGGCTCGCCATCCTCGCCACGGGCGCGGAAGGTGAACGGGTTCTGGTCAAGACCCGACACGAAACCGACCTTGACCGGGTCAAACTCGCGGCTGCCGACGCCAAAGACCTCGGGCCGGGTGGCCGCGTCCTCGGGCAGTTCCGCGTCAAGCGCGGTGGCGACGTTGCGCATGCGCGCGGGCAACAGCAGGTCATAGAGCGTCGGCACCGAACCATTATGCAGATAGGGCGCGGTGGCCCAGATCCCGTTCAACGAACGGGCCTTGTAGGCCAAGAGGGGATGCTCCTGCGTCAGGCATTCCTCGGCATCGGCTTTCTTCTTCGCGTCGCTGACACCGGGAAGGTATTCGGTCACCAACCCGGTCTCGGTGCGAATCCCGCTGGGCCGATCATCCTCTCCCAGGATCGCGGCCAGAACCTCGAACAGCTTGCCGCGGATGGTGCCCACGGTCGCGTTGACCAGCATCAGGCGGGTATAATCCTCGTCCCGGTCGATACGGGTGAATTTGGTATCCACCAGCTGACCGCCGAAATTGCCCGATTTCGAGCGGTGCAGGAAGGTATTGCAGGTGGTGAACACATCCGTCCCCAACTCTGCCAGCGGCGTCATGCTGATTTTCATATTGCTGCTGGTATCGGTCGGCGCCATGTGGCTGTGGCAGTCGGCGCAGCTTTCACCGTCGATCTTGCGGGCAAAGACCTCGCGCCCACGTGCTGCGAGATCCCAGTCGATGGCTCCCAGCATCTCCTCGGGCCAGCGCGGCGATTGCAGGCTTTCGAGCTGGCGTTCCAGCGAAATCAGCTCGCGCACCCGGGCGCTGGAGGGGTAGCCGCGCAGGACCTTGGACTTGTCCGTTTCGAGATGAGCAAAGACGCCAATCACTTCGGATGTATTGCGCACCAGCGCGCCCAGCTCGGTATTCTCACCCAGGAACCGGATCTTGAACATGCGCGGCGCGATACCGTTCCATTGCAGCTGGTCCTGCTGTGAGGTGTTCCAGATATGCGGATAGCTGGCCGGCGCGTCGGCAAGCACATTGGTGATCTGGTTCGGATGGCGGATGGTCAGCGCCACCTTGTTCAGGATATGGCCCTGCGCATCCAGCCGGGCATGGCCATAGCGTACCTTGGGTGCTGCGTTCTTGTCGGCCAGCACCTGTTGCCAGACGATCTGTTCGTTGAGTTGCAGTTCCAGCGACTCGCGCCCGTCGATCGTCTGGTCGGACCCCAGCACCGCGCGCGCGAAACGGTCGAACCGGTCACGATCGGCGACGGTGTCCTTGAGCGCCTGCAACAGGTCCTCTTCCATCCGCTGGAAATCGGCCAGCGTCGGCGCGCCCTCGACCCGCAGGCGGCGGCCCTGATGAGTGATCTCGTTGGTGTGGCAGGCCGAGCAGGTCAGCCCGACCCAGGGTTCACGCATGGTCAGCGCATCGCAGGTTTCCGGGAAGGTATCGCACATCAGGTCGGCATCCAGGGTCTTGTCCTGATCCACCACCCAGCCCAGCGGCAGCCCCTCGGGATTGTGCACCGGGTCGGGATTGGCGATATAGCCCAGCTCGTCCATATAGGCACGGTCCAGAAAGGCGCGGATCGCCCCATCCCCGTCACCGGGTTGTTCCAGCGCACGCATCCAGGACAGCGGCAACAGACGCGAACCCTGGGTGGTGGTGTACCACCATCGGCGTTGCGCATCGTTCCAGCCCTGGTCGAGGCATTCCACGTCGCGACAAACATTCCAACCTGCTTGCGCCTGCGCCCGCTCTGCCGACGCCGTGATGGCAACCAGACCAGTCGCGAGGGTGATACCAATCAGCTGTTTCGAAATCATCAGTCTATCTCCGGTCTGTTGCGCATCCCGTTCCATGCCCCGCAACCAAGTCACACTGGGGGTAACGACGCCATCTTGCCGCAACCCTTGCGTGTTTTTCAAATGTCTTGTTCAGTTTTCTGGGCCTCTACGCCCGTTTCAATCCCACCCAACCAAAATGCTGAGTGGTACCCGCTGCCAACCGCTCTTGACGTAGGACCGGGTCGAAATTCCCCGACGAAACCCTGCACCGTTCGATGAACGGCCTTACACAGGCACCAACTCAGCAGGTTATGATTTTTACCGAGCCACTCACTCTCAGCTATCAATGAGACGTAGGGTAAGGCTTGGAAATGCGACAATAATCACCCGAAATGGTGAAACACGCTATATTCGTGAAAAGACCCCTCGAATCATCAAGACCCATGGCCCCGACTGACCAGCACGATCAACTCGTTCTCTCAATTTACGATGCCGCGCTGGACCCTGGAAAGTGGCCGGAGCTTCTCACACGGATCGCGCGCTATGCTGGGGGGATCGGTGCGATGATCTTCGAGGTCGAAACGCCGGGCGATCAGCCGCATCTGCTGGCCTCGCATTTCAGCGACACCTACCAGATCGACTTGGTGGAAGGGTATCTGAACCAGCACAACGATCTGGAAATCGCCGATCAGGCCGTTTTTGCGCGTCATTCCCGCGCCTCGGACGACATTCAGCTGATTCCCGATTCGGTGCTGGCCGCATCCGAGGCCGAACTGCTGGCGCGGCCCAATCAGAAAACGATGATGGAATATGGCATCCGCTATCGCTGTGGCGCGCTGTTGAACAAGGATCAGCTGTTTCACGACCGGTTTTCGATGCAATTCGGTTCGGACGCCTCAGAAGACCTGCCGCAGCGGCTGGCGCGCGCATCGCGGCTGTTACCGCATATTGCCAAGGCGCTCAGCATCGGGCGCCCGCTTCAGGCGGTACAGAAACGGCACGACACAGTGATGAATGCACTGGACAAGCTGGATGTAGGCTTCTGTGTTCTCGACAAGCGCATGAACGTGATCGCCGGCAACGAAGAATTCCGCCGCCAGTCCGAGGAAAGCGGCGTATTCCGCCGAGACCCGCAGGGCAAGCTGAGTTTTCGTAGCGATGACGATCTGAACCGCGCCCGCGCCTTGCTGGGCAATCCGAAACAACATGGCAGATTCGGCGCCCGCCCCCGCAAGGAAGCGTTGGAGGCCGTTCATCAGAGCGACTCCCATAACGGCGATGCGCTGTGCATCGACATCTCTCCCCTGCATCAGGCAGATGACATTGGAAACGAGGCGCTGGACGGGTACCTGTTGATGAGCACGGACACCAGCCGCACCTATCGGCTGGAAATGCCAACCATCGCCGCCTTGTTTGACCTGAGCGAAGCCGAGTGCGCCGTGTTCGAACTGATGGCCGAAGGCAAAACCAACAAGCAGATCGCCGAAGAACGTGGCCGTTCTCTGGACACGGTCAACTCGCAGGTAAAGTCGATCCTGTCGAAATCCAATTGCGGCAACCGGACCCAGGCCATCCGCATGGCGACAAATATCTCGTCTGGTTTCCTGGTCAGGGATTAATCGGCCATTTCGACCGTCATCACAGGTCGCTTGTGATCAGGTCTAGACCTCCAGCTCTTGCGCGAACGGGAAGAACCACGCCGTGAGGCTGTCAAACATCTCGCGCACCGTGCCGGCGCGGCTGTCGAACTCCGATAGACAGGCGCAAAGAGTGCCCAGTTCGCCGCATTGATCGGCCACTTCGACCAGCGTTGCCGACTGGTTGCGGCTATACCCGCTCAGCGCCGACATCCGCAGCTCTTCCGGCCAATGGCGGGCCCGTTGGGCCAGCGCCTCGGCCAGACGCAGCACCACCTCACCCTCCTGCTCCTCAAGGATGCGCCGCAAGGGCGGGTAGAGGTCAGGGTTCAGCCCGCGGAACATACGACAGGCCAGGTCCGTCTGCGGCAGCGCATCGCTGGCCAGCAGCCGGGTCAGGTCCTCTTCCTCGCCGAACTGGCGATAGAGATCGGTGATATCCGAAATCCCCGGCGCGCCATGGGCCCAGAACTTCTCCAATCGACCGGCCAGATCCGGCGCGGCCTCGAACAGGGCGCCGAACTCCTCCTCCGCCCGCTTGACCCGCCCTGCCGCCAGCGCCAAGGCGCGCGGAGAGCAAACAGCGGGCTTCTCTGAACGCCCCCATCGCCACAACGTGGCCGAGCGTGGCCGAGACCGGATCAGCCACTCATCCAGAGGACTTTCGGCCAGGCGGTAGGCGTCTATATAGGATTTTGAACTGGTAAAGCGCAGGTCACCCAAACCTTCCAACACCTTTGGTTCAGGTCGTGCTTCGGTATAGGCGATCGCGCTCAAGATCGCGCGATGATCACCCACAAACTCCATATTCGCGTCAGCGGCAGCGGCCATTGCCACCGTATCCATTCCGCTGCCCGCCACCAGCAGACATTGCCAGATCGGATGCCGCCAATATCCGCGTTGCAAGGCGCTTGCCTTATCTTCTTTTGCCTCGTCCTTGCTGCGGGTCTGCAACGCTTCGAAATAGCGCGGCGCCAAATCGGCTACCTCGGCGAACCGGGCGGCGGCAAAGGCGCGCTGGATGTCGCGCGACAGGCGCGAGGCCGATCGCCAGTCGGACCCGTCGGGGCGATAGACATCTTCATGCGCCCGAACGCCCAGCGGATCAGCGGCGCGGCTTTCGCTGGAATCGCTGACGGTGGTGAAATCCTCGTCTGCCGTGCTCAGCCCATGTTGCGCGGCCGAGGTGAATTCCTGCTTTTCGGCCAGTTCGCGCAGATCGTCGCCCAGATCGAACGCCTCTTCCTTGCTCAGCACCCGGCCCAGCAGCACATTCACCCGCGCCCGCCAGGCGGCGGGCAGGGTGTCCAGATCCTCGCCCAGCGACAGGTCCAGCGCCCGCGCGGTAACGGCATCAAATTCCGGCACCTCGCGCGGTGACAGAAACGCCTCGTAATAGAGCGCCTGAAGATCGCGCATCTCGGGGTCCATCCGCTCCCACCTTTGGCGAGCGCCCTGATCGGCGCCATCGGGCGGACCCAGCCGGAAATAGTCGCGCGCGGCGGAACAGACCGCCAGCGCATCCTTGCGCAGCCGCGCCTTGCGTTTGCGGTCGGCGGCGGTATCGGCCTCACGCGGGCCGGCAAAGAGGCCGGCGACCATCATTCGCCGCACATCGGCGCGGTGGCGCAGGTCAAAGGGCGGCTCTCCCGGTTCGACCAGCCAGTATTCGTTCTCCAGCTTTTCGCGCAATGCCGCTGCCTTGCTCAGCGGCAGCACGGTACCCTCGGGGAGGCCCAGACAGGGCACCGCCAGCACAAAGCGGATCAGGTCGGTGTTGATCTGCCGCAGCACCAGACCGGGATGGGCCAGGCTGCGCAATTCGGGATCGTCGATCCGGTCGAGGATGCGTTCATAGAGGAAGCGATGGGCGAATTCCGAGCGGAACGCTTCGGCGCCATCCTCTTCGAGGTCAGCAATCAGATCGGCGATATCGCCGTCATGGCCGCGCGCGTATTGCACAAAGATCAGCAACGCCAACGGATGCCCCTTGAGCAGGCGGCTGACGGTGCGGCGCTGGGTCTCGTCACTCAGCACCGGCGGGCGGTCGAGGCCCTTGCGCTCTTTGTCCTGCTCGGACAGGCGCCGGTCCTCTTCCTCGATCAGCTGCGCGCCCGCCTCGACCGACAGACCATCCAGCGCGATACGGCGCGAGGCCGGGCCAAAGCGATCGTCCAGCTCGTCGCCCTCCAGCGGCTCGGCGCGACCCGACAGAACGCAGCGCAGGCCGGGCAGCTCGCGGCGGAACTGTTCCTCGACCGCGAGGATCAGGCGCACCACCTCGCCGCCCTGCCGGTCGACCGCCTCGAAACTGTCAAAGGCCAGCGCGATGGGCTGCGAGCGCAGTCCATGCGCCCAGTCGCCCCGGAACCAGCCGGGCAGCTGGCTTTCCAGGAAATCGGCCTGGGCGCCATGATCGCGCACCTCGCCCATCAGATCGGTCGAGGACAGGGCCGCCCGCCGTGCCCGCAGCTGCCTGGACACATTCGCAGCGGCCTCGGGCGGTTCCAACGTGCGGGTCACGCCCATGGCGATCTGGTTCAGAATCTCGCGGGCGATCTGGAACGGCGCCCCGGATTTGAGTTGTGGCCGGTCGAAATCGAGGATCACGGTGATCGGGGCATCGCGGCGGGTCTGCCAATCCTGCAACAGCCGGGCCAGCACGGCCGATTTGCCGATGCCCCCGGTACCGGTCAGCAGCAGAGGCCGCGTATCCTTGGTCTTGCCGCGCAGAAAGCGGGACAGGCGCCGACGTACATTGTCATAGCCGAAATGGCGGCGCGGCAGCACGATGACCAGATCGCGCCATTTCTGCACCTCTTGAATTTGCCGTTTGGCCTCGCTTTCGAGCGTTTCGAGCGGGCTGCCGTTCAGCGCAGGCACCGCACGGGCAAACTGCACCGCGTCCAGGATGGCGGCGTTGTGGCGCAGATGGGTCAGCAGGCGGGTTTCGTCATCGCTGCTCTTGGGCCGGGCCACCTCGACCCGCGCACCGGCCAGCAGCTGGTGCAGCACCTGCCCGAACAGATCGTCGGCCCAGGGTGGCGGCGCCAGATCCAGCGCCTGATCCAGCTGCGCCCGGGTCAGGAACCGGCGCAGCGCGGCGTTGCGCGGATCGGGCGCCAGCATCCAGCCATAGCGGGGCGCCGCCCCCGGCGCCGGGCACAGAACCTCGGTCACGCCACGCGACAGCGCGCCTAGAACACTGTGGCGCAGGTCGGGCCGCCCATCGACCCCGAGCGCGTCGCACAGCTCGTCAGGCTCGTAGCAACCGCAAACCGCGCTCAGCTCGTGCGCCAGGTCGATCAGGGCCTCTCGCATTACTCCTCCTCTCCAACCCGTGCGCCGACCCGTCCAAAAAGCGCATCCGCCGCACCCGCCACATGGGTTTCGACAAATTCCGACATCCGCTCCAGCGGCGCCTCCGCGCCGGCGAGCGAGGCGACGATATTGCTGAGAAAACCAAGGCTGGTCTCGTCGAACGGCGTGTCCCGAGCGCCGCGCAGGTTCAGCCATTGGCGGAACACCTGTCCCGGATCGGCCAGATCCCGGGTGCGGATCGCCGATTTCAGCACCAGATTGGGGTCGAGCCCGTTGATCTGGACATCCTCGCGCAACCCGATCAGCACCAGCCGCAGATTGTCCTGCCGCCCGATCTGGTCATACAGCGTCGACAGAAACTCGCGCCCCGAGGCATCGGACAGGTCATGCCGGTCCAGATCGTCGAGCAGGATCCAGACCATGCGGTCGCCCAGCCGGTCGCTGACCTGCTGCATGAATTTCGACACCAGCCGTTTGACATAGGCGGGCGTTGTCGTGTCGGGCGCTTCGGGCAGGCTGGCCACTGCATCGGGGGCAAAGCTGGCCAGCGTATCGCAGGCCATGCGATAGGCGTCGACCTGCACGTCTCCGGCGCGAAACACGATATGGTGATGCTCGGGCGCGGCAAAGAGTGCGCGCAGGATCTCGACCGAGAAGCTCTTGCCGGGACGGGTGATCGGCACGTCTTTGTCGGATTCCACATGTACCCGCAGAATACGGCGGTCGCCTTTCCACAGCTGCTCCAGCGCGGCGATGTAGTCGGCCCGGCCAAAGACCGGGCGGCGCCCGTCCAGACAGCCCCCCACCGGGCTGAGACCGGGGATTTCGGCCAGCTTGCCCAGCATCCCCTTGGCCGTCAGATCAGCGGCGATCGCGGTCAGCGGCACCGCCACGTTGAGCGCGCGGTGGTGACGGGCATCGGGTGGCGGGGTCAGGGCCTCAAGCCCCAGATAGTGCAGGGCCACCGGTTGGCCGTTCTGGTCCAGCGCCAGTCCGCCCGAGGAGCCGTGCGCCGTGGTCGCCTGATGGAACAGCCGGTGCTGGCGCGGTTGGCCATAGACCACCTTGCCGCCGGTGATGGTGTGTTCCTCAGACCCCGGATGATGCAGGATCCAGACCCCGTTCGGCACGTCCTGTGTTACCCGCGCCAGGTCGAACCAACCCCGTTGCAGGCCCGGCGCTCCGGTCAGCCGGATGACAGCATAATCCCAGAACCCTTCGACCGCGTTCAGCCAGCCACGCCGCTTGGCCAGCTTGTCCCAGGCGTAATCTTCCTCCAGAACGGGCCCGGTCTCGCTGTGAGCAACCAGCCAGTCCTCGGCCACGTCGAACACGGCGCCCTTGCCTTCTTCGATGCCGGTTGTCGACGAATAGTCGAAGCGGATTTGCAGATCGCCCGGCTCCAGGTCCAGCTCGATCACATCCTTGATCACGTGGAAATTGGTCAGGACCATCGAGGGACCGATCAGAAAGCCGCTGCCGGTCACCCGATCGCCCATATCATTCCGGGCCTCGACCCGGCACAGCCGCCTGCGGCCCAGGATGATGCCGGGCAGGATATTGCCGGGATCGGTCCAGAACGCGGTTTCGTTCACCAGGGATTCGGTATTGGCCCGTTGCAGCGAGGCATGGGCGCGCTTCAGCCCCAGCGCGCTGATCATCTTTTGCGCCAGTTGACGGCGATGCACCGGCAAGGGTGCCGCGGCACCGATGTCGAACAGGCCCGCCGACACAGCGGCGGCAAAACAGTCGGCCACCGCCTGCGGTCCGCGCAGGGCGGCCAGCGCCAGGCACAGCGCATCGGCGTCGCGGGCCGGGTCCAGCCCGCCACCGCGCCCGGTCACCACCATTGCATGGGCAAAGCTGACCGGCGCCCCCGGCAGACGCCGGGCGGCCAGCCAGCCATCGTACCAACCGCGCAATTGTGGACGCGCGAAATGCAACCCCCGCACCACGCCCAGCACACAAGAGATCAGCCGTTCCTCGGTCCAGTCCTGTTCCGTCATTCCCCCTGCCCGTTCAGCAACCCGGTGGCAAAGGCCCCGTCGCCCATCCCCAGCACCGCCTCAATATCATGTGCCAGGTTGGTCTCCATCGACTGCCCGCCGAAATGCAGCCCGCAGAGCTGGCCCGGATTGTGCAGCGACAGGATGGCCGAACCCGAGTTTCCGGGCAAGGTGGTCGCATCATGGCTGAAGGCCCAGCCGCGCGGATCGCCCGCCACCGCGCCGGGGCGTGCCTCGATCATGCCGGGGCTGATGTATTTCACCCCATAGCGGTCGCCATAGAGCTCGCCCAGCCGCGCCCAGAAGGCCAGATAGGTATCCCGGTCCTCGCGCGGGTCGGGTCCGCGCACATTGCGCGGCTCGGCCGGATAACCCGCCACCAGGATCTTGGTCAGCGCCGGATCGGTGGTCGAGATCAGGCCCCGGTCGATCGGGTCGGGCGGCGGCGCGTGGCTGTTGTCGGGGTCGATCCGCATCAACGCCATGTCAAGCCGCGCCATGTTGACCGTCCGCCCGATCCGGGACGCGCCCGCCGTTACCACCTCGGTCAGGGTATAGCGGGTGGTTTCGTCAGAGGCCTCGGGGTCGAAGATGATCGAGACCGGAAAGCGCAGCTTGAACGGGCGCTGGCCGTTTTCCTCGGGCATCGGCTCGGCAAAGGCGTCGATCACGTGGCGGTTGGTCATCACCAGCCCGTCCGACAGCAGGAACCCGGTGCCCACATGCACCCAGACCCCTTGCGGGTTGCGGGCGTCGATGCGGCCCACCGCGCGCACCAGCGGTTGCCAGCGGTCGACCGCCGTCAACAGGTCGGCGCGCCAACTGCCCAGCAGCGGATCGAACAGTTCGTCTCCGCTCTCATGGACCCGGATCGCGGGTCGCCCGCTGAGCTTGACCAGAGCCTCGAGCGCATAGCCGACCTCGCCCGGGCTGAGCCGCACATCGCGGTCCGGGTCGAGATGCGATTGCACCGCCTGCCGGATCTTGTCTGCCGCTTCGGCCTGCATGGCGGTATCGACCAGATCGGGCGCGGACTCGGCCCGCGCCTTGAACAAGTCGTTGACCGTTTCCATGACAGTATCCAGCCCCTCGCCCCTGAGCCGGTCGACCGAGGCCTCATAACTCAGATCGGTCGCGCTCTCGGTGGTGCCGCCGCGCCCGGCGGCCACCCGGCGAAAGGCGCGATCCAGCGGTGCGGGCGGCGCGGCGGGGGCCAGCACCAGCCCGGGTGCGCCCAGCGGTTGCCGGTCTCCCAACAGATCGGCCAGCGCCGGGGACGGCATTTCGCGCATCGCGTTCTCGACCGTGACCGAGGCTTCGGGCTGTTCGCGCAGCCGCCAGTCAAAGGCCAGGTAATCCGCCTCGGCCTGCAATCCGCCTGCGTCGAAATCGGCGCCGAACAGCAGCTCGGCGGGACCGGCGCTTTCCGAGGCCGCCCCCCCGACGATGTCGGCGGGGTCCAGCGCCAGCAGCGCCTCGGCATCGACGATGCCCGCACCCATCATGCCGTGATCCCAGCCCGCGGGCGCGTGCGCGGTCTGACGCAGCGCGGCGCGGAACAGCTCTTGCAGGGGCCAGCCTCGACGATGCGCCTCTTGCCGCAGCGCGCTCCAGCCATGATGCTCCAGCCACAGCGCCGCCACCCCGGCCGTCAGCGCAACGGCAAAGGAGGTACCCTGCCCGGTATCGGTCACATCGCTCAGATCAACCTGACCCGGACGGCGGCGGGCCACATGCAGGTTCTCGGCCGGGGCCGAGACGTCGACCTCGGGGCCCCGGCACGAGCCGCGCCAGCGCCGCCCGGCATGGTCGACCCCGGCCACCGCGATCACGTTTCGGTCAAAGGCGGGATAGGTGACGAAACGCACGCAATTGCCCGCCGCCGCCATCACGATCATGTCCGCCGAGACCGCGCGCGCCACAGCCCGGCGCATCACCCGTGGGCCAAAGCCGCTGCCCAGGCTCATGGTCACGATCCGGCAGCCCTGGGCCCGCGCGTGGTCAAGCGCGCGGGCCACCGGAACCCAGGACCCGACCACCACGGCGTTATTGGTCCGCAACGGCACCAGCGAGGCGCGCGGTGCGCTGCCATTGACCCGGCCCGAGCGGCGGCTGATCACCAGCGAGGCGGTGCCGGTGCCATGGCCCGGTGATCCCATAGAGGGCAACAGCGGGTCGGTCGGGTCAGGCGTGTTGTCGACAAAATTGTAACCCCGCGCCATGTCGATACCGTGATCCAGTTCGTTATGGGCGGCCACGCCGGTATCGGGCTGGCCGATCCGCTGACCGGCGCCGGTGACCCCGAACCGTGTCATTGCCCGGTCGGCCCGGATCAGCCGCAGCGCCCAGTTGCGATCCGCCAGCGGCGGCGTGTGCGCCCGGCACAGGTCCCAGATCACATCGCCCACATTTTCAACAGGGGGAGGCACACTTTCGGCATCGGTGAAGGGCGGCAGGATATCGGGCGTGACCGAAACCAGACCCAGCGCCTCTTTCAACGCCGCCGCCTCGGCAAAGAGGTATCCGGGCGATTGTTCGATCGGAACGCCAGGGAATTGCAGGACCAGCATGTCGTCATCCGCCTGGGTCGCGCGGAACAAGTCGAACCGATCCGCTTCCAGCAGTGTCGCGATGGCGCCGCGCACGGCCTCAACCGTGACCGGTTCGGGGTATTCCAGGGTAAAGGACAGGATGTCTGTGGGCAGCGCCTCTTGCCCCGTGGGTGTGGCCACCCGCGCCGCTGCTTTCAACAGGTCCAGCATGGCGGTCTCCTTCAATATGCGAATGGGAAATCAGGTCTCAAATATCCCGCAACTCTAGCACCGACGCTCCGTGATTTGAAGAAAAACCCTCGCGCCTTGCGGGCATATGGGGTGCGGGCATTACCTTGCGTTGTGCAATCGGTTCTCTGTCCGCCCCCGCGCACGGGACTTGGCAATCGGGCGCCGACGCAGTACTCCTCTGTCCAGATAGACGTTTAACCCCTTGGATTTACAAGTCTCGGTCGAGAAGGAAGGCAGCGCGTGCGCCCCACGAACCGAAAAACCATTCCGCCGCTTGAAACCGTGTTGACGGGCGTTTCGCTGCTGGCCGGGCTCGAGACCGAGGTTCTGGCCGAATTCGCGGCCGATCTGGAGCTTGTCACCGTCTATACCGGCCAGACCGTCATGGAGCAGGGTGAAACCTCGACCGAAATGTACGTTGTGGTCCGCGGTCGTCTGGTCGGTCTTTTGTTGTCGCCCAATGGCAAGGAAGTCGCGTTTACCGAGATCACATCAGGTCGCTATTTCGGCGAATTGTCGGCTCTGGACGGGCGGCCGCGCTCTCTCACCATTTCTGCCGCCGAAACCACGATTCTGGCGCGGATGCCGGCGCAGCGGTTGCTTGACTGGATGGCGCGAGAGCCGCGGCTGGCGCATAACCTGGCCATCGACCTGGCCGAGCGCAACCGGACACTGACCGAACGGGTGTTTGGCCTGGTGGTGCACGACGTGGACAAGCGGGTGCGGGCGCTGCTGATCCAGCAGGCGCAGGCGGCACGGCAGCTCAAGCCGGGCGGCGTTCTAGAACCCAGCCCGACCCATGACGCGATTGCCAACTATATTGGCGCCACCCGCGAGGCGGTCAGCCGCGTGATGGCGCGGCTTGCCGCCGCCGGAGTGATCGAGACCGGGCGTCGGCGGCTCGAAATCGCGGATATCGAGCAACTGTTCGAAGGGCTATGACCTGCCCCAGCGCTCCTTGAGCCGCAGGCATTCGGGCAGCATCCAGCGCTCGCCCGAACGGATCGCGCGTTCCAGCGCCGCCAGATCGCCGCTTGGTCCGTCGCGCCGCGCGGTTTCCTCGGCCATGGCATGGATCACCCGAAAGGTGGGTTGCAGGAATTCGAACCCTTGCTCGCCTAGAACCTTGCTGCCATAGGCGAACTCGGCCTGGCCCTCGTCGACCCGTCCCGCGGCAATATCCCCGATGCCGGTCAGCATCCGGGCATAGACCAGCCAAAAGGCCAGTTGCCTGCTCTGGGCCAGCTGCTTCAATTCGCTGGCATGGTCGCGAAACGCCCCCCAGTCGCGGCGGATCGCCGCCGGAAAGGCGGCACCAAAGGTGAGCGTGTGACACAACGTGTGGGTCATCTCGGAGGCACGTGCCGAGGCCAGCGCCGCCGCCGTGGCGGCGCGGGTGTTCTCGGGGGTGCCGGTAAAGGCCTCGATCGCGGCAATGCAACACAGAACGGTGGCGTGATTGTCGGTGGCGCCGAACGGCCGCAACGGCTCGGCATGAAGGTCCGGGTCATAGGTGGCGAGGAACCGGTCCAGATATTGTCGCGCGTCGTCGAACTCCCCCCGGAACATGTGGCTCGACCCCAGCATCCGGTCCAGCACCAGCGCATGCAGGCCGGTCGGATCCGAGCGCGCGATATCGGCCAGCCCCACGGCAAATTCGTGGCCCGCGTCGATATCGCCCTGCACGCAGATGTCGATCCAGCGAAAGAACATGGTCGAGAACACCCGCTGGCTGCCACCAGTACGTTCGATCAGCGCATTGATCCGGCCCAGCACATCCTCGCCGGCGGCTCGGTATCCCTTGGCCCCGATCAGCGCCGGGAACAGCGCCAGCAGCGTGTCGGCCTCGAACTGATCGCTCCAGTCGCCCTCGCTGGTGCCGATCCGGGGCAGCAGCGCCAATGCCCGGCGGAACAGGGCCACCGCCTCGGCATCAGCCGATTGCGCGGCAGCGGCGCGCCCGGCCTCGGCCCACAGTTCTGCGGCAGGGCGCAACCGCCCGGCGCGCTCCAGCTGATCGGCCAGCAAGGTCGGTTCCACCGCCTGCCCCGCCGCGCGGCGCCGGTCCAGAGCTTCGGCTATGGCGGTGTGAATGCGCTCGCGATCGCGGGTCAGGATGATGTCATAGGCACAATCCTGAAGAAGCTGGTGCCGCAGGATGAGCCGGTTGTCGTGCTGGCTGTCGCGGGCAAGGTGAAGTTCCGCCAGCCCCGCCGCGATCAACTCGTCCAGCGCCTCTTCGATGGAGCCGGGACCGGGCCAGAGGTCGCGCAGCAGCGGCAAGGGCGCCTCGCGCCCTATGCTTGCCACCAGTCGCAGCAGGGGTCGGGCGCGGACCAGCCGCCTGATGCGGGCCTGAAGGCTTTGTTGCAGGCTGGAGGGCACAGACATGTCCGGCAGGCTGTCGGCAGCCACATCCTCGGGCCCGGCCAGCCGCGCGCGCATCTCCAGCGCCAGTTCCTCGGCAAAGACGGGAATACCCTCGGCCCTTGCCACCAGTGGCGCCACCAGCGCCTCGGCGCCCTTCACATCTCCAAGCACCTCGCGCACGATGCTGTTGGTATGCTCCGGTGACATCAGCCCCAGCGAGATCGGCACCGATCCGTCCACATGCATCAAGCGCGGGTCGGGCAGTGCGTTGCGGGCGCTGACAATCAGCATCAGGCCCGGCGGGCGGCGCGAGGCCAGTGTCAGCAGAACGTCTATGGTCGAGGGATCGGCCCATTGCAGATCGTCGATCCACAATACCTTGGGCCCGGATGCGGTTCTGCCGAAATGATCGGCCAAGAGGCCGATCACACGCGCCCGGCGCTGACGGCGCTCGGCCTGGGTGGCTCTGGGAACGGCCTCCAACTCGGCCCGCAGGGTCGCTGCGGCAGGCAGATCGGGATCGTGATCCAACAGCAGCCGGAAGGCGCCATAGGGTGTGTCGCGGCCTTGCTGGGGACAGTTGACATGGCGCACCGGCCGGTCCTCGCGCCGGAGACGGTCAAGGAACTCTCCCACCAACCGTGATTTTCCGATCCCGTGCTCACCGGCCACGGTGATCAGGTTGAACGCCCCCATCGCCACCGCATTCCAGCAGGCCGACAGCCGCGCCAGTTCCGCCCGGCGATTGACAAAGGGCACCCGGTCTGGACGCGCCAGCAGCGCCATGCCCAGATCGGGGGTCCGGCGTGCCTCGACCGCGTAGACCGGCGCGGGTTCGTCGATCCCCTTGAGCTGCCTGAGGCCGAGGAAATTCAACTCGAAATGATGCTTGATGAGTGCCGCTGTGGTGTCCGAGACCACCACACCGCCCGGTTGCGCCTCGGCCTGAAGCCGCGCGGCCAGATTGACCACCGCGCCATAGGCCCGACCGCCCCGCGCGTGCTGGCTGAGGTGCCGGTCGCCAATCACCACCGGCCCCGAGGCGACCCCGACCCGCACCTGCATCGGCCGCGCCCCCGGCACCGCGATGGCGCCGACGCGGCGGCAGGACTCGCAGGCCGCCATCACCCCGCGCAGCGCGGCATCCTCCAGCGCCTGCGGATAGCCGAAATAGATCAGCACCCCGTCGCCGTGATATTGCGCCACATGTCCGCCATAGCGATCCACCGCGCCGTCCACTGCACGGTAGAATTCACCGAGCAGATCGGTGAACCGTTCCTCGCCCAGGGAATGGGCAAGTTGGGTTGATCCGACCAGATCGCAGAACACCACGGTCAGATAGAGGCGTTCGCTCTGGTCCTCGACCGGGGCGGGAGGCACAACGGCGGCAGGCGCATCGCGCAGGTCGGCGATGCGTGCCAGGATCTTGCGCCTGTGCCCCAGAGAGGTCACCCCGAGATCCGTCAGATCCTGATCCGACAAATGCTCCAGCACCTCCAGGTCGATATCGGCCTGTTCGAACCGCTCGGCATAAACCTCCAGGCCGAGATCGGCCAGCCAGGAGGTGACAGAGCCGATGGTTCGGGACATGTCGGTCATTTCTCCGTTATCCAGTGATCGCCTTGATCGGTTCCTCGAAGCCATGGAAACCCGGCGGGAAACCCGGCCCCGGCGGATGCCATTCCAGCGGCTCGATGCTCTGCGGGAAGCGGAGCAGGTTGAGCGGGTCGTACTTGTGTTTGATCAAACGCAGCAGCCAATAGGTATCACCCCAGTATTCATCGGCAAAGCCGGGATTGTCCGGGCTGGGATAGTTCTGATAGCTCTGCCCGGTCCAATGCGGGGCAAAGGCCGCCTCCCACCCCGCGATGAACGCCAGCATGGTTTCCTTCTCCTGTTCCGTCAGCCAGAACACGTCAAAGAACAGGTCGCAATACACATCCCGGTGAAAAAAGGCGGTTTCGCTCTTCGGCATCCGGGCTATGGCGCCGCCATAGATCTCCATCGCGGCGATCGTATAGGGGCTGGGTGAGGTTCGGAAATAGTCCAGCAGCGTCTTCCAGCCTGCCGCGTCGATCGGCTTGGCGACATAGCGGCTGATCTTTGCCTCGGGCGGCGGCATCGGCGTCATGTCGGCGGGGAATTCCGGCACCTCGTAGGGCTCGCTCAGCAGGATGCGGTTCAGGTCGATATATTGCTGCGGATCATAAAGCGCCTGCAAGGTCGCGCCCGGCAGCGCCAGCACCGGGGCCAGCTTCTCCTGCAAATCCTCGCGGGTTCCGCGATACATGCCGCGCATCAGCAGCACCGGTTCCTTGGTCTGCCCCTCGGGTCCCTCAAAGGCCCAGATCATCTGATAACCCATGGTGTCGGGCGCACCGGTACGCATGAAGTTCTCTTGCAGCCAGGCCAGCGAGGTGGCGGCATCCTGAACGCCCGCATCGGTCTGCATCGACCAGCGCACCGAAAAGCCCGCGAAGGTCGAGCTGCGATAGAGCCGGTACTTGACCCCCAACAGCACGCCGAAATTGCTGCCGGTGCCGCCGCGCACCGCCCAGAACAGATCGGGGTTCACCTCGGCATTGGCATGCACGATGCGACCATCGCTCATCATCACGCGGATTTCCTCGACCTGGTCGCAGTTCATGCCGAAAATACGCGCGGTAAAGCCATATCCGCCACCCTGCATGTAGCCGCCCACGCAGACATCGGGGCAGGCGCCGCCGGGTGTGTGCAGATTATAGGGCAGAAGCTTGGCGTTGAACTTGCCGAATTTGGTGCCCGGTCCAACCCAGGCGCGCAGCGCCTCGGGGCTGACGCAGACATCGTTCATCCGGCTGACATCGATCAGGAACCCGTTCTGCGACGAGAAGCCCGCCGTGCTGTGCCCGCCCGAGCGCACCACGACCGCCATCGACAGCGCCCGCGCCACCCGCAGGCATTCGGCCACGTCGGTCTCGACCTCGCAATAGACGATGACCTGCGGATAGGCCGAGAACCGGGGGTTCGACAGCATCCGGTCGGTGTCGTATTCGGGATCGCCCGGCAGCACCACCGTGCCCAGAATTCTCTTTTGAAGCTCTTCTGCGTATTTCGGGGGAAGGCCTTGGAGAGCCTCGTTCTTGATCCGGTTATGGGTCCAGATTGCGGCTCTTTCGCGCAAACGTTGCGCACGACTATCATACCAAAGCACGGCTATGTCCTAAACAGAGAATACCTGCAGGCATGGTAGAAGAGCAAAGTTGTTTTTGGCAATCGCTTCTCGCGCTTAGGCCGTAAAATCTATTGCTCAAAAAGAATTGCAGCCTGCGTCACAGCCTGTCGCGCAGGCTGAACCACAGCATCGCCAGGA
Source organism: Ruegeria sp. BHSC223 (assembly GCF_059613025.1). Taxonomy (NCBI): domain Bacteria; kingdom Pseudomonadati; phylum Pseudomonadota; class Alphaproteobacteria; order Rhodobacterales; family Roseobacteraceae; genus Ruegeria; species Ruegeria sp. BHSC223. The sequence continues at coordinate 79,335 of NZ_JBXWRR010000011.1, forward strand.
TCAGCAGCGGCGTGCGCAGGGCCGGACCGCCCGGAAACGGGCGCCCGGGCACGCGTGCCATCAGGTCGAACCGTTCCGCCTGTCCGGCGATGGTTTCCGCCGCGATCTGACCCGCCAGCGTTGCCAGTGCCACGCCATGGCCGGAAAAGCCCGACAGGCTCAGCATATTGCCCGACAGCCGCTCGAAATGCGGCATCCGGTTCATGGTGATGCCCAGCGTGCCGCCCCAGGCATGGTCGATGCGCACATCCGCAAGCTGCGGAAAGATCTCCAGCATCGGCTTGCGCACCTTGGCGGCGATGTCGGACGGAAAGCGGTATCCATAGCTTTCGGTGCCACCGAACAGCAGCCGGTGATCATCGGAGAACCGGAAATAGTTGATCACGAACTTGCTGTCGGCCACCGCGTGGTTGTTGCGGATCAGCGCCTCTTGCCGTTCGGGCCCCAGCGGTTCGGTAGCGATGATATAGTTGTTGATCGGCATGACCCGCGCCGCCACGCGGTCGTCGAGCCGGCCCAGATAGCCGTTGCAGCCCAAGACCACATGCCGCGCGGAAATCTCACCCTGATCGGTGCGCAGATGGGCGGGATCGCCTTCGGTGAGCGCGGTTACCTTCGAACGCTCGAAGATGCGCGCGCCCGCGGCCACCGCCATCCGGGCCAGACCCAGCACCAGTTCCAGCGGGTCGATATGGCCCGCATCCTCGTAGATAGCGCCGCCGTGATAAGCGTCCGAGGCCACCAGGTGCCGCATCTCATCCCGGTCGAGCGCCCGGATCGCGGTATAGCCATAGTCCTCGCGCATATGGCGGACATGGTCGTGGCTGTGCCGGACAAAGCGTTCGCGATGATCGGCATGGATGATGCCGGGATGGAAATCGGCATGCACCAGATCCGAGGCGGCCAGCTCGCGCACCAGATCGACCGATTGCCGCGCCACCTGCCACAGGGCATGGGCATGCTCGCGGCCCAGCATCTTTTCCAGTTCTTCCTGCTCCAGCCGTTGACCCTGCCCCACCTGGCCGCCATTGCGGCCAGAGGCGCCGAAGCCCACGCGCTGCGCCTCGAGCAGGACCACGTCATAACCGCGCTGCGCCAGATGCAGCGCCGCCGAAAGGCCGGTGAACCCTCCGCCCACGACACAGACATCGCAGCTCAGCGCGCCCTTTGCCTGTGGGAACGGGTCGAGCTTCTTTGCCTGCGCGGCATAATATGACGGCGGGTATTCGCCGGGGCGGTCGTTTACGGTCAGCAGGTCCATCATCTCATCCCCTGTTTCGCCGCCTGCTATAGCAGCAAATTCAGAGGCCTGCCAGATATGATCAAATTTTTGATCCGCCGTTATCTCAACCCGCCATGCCGATCAGCGCCACCCCTGCCGCCATCAGCGCCGCCGCCCCCAGACGGCGTTTCCAGTTGCCTTCCCCCAGAAAGACAAAGCCGATCAGGGCGGCAAAGATGACCGAGGTTTCGCGCAGGGCCGAGACCGCACCAAGGGGGGCAAAGTTCTTGGCATACAGGACCAGCCCATAGGCCGCCATCGACACCAGCCCACCCAGGATGCCGGTGGCCCAGACCTTTGGCTTCAGCCCCGCCAGCGTGCTCCGTTTGCGGATCGCCACAAAACCCGCGATGAAGAGATGCAGGAACGCCCCCCAGGCCCAATAGGACAGGGTGTTCTGCGACAGTCGCACCCCGATCCCGTCCACCACGGAATAGGCCGAGATGCACAGGCCTGTGCCCACCGCAAACCCCAGCGCCGCGCGCCCGACCCCGTGGCGCAGCGCCGACCAGCTGCTCAGCTGGATACCGGCGGCGATGGTGGCAATGCCGACCCAGGCCTGCGCCGGCAGGGTTTCACCCAGCAAGAGCAGCGCCCAAAGCGCCACCAGCGCCGGTACGATTCCGCGCGCGATGGGATAGACCACGCTCAGATCGCCATGACGATAGGCCTGACCCAGCATGTAGTAATAGCCGAAATGGATCACCGTCGAGAGCAGGATATAGGGCAGGCTTTCGGGTGCGGGCAGCGGCAGCAGCGTGACCATGACCCCGCCCGCCAGCACATGGCCCGACGCGACAAGGCCCAGCATCGTGGTGCGGTCCGCCGCGCCTTTGACGATGGCGTTCCAGACCGCGTGCAACAGGGCCGCCGACAGGATGATGGCGACGATGCCCGCCGACATCTCAGTTCTCGTCCTGCGTGGCGGGCAGGGTCTCGATCAGGCGGGTCTCCAGCAGTTGACCGTTGGCATAAAGGATCGGATAGGCCACCGCCGAGACATGGCTGTTGAACTCGCGCAGGGCGCGCAGCGTTTCCAGATGGCAATCGCTGGTGTCGAAACTCTGCACCTCGCCATTCTGCAAGCGCCGGAAATGCCGCTTGCGGCTGCTGCGCTCGGCGCGTTTCAACTCGGTCTTTTCCAGGCTCAACAGGCGCGCGCTTTCCAGATCGTCCGAGATCAGCACGTTCGAGGCCAGTTTCATGTTGGCCAGAATGGTCTCGTGCATCTGCTGCAATTCGGACCAGCCCTCTTTCGAGAACTGGTTGCCGGTCTTGCGCAGATCGCCCGCCAGAACGCAAAGCCGCCCGGCCACCACGTCACCGGCGGTTTCCAGCCGCACCGCATATTCCAGCATGTCACGCGCGCTGCGCGCCGCGTCCTTGCCGATCTGATCGGCGGGCAGCGCGGCGACATAGCGGCGGATGCCCGACAGGCAGGCGTTTACTTCTTTATCCAGCGATTGCACCGCCTTGATCCGGGTCTTGTCGCCATCGCGATAGAGGCCCAGAACCGGGCGGAACATCGCCTCGACCAGATCGGCCATGCGCAGCAACTCTCGCTTCAGGCTCGACACCGCCTGTGCCGGGCTGCCGATATGGGCGGGGTCGAGGCTGGAGGCCGGGCGCGCCAGGGTGTCCGCATCGACCGGCTGCGCCGGGTCCGGCAACAGCCGGGCCAGCGGCGCGGCCAAGAGGGTGCAGAACGGCAGTGCCAGCACCAACAGCGAGGCGTTGAAGGCCAGATGCGCATAGACCAGCTCCTGCCCGCCATGCTCGCCGGCGCCCAGACCGTTGCGCAGTGCCAGATTGACCGCAAACAGGCACAACACCGCCCAGGTGCCGCGCAACGCCAGATTGGCAAAGGGAATGCGCCGGGCGGGCATCGTCATGCCGCGTGACAGCCAGACCGGGATGAAAGCGCTGCCGAAATTCGCCCCCAGCACCAGTGACAGGCCCGCGGCAAAGGGGATCGCGCCGATCTGAACCAGCGTCACGCACATCAGGATCGCCGCGACCGAGGAATGCATGACAAAGGCCAGCGCGCCGCCCACGATGAACGCGGTGACATAGTCGCGCGCCAGATAGTCGGCGATGGCGGGCAGAAAGGCACTGTCGCGGATCGGGTCCATCGCCTCGCGCAGGAACCGCAGCGAGATCAGGATAAAGGCGATGCCCATCAGGATGCGCCCGAACTGGCGCGCCTTGCGCTGCTCGGTCTTGACGAACAGCCAGCCGCCCACCGCCAAGAGCAGCGGCACCAGCCAGTCCAGCCGCCAGGACAGGATCTGGATCACCAGCGCCGAGCCCAGATCGCCGCCCAGCACGATCGCCAGCCCCTGACCGAACCCCATCAGCCCCGCCCCGGCAAAGCCAGAGGTCAACAAAGCCACCGCGGCCGAGCTTTGCAGCACGACCGCCATGACCAGTCCCACCGCCCCGGCCCGCAACACACCGCTATTGCCGGTCATCACCCTTTGGAACGACGAGCCATAGGCGCGCTCGATCCCGGTGCGCACCATCCGCACCGCAAACAGCAGCAGCATCGTCGCGCCCGCCAGGCTGATCAGAAAGGAAAAGATCGCCATGGCTCAGCCTTCGGGGCAGGTCGCGCTTGGGTGCAAGGGGTGGTTCAACGTGGCGGGCTCCTGTTCTTGTGTCCGAGTGGTCCCCCGCCGCTCTCGGAAAGATATCAGACTCAATAGGTCGGGGGCCAGAATTGGCCCAAGCTGCCTTTGTTTGCGCAAACGTGCAATGGGCAAACCCACAAAACCGGTATTTTCCGGGCAAAGACGGTCACGAAATGGCGATCAGAGCAGCGACAGCGCCAGCAACAACAGCACAAACCCGGTCAGGACTGTTCCGATGCCGCGCATCCAGGGCGGGCTTTCACCCAGTTCCAGATAGCGCGACAGGATCAGACGGGCCTTGACCAGCGCCAGGATCAACACGCCCGCGCCGATCAGTGCCTGCGGCACCGGCACCAGCGTCAGCAGGGCGCCCGCAAGGCTCAACCCCAGTAGCGCCAGCCAGGCGCGGCTCAATGGGTCGGAGAGGAACCTGCGCATCGGCTCACCCCGCCAGATAGACAACCGGGTAGAGCAGGACCCAGACCAGATCGACCATATGCCAGAACTGCGCGCCCGCCTCGATATTGCGGGGCGCGTCGCGCCAGGCCACCAGCAACAGGATCGCGACTCCGGCCAGAACATGCGCCGCGTGAAATCCGGTCAGCAGGTAATAGAACATGAAAAACGGATGGGTGTCATAGCTGATCCCCTGGGCCGCCTTGCCGGCATATTCCGCTCCCTTGATCACCAGGAACAGAGCCCCCAACCCCGCCGCAAGCAGCAGGGCCCACCGGGCCCGCGCGCGGCGGCCCGAGCGGCACCAGTGGAGCGCGCAAGCCGCGAGGTAGCCCGACGTGACCAGCACCACGGTGTTGAGCGCGGCCCCGGTGCGGTAAAGGTGATCCTGCGCTTCGGCAAAGCCCGCCGGATCGGTCAGGCGCACCGCCAGCAACGCCACCAAACCGGCACCGAACACCAAAAGTTCGGACAGGATCAGAACCCACATCATGAGTTCGCCCGGCAACTCGTCGATCAGGGATCGCTCGCTCATGCTCCGACCAGTTGCCGATAGATCTGCGGCAGGGCCAAAGTCAGCCGGTTGGGGTCGGGGATCACGGCAAAACCGCCCTGTCCGAACATGCGGGGGAACCAGCTTTTGCCGGATTTGTCGATGGTGACACCAAACACCGATTGCCCGGCGCGGCGCGCCTCGCGCACCGCCATGGCGGTATCCTCGATGCCGTGGCGGCCCTCGTAATGGTCCAGATCGTTGGGCTTGCCGTCAGTGATCACCAACAGCAGCCGCCGCTTGCGCCCCTGCCCGGCGAGATCGGCCGAGGCATGGCGGATCGCGGCGCCAAGCCGGGTGTAGAAACCGGGCCGCAGCGAGGCGATACGCGCCTCGACCTGGGTGCTCATCGCCTCGCCGAAGCCCTTGCAGCGCTGCACATAGACGCGTGCGCGTTTCAACGAGCTGAAGGCGTGGATGGCGAAATCGTCGCCGCAGGCATCCAGCCCCCAGGCCAGCGCCGCCAGCGCCTCGCGTTCGATGTCGATCACCGCACGGCCCGAGACCGCGCTTTCGGTCGAGCGCGAAACGTCGAGCAGGATCGACACCGCCAGATCGCGCGCCACCGGGCGCGACTGCATCCAGATGCGCTCGCTGCCCTCGCCATTGGCAAGCCGGTCCAGATGGCCGCGCACGGCGGCCTCGACATCCAGCTGGCCGCCGTCCAGATGGCCGCGCGTCATCATCCGGCCCGGGCGTAGCGCCTCGAACTGGCGCTTGACCGCGCGGATGCGGCGGGCGGTGGCCGGGTCGTGGGCAAAGGCCTCGGCGCCGTCCCGGATCTCGGCCTCCGACGTCAGCACATTGACATGGTCCGGCAGATAGGCGCCGGTGCGCACGTCCCATTCGGGATAGAGCACCCGGCCCGACAGCCGCTCGCGGTCCACATCCTCGGGCGCCAGATCCAGGTGCAGTTTCAGCCGTGTCGGTGGCGCCTTGGAAATCTGGCCCAGCCCGATCTCGTCCTGATCGTCGGCGGCCTTTTTCGCGTTGTCGGGGTCGTCGTCATCGACGCGGCGGTTGAGGTTCAGGAACTCGGCCCAGCTGAGGATCGCTTCGAACTTGTGCAGGATGAAGCTGTCATGGCGCGCGGCCATGTCGGATTTGCGGCGCCGGGCGCGATGGGTCTTTTCGCCCGAGTCCTCGGGCGGCCCCTCGGTATCGCGGCTTTCGGCCTCGTGATGCTCGGACAGGGCCACCGCGCGCAGCTCGGGCCAGAGCGGCACTGGGCGAAACGGTTGATAACCGCGTGGGACGGTGAGGGTCTCGTCCATCGCCTGAAACTGCGTTGCCCGCGCCGAAAGCGGTTGCGGGTCGCCCAGCATCTGGCGGATCAACTCTTCGACTGCTGCCTCGGCAGGAGGCAGATCCGGCAGGTCGCGCTGCTGCAACAGGCCTTTGCACAGTTCGGCGTAGAGGGGGCGCAGGCCGGGTGCGTCGGAAAGCGTTGCCGCCACCATCGCCTGTGCCGCTGACAGCGCCCCCAGATCGGCGCGCAGTGGGTCATCCTCGTCGACACGGGTGCCGGCATGGGCGGCGGCGGCGGCCAGCCAGACATACAGCGCCCCGTTGGCCGCGCGCATCGGAAACACCGCCAGCCGTTCGGGCAGGCGCAAAACCTCGCCGTCGAAACTGGCGCGCGGCAGCGCCTCGGCCTCGGTGCCCAGACGGCGGCGCCAGCTCAGCCGGTGGCGCGAGATCTCGGGCGAGACCGGGCGCAGCTCGACCCCGGCGTTGCCGCCAAGGCCCCGGAAAAGAACGGCCAGCCGTCCCGCGACCTCTGACAGGTCGACCGCGGCTCCTTCATGCACCAATGGTGCGTCGAGACGGCTGGCAAGGCTATGCCACAGTCTCCCGATTGTCTCCTCGGGTTCCCATGGCTCGAAGTCGATCTGAACCATCGCCGGCCTCACCCAAAGACGGCGGTGGTCAGATCGAGGAGCCCGCGTTTGATATCCTCGTCATCGGTCAGGGGTTCGACCATGGCGGCCAGGATGGCGCGTTCGGTCGGCATGCCTTGGGCGATCAGTGTCGCGGCATAGACCACGAGGCGGGTGGAGACCCCTTCCTCCAGATCCTGCCCCTTGAGGCCGCGCAGCTTGCCCGCCAACCGGATCAGCGGTTTGCACCGCTCCAGCGACAGGCCGCTTTCCTGCGACACCACACGCGCCTCCAACTCGGGCGCGGGAAAGTCGAATTCCAGCGACAGGAAGCGTTGCCGGGTTGAGGGTTTCAGGGTCTTGAGAATGTTCTGGTAGCCCGGGTTGTAGGACGCCACCAGCATGAAGCCGGGCGCGGCCTCCAGCTCTTCGCCGGTTCGGTCGATCGGCAGGATGCGGCGGTCGTCGGTCAGCGGGTGCAGCACAACGGTCACGTCCTTGCGGGCCTCGACCACCTCGTCGAGGTAACAGATCGCGCCCTCGCGCACCGCGCGGGTCAGTGGCCCGTCAACCCAGACCGTCTCGCCACCCTTGAGCAGGTAGCGCCCGATCAGGTCGGCGGCGGCCAGATCGTCATGACAGGCCACGGTATAAAGCGGGCGGCCGAATTTTGCCGCCATATGGGCCACAAACCGGGTCTTGCCGCAGCCCGTCGGCCCCTTCAGCAGAACCGGCAGATTGTTGTCATAAGCGGCGGTGAAGATATCGCATTCATCGCCCTGGGCGAGGTAGAAGGGGGCGTCTGCCGCCCCCGTTCCCATATGCTTCGATCCGTCCATCTGCATCACTCGGCCGGTGTTTCGACGGCGCCGCGCTCGATGATCTCGCGCCGCGGTACCCACATGGCATAGATGAACAGCAGTGCGCCGATCACCACCACCAGGCCCGAACCGAAACGCATCCAGTAGAAGATCGCGACCTGGTCCTGCACGTCCATGAAATACTCGCCCACGACCCGTTGCAGGTGCGTCTGGATGGTACCGGCGAAGGTCAGCACAAAGGTCATAAAGACCATGCCGCTGCTCATCAGCCAGAAGGACGCCATGTTCAGCACCTGATTATAGGGATCGCGATTGCGCAGGATCGGCATCGCATAGCTGAAGATCGCCAGGTTCAGCGCCACATAGGCCCCAAAGAACGCAAGGTGCCCGTGGGCGGCGGTGATCTGGGTGCCGTGGGTGTAATAGTTCACCCCGTGCAGCGTGTGCAGGAAACCCCAGACCCCGGCGCCAAAGAAGGCGAGCGTGGCACAGCCCAGCGACCACAGCAGAGCGGCCTTGTTGGGATGATCCCGGCGGCCTTTCCACACCATGACAAAGGCAAAGGCCATCATCGCGAAGAAGGGGATGACCTCGAGCGAGGAGAAGATCGAGCCGATCCACTGCCAATACCCCGGCGTCCCGATCCAGTAATAATGGTGACCGGTGCCGAGGATGCCTGAGAACAGCGCGGCGGCGACGATGACATACAGCCATTTCTCGACCACCTCACGGTCAACGCCGGTCAGTTTCAGCATCAGATAGGCCAGGATCGAGGCCATGATCAGCTCCCACACGCCTTCGACCCAGAGGTGCACGATGTACCACCAGTACTGCTTGTCCAGCGCCAGGTTCGACGGGTTGTAGAAGCTGAACAGGAACAGCAGTGCCAGACCCCAAAGGCCCAGAAGCAGGATGTTGGTGATCGCGGTCTTCTTGCCCTTCAGCACCGTCATCGAGACGTTGTAGAGAAAGATCAGCGCTGCCACGACGATGCCCGCCTTGACCCATTTGGGCTGTTCGATGAACTCGCGCCCCTCCTTGCCCAAAAGCCAGTGGCCCTCGAACAGGTTGAACACATAGGTCACCACCACGCCCAGCGTGCCCAGAACCAGGATCGCCAGCTGGATATAGGCCAGCTTGGTCGAGTGGATCTCGCGCTCGGCCTCCTCGGGGATCAGGAAATAGGCCGCCCCGAAGAAGCCGAGGATCAGCCAGACCACCAGCGAGTTGGTGTGCAACATCCGCACGATGTTGAACGGCAACAGCTCGCTCAGCGTGTTGGGGGCCACATAGATCCAGCCGGCGAGCAGACCGCCCAGCACCTGGATCGCAAACAGGCCCATCGCTACGGCAAAGTAGGCGAGGGCGATTTTCTGGGATTCGTATTTCATGTCTGTGCTCCCTTCTCAGCCGGCGTCGTTGGGCGGCCAGCCCTGGGTGTCGATCGTGTTCGTCCACAGCAGGAAATCGGACAGGTTCCGCATCTCCGTATCGCTGAGGTCAAAGCGCGGCATCTGGCGACGGCCTTCGATGCCGGTGGGTTGCGCCTCCATCCAGCCCTTGAGCATCTCAAAGGCGGCATCGGGATCGTCCTGCACGCCCCAGCGCGTCATCACGTTGCCCAGTTCAGGGGCGAAATAGGCGCCCTCGCCCAGGATCGAATGGCAGTTGATACAGGCGTGTTTCTCCCAGACATGTTTGCCGTCGGCGACACTGGCGGTCAGCGTTTCGGCATTGGTCGAGGTCGACCCGATATACAGGTGGGAATGGGCCGACAGGGCCAGAAAGATGAGGATGAAGAAGAGGGACCCGCCATAGAAAATGTTGCGGGCCATGCTTTTGGTCATGACTTCGCGCATCGCGCTCTCCTTTGCGCCGCGTTTCTGATGGGGCGACAATGGCGGGCGGGGCGAAAGATGCCTTAACCAAAGTCAAGACAGGCGCCGAATGCCGCTCCTTGGCCCTTGCGGGCGTCCTCGCGATGCCCGGCGAGGACGCCCGCAAGGGCGGAAGAGCCGGCAGGATTTGCGCTGGACAGCGGGTGCGGCCGCGGGTCACTCTTGGTGCAAAACAGGCCGTTTACCATGCCCGCAAAAACCCTCGCCCCAATCCACGCGTTCGATTTCGACGCTGGTCATGCCACCCCCGTCACCGAGGACTGGCCCGCCGCCGCGCCCATCGCGGGCGCCGGGTTTCGCTGGCTACACCTCGATCTTTCCGATCCAGCCAGCGCCGACTGGCTGCACGCGCATATCCCGCCGGTGGCCGCCAGCGCCCTGACCCAAACCGAGACCCGGCCCCGCTGTGATCCGCTCGCCGATGGCATCCTGCTCAACTTGCGGGGCGTCAACCTGAACCCGGGATCGGCGCGCGAGGACATGGTTTCGCTGCGGCTCTGGGTGACGCCCGCGCTTGTCGTCACCTCACGTATCCGTCGCATCCGCGCCACGGATGAGCTGCGTCAGCAATCCGACAGTGGGCGCGGGCCGGACAGTATCGCCCTGTTTCTGTCCGAGCTGCTGCACGGACTGTCGCACAGGATCGAATCCGTCTCGCTGGAGCTCGACGACCGCACCGACGGGATCGAGGAAGAGGCGCTGGAAGGCGCCGGTGACGTGCATGACCGGCTCAGCGCCCTGCGCCTGGAGGCAATCAAGCTGCGCCGCTACCTGCATCCGCAGCGCGAGGCGCTGGATGCGCTCTTGCGCAACGAGGCCGGGCTGTTCGATCCCGCCGGGCTGGTTCTGCTGCGCGAGGCTGTCGATCGCACGCGTCGCACCATCGAGGAACTGGATGCGACCCGCGACCGGCTGGCCGCAGTGCAGGATCAGATCGCCTCAGAACAGGTGCGCCTGCTGGGCCGCAACAGCTTCGTGTTGTCGGTGGTGGCCGCCGTATTCCTGCCTCTGGGGTTTCTCACCGGCCTGTTCGGGGTCAATATCGCGGGCATGCCGGGTACGGGTACGCCGCTGGCCTTCTGGCTGCTGGCTGGCGCCTCGGCGCTGCTGGGCCTGGCCATCGTGTTGCTGTTCCGACTGCTGAAATGGCTGTGAGACGCCGGAACTATCCGGCAGCGCCCGCGCGCGGGCCGATCAGCGCCGGCCACATCGCCGCCAGATAGGTGGCGAACGCGGCCGTCCAGAGCAGCCCGGCCAGCAGCATTGCGGGGAGATAGAGCGCATCAAGCCCGCTGCCCGCCCATCGCGTCAACGCCGCCGCAGCCATCAGCCCGTAACCCAGCACCATCGGCCCCGGCGCCACTAGCGGGCGGCCAGAATGACCAAGCGCTGCCCGGCTCATCACCGCCAGCGTCATGCCGCCGACACAGCCGATGCCCAGCAGATGCAATGCCGCCAGTTCGCTGCCCAGGCCCAGCCCGGCCAGCCCCCACAGGATCATGCCCGCCGCCAGCATCGCCAGCGCCAGGTGCAACGCCCACAGGATCGGCTGAGACAGGCACCACAATCCGCCCCAGCGCATGAGGCGAAACGCCTGCACTGCACCAAAGGCCAGCGCGACCGCGCCGGTCAACCCGTCCGGTGCACCGCCCAGGACCAGCCCCGGCAAGAGCAGGGCCAGCCCCAGCGCCAGCCGCTCTACCGGCGCCCGGCTGACCGGCCAGAGAGTTTCAGCCACGCCTGCGCGTTTCATAGCGTTGCGGGTAAAGGCCGGGGTGATCCGCCCGCCCAGCACCGAGATCAGCGCACACAGCACCGCCAGCCCGGCGCGCAGCCCGGTTTCGGCATCGCCATAGCCGGTGCCGATCCAGTCCAGATGCAGCCACAGGTCGGCGGCCCAGAGATAGGTCAGGAACAAAAGGAACATCAGGTTCTGCGGCTTGGGTCGTTTCAACAGCTGGGTCACGATCTTGAGCGCGAGCACCGGCAGAAAGGCCAGATCCAGCAGCGCCACCCAGACCGGCGGCAGTGCGCCCGCGTACCAGACCGCCAGCCGCCCGGCCAGCCATAGCCCCGCCGCCAGCGCGATGAAGCCCTGGCGCGCGCCGGGCGCGCCGGTCCAGTTGGGCACTGCGGTCAGAAAGAACCCGCCAAGCGCGGCGGTGGCATAGCCGAACACCATCTCGTGGGCGTGCCACTGGCTGGGCACCTGCGCCAGCGCAGGTCCGTCGCCTGCAAGAAAAAGAACCCAGATCGCCCCGGCGAACAGGCCGTAAAGGCCCGCTGCGAGGAAAAATACCCGAAACCCTTCGGAAAAAAGTCGCGCCAGCGCGGTCATCTCTTGCCTCCTGCCCGCATGCGGTGCGCGCGCGGGATCCGTTCGCTCAGTTCCACCACGCTAGCGGCGACGACAACGCGTGACCTTAACGAAAGTCAAGGAGCGGCCCCGCGCGGGCTGCCAGAGTCGGACATGCCTCACCAGCCTTCGACGGAGATACCGTTATGAAACCAACCCCCGCCATTCGCAGAACCCTGTTTCTGACCAGCGCCGCCATGGCCCTGGGCCTGGCCGCACCCATGGTTGCCGCTCAGGACAGCCACGGGTCGGATGCCGGCGCCGCCTATCAGCCCAGCATGACCACCCTTGGTGCCCTGAACCTGGAAATCCCCGGACGCCGCGAAGGCGACCCGGTGATGACGCAGGAAGAGTACAACATCGGCAACAAGATCTATTTCGAACGCTGCGCCGGTTGCCACGGCGTGCTGCGCAAAGGTGCCACCGGCAAACCGCTGACCACCGACATCACCCGTGACGTGGGCTATGAATACCTGCGCGATTTCATCACCTACGGCTCGCCCGCCGGGATGCCCAACTGGGGCACGTCGGGTGAGATGAGCGAAGAAGAAATCGACATCATGGCGCGCTACATCCTGCTCGATCCGGCCTCGCCGCCTGAATTCGGCATGGCCGAGATGCGCGAGACCTGGAAAGTTCTGGTCGCGCCCGAGGATCGCCCGACCGAGAAGATGAACGATATCGACATCGACAACCTGTTCTCGGTCACGCTGCGCGATTCCGGTCAGGTGGCGCTGATCGACGGTGCCAGCTACAAGATCCACGCGGTGATCGACACCGGGTATGCGGTGCATATCAGCCGGATCTCGGCCTCGGGCCGCTATCTGTTCGTGATCGGGCGTGACGCGCTTGTGAACATGATCGACCTGTGGATGGAAACCCCCGCCACCGTGGCCCAGATCAAGGTCGGCTCCGAAGCGCGCTCGATCGAGACCTCGAAATTCAAGGGGTTCGAGGACAAGTACGCGATCGCCGGTTCCTACTGGCCGCCGCAATACGTGATCATGGACGGTGACACGCTGGAGCCGCTCAAGATCAAGTCGACCCGCGGTATGGTCTATGACGACCAGAGCTATCACCCCGAACCGCGCGTGGCCTCGATCGTGGCCAGCCACTTCAACCCCGAGTTCATCGTCAACGTCAAGGAAACCGGCAAGATCCTGATGATCGACTATTCGGACATCAAGAACCTCAAGGTGACCGAGATCGAGGCCGAACGCTTCCTGCATGATGGCGGGTTCGACAGTTCCAAGCGGTACTTCCTGGTTGCGGCCAACGCCCGTGGCAAGGTGGCCGTGGTCGACACCAAGGACAGCACCCTGACCGCGCTGGTCGAGACCGGTGGTCAAACCCCGCACCCGGGCCGGGGCGCCAACCTGATGCACCCGACCTATGGTCCGGTCTGGGCAACCTCGCACTTGGGCGACGAGACCGTGGCTCTGATCGGCACCGACCCCGAAGGGCACCCCGACAACGCCTGGAAGGTCGTGCAGACCCTCTATGCCCAGGGCGGCGGCTCGCTCTTCGTGAAATCGCACCCGACATCGGAGCATCTCTATGTCGATGCGCCGCTGAACCCGGATGCGGAAATCTCGGGCTCGGTCGCGGTCTTCAAACTGGGTGATCTGGCCCAGGAAGAGCCGGAATACACCGTGCTTCCGATTGTCGAATGGGCCGAGATCGGCGAGGGCCAGCCCCGCGTCGTGCAGGGCGAGTTCAACCAGGAAGGCAACGAGATCTGGTTCTCGGTCTGGAACGCCAAGGACCTGGAAAGCGCCATCGTCGTTGTCGACGACAAGACGCTGGAACTCAAGGCTGTGATCAAGGACCCGCGCCTGATCACTCCGACCGGCAAGTTCAACGTCTACAACACCCGGTCCGACGTTTACTGACGCCGGTCCGTCGGGCGGGCCCGGTTGCGTCCCGGGGCCCGCCCATCCCCTTCCCCTCTCGCCAGCCCCAACCTGACGGAGCACGCCATGACACTCACCGGACATGTCCACCTGATCGGCGCAGGACCAGGAGATCCCGAACTGCTTACCCTGCGCGCCCTGCGCCTGCTGCAAGAGGCCCAGGTGGTGGTCTATGACCGGCTGGTCGATCCCCGGATCGTGGCCATGGCACCCGATGGTGCCCGGATGATCCCGGTGGGCAAGTCGCCCAAATGCCATCCCGTGTCGCAGGACCGGATCAACCGCATTCTTCTGGACGAGGCCCGCGCGGGTCATGTGGTGGCCCGGCTCAAGGGTGGCGACCCGATGATCTTTGGCCGCGGCTCGGAAGAGGCGGCCTTTCTCATGGCCCACGGGGTGCGGGTCGATTACGCCCCCGGTATCACCGCCGCGCAGGGGGCTTCGAGCGCGACCGGCGTGCCGCTGACCCATCGCGGGTTGGCAACGGGCGTGCAATATGTCACCGGCCACCGGCAGGCGGACCGGGTGCTGGACCTCGACTGGAAACGCCTGGCCGATCCCGACACCACGCTTGTGGTCTATATGGGCGTGGCCAATATCGGCCAGATCGCCATCGGCCTGATGACCGAGAACCTGCCCGCAACCACTCCTGTTCTGGCGATCAGCCGTGCGACCACGCCGGATGAGCGCCGCCTGCTGTCGCGGCTGGACCGGATCGCGGCGGATGCGCGGGCCGAGGCGCTTGAGGCGCCGACCCTCTTCATCATCGGCCAGGTGGTCTCGCTTTATGCCGAGCAGCCGGTCACCGAGTTGCTGGAACAGGCGGTGGCCCATGGCTGACAGTTCTTTCTTTCCCCGCTTTCAGAGCGGCACCGCCGTTGGAACAGGCAAGGCGTTGCTGACCGTTGCTGCGTTTCTGGCCACCACCGCCTTTGCCGCCGAAACCCTCGACCCCGACGCGCTCAGGCGGCTGGTGCAGCAGGATTGCGGCTCGTGCCACGGGCTGACGCTCAAGGGCGGGCTTGGCCCCGATATCCGGCCCGAGGCGCTTGGCCATTTCGACCGCGAGGTGCTGACCGGCGTCATCCTCGACGGCATCCCCGACACCGCCATGCCGCCCTGGCGCCCGCTTCTGACCGAGGAAGAGGCCGAATGGATCGCCCGATACCTGCAAGACCCGGAGGCCCGATGAAACCGCTTGTCCTGACCCTTGCCGTCGCGCTGATGGCGGGCACCGTCAACGCCCAGACTGTCGCCACCGGCGATCTGGGGCTGGTGATCGAACGGGCCACCGGCTCGGTCCTGCTGGTCGACCAGTCCGAGCGCGCCGCGCTGGCCCGGATCGAGGGGTTGGGCGATCTCTCGCATGCCTCGCTGGTCTATTCTCCGGATGAACGCTTTGCCTATGTGTTTGGTCGCGACGGCGGTCTGACCAAACTCGACATCACCACCCGCCAGATCGTGAACCGTGTGCTGCAATCTGGCAATGCCATCGGCGGCGCCATTTCCGACGATGGGCGGCTGGTGGCCGTGTCCAACTATGACCCCGGCGGGGTGCGCGTCTTTGACGCCGACACGCTGGAGATGGTTGCCGACATCCCCACCGGCGGCAAGACCATCGGCCTGGTCGATGCGCCGGGCCGCCGGTTTGTCTTTACCGTCTGGGATACGGGCGAGACATGGATCGCCGATTTCACCACGCCCGAGCCGATGCTGACCACCATTCCCGGCATGGGCAAGAATCCCTATGACGCGCTGATCACCGGCAATGGGCGCACCTATATCACCGGCCTCTTTGGCGAGGACGGGCTGACCGCGCTTGACCTGTGGGACGAGACGCCCCAACCGATCCGCGTGCTGCCCGGCTATGGCCGGGGCCAGCAGGAAATGCCGGTCTACAAGATGCCGCATCTGGAAGGCTGGGCGCTGACGGGCCGCGAATTCGTGCTGCCCGCCGTGGGGCATGCGCAGGTCCTGTGGGTCGATGCCGACACATTGACCGAGACCGGGCGTACCGCCACCCATGGCCAGCCGGTATTCGCCATGGCGCGGCCCGACGGGCGTCAGGTCTGGGTCAACTTTGCCCATCCGCTGAACGACACCATTCAGGTGATCGACACGGTCAGCAAAGAGGTGATCCACCAGTTCAAACCCGGCCCCGCCGTGCTGCATATGGAATTCACACCGCGCGGGCACGAGGTCTGGATCAGCGTCCGCGACGCGGGCAAGGTGATGGTCTACGACACCCGCACCTTTGAGAAACTGCGCGAGATCGAGGCCGACAGCCCCTCGGGAATCTTCTTTACCGCGCGCGCCCATCGGACGGGGTTGTAACCATCATGTGCCAGATCACCGACCCCATCGACCGTGCCCTGCTGGATGACTGGCAGCGCGATTTTCCCATCACCGACCGCCCGTTCCTGGGCCTCGCCGAACAGCTGGGCATCTCGGAGCACGAGGTGATCACGCGCCTTGCCCGGATGCAGGCGGCGGGGCGGATCACCCGGGTGGGCGCCACCATCGCGCCCGGCAGCGCCTCTGCCAGCACCCTCGCCGCGGTTGCCGCGCCCGAGGACCGGATCGAAGAGATCGCCGGGATGATCGGCGCCGAGCCGGGGGTGAACCACAATTACCAGCGCGAGGATGACTGGAACCTCTGGTTCGTCGCCACCGGCCCCAATCGGGCGCATGTGGACGCGACGCTGGCGCGGATCGGAGCGGCCAGCGGGCTGCGGGTACTCGATCTGCCCTTGCTGCGGCCCTTCAATGTCGATCTGGGCTTTCGCATGGGTGCCAGAACGCCGCGCGTGCCGACCCGGCGGGCGGTCGATGCCAGCGTGCTGCGTCCCGGCGATACCGACCTGTTGCAGGCGCTGACCCAGGGCCTGCCGCTGGTACCCGCGCCCTATGCCGAGCTGGCGACCCGGCTGGGCCTGAACGTGGGTGAGGCAAGGGCGCGCATCGCGCTGTTGCAACAGGCCGGGGTGATCTCGCGTCTTGGGGTCATCGTGCGGCATCGGGCATTGGGGTGGTCGTCGAACGCGATGGTGGTCTGGAACCTGCCACCCGAACGGATCGGCAGCGCCGGTCCGGTGTTGGCCGCGCATCCCGGCGTGACCCTTTGCTACGAGCGACGCCCGGTACCGGGTGTCTGGCCCTACCGGCTCTATTCCATGATCCACGCCCGCTCGCGCCGCGAGGCGCTGGCGGTGCTGGACAGCGCCACGGCCCTGCCCGAACTGGCCGGCACACCGCACAAGGTGCTGTTCTCGACCCGCTGTTTCAAACAGACCGGCGCGCTGATCAAACCCCGCAAGGAGGAGGCCGCATGAGCCCCGACGCAACCGACCGCCGCATCCTCAACCGCATGCAGGAGGATCTGCCGCTGACGGCCCATCCCTATGCCGCCGTCGCCGCCGAACTGGGTCTTACCGAGGGTGAATTGCTGGCGCGGTTGGCCCGGATGAAGGCGGCGCGGCTGATCACCCGTTTCGGGCCGTTTTTCGACGCCGCCGCCATGGGCGGGGCCTTTTGCCTGTGTGCGATGGCTGTGCCAGAGGCGGAATTCGACACCGTCCTGACCAAAGTCAATGCCCACCCGGAGGTGGCGCATAATTATGAACGCACGCACCGGCTGAACATGTGGTTCGTGCTGGCCACCGAAACCCCCCAGGGGATCGCGGCCACCGCCGATGCGATCGAGGCGGAAACCGGGATCGCGGTCCTGCGCTTTCCGAAATTGCAGGAATTCTTCATCGGTTTCCGGGTGGCGGCATGATCGACGAGACAGACAGACGGATCATCGCGGCCATGCAAGAGGGGCTGCCGCTGGTGCCCGCGCCCTTTGCCCGCGTCGCCGCCGACCTGGCCCTGCCCGAGCCCGAACTGATGGAGCGTATCGCCGCCCTGAAGGCCCGTGGCGTGATCCGCCGCATCGCCGCCGCGCCCAACCACTACAAGCTGGGGATGACCTCCAATGGCATGACCGTCTGGGACGTGGATGACGCCCGCATTGCCGATCTGGGCGCGCGCGTGGGTGCCCTGCCCTTTGTGACCCATTGCTATGAACGCCCCCGCGCCCGGCCCGACTGGCCCTATAACCTGTTTGCCATGGTGCATGGCGCCGACCGGGACGAGGTAGAGGCCAAGCGCGGCGAGATCGCCGCCCTGCTGGGCACCGCCTGCCGGGGGCATGACATCCTCTATTCCACCCGCATCCTGAAAAAGACCGGGCTGCGTCTGAAGGAAAGGACCTGACATGTTCCGGCTCACCGAATACATGCACCAGTTGATCGCGCCGACCCCGGTGCGTCCGCGCCGCCCCGGCCCGGTGAAACCGGTGGTGATCTGGAACCTGACCCGGCGCTGCAACCTGAAATGCCGCCACTGCTATACCGTTTCGGCGGATGTGGATTTTCCCGGCGAGCTGAGCCATGAACAGGCGATTGAGACGCTGGAGGATCTGGGCCAGTTCAAGGTGCCCGCGATCATCCTGTCCGGGGGCGAGCCGCTCGACCGGTTCGATTTCTTCGACATCGCCCTGCGCGCGCGCCAATTGGTGCCGATGCTGGCGCTGTCGACCAACGGAACCAGGATCCACGGCGAGACCGCCGACCGCATCGCCGATGTGGGCTTCAGCTATGTGGGCATCTCGCTGGATGGGATCGGCGCCACCAATGACTGGTTCCGGGGCGTCGAGGGCGCATTCGCCGACGCCCTGCGCGGGGTCCGCGCCTGCAAGGCGCGCGGCATCAAGGTTGGCCTGCGCTTCTGCCTGACCGAGGGCACCCAGCACCACCTGCCCGACCTGCTTCGGCTCTGCGATGACGAGGGGGTGGACAAGTTCTATCTGAGCCATCTGGTCTATGCCGGGCGCGGTGACAAGAACCGGGGCGAGGATGCCGCGCATCTGCGCACCCGCCACGCCATGGACCTGCTTCTGGACCGCGCCTGGGTGGCTGCGGCCGAGGACATGCCTCTGGATATCGTGACCGGCAACAACGACGCCGACGCGGGTTACTTCCTGGATTGGGTGCGGCGCAATTTCGATGCCGGGAAGGTGGCGCATATCCGCGCCCATCTGGCCGCCTGGGGCGGCAATTCCAGCGGGCTGGGCGTAGCCAATATCGACAATCTGGGTCGGGTGCATCCCGATACCTATTGGTCTGACTACACGGTGGGCAACGTGAAGACGACACCGTTCTCGCAGCTCTGGACCGGCGACGACCCGATGCTGGCGCTGCTGCGCACCCGCCCCCGCCCGCTCAAGGGCCGCTGCGGCGCCTGCACGCTCAAGGATGTCTGCGGTGGCAATACCCGCATCCGCGCCCTGCAACTGACCGGCGATCCCTGGGCCGAGGACCCGGCCTGCTACCTGTCGGATGCCGAGATCGGCGTGACGGGTTCGGACCGTCTGACCGTCACCCCGTTCCGAGGAAAGAGACATGACCCGGCGCATCAGTTCTTTTGAAACCCGCCCACATGGGGCCGCATCCGCTGTGCCTGTCGCGCGTGCGGGAGCCTCCGGCGGGAGTATTTGGAGCAAAGTGAAATACGGGGTCTGCGCCCTGATGCTGGCGGGACCCGTGGCGGCGGGACCGGCCGAGGACTATGCCGAGTATTGTGCCAGCTGCCATGGTGCGGCGCGGCTGGGCGGGCTGGGACCGGCGCTGATCCCCGAGACGCTGGGCCGGATGCGCGGTCCGAAAGTGGCCGCTGTGATCAAGGATGGCCGCACCGCAACCCAGATGCCGGGGTTCTCGGAAACGCTGGACGAAGCGGCCATCGCCGCGCTGGCGGACTATGTGAAGGAACCGCTGGCAGAAATCCCCGCCTGGGGCGAGGGTGAGATCACGGCAAGCCGGGTGCTGGACGGCGACTACAGCGCCGCCGCCGCGCCGGTCTGGGATGCCGATCCGATGAACATCACCCTGGTGGTGGAAACCGGCGATCATCATGTCAGCGTGCTGGATGGCGACACGTTCGAGGTGCTCGACCGCTTCGAGACGCCGTTCGCGGTGCATGGCGGGCCCAAGTTCAGCCCCGACGGGCGTTACGTTTTCATCATGTCGCGCGACGGCTGGGTGCAGAAATACGACCTCTGGTCGCTGCAACAGGTGGGCCGGGTGCGCGCGGGGCTCAACAGCCGCAACATCGCCATGAGCCATGACGGCAAATGGCTGGCGGTGGCCAATTACCTGCCGATGTCGCTGACCCTGCTGAGCACCGAGGACCTGTCGGTGGCAAAGGTCATGAAGGTGACCGCCAAGGATGGTTCGCCCAGCCGGGTCTCGGCCGTCTATCAGGCGCCGCAACGGCAGAGCTTCATCCTCGCGCTCAAGGACGCGCCCGAGATCTGGGAGGTGGCGACCGACCCCGATGCCGAGCCGGTCTACGAGGGGTTCATCCATTCTCGCGAAAAGGGCATGGTCGAGGCGATCGCCTCGTCCGAAGGGCTGTTCGCCCGGCGCCGGATCGAGATATCCGAGCCGCTCGACGATTTCTTTTTCTCCGACGATTACCGCAACCTGATCGGCGCCGCGCGCGATGGGGTGCGCGGGGTGGTGGTGAACCTGAACGTCGGGCGCGAGATCGCCGAACTGCCGCTGGAGGGCATGCCGCATCTGGGTTCGGGCATCAGTTGGGCACGCGACGGGCGCCGGGTGATGGCCACGCCGCATCTGAAAGAGGGCAAGCTGAGCGTCATCGACACCGAAAGCTGGACCCGCATCGCGACGATCCCGACCGAGGGGCCGGGCTTCTTTCTGCGCAGTCACGAGAACACCCCCTATTTCTGGGCCGACGTGTTCTTTGGCCCCAACAAGGACGCGATGCATGTGATCGACAAGCAGAGCCTCGAGATCGTGCGCACTCTGCGCCCGGCACCGGGAAAGACGGTGGCACATGTGGAGTTCACCCGTGACGGCAAACATGCGCTGGTCTCGGTCTGGGAAGAGGATGGCGCGGTCATTGTCTATGATGCCGCGACGCTGGAAGAAGTACGCCGCCTGCCGATGAAGAAACCCTCGGGGAAATACAATGTCTGGAACAAGATCACCTTCTCTGAAGGCACCAGCCACTGAGCCGGGCATCGAGGGCCGCTGGCCGGTCTGGAAACTGGCGCTGCTGCTGTGGCCGGCGGTGACGGCGACGGTGGCGATCAATCTCTTCATGGCAGCGCTGATGCTGCGCGTGGTGGGTGGAACACCGTTGGGTCCAGTTGCGGCGCTCCTCTGGTCGCTACCGCTGGGCATCCCGGCCAGCTGGCTGGCCGGACGCTGGGTGCGGCGCCTGCTGGATGAGGCCGAGAGTTGACCCCTCAAATGCGGTGGTAACGGAAATCGTAGATTTCCGAACCGGAAAATTGCAAAATTTTCCGGCCCGTTTTCCGTGTCGGAAAACGGGCCCTTCGTCGCGCGCGCTTCGCCTGATCCAGATGCGGAACCTGGCAGAGATTGCGTCCAGCACCGAAATCTGGGAACTCTGTCCCGCGGACCGGACCGCCGAGCAGACCGAAAGAAAGGCCAGCCATGCGCATAGACCCCTTTGGCGTCGAAATCTGGATGAACGAGTTCGAGAACCACTGCGCCTATAACCTGGCCGAAACCTGCGTGGCCTCGCTCGACATCGGTGAGTTGCTGGAACTGGCCGGGCGCAATGACGACGTGATGGACGACCTGCGCGCGATGAAGATGACCTATGGCGCCATCGAAGGCTCCGACCGGTTGCGCGATGCGATCTCGACCCTCTACCAGCATCAGCAGCGCCACAATATCGTGGTGACCCATGGCGCCATCGGTGCCAATGCGCTGGTGCATGAAACCGTCGTCGAACCGGGCGATCACGTGATCGCCATCCGCCCCACATACCAGCAGCATTACTCCATTCCCGAAAGTTATGGCGCCACGGTCGATATCCTGCATCTGCGGCCCGAGAACGGCTTTCTTCCGGACATGGCGGAACTGGCCTCGCTGATCCGGCCCGAAACCCGGCTGATCGCCTTTGCCAATCCCAACAATCCCACCGGCGCTTTGATGGAACATGACCTGTTGCAAGAGGTCATCGCGCTGGCCCGCCCGCATGGGACCTGGATCCTGTGTGACGAGGTCTATCGTGGGACCAATCATCAGGGCGACGGTTTTGCCCCTGCCATCGCCGATCTCTACGAACGCGGTATCAGCGTCGGCGGCATGTCCAAGACCTTTTCTCTGGCCGGTCTGCGGCTGGGCTGGATCGCCGCCAATCCCGACCTGATCGCTGCGGTGTCGATCCATCGCGATTACAACACGATCAGCGTCGGCATGCTGGACGACTATTTCGCCGCCATGGCGCTCGAGGCCAAGGATCGCATCCTGGAACGCAGCCACCGCATCACCCGGGGCAATATCGAGATTCTGGCCGACTGGGTCGACCGCGAGCCCGATATCTCTTGGGTCCGCCCACGCGCCGGCACCACCGCGCTGTTGAAATACAACTTCGACATGCCGTCGCGCGACTTCTGTGTCCGCCTGCTGGAGGAGACCGGGGTGATGTTCACCCCCGGCTCGGCCCTGCATATCGAGGGCTGGCTGCGCATCGGCTATGCTAACGACCCGCGGATCCTGACCGAAGGACTGGCCCGTGTCAGTACATTCCTCGCCCATCTTCGGGATCACAGGGATCGCAACCGCTAACTCTGACGCGCTGCGCTGGCTAGCGGACTTTACCATTGCCGCGCAATCACCCAGAAGGACAACCGGACCGCGACGCAGGAAAGGGTACCCCATGGCAAATCCCCTCTATGACCGCCTCTTCGGCATCCATGCCGGGCAGAAGACGCCGTTTCTGCACCTACCCGATGGCCGGGTAATCAGCCACACTACTTTTCTGGCACAAGCGGCCCGGCTGGCCCATGCCGCCACCAATCTGGGGTTGAAACCGGGGGACCGGGTGGCAGCGCAGGTCGAGAAATCAGTAGAGGCGCTAGCGCTTTATGCCGCCTGCGCCCAGGCCGGGTTGATCTTTCTACCGCTCAACACCGCCTATACCGCCGACGAACTCAGCTATTTCATCGACAACAGCGGCGCCGCGCTGATCGTCTGCGACGGGCGCAGCCGCGACATGCTGGCCCCGATCGCCAAGGGTCTGGGCGCCCGGATCGAGACCCTGAACGCCGATGGTTCGGGCAGCCTGACCGAGCGCGCCGCCGCGATGCCCGAGCGGTTCGACACCGTCGCGCGGGAGGGCGGCGACCTGGCGGCCTTTCTCTATACCTCGGGCACCACGGGCCGCTCAAAGGGCGCGATGCTGACCCAGGACAACCTGTTGTCTAATGCCGAGACGCTGGCGCGCGAATGGCGGTTCACCGCTGATGACGTGCTGCTGCACGCGCTGCCGATCTTTCACACCCATGGCCTGTTCGTGGCCACCAATATCGCGCTGATCACCGGCGGCAGCATGATCTTTCTGCCGAAATTCGACCTTGACCAGATCATCGCGCAGATGCCCCGCGCGACCGCAATGATGGGGGTGCCGACCTTTTACACCCGCCTTCTGGGCGATGCCCGGTTCACCCGCGAGCTGGCGCAACATATGCGCCTCTTCGTCTCGGGCTCGGCGCCTTTGCTGGCGGAAACCCATGTCGCGTTCGAAGAGCGCACCGGCCACCGCATCCTCGAACGCTACGGCATGACCGAGACCAACATGAACACCTCAAACCCCTACAAGGGAGAGCGCCGCGCCGGCACTGTCGGTCTGCCCCTACCGGGGGTCGAGCTGAAGGTGACCAACCCCGATACCGGCGAAACCCTGCCACAGGGCGAAATAGGCGTGATCGAGGTGCGCGGCCCCAACGTGTTCAAGGGCTACTGGCAGATGCCGGAGAAAACCGCCGCAGAACTGCGCCCCGACGGGTTCTTCATCACCGGCGATCTGGGTTTCGAGGATCCCGATGGCTATGTCACCATCGTCGGACGCGGCAAGGACCTGATCATCTCGGGCGGGTTCAACATCTATCCAAAGGAGCTGGAGCTACTGCTGGACGATCAGCCCGGCGTTCTGGAAAGTGCGGTGATCGGGGTGCCCCATCCCGACTTCGGAGAGACCCCGCTGGGCATCCTGGTGCCGCAACCGGGTGAAACCCCCGATACGAAGGCAATCATGGCCCGGGTCGAAACAGCGCTGGCTCGGTTCAAACACCCGCGGCAACTGATCCTGATGGAGGAGTTGCCGCGCAACACCATGGGCAAGGTGCAAAAGAACATCCTGCGCGAACAGTTCAAGGACGTGTTCCAGCCGGAATGAGGGGCAAACCGATCGCTTCGGCGCTGCTCTGATCTGGTTTAGCCGGTTATCCGACCACTATGGGCGCCGGTTCATTCAACTGTGACCGATTTTGCCAGATTGCGGGGCCGGTCGACGTCGATCCCTCTGAGGCTGCCGATCAGGAACGAGATATAGTGCGCGACCATCAGCGTCAGAATCGTGTTCCAAACCGGGCCGACAGCCGGGACCGTGATCACCGTCATCGCATCGGCATCCTCGATCTCGGCCGGAAGAAGATCCGAGATCACGATGCATTGCGCCCCGCGCGCCCGGATCTCGTTGATGTTCGAGACCATCTTCTTGCGCTGCATTTCGTCGGTCAGGATGCACAGCACCGGCATGCCATATTCGATCAGCGAGATGCTGCCATGCTTGAACTCTCCCGCATTCATCGCCTCGCAATGCAGATACGAGGTTTCCTTGAGCTTCAGCGCCGTTTCCTTGGCAATGGAGAAGTCGACCCCCCGCCCGATCGCAAAACAGCTCTGATAGCCCGAAACCCGCTCGGCGATGCTGCGGAACTGGCGCTCGCGTCCGACCATCTCGGCCAGCGCTGCGCGGAACTCCTCGGCCGAAGCGAACCAGCTCTCATCGCGCTGACCTCCCAAGGCCTGCCGCATCGCGTCAAGGAAGAAAAAGACCGCTAGGAACATGTTCGTTACGGTCTTGGTACTGGGCACCGAGATCTCTGGGCCGGCCGACAGGGGCAGAACCAGGTCCGAGACAAACTCCAGCGTGCTCCCCGCGACATTGACGAATGAAACGACCTGCGCCCCTTTCTGCTTGGCCGCTTTGACCGCGCCAATAGTATCGGCGGTTTCGCCCGATTGGCTGATGGCCAGGACCAGCGTCGTCTCCGAGATCATCGGCGGATTATAGCGCATCTCCGACCCGACCTCGGAAATCACATCAATGGGCAAATCGAACTGCCGCGCCAGCGCCTCGGCAAAGATCGCACTGAACGAGGCCGAGCCACAGGCGACGACAACGATCTTGGAAAAGCGGTGTTGCTTCAGATACTCGTCGAGCGCGGCCTTGTGGTTGCGAATCTCGCGATAGAACGCTTGTGCCGCCGCTGGCTCCTCGTGGATTTCCTTTTGCAGGAAGGTATCGAAACCATCCTTGCGGGCCTTTTCGACCGACCAGTTGATGGTGATCGGTATCGCCTCGGAATCCGTTCCCATCTCGTCGAACACCGAGACCCCGTCGCTGTCGAGGATAACGCATTGTTTGTCCTTCAGGCAAAAGACGTCTTTGCCATAGGGGACCAGGCTGGACAGGTCGGACGAGATCGCCGATTGCCCGTCTTTCTGGATATAGTTCAGCGGGCATTCATTACGGATGCCGCCGATCAGGTCGGGTGCATCTGCGAATTGGATGACCACCGCATAAGCGCCGACCAAACGGCTTTGTAGCCGCGCGAGCACCTGGCGATAACTCCCTGCGCCGCAGTCCTGATAGAGTTTCGCGGCCAAATTCGCGATGACCTCGCTATCGGTTTCCGACTTGAACAGATAGCCTTCGTCGATCAGCTGATCCTTCAGCGCCTTGTAATTCTCGACAATGCCATTGTGGACGATTGCGATCTTGCCGTCGCTCGACAGATGAGGATGCGCGTTGATGTCCGACGGCGCACCATGGGTCGCCCAGCGGGTGTGACCGATACCAGCAGACCCATGCAACTGGGACGTTGGCTTGAGCAGTTCCTTCTTCAGTTCGGACAGTGCCCCCTGCCGTTTTACGACATGAAGCCGCCCGTTGCTGAGAACAGCCATGCCGGAGGAGTCGTAGCCGCGATACTCCAGATTGGTCAGCATCCCGAGAATCTCTTTCTGCGCGTCGCCCACACCGGCGACACCGACCACTCCACACATATGCTCGTTCCCTTATCCTGCCTGGGTCCTTCCCGACCCGTGTTAGCCCCCTGATATAGGGCCGAACGCATAATCGGAAGTCACTTGCTGTTTCAATACTGAATGACTGTGGCTTGGGTTGCGGGTGCCTGTGAAAGCGGGATTTGGCTGATCACCGGCATTGCCAAAACAAGAGCGAACATGGCGCTGATGCATCTTTGGAAGCGCAACGCCACAAAAACCCGCAAGACATTCGCATGACGAATGCAGAGGTTGGGGACCGCTCGCTCCGGCTATCCTGCTCGCAAAGGCGCCCCCAGCCTGCGCGACAGGTCGACCGCCGCATCGCGCACGATGTTGCCGATCTCGGTCAGCCGCGCGTCGGGCATCCGGTCCGAGGGCCCCGAAACCGAGATGCCACCAACCGCCTCTCCCGTGAAATCCACAATCGGCGCCGCGACGCATCGCATTCCGTGGGTCCGTTCCTCGTCATCCAGCGCCCAGCCCCGGCGGTGGATCAGGTCAAGCTCGGCCAGCAGCTGTTCCTTGTCGAACAACGTCTTCATCGTGAACTGTTCCAGCCGTGGATCGGGCAGCAGCCTGTCGATGCGGGCGCGGTCGTATTGCGACAACAGCGCCTTGCCGATCCCCGAGGCATGCAGCGGCGCGCGCGTGCCGGGTTGAAAAAAGGCGCGGATGTTCGATTGGGTCTCTACCTGGCTCAGGAACAGGATCTCGCCATCGCGTTCGATACCGATATTGGCGGTTTCTCCGGTCATTTCCATCAGCTTGCGCAGAACGGGGCGGGCGCGCTCGACCAGCGAACTGCGCAGCAAAAAGGCGGATCCCAGTCGGAACAGGTCTGGGCCGATATGCCAGGTCTGGGTTTCCGGGTCGATCTCGGTCAGACGGCGGCTCTCGAATGTGTGCAGCGCCCGGTACACCGTCGCCGGTGCCAGGTCGAGCCGGTCCGCCACCTCTGACAGCGTCAGCCCCCGCGCCGAGGCGAGGCATTCGAGGATGTCGATGGCCCGGTCGAGCGACTGATTGGTGTTCTGCTCGCTCTTGTCGGCAAAGGCCTTGGGTCGCCCTCTTTTCCGTTTCTCCGTCGCCAAACCGCTGCACTCCTGTCGTTTCTTCGTTTTTCAGACTTCGCACTTCGGAGAGCTGAAAAACTATAGGTACATGATATTAAACATATAAATAGAAATTTACTTAGCATGAAAAACATTTTCAAAAAAATTGTCAAGAGGTCGTGCCCGGTTGATGATAGGACACCGAATCCGTTGAACGAGGCACAAGATGAGTTTCCAGAACCCCGTTTTCATCCCTGGGCCGACCAATATCCCGGAGCGCCTGCGCAAGGCCTGTGACATGCCGACGATCGATCACCGTTCGCCATTGTTCGGGCAGATCCTGCACCCGGCACGAGCGGGGGTGCAGGCCGTGCTCAAGAGCGAAACAGCCGAGGTCTTCATCTTTCCTTCCACCGGGACCGGGGGCTGGGAAACCGCGCTGACCAATACGCTGTCGGCGGGCGACGGTGTGCTGGCCGCGCGCAACGGCATGTTTTCCCATCGCTGGATCGACATGTGCCAGCGTCATGGGCTGGCGGTCGAGGTCGTCGAAACCCCCTGGGGCGAGGGTCTGCCGGCGGATCGTTACGAAGAGATCCTGACCGCCGACACCGAACACAGGATCAAGGCGGTTCTTGCCACCCATAACGAGACCGCAACCGGGGTCCGCTCGGATATCGCGGCGGTGCGTCGCGCGCTCGACAAGGCGGGGCATCCGGCGCTTCTGTTCGTCGATGGGGTCAGCTCGATCGGGTCGATGGATTTCCGCTTCGACGACTGGGGGGTGGATGTGGCCGTCACCGGCTCGCAAAAGGGCTTCATGCTGCCGGCCGGGCTGGCGATTGTCGGGTTCAGCCCCAAGGCGATGGAGGCGACCCGCACCGGCACCCTGCCGCGCACCTTCTTCGATGTGCATGACATGGCCAGGGGCTATGCCAACAGCGCCTATCCCTATACCCCCGCCGTGGGCCTGATGAACGGGTTGAACGAGGCGTGCAGGATGCTGCTGGACGAGGGGCTGGAGAATGTCTTTGCCCGCCACCACCGCATCGCCGAAGGCGTGCGCGCGGCGGTTCGCGCCTGGGGGCTCGATCTGTGCGCGGCCTCGCCGGATGTCTATTCCGACACGGTCAGCGCCATCCGCACGCCCGAGAGGTTCAACGCCACCGATATCGTGACCCATGCCGCCAGCAAATATGGCGTGGCCTTTGGCGTCGGGTTGGGCGAGGTCGCGGGCAAGGTGTTCCGCATCGGCCATCTGGGCAGCCTGACCGATGTCATGACGCTGTCAGGCATCGCCACCGCCGAGATGTGCATGGCCGATCTGGGGCTTGATGTTCCGCTTGGGTCGGGTGTTGCCGCCGCGCAGGCGTATTTCCGGACACATAGCGCAACCTCCCTGCTCGCGGCGGCCTGAGAGCGAGGTGAGAGATGTATATTCCTTCCTACGAGGACATGCTTTGTGCGCATGATCGGATCGCGCCGTATATCCGTCGTACGCCGGTGCGGGTGTCGGATTATCTGAGCGAGTTGGCGGGGTG
>NZ_JBXWRR010000012.1:0-104842 GCF_059613025.1 Ruegeria sp. BHSC223
CATCCCCAGCAGCACCTACTACAACTGGTACGCCCGGTGGAGCGATGGCGGCCTCGACGGGCTTGCCGATCGTTCACCACGGCCAGCGTCGGTCTGGAACCGCATCCCGGATGCGGTTCGCGACGATGTTGTCGACTTTGCGCTGGAGCACGAAGACCTGACGCCGCGCGAACTGGCCGTCAAATACACCGATGAGAAACGCTATTTTGTCTCAGAATCCTCCGTCTATCGCATCCTCAGCGCTGAGGATCTGATCACCGCCCCTGCGCATGTGGTGATCCGGGCAGCGGATGAGTTCCGCGACAAGACCAGCCGTCCGAACGAGCTCTGGCAGACCGACTTCACCTATCTCAAGGTGATCGGCTGGGGTTGGTTCTATCTCAGCACAATCCTGGACGACTACAGCCGTTACATCATCGCGTGGAAACTGTGCACGACGATGAAGGCCAGCGATGTCACAGACACGCTGGACCTGGCGCTGGAGGCGTCCGGTTGCGATAGCGCGACGATCATTCAAAAGCCTCGGCTACTCAGCGACAACGGCTCGTCTTACCTTGCCTCTGATCTGGCCGAATACCTTGAGCAAAAGGGAATGGACCATGTTCGTGGCGCGCCGCATCACCCACAGACCCAAGGCAAGATCGAGCGCTGGCACCAAACGATCAAGAACCGGGTTCTGCTGGAAAATTACTTCCTGCCC
Source organism: Ruegeria sp. BHSC223 (assembly GCF_059613025.1). Classification (NCBI taxonomy): domain Bacteria; kingdom Pseudomonadati; phylum Pseudomonadota; class Alphaproteobacteria; order Rhodobacterales; family Roseobacteraceae; genus Ruegeria; species Ruegeria sp. BHSC223. The sequence goes on from NZ_JBXWRR010000012.1 coordinate 701, forward strand.
GACGACCTGGAACGACAGATCGGCGCCTTCGTCGATCACTACAACAACCACCGATACCACGAGAGCCTGGCCAACCTGACACCCGCCGATGTCTATCACGGTCGAGGCGCGAAGATCCTGAAGATGAGAGAGGAGATCAAGAAACAGACAATCCGAAAACGCCGGTTGCAGCACCAAGCCGCTGCCGCCTAAACTCTGACAGAAAGCGAACCAGAGCCTCCGATACGAAACCGCTCATGATGTCCGGAAAACTCTGACGACGGACAATTTTTGATGGCTTCCAGTCGCGCCAGTTGATCCGCGACTGGATCACCTTTGACGATTCGTAATGAGCTGATTTGTCCCTTGATCAGAAAACACCGAAGGAGACATGCTGGATTGGTCGAGATCGCAAATTCGCGGCATGGTACCCAAGCAAGGCGCACCTTGGATATGCTGTGCCCTGTCCGAAAGGATGGGAGGACTTCACTCCGGCTCGGTCACCAGGTAATTCGACCGCGCCAGCCAATCCGGATTCACTTCGACGCCCCAGCCGGGGGCGTCTGTCACTGTTGCATGGCCATTTTCGATCCGGAAGGGGGTCGACGTGAAAAGACCGTCTTGCCAAGGATAGTAATCCAGCCCCTCGATGGAGAACTCCAGATATTTTCCTGCGTTCGGGATGGCGCGCAGCAGGTGCATGGTAAAAAGCGTCACCATCGACAGGTTGGCCGCGTGCGGGGTGATCGGCATCCCGGCGGCATGGGCCATGCGGGCCACGCGCAGGGTGCGCGACAGGCCACCCAGATAGCAGATATCGGGTTGCAGCACATCGACCACCCGGTCGGCGATCATAGTCTGCCAGCGCTCCATCATGCAATCCTGCTCGCCGCCGGTGACGTCGATGTCGAGCGTCTCGGTCACTTCGCGGGTCTGCGCGAATTCCCAGTAGGGGCAGGGTTCCTCATAATGCGAGATGCCGTGCTGTTCCAGCATCCGTCCCACCTCGATGGCGCGGGCGGGGGAGTAGCAGGAATTGGCATCGACCAGCAGCGCCACATCGTCGCCCATGGCGCGGCGCATGGTCGGCACGATCTCTTCGGTGCGGCCGGGCCATTCGTCCCGGTCACGGCCGACCTCGGCGCCGATGCGGAATTTGAAGGCGTCAAAGCCCAGTTCGTCGCGGAGGCGCGCAAGCCGCGCGGCCTCGTCCACCGGCGTGATGTCGCGTTTCATCGACGAGCCATAGGCGCGCACCGGTCCGGGCGTGCCGCCGATCAACTCGCAGACCGGTTTGCCCGCGCGCCGCCCGTGCATGTCCCAGAGCGCGGTGTCGACCCCGCCCATCGCCCGGCGCAGGTAGGAGCCGGGGAACTTGTGCTCGCGGTCGCGCACGATGTCGAGCATGGCGTCAATGTCGGTGCAGTCCATCCCAAGCGCGTAGGGTGCGACCTGCCGGTGCAGCACCTGTGCGGTGATGTCGGCGTAATAGGGCGCCACCTGTCCCCAGCCCTGCGCGCCGTCCTCGGCGGTGGCCCGGACGAAGCAGACGAATTCGGTGGAAAAGGTTTCGAGTTTGGCAAGCTTCATGTGGTTTTCCGGTTTTGGCCGGCCGGGGCGGACGGGCATTGCAAAAATGCTGGCGAAAAATCGGGCTGGCAGGTATATCCATTTCGACATTTTCGCCAGACCAATTAAGAGGGCTGCCCGTGAAACATGCCGCAGGCGCCTTGCTGTCCTCGATCCGGCTGGACCGGACGCTCAGGCGCAGTGTCAGCGTTCAGCTCTACATGGCGCTGCGCGACATGATCCTGTCAGGCGCCCTGCGCGCGGGTGAGCGGCTGCCGGCGACCCGGACGCTGGCCAAGGAGGTGGGCGTGTCGCGCACAACGGTGATCGACGCCATCGACCGGCTGGTGGCCGAAGGCATGCTGGTGTCGCGCATCGGGGCGGGGACATATGTCAGCGAAACACTGGAGGACCAGAGCGTAACCGCCCCCAGTCAGGGGGCGGTCAGTGCCGGTCGCGAGCCCAGGCTGTCTTATGTCATCAGCCACGCGCAGGGCGCCTATGCCCAGCGCGCGTGGTTGCCGCACAAGCCGCGCGCCTTTGTCACCGCGTTGCCCGCGCTCGATGCCTTTCCGATGGCGCATTGGGCACGGCTGTCGGCGCGGCACCTGCGGGGCGGGCGCGGCGACGTCATGGGCTATGGCCAGCCCAAGGGGCTGGCCGCGCTGCGCCGGGCGATTGCCACCCATCTGAGCGCGCTCAAGGGCATACGCTGTGACCCCGAGCAGGTGTTCATCACCTCGGGCGCGCAACATGCGTTTTCACTGATCGGGCGGCTCTTGCTCAATCCGGGCGACCGGGTCTGGATGGAGAATCCCGGCGCCTCGGGCGCGCGCAATGCGCTGTTGTCCGAAGGCGCCGAGCTGGTGCCGGTGGATGTGGATGCACAAGGCATGGTGGTGTCTGACGGGCTGGCCAAGGCGCCACACTTCCGGCTGGCCTTTGTCACGCCCTCGCACCAGCAGCCGCTGGGCCATGTCATGTCGCTGCCCCGGCGGCTGGAGCTGTTGCAGGCGGCCGAACAGGCGCAGGCTCTGATCATCGAGGACGATTATGACGGCGAGTTCTACTTTGGCAACGCGCCGCGCCCGGCGCTGCACAGTATCGACGCCAATGGGCGGGTTCTGTATGTCGGCACCTTCTCGAAATCGCTGTTTCCCTCGTTGCGACTGGGGTTCGTGCTGGTGCCCGAGCGGATGGTCGCGGCCTTTGATGGCATGTTCGACACCTGGGCCAGCGGGCCCTCGACCGCTACGCAGGCGATCGTGGCCGAGTTCATGGACGAGGGGCATTTCGCCACCCATATCCGGCTGATGCGCCAGCTGTACAAGGCGCGCTACGAGGCCTTGATGGAGGCCGCGCACGGTCTGCCTGAAAACATCCGCCTGCAAGAGACGACCAGCGGGTTTCACACGCCTGCATTTCTAGATGCGCGCGTGGACGAGGCCGAGGTGGTCGCGCAGGCCATGCAGCAGGGTGTCACGCTGGCACCGCTGCGGCGCTACTGCCTGACCCCGATTCCGCAATCCGGTCTCGTGTTCGGCTTTGGCTGCGCCACGCCCGAGGATATCGCAAGGGGGATGGGTATCCTGGGCGGGCTTTCTGCCCTGCGCTAGGATTGGTCTGAAAGTTTTGTCATATTGGATATGAATTGTGAGCCAATACTGGCCTAGCGTTTCAATCGGAGCCAGCGGGTGGGGGATGTCCTGCCCCGGCTGTAGGGAGCGTCGCGTTCAATCCAATGCCACTTTCGACCATCAGGCAGACGCCATTCTGGCACGATCAGCTCGGCGCCATGCCAGCCTTGCAAACGCAGCCATCGGCCAGGGTCGATGTGCTGATTGTCGGCGCGGGCTATACCGGGCTGAGTGCCGCGCTGACCACGGCGCGCGGCGGCCGCTCGACGCTGGTCGTCGATGCCGAGGATCCGGGATACGGGTGCAGCAGCCGCAATGGCGGCCAGATCAGCACCAGCGTGAAACCCTCGCTGGAAAAGCTGGCCGCGAAATTCGGGTTGGAGCGGGCGCGGGGCATCCGGGCCGAGGGTGCCAATGCGCTGCGTTGGATCGGCGAGTTCGTCGCGCGCGAAGGGCTTGACTGCGACTTCCGCCGGGCCGGGCGCTTTCACGCGGCGCATACGCCGGGCCATTACGAGGAGTTGACACGCGATGCCGAGAAGCTGCGCCAGCAGGAAGGCATCGAAAGCTTCGCCGTGCCGCGATCCGAACAACGCCGCCAGTTGGGCACGGATGCCTATTTCGGCGGCGTGGTGTTTTCTGCGCATTGCTCGCTGCATCCGGGCAAGTTTCACCGCGAATTGCTGCGTCTGGCCCTCGGGGCCGGGGCGCAGGTTGTGGGCCAGTGCCGGGTGCAGGGGATATCGCGCAACGGGTCGGGGTTCCGGGTCGAGACCGCCAAGGGCGTGGTCGAGGCGCGGGACGTGATCGTGGCCACCAATGGCTATACCACCGCATTGACGCCCTGGTTGCAGCGGCGGGTGATCCCGATCGGCAGCTATATCATCGCCACCGAGGAGCTGCCCGAGGCGACCATTGACGAACTGTTCCCCGGCGACCGGATCGCCAGCGATACCTGCAAGGTGGTCTATTACTATCGCGCCTCGCCCGACCGGCGGCGGGTGCTGTTCGGGGGGCGCGTCTCGGCCTCGGAAACCACGGCGCTGGCCGGGGCGGCCCGGCTGCGGCAGGACATGTGCCGTATCTTTCCCCAATTGGAAGACGTCGCGCTGAGCCATGCCTGGAGCGGGACTGTGGCATACAGTTTCGACGAACTGGCCCATACCGGGGTGCAGGACGGTATTCATTACGCCATGGGCTATTGCGGATCGGGCGTGTCGATGGCGCCCTATCTGGGGATGCGCGCGGGGCAAAAGGTGCTGGGCCTGGCCGAGGGACAAACCGCGTTCGACGGTCTGCCCTTTCCCACCCGGCCCCTCTATCGCGGCAAGCCCTGGTTCCTGCCCGCGGCGGTGGCCTGGTATCGCTGGAAGGATCAACGACAGTTTCGAAAGGCTTTGCGCATGACCTGAACGGGCCGGGCAGGACGGCACCGCCAGCCTGACCCGGTATTAACGGATCGAAACCAAGGTTTAGGATTCGAAATTTCATTTGTCCCGCTGGTGCCCGCACTATCGCGACAGGTGGAACACGACTTGGGCGCCTTGCCCGCTGCCTGCCGATCTGGACGGGGCAGGACCCGGAAAACCACCAAAGGGAGGAAACCAATGAAAACGAGAACAATTCTGACGATCTCTGCCGCAGTCTTGGCGACGGGCGCATTTGCGCAGGGCAAGAGCGTGACCATCGCGTCCTGGGGCGGCTCGTATCAGGAGGCGCAAAGCAAGGCGCTGTTCGAACCCGCCGCCGCCAATACCGGTATCGAGGTCAAGCAGGAGACCTATGGCGGCATGTCCGATGTGCGACTTCAGGTCAGCTCGGGGCAGGTGACGCTGGATATCGTGGCCAGCGGTTCCGGTTCTGCGGCACGGGCTGCGGCCGAGGGGCTGCTGGAGAAGCTAGACTATAACGTGATCGACGTCTCGACCTTCTATCCCGGTCTTTACAACGATTACTGCATCGGCGGCGATGTGTTCTCGACCGTCTATGCCTGGAACACCAACACCTATGGCGAGAACGGACCGCAGAGCTGGGCCGATTTCTGGGATGTCGAGAAGTTCCCCGGCTCGCGCGCCTATCGCGGCAAGGTGGCGGGCGCGCTGGAGGGCGCGCTGATGGCCGATGGCGTGGCGCCTGCCGATGTCTATAGCGTGCTCGACAGCGAAGAGGGGATTGAACGGGCGATCGACAAGATCCGCGAGTTGAAGCCGCATATCTCGGTGTTCTGGACATCCGGCGCACAGCATGCGCAGCTGATGAAGGATGGCGAGGTCGATATGACCACCGGCTGGAACGGCCGGTTTGACAATGCCAAGAAGGACGGCGCCAAGGTAGCCTATAGCTTCAACCAGGCGCTGCTCGACTACGACTGTTTCGCGGTGCCCAAGGGCGCGCCGAACCGCGATACGGCGATGGAATTCCTCAACGAGATTTCCAAACCCGAGTACCAGGACGATCTGCCGAAATACATCACCTATGGGCCGACCAACAAGGCGGCCTATGAGACCGGCGTGATCACCGCCGACGTGGCGGCGGGCCTGCCTTCGTCGCCCGAAAACGCGGCGATGCAGCTGCCGGTCTCGCTGGACTGGTACGCCAAGTGGGAGACCATCGCGGCCGAGATGTATCAGGAAATGCTGACCGAGTGAGGCGGGTTTCCAGCCATTCAAGGGCGGGCGCTGCGGCGCCCGCTTGTTTCTCGAACGAAGATTGCGAGGGTTTGTCTTGACCTCCAGAACCAACGAAGCCCTGCCGATCTCGGTCAAGAACGTGACCAAGACCTATGGCCCGGTGCATGCGCTCAATGATGTCTCGCTAGAGGTGCAAAGCGGTGAGTTCCTGACGCTTCTGGGCCCGTCGGGGTCGGGCAAGACGACGCTGTTGATGGTGCTGGCGGGGTTCACCCGGCCCGATTGCGGCAGTCTGAAATTCGGCGACCGCGAGGTGATCCGCACGCCGCCGCATCTGCGCGATGTGGGGATGACATTCCAAAGCTATGCGCTGTTCCCGCATATGACGGTGGCAGGCAACGTGGGGTACCCGCTGAAGCTGCGCAAGGTGCCCAAGCCCGAGATCGCCGCCCGCGTCGAGGCGGCGCTGGACACGGTGCAACTGGGGGGCTTTGGCGACCGGCGGATCGACCAGCTGTCGGGCGGCCAGCGCCAGCGCGTCGCGGTGGCCCGCGCCATCGTGTTCGAACCGCGCATCCTGCTGATGGACGAGCCACTGTCGGCGCTGGACAAGAAGCTGCGCGACCAGATGCAGATCGAATTGCGGCACCTGCATGAGAAACTGGGCATGACCACGGTCTATGTCACCCATGACCAGCGCGAGGCGCTGACCATGTCGGACAGGATCGCGGTGGTGAACCATGGGCGGATCATGCAACTGGCCACGCCGCGCGACCTGTACGAGCGGCCCGCCAACCGCTTCGTGGCCGATTTCATCGGTGAATCCACCTTTCTGCCGGTGTCGCGCCAGGGTGACACGGTGCTGTTCGACGGAACGCCCCTGTTGCATGACAGCCCGCCGCCCGAGGCGGCCAGCCTGCTGTTGATGATCCGCCCGGAACGGGTGGTGCTGTCGCGCGAGGGGCCGCGCGAGGGGGCCAACAACTTTGCCGCCATGGCGACCGAGGTGGTCTATCAGGGCGACAGTTTCCTGCTGCATGCGGCGCTGGCCGATGGCGCGCAGATCGTGTTGCGCGGCGCCATGCGGGGCGCCAATGTCACCGCCCTGCCTGCGGTGGGCGAGGCGCTGACCCTGTGCCTGGCACCCGAGGATACGGTGCTGATCGACGGAAGCGAGGCCTAGGATGGAGGTGGTACGCACCAACGAGGCGGGGCTGAGGCGGGACGAATGGCTGGAACGGCTCAGGCTCTTTGGCCTCGGCTCGCCCGCGATCCTGCTGATCCTTGTCATTCTGGTGATCCCGGTGGGCTGGCTGTTCTATGTCTCGTTCATCGGGGCGGATGGCACGTTCTCGCTGGAAAATTACGAGCGGATGCTGAAGCGGAAATCCTATGCCCGCATCTTTCAGACCACGTTCGAGGTCAGTTTCCTGACCACCGGCCTTTGTATCCTGATCGGCTATCCGCTGGCCTATTTCATCGCGGGCCTGCCCAATCGGATCGCCAACCTGTGCTTGATCACGGTGCTGCTGCCGTTCTGGACCTCGCTTCTGGTGCGCACCTATGCCTGGCTGGTGCTGCTGCAAAAGCGCGGGCTGGTCAATGAATGGGCGATCTCGCTGGGGCTGTGGGACGAACCCATCAAGATTGTCCACAACATGACCGGTACCCTGATCGGCATGGTGCATATCATGCTGCCCTTCCTGATCCTGCCGGTCTATGGCGCGATGAAGGCGATTGACCGCGACCTGATGAAGGCGGCCTCGAACCTGGGTGCCAGCCCGCGCCGGGCGTTCTGGACGGTGTTCTTTCCGCTGACGCTGCCGGGCCTCTTTGCGGGGTCGCTGATGGTGTTCATCCTGTGCCTTGGGTTCTTTGTCACCCCGGCGGTGCTGGGCGGCGGCAAGGTGATCATGGTATCGATGAAGATCGTGTCCAATATCGAGCTGTTCGTGAACTGGGGGGCGGCCAGCGCGTTGGGAGTTGTGCTCCTGGTATCGACCATGGTGATCCTGTGGATCGCCTCGCGTTTCCTGAACCTTGAGAAGATGACCGGGGGAGGGCACTGATGCTGCGCTGGTTCCAAAGCCCCGCGACCGAGACCCAGATCACCCATGGCCAGCGCCTGTGGCTCTACGTCATTGCGGTGATCACCATGGTGCTATTGGTGACACCCACGCTGATCGTCGTGCCGATGTCATTCTCGGACAGCCAGTATCTGGAGTTTCCGCCCGAGACCTGGTCGACGCGCTGGTACGACCATTACTTCGGCTCGCCCGAGTGGATGCTGGCAACGCGCACCTCGTTCAAGGCGGCGTTCCTGACGATGCTGGTGGCGACACCGATTGGCGTGCTGGCGGCTTATGGCCTGCATTGCTCGAAAATCCGGTTTGTCCGCGCGGCTTTCGTGCTGATGATCACGCCGATGATGGTGCCGGTGGTGCTGGTCGCGATCGGGGCCTTCTACGCCTATGTGCAGCTTCAGATCCTCTACACGATCACCGGGCTGGTGCTGGCGCATACGGTGCTGGCACTGCCGCTGGTGGTGATCGTCACCGGCTCGGCGCTGAAAAGCTTCGACATGAGCCAGGAGGAGGCCGCCCGCAGCCTGGGCGCACCGCGGTGGAAGGCGTTTCTGACTGTGACGCTGCCGCAGATCCGCTTTGCCGTGGTGACGAGCGCGCTCTTGTCCTTTCTCACCTCGTTTGACGAGGTGGTGGTGGCGATGTTCGTCTCGGGCGGCGACAACCCGACCCTGACGCGCAACATGTTCAACGCGCTGCGCGACCAGATCGATCCGACCATCGCCTCGATCTCGACCATCATGATCCTGGTGACGACGGGGATGATGGTGCTGGCGCAGCTGTTTGGACAACAGAAGAAATCAACGAAACCAAGCGAGTGATGCCCGGGTTCGGGCATTCCCCCCTGATCGAGAGAGCTGCCATGATCGACCTGCAAACATTCGCCGACCTTGCCTCGGTACCGCTGGGCGCCTTTGCCGACAAGCCCACCAGCCTGACCAAGGGTCAGACCGAGGCCTCGACTGTGTTGTGGACGTCGGCCGATGGCGGCACCATGATCGGGGTCTGGGAGTGCACGCCGGGCCGGTTTACCGCAGACCGCACCGGGGGCGGCGAATATTGTCATATCCTGTCCGGACGGGCGACTGTGACAAATGCCGATGGTAGTGGCAGCCGCGACATCGGGCCGGGCGACCTTCTGGTGCTTCCGCAGGGCTGGACCGGTCAATGGGAGATACATGACCACATGCGCAAACTTTTTGTCATCAGCGCGGCACCTGCGACCTAGATGCTCGGCAACAGGGGGCGGTGCCCGCCATGAGCGAATATGACTTCATAATCGTGGGTGCGGGGTCGGCCGGCTGCGTGCTGGCCAACCGGCTGAGCGAGAACGGCCGGCACACGGTGTTGCTGCTGGAGGCGGGGGGCAGCGATCTGAACTTCTGGATCTGGATGCCGATCGGCTATGGCAAGACCTTTTACCGGCCCAGCGTCAACTGGATGTACCATACCGAACCCGATGCGGCGCTGAACGGGCGGGTCAGCTATTGGCCGCGCGGCAAGGTGCTGGGTGGGTCAAGCTCGATCAACGCGATGGTCTATATCCGGGGACAGGCACAGGATTTCGACGCGTGGCAGGCGATGGGCAATCCGGGTTGGGGCTGGGACGATGTGCTGCCCTATTTCCGGCGGTCCGAGACCAACGACCGGGGTGGAGACGCCTTTCGCGGCGACAATGGTCCGCTGCATGTGGCGACCATGGACCGGGATCTGCACCCGCTCTGCCGGGATTTCATCGCTGCGGGCGGAGAGCTTCAATTTCCGCACAACCCCGATTTCAACGGCGCCACGCAAGAGGGGGTGGGCACCTATCAGAACACCGCCAAGGGGGGCATGCGGATGTCGGCGGCGCGGGCCTATCTGCGCCCCGTTTTGCGACGCGCGAACCTGCGTGTCGAGACGAGGGCGCTGGCCGAACGGGTGCTGTTCGAGGGCAGGCGCGCGGCGGGTATTTCCTATCGCCGGAACGGGCAGGTCAAGACCGTGCGCGCCCGGCGCGAAGTGATCCTGTCGGGCGGTGCGATCAACTCTCCGCAATTGCTGCAACTCTCCGGCATCGGCCCCGCCCGCCTGTTGCGGGGCAAGGGCATAGAGGTGGTGCATGCGCTGGACGGGGTGGGGCGGAATTTGCAGGATCATCTCTGTATCGACCATCTCTACCGCTCGCGCGTGCCGACGCTGAACACCCAGCTGCACCCGTGGTATGGCAAGCTGTGGCACGGGCTGCGCTATGTGCTGACACGGCGCGGGCCGCTGTCGCTGGGCGTCAACCAGGCGGGTGGCTTCGTGCGCTCGCGTCCCGGTTTGGATCGTCCGAACATGCAGCTGTTCTTTTCGCCGGTCAGCTATACCAAGGCGCCGCCGGGCAAGCGGCCGCTGATGAACCCCGACCCGTTCCCCGGCTTCCTGCTCAGCGCCCAGCCGACCCGACCCACCAGCCGGGGGCATCTGGAGATCCGCTCCTCGGACCCGAAAGAGCCACCGGCGATCCACCCCAATTACCTCTCCACCGAGATCGACATGCAGGAGATTCTCGAAGGTACGCGGCTGCTGCGGCGGCTGGCCGAGGCCCCGGCGCTTGCCCGGCTGATCGAGGCCGAGATGCTGCCCGGTGCGGATGTTCGTTCCGATGACGATCTGATCGCCGACATCCGGCAGCGGGCCGGAACCGTGTTCCACCCGGTCAGCACCTGCCGGATGGGGCCGGACGTGGCGCGGGACGTGGTGGACGCACGCCTGCGGGTGCATGGCATCAGCGGGCTGCGGGTGGTCGATGCCTCGATCTTTCCTACGCTGACCTCCGGCAATACCAATGCCCCGGCGATCATGGTGGGCGAAAAGGGCGCCGACATGATCCTGGAAGATTGCGGTGCAGGCGGGTAAATCTTGCTGCAATGTAACAAAATGATAATCTGCCTGTCCCCTGATGTTTGGTTTCTTTTAGTCTCGCCATACATCTGAAGCTGCGCCATCTCGAAGTCTTTCATGCCGTGATGGAAGAGGGATCCGTCTCGAAGGCGGCGGATCGGCTGCACCTGACCCAGCCCGCCATCAGCATCGCGCTCTCGCGGCTCGAGGATATGCTGGGCTTTCCCCTGTTCCATCGATCCAAGGTCCTTTTTGCCCGCCCCCCATAGGCGTATCTGCTGTATATGGATGCGGAACCGTCGATCCTTGCGGTCGAGCAGTTTGCTAACCGGGCGCGCCTGATCAGGCAGGGCGGGGCCGGGCTGTCGGTGCCCGCGTGGGGCTTTGTCCCACTGATCTGCGACAAGACGGCGGCTCGGGCCATGTTGCCGATTAGCGGCCCGGTATAAGCCGGGTAAATCGCTCGTTTCCAATTCGGAATGTCCCGATCCAGAGATGCGCCGCCTTATCGGCGATCGGGTCTGCGCGGCTGGCGCCGCGCTCTGCGGCCCCAACAGCATGGGGTTTCATAACTTCAGTTGTGCGCTGCGGGTGACTCCGTTTCCGGTACCGCTGAACCCGAAACCGGGGGGGTATTGCGCAATCGGGCTCGATCCTTGGGCGTTGATGAACAACGACCGGCGGCTGCGGTTTTCGCCGGCGGTCAGCACCGGCTCCGAGACGGTGACCACCACCGCCGACTACCCGCGCTGGATGGTCGACCAGCCGGAAACCCGCGTGGTCGGCCTGTTCCTCGAAACCGTGCACGACCCGGAGGGAGTTGTCGCCGCGATGGAGGAGGTGGCCACCCGCGACATTGCGGCGGCGATCCTCAAGGCTGGGCGCTCGGCCCTGAGTGCACGCATGGCGAGCTCGCATACGGGCGCGCCGGTGGGCGACGATGCCCTGTTCCGCGCGCTGGTGCGGCGGCTGGGCGGTTATATGGCGGGGTCGATCGACGAGGTGGCGGCGATGCTGGCGCAATTTGCGCTGGGTTGGGGGGAGCATCCGCTCCGGGCATCGCCTCGATCCACAATTCCGGTTGCGAGCTCGAATTAATGGCTGACATGGCAGACGATCACCGCCTTGACTATGCCGAGCTGTCGCCCGGCACCATGGCGGCGGTTCAGGCGGTGCTCGAACCCGGTATCGCGGCAGAGAACCCGCTTGACGCCTGGGGTACGGGGTAGGGCGTGCGCGAGACCTATACGCGCTCTCTCGCCACGATCATAGCGGACGAGCGCGTGGGCACCGGATCATACGTGCTGAATTGGAGCGGTAGTTACTATCTGCACGAGATGCACGCCCAGGCCCTGGCTAAAGCCTTCGGCCAGACTGGCAAGCCGTTGGCGGCTGTCTCGAATTTTTACGCAGCGATGACGCGGTCCTGGCCGAGCGTTTCTCCAGTTGCTATGGTGAGCTTGACAGCAAGCGACATTGGATCTGGGCGATGGCTGAGTTCTAACTGCCAAAGTCAGTTCTTCAGCGTCCCGTTGGGAAAGTAGATTTGACACTTTGGCGCTGAAAGCGTCACCGCCTTATTTTCTTGGTTCTCTATAGACAATCATTTGCTGCCTTGTTACATGCTCCCAATCTTGCGCCCTGGGATTCGTCCCGGGGCTCGTGATTTTTGCAGCCGGGGACCTTCGGGGCCCTATACAATGGGCACCTACGGGGGCCTCAATACATAGGCGGGGCAACCCGCCGTTGCTAAACGGAAGACAGAAAGCATGGCACTCAAGTCGTATAAGCCGACGACGCCGGGCCAGCGCGGGCTGGTGCTGATCGACCGTTCGGAGCTTTGGAAAGGACGTCCGGTCAAGTCTCTCACTGAGGGTCTTACTAAATCGGGCGGTCGGAACAACACCGGACGGATCACCTCGCGTCGCCGCGGTGGTGGGGCAAAACGCCTCTACCGGATCGTTGACTTCAAACGGAACAAATTCGATGTGGCGGCCACCGTCGAGCGGATCGAGTACGATCCGAACCGGACCGCGTTTATCGCACTGATCAAATACGAAGACGGCGAGCAGGCCTATATCCTGGCCGCGCAGCGTCTGGCGGTCGGTGACAAGGTCGTGGCATCCGCCAAGGCCGACATCAAGCCGGGTAACGCGATGCCCTTCTCGGGCATGCCGATCGGTACCATCGTGCACAACATCGAGATGAAGCCCGGCAAGGGCGGTCAGATCGCACGTGCCGCCGGCACCTACGCCCAGTTCGTGGGCCGTGATGGCGGCTACGCTCAGATCCGTCTGAGCTCGGGCGAACTGCGCATGGTGCGTCAGGAATGCATGGCCACCGTCGGTGCCGTGTCGAACCCCGACAACAGCAACCAGAACTACGGCAAGGCCGGCCGCATGCGGCACAAGGGCATCCGTCCGTCGGTTCGCGGTGTCGCAATGAACCCGATCGACCACCCCCATGGTGGTGGTGAGGGTCGCACCTCGGGTGGCCGTACGCCGGTGACCCCGTGGGGCAAGGACACCAAGGGTACCCGTACCCGCAACAAGAACAAAGCGTCGCAAAAGCTGATCATTCGCTCGCGTCACGCCAAGAAGAAAGGGCGTTAAGCAATGTCTCGCTCTGTTTGGAAAGGTCCTTTCGTCGATGCTTATGTCCTGAAGAAGGCAGCAGCAGCGCGCGAGTCGGGCCGCAACGAAGTCATCAAGATCTGGTCGCGCCGGTCCACTATCCTGCCCCAGTTCGTGGGTCTGACCTTTGGCGTGTACAACGGCCAGAAACACATCCCCGTCAACGTCTCCGAAGACATGATCGGTCAGAAGTTCGGTGAATACTCGCCGACCCGGACCTATTACGGTCACGCGGCTGACAAAAAAGCGAAGCGGAAGTAAGTCATGGGCAAGGAAAAGAACCCCCGCCGCGTGGCCGAAAACGAAGCAATGGCGAAAACCCGCATGCTTCGCACCAGCCCGCAGAAACTGAACCTGGTTGCAGCGATGATCCGCGGCAAGAAAGTCGGACAGGCCCTGACCGATCTGACTTTTTCGAACAAGCGGATCGCGCAGGACGTGAAGAAATGCCTTCAGTCCGCCATCGCCAATGCCGAAAACAACCACAACCTGGACGTGGACGAGCTGATCGTTGCCGAAGCATGGGTTGGCAAGAACCTGGTCATGAAGCGCGGCCGCCCGCGGGCCCGTGGCCGGTTCGGCAAGATCATGAAGCCGTTCTCGGAGCTCACCATCAAGGTGCGTCAAGTTGAGGAGCAAGCCTAATGGGACATAAAGTCAATCCGATCGGCATGCGTCTTCAGGTCAACCGCACCTGGGACAGCCGCTGGTACGCAGATACCAAGGACTATGGCAATCTGCTGCTCGAAGACCTCGCGATCCGCGAGTTTATCAAGGAAGAGTGCAAGCAGGCCGGTGTCGCCCGTGTGATCATCGAACGTCCGCACAAGAAGTGCCGCGTGACGATCCACACTGCGCGTCCTGGCGTGATCATCGGCAAGAAAGGCGCCGATATCGAGACCCTGCGCAAGAAGCTGGCGAACATGACCGACAGCGAGCTGCACCTGAACATCGTCGAAGTGCGCAAGCCCGAGATGGATGCTCAGTTGGTCGCCGAGTCGATCGCACAGCAGCTGGAACGCCGCGTGTCCTTCCGCCGTGCGATGAAGCGCGCGGTGCAAAACTCGATGCGGATGGGTGCCCTGGGCATCCGTGTGAACGTCGCCGGCCGTCTGGGCGGTGCCGAGATCGCACGGACCGAGTGGTATCGCGAGGGCCGCGTGCCCCTGCACACCCTGCGCGCCGACATCGATTATGCTCTGGCCGAGGCCTCGACCCCTTACGGGATCATCGGGATCAAGGTCTGGATTTTCAAAGGCGAGATCCTCGAGCATGATCCGCAGGCGCGTGACCGCAAGGCACAGGAACTCCAGGACGGTCCGGCCCCGCGTGGCGCCGGTGGCCGCCGCTAAGGAGGATTAGAGATGCTGCAACCAAAGCGCACTAAATTCCGCAAGATGTTCAAGGGCCGTATCCACGGTCTCGCAAAAGGCGGAAGCGACCTGAACTTCGGCACCTATGGTCTGAAGGCTCTGGAGCCCGAGCGGGTTACCGCCCGCCAGATCGAAGCCGCACGTCGTGCCATGACGCGTCACATGAAACGTCAGGGCCGCGTCTGGATCCGGATCTTCCCGGATACGCCGGTGACCTCGAAGCCGACCGAAGTCCGTATGGGTAAAGGTAAGGGTTCGGTGGATTACTGGGCCTGCAAGGTCAAGCCCGGTCGCGTGATGTTCGAGATCGATGGCGTCAATGACGACATCGCCCGCGAGGCCCTGCGCCTGGCCGCGATGAAGCTGCCGATCAAGACCCGCGTCGTGGTCCGCGAAGACTGGTAATCCCGGTCTTACGACAAGTATTTGAAACCCCCGCCGGGACACCGGCGGGGGTTTTCCTTTTTCGGTATCCATCGTAGGTTTTGTGCATTCCGTGTCCGGAGGTGACCCTTGGCGCAGCCCCGCAAGACCGTTTTTCAACGTGAAATCATTACCGCGAATGCCTTCGGTGAACCTTGCCATCCCGTGACCCGGGTGGCTGTCATGGTCGCGTTTCGCAATCCGCTGGCGGGTCGGTTCTTTCGTGACCTCTCGCCCCTGTTCGAGATCGGTCGCGAATTGGGCGAAGCTCTGGCACGGCAAGCCATCGCCGAATTGGGCAATCCCCCGATTTCCTACGGCAAGGCCGCGATTGTCGGAGCAAATGGCGACATGGAACAGGGCGGGGCGGTTGTGCATCCCAAACTGGGTGCGCCGATGCGCGTGGCAGCGGGCGGCGGAGCGGCGGTGATCCCTTCCAATGTAAAACTGGGCGGACCGGGCACAACGATTGACGTGCCGCTGGGTCACAAGGACAACCCCTGGTCCTTTGATCATTTCGACACGATGACCCTGGTCATGGCGGATGCGACGGGCCCGGACGAGATTGTCATGTGCCTGGCCTATGCGGACGGCGGACGCCCGATCCCCCGCTGCGGCAAGGGTCCGGTCCAGACCTGAACAGGCAAAGGGTGGAAAGTGGTGCGCCAAACCATAAGGAGACCCGCCGATTTCCCGACGGGCGCTTTTTGTTCATTGCTGTGCATTCTACCAGTTTCTGGACTGGCGAAGCCGCGTCTGCTCAATCTGGTCAACTCCGCTGGTATCTCGTGCAACCGACATGACATCGTCGCGTGTCAGCCCGATGTCGCGCAATCCGCGGTCCGATAGCAGGGACAAAGTGGCCATCGCATGCCAGCGGAGCAATAGCCCTTGGGCGATCAAAAGTAACCGATTTACGGAAAGGGCATTATGAAGGCGGGTCTGCTCGGTTGCGGCATGTGCGAGGGAGATCATCTGTCGTAGTCCTTGTTCGGGGTTCATCTGACGACAGGGTGCCACCTCAATCATGGCGCGGGGCAGTGTAGGAAGTGAACCAGAACCGGTACAGCTTCTGTACTGGAGCGATATCCCGGGCCCGGATAGACTGTCACATATCCGACAGACCATAAGATGGAGGTACGAGATGACGACCAAACCGTTTGGTCTCTTTTGCCCGACTTCCAAGGCTTGCGAAGTCCTCAATCCCCGTTGGACCATTCAGATCCTCGGAGAACTCTCCACCGGTTCGACCCGTTTCAACGATATCAAACGCGGCCTACCCGGAATCTCGCCGACTCTGCTGGCCAAACGCCTGAAAGAGATGCAGCAGAATGGGCTTGTCGAACGGATCGATGACCCAGCCAGCGGTGTGATTGACTATATCCGTACCGAGAAGGCCGTCGAACTGGATCCGATCCTCGAAGGTCTCGCGCGATGGGCGCAGCGCAATGTATCTGTCGATGTGGCGCTCGAAGACCGTGATGCGGATGTCCTGATGTGGACCCTTCGAAACCGGATCGTGGTCGATGCGCTGCCGCCGGGCCGGACAGTTGTCCGTTTCAACTTTTCGGACGCAACCTCCCCTGCGTCGACCTATTGGCTGGTCGTTCGTCCGGGTGTTCCGGTGGAACTATGTGCTGCGGATCCCGGCTTTGAGGTGGATTTGTTCATCGAGACGGGTGTGTCCGTGATGACCGGCATCTATCTTGGCCGGATGTCTTACGGTCGCGAGATCGACAGCGGAAGGTTTTTCATGTCAGGAGACAAACGACTGGAAAAGACGATCGGAAGATGGCTCAGACTAAGCATGTACGCCGGGGTCGAGGGTCTGGCTCGGGCCGTTTGACATCGAATATTGCTGTCGCGGCGACTGGCTCTCGCGCGTGTTCCCGGGTTGGTCTATGACTCCGCCATGTCCCAGATCGAATCCCTCTTTGTCACCCGCCTCTATCGCGCCCGCCTGTCCGAACATGGCCCCGCCATCGACCCGGACGAGATGGAGGCGTCCTGCTATTCCATCGCCGAGGATGACGAGGCCGGGCAGGAGTGGTGCGAGGAAAACGGCTATCCCGGCTATACCTCCTATGCCTCGCTCACCGATCTGCCCTGGCGCTTTCCGATCTTTGCCGATCTGGTCACATCGCTCGACGCCCATGTCGCGGCTTTCGCAGCCGATCTGGAGTTCGATCTGGACGGGCGCAAACTGGTGCTCGAGGATCTCTGGATCAACATCCTGCCGCAGGGCGGCATGCATTCCAGCCACCTGCATCCGCATTCAGTGATTTCCGGAACCACCTATGTCGCCATGCCCGACGGTGCCAGCGCGCTGAAGCTGGAAGACCCCCGTTCGGGCCGGATGATGGCGGCGCCGACGCGCACCAAGACCGCCCGGCGCGAATTGCAGCCCTTTATCTATATGAAACCCGATGTGGGCGATGTGCTGCTCTGGGAAAGCTGGCTGCGCCACGAGGTTCCGATGAACATGGCTGAAGAGGAACGCATCTCGGTCAGCTTCAACTATCGGTGGGAGTGATCCTGGCGCCGGCAGCACCGGATTTGACCGAAGTCATGGGGATCATTCGCGCGTTGCTCTAAATTGGGCGCGCTGCTCCGGCGTGACGCGCCAGCGGCAGCGCTTGTCTTTGGTCGCGAATGTGCCATGCCGCGTATCTCTCTGCCCCTTTTGACTGCCCTTCTTGCCCTGTTTCTGGCTGCGCCCGCGCGGGCGCAATCGGTCGATCCGCATCGTCTGTACGAGGAACGCTGCGCCGGGTGCCATCTGCCGCATGCAGGCGATTTCGTCTTGCAGGATCTGGCGCTGACGCAAGAGGGGTTGAGGGGGCAACGGTCGGGACGCTCCGTCGCGGCCATGCTGAAGGCGGGCCATGGAGGCCTGACCCCGCAGGAGGCTGCGATCCTGCTTGCCCATTTCGACATGATCCGTGCCTCGGGGCAGCTGTTCCGGCAGAAATGCCGGGCGTGTCATGTTTCGGCCCGCGATCTGGCGCGCCAAAGTCTGATTCTGCGCGAGGGGGTGCTGACCGGCCGCTATACGGATCGGGATATCGCGACGTTCCTGGTGGGGCATGGCCGGCTGACCCCGGAACAGGTCGCCCAGATGCTTGAGGTGTTGAAACGCGCGACCGCCAACCGTTAGGCCCCCGCGCCGTGCTTGAATGCAACCGAGGGGACCGCTATCGCTGAAAGGAGGCCGGAGAAACACCGGCGGGACTAGCGGACATCGCGCGCATGGATCTGGGGTTCATCATCGAAGGCTGGGCGGGGCATCTGTCCTATCTGCTGCTCGTGCTGTCGATGCTGATGCGCCACATGCTGTGGCTGCGGCTGTTCGTGATCGCCTCGGCATTGGCGGGCATCGCGTTCGATCATTTCTGGCTGCAAAACCCGGTGGGCGTGTTCTGGCAGAGCCTGTTGGTTGTGGTGAACGTTGCCGAGCTTGCCCTGCTGTGGCGCAACGACCGGCGCGCGCGGTTCACCCCTGAGGAGGACCGGTTTCGCGAAACCCTGCTGAGCGGGCTTTCGCCGGGGCGTACCCGCCGGTTGCTGGATATGGGGCGCTGGGAAACGCTGCCATCCGAGACGGTGCTGACACATGAAGGGCAGCGACCCGAGTTCCTGACCTATGTGGCGTCGGGCGTGGTTCGGATTGAACGACAAGGTCGGCTGCTGCGGCTGGTGGGCGAGGGCCATTTCATCGGCGAGATGTCCCTGATGGGGGATGGACTGGCGGTGGCGACGGCGGTGATGCAGAACGAAGGGTGGGTCTGGCGGATCGAGCGGCCCAAGCTCGACCGCCTGCGCGAGAGCAACCCGGCGGCCATGGCGGCCGTCGAGGCGGGTGTTGCCCGCGACATGCGCGCCAAGCTGGCCTATCAGAGTACCGGTCCCGAACCCTTGGTGCGACCGGCCGGCGGCGCTATCGACTGACGACGGGTCGCCGGTCATGTGTACGGGCGAACTTTCCCTTGCCCTCCCATGGCAACTCTCCTATAGAGCGGCATCTTGCGTTCCCCCGCGCCAGCGGGGGATTCGCTTGTTTGTCATTCATCCACCAGGTCAAGGGTGACCCGGCCACGGGGCCCTCTGGTGTTTTGAGCAAAGGAAAAGGCGATGAACGCCCAGGAACTGCGTAACAAGACCCCGGATCAGCTCCGGGAAGATCTGGTCAACCTGAAGAAGGAGGCGTTCAACCTGCGCTTCCAGCAGGCCACCGGTCAGCTCGAAAGCACGGCCCGCATCCGCACCGTCCGCCGCGACGTTGCCCGTGTGCAGACCGTGTTGAACGAAAAAGCCGCTGAAGCTGCGAACTGAGGAGCCTGAGAGATGCCCAAACGTATTCTGCAAGGCACCGTGACCAGCGACGCCAACGCACAGACCGTGACCGTCCTGGTGGAGCGTCGCTTCACCCATCCGGTTCTGAAGAAAACCATCCGTAAGTCCAAGAAATACCGGGCTCACGATGAAAAGAACGCTTTCAAGGTCGGCGATACCGTCCGCATCATCGAATGCGCGCCGAAATCGAAAACGAAACGCTGGGAAGTTCTGGAAGCCTAAGAGCCTGATCCTTCAGGCTCCTGGCGACTAGGCCTCTTGGCACAGTCGAAACCCTGGGGATACCGCCACGCATCGGCGCCCCAAAGGTCGGGAGAAACCACATGATCCAGATGCAAACCAATCTGGATGTTGCTGACAACTCCGGCGCTCGCCGGGTTCAGTGCATCAAGGTTCTGGGTGGTTCCAAGCGTAAATACGCCTCCGTCGGCGACATCATTGTCGTCTCGGTGAAGGAAGCCATCCCGCGCGGCCGCGTGAAGAAAGGTGACGTCCGCAAGGCCGTCGTCGTGCGCACCGCCAAAGAAGTCCGTCGCGAAGACGGCACCGCGATCCGTTTCGATCGCAACGCCGCCGTCATCCTGAACAACAACAACGAGCCGGTCGGTACCCGTATCTTTGGCCCGGTTGTTCGTGAACTGCGCGCGAAGAACTTCATGAAAATCATCTCGCTGGCTCCGGAGGTGCTGTAATCATGGCCGCAAAACTCCGCAAAGGCGACAAGGTCGTCGTGCTGGCCGGCAAGGACAAGGGCAAAGAGGGGACCATTTCCTCGGTTGACCCGAAAGCCGGCAAAGCTGTTGTCGACGGCGTGAACATCGCCATCCGTCACACCCGCCAGACCCAGACCTCGCAAGGTGGCCGCCTGCCCAAGGCACTGCCGATCGACCTCAGCAACCTGGCGCTGCTGGACAAGAACGGCAAGGCAACCCGCGTCGGCTTCCGCATGGAAGGTGACAAGAAGGTCCGTTTTGCCAAGACCACGGGGGACGTGATCGATGCTTGATGCTGCAAACTATACCCCGCGTCTGAAAGCACAGTACGCAGAAACCATCCGGGCCGCTCTGAAAGAAGAGTTCGGCTACAAGAACGACATGATGATCCCCAAGCTGGACAAGATCGTTCTGAACATCGGCTGCGGCGCCGAGGCGGTGAAAGACAGCAAGAAGGCCAAATCGGCTCAGGAAGATCTGAGCAAGATTGCCGGCCAAAAAGCCATCACCACCACGGCCAAGAAGTCGATCGCCGGTTTCCGCGTTCGCGAAGACATGCCGATGGGTGCCAAGGTTACGCTGCGCGGCGAGCGTATGTATGAATTCCTCGATCGTCTGATCACCATCGCGATGCCCCGCATCCGCGACTTCCGTGGTGTGAAGCCGTCGTTCGATGGCCGTGGCAACTTTGCCATGGGGATCAAGGAGCACATCGTGTTCCCGGAAATCGACTTCGACAAGGTCGACGAAGTCTGGGGCATGGACATCATCATCGCCACCACTGCGAAAACCGACGCCGAAGCCAAGAGCCTGTTGAAGCATTTCAACATGCCCTTCAACGCCTAAGCGCGCGAGGATTAGACATGGCTAAGAAAAGCATGATCGAACGCGAGAAGAAGCGCGAGCGCCTGGTGGCACAATATGCCGCAAAGCGCGCCGAGCTGAAAGAAATCGCAAACGACGAGAGCCGCCCGATGGAAGAGCGCTTCAAGGCGCGTCTGCAACTGGCGAAACTGCCGCGCAACAGCTCGGCAACCCGTCTTCACAACCGCTGCCAGCTTACCGGCCGTCCGCACGCTTACTATCGTAAGCTCAAGGTCAGCCGGATCATGCTGCGCGAGTTGGGGTCTGCTGGTCAGATCCCCGGCATGGTGAAATCGAGCTGGTAAGGAGAGAGTGATATGAACGATCCTATCGGCGATATGCTCACCCGTATCCGCAACGCTCAGCTGCGCGGCAAGACCACGGTCAGCACCCCCGGCTCGAAACTGCGCGCCTGGGTTCTGGATGTGCTGGCGGACGAAGGCTATATCCGCGGCTATGAGAAGTCGACGGATGCCAATGGCCACCCGACGCTGAACATCGAGCTGAAATACTACGAAGGCGAACCCGTCATTCGCGAACTGAAGCGGGTGTCGAAACCCGGTCGTCGCGTTTACATGGGCGTCAAGGACATCCCCTCGGTCCGTCAGGGCCTGGGCGTGTCGATTGTCAGCACTCCGAAAGGTGTGATGTCGGACGCAAACGCTCGCTCCAACAATGTTGGCGGCGAAGTGCTCTGCACCGTCTTCTAAGGAGGTCTGCAAATGTCTCGTATTGGTAAGAAACCGGTCGAGCTGCCCAGTGGCGTTTCCGCCTCTGTGTCGGGCCAGACCATCGAAGTGAAGGGCCCCAAGGGCGCCCGCAGCTTCACCGCCACCGACGACGTGACCATCACCGTCGACGGCAATGTGGTGAGCGTCACCCCCCGTGGCATGTCCAAGCGGGCGCGCCAGCAGTGGGGCATGTCGCGCACCATGGTGGCCAACCTCGTCGCCGGCGTGACCGAAGGCTTCAAGAAAGAGCTGGAGATCACCGGTGTGGGTTACCGCGCCAACGCACAGGGCAACACGCTCAAGCTGAACCTCGGCTACAGCCACGATGTCGACTTCGCCGTTCCGGCGGGCGTCACTGTGAGCACCCCGAAGCAGACCGAGATCGTTGTCGAAGGCATCGACCAGCAACAGGTTGGTGAAGTGGCTGCGAAAATCCGCGAGTGGCGTTCGCCCGAGCCGTACAAAGGCAAGGGTATCCGCTACAAGGGCGAGTTCATCTTCCGCAAAGACGGCAAGAAGAAGTAAGGACGCGAACAATGGCAAACAGCAAACGTACCCTGTTTCTGAAACGCCGCCTGCGCGTTCGGAACAAGCTTCGCAAGGTCAACGCCGGGCGTCTGCGCCTCAGCGTGCACCGCTCGAACAAGAACATCAGCGCCCAGCTGATCGACGACGTTCGCGGCGTGACCCTGGCGGCAGCCTCGACCATGGAAAAGGACCTTGGCGTTGTTGGCAAGAACAACGTCGAAGCGGCCAAGAAGGTGGGTGCGGCAATCGCCGAGCGTGCCAAGAAGGCTGGCATCGAAGAGGCCTATTTCGATCGTGGCGGCTTTCTGTTCCACGGCAAGGTGAAGGCTCTGGCCGACGCCGCGCGTGAAGGCGGTCTGAAGATCTAAGACCTGAGGGGGGCGCCTGCCGCCCCCCCGATGATCCGGGGCCGCGCCCGCGTGGCCACCAGGGATCGGAGACAACGGCGCCCAGGCGCCAACAGAGAAAGAGGAATGCCGCATGGCAGAACGTGAAAACCGCCGGGGCAACCGTCGCGACCGCGAGGAAGCAGCCCCCGAATTCGCCGACCGTCTGGTCGCGATCAACCGCGTGTCGAAAACCGTCAAGGGCGGTAAGCGCTTCGGCTTCGCCGCTCTGGTGGTCGTGGGCGATCAGAAAGGCCGCGTCGGCTTTGGCAAGGGCAAGGCGAAAGAAGTGCCCGAGGCCATCCGCAAGGCAACCGAGCAGGCCAAGCGCCAGATGATCCGCGTGCAGCTGCGCGAAGGCCGCACCCTGCATCACGACATCGAAGGCCGTCACGGCGCCGGTAAGGTCGTCATGCGCGCCGCGCCCGAAGGTACCGGTATCATCGCCGGTGGTCCGATGCGTGCCGTGTTCGAAATGCTGGGCGTCAAGGACGTCGTGTCCAAGTCGCTGGGCAGCGCGAACCCTTACAACATGATCCGCGCCACCATCGACGGCCTGAAAAAAGAGCAGAGCCCGCGTTCGGTCGCACAGCGCCGCGGCAAGAAGGTCGCCGACATCCTGCCCAAGCGGGACGAAGCACCGGCTGCTGAAGCCGCTGAAGCCTAAGGAGACGCACCCATGGCAAAAACCATCGTCGTCAAGCAGATCGGCTCTCCGATCCGCCGCCCCGCCGACCAGCGCGCAACCCTGGTTGGTCTGGGCCTGAACAAGATGCACAAGACCCGCGAGCTGGAGGATACCCCCTCGGTCCGCGGCATGATCCGCAAGATCCCGCATCTGGTCGAGATCGTCGAAGAGCGCGGCTAAGCCCCTCTCGATGGAAGTTTAAACGCCCCCGGTTCGCCGGGGGCGTTTTCGTTTGCGCCGCGCGGATCAATTTCGCGTGTGCGGACATGGCGCGGGATGCGCCGCCGCTCTTTGCCGCATACCCTGCGCCTCATGGCACGCATCGACTATTTCTACTCCGCCCATTCCGCCTATGCCTATCTCGGCGCGCAGGAGCTGTATCGCATCTGCGCCGCTCATCCCGGTACAGAGCTGGTGCATCGCCCCATCCTGCTCAGCCCGGTGGTCGAGGCGGCGGGCGGCCTGTCCTTCGCCGCGCGCAGCCAGGCGCATGTCGACTATTTCTTTGGCCGTGAAATCGAACGCTGGGCCGAATGGCGTGGGCTGCCGGTGATCGACCACCGCCCGACTTATCATGACAACCCGCTCGATCTGCCCAACGGTTTGATCATCGCCGCGCAGCGGGACGGATTGGATGTGAACGCGCTGTCCTTTGCGATACTCCAGGCGCATTGGCGCGACGATGCGGATATCGCCGATCCCCGACTGTTGAGCGAGTTGCTGGCGCGGCTGGGACTGCCGGTCGAGCCGTTGATGGCGGCGGCCCGATCCGCCCCGGCAATCGACGAGCAGGCCGTCAATACGCAAGAGGCGATCGACCGCGCGCTGTTCGGATCACCCACCTATGTGGTCGATGGCGACCCATTCTATGGCCAGGACCGGCTGGAACTGGTGGCCCGCGCCCTGACGCGGCCGTTTCGGCCCGGCAATTGGCACAATCCGCCGGTTGGCTGAGCCAAGCCATGCCGCCGCTGCATGGCGGCTAGACCAAAGCACCTCTTGCTGATGCTGCGGCGCAGCACTATCTGCCAGCCATGTTCGGAATGCCCGAAAAACAGGCAGTGGGGAAGGACCCTGCTGCATCCGTATGAGGTAAGAGAAAATGGCATATGCAACCGTGACCGCCGACCGCGCCCCCTCTGTGGTGACCCGCGTCCTGTCCGCCCTGAAATCGACCCGCGCCACCTGGGCCCGGAACGCCGCCTACAAGCGTACGTTCAACGAGCTGGACCGCCTGTCGAACCGGGAACTGGCAGATATCGGCATCCGCCGTTGCGATATCGAGGATATCGCCCGCTTTCACGTCTATGGCGCCTGATCGGCCCATCTGACGGACTGCTGCACCGCCCTCGGAGATCCGGGGGCGTTTTGCATTTCGGGGCGCTTGCATGACAGGCTTTCAGCGTCTATACGCCCCCGGTGGCCGCAAGGCCGCGAGAATCAACAAGCAAGAAATGCCGAGGTTGGCCCGTCACGCTTCGTGGGTCACATCCGGCGAAGGAGAAGCGATATGAAACTGCATGAACTCAGCGACAATCCGGGCGCAGCCAAGAAACGGATGCGCATCGGCCGTGGCCCCGGCTCGGGCAAGGGCAAGATGGGTGGCCGTGGTATCAAGGGTCAGAAATCCCGTTCGGGTGTGGCCATCAATGGCTATGAAGGCGGCCAGATGCCGCTCTATCAGCGTCTGCCCAAGCGTGGCTTCAACAAGCCCAACCGCAAGGCATTCGCCGTCGTCAACCTGGGCCTGATCCAGAAATTCGTCGAGGCCGGCAAGCTGGACGGCGCCGCCGCCATCACCGAGGACGCGCTGGTCGCATCCGGCCTGGTTCGCCGCAAGCTGGACGGCATTCGCGTGCTGGCCAAGGGCGATTTCAACGCCAAGCTGAACATCGAAGTCACCGGCGCGTCGAAATCGGCTGTCGAGGCTGTCGAAAAGGCGGGCGGCTCGCTGAAGGTCACAAACGCTGCTGCGGCAGAGTAACGGCTTGTGAGCGGGCGCCGACCCGCTTACATAGACACCCAAGTTTTCCAAAACGCCGCCCGAGCCGGAAAACGGTTCCGGGCGGCGTTTGCATCAGAGAGACCGATACAACATGGTATCAGCAGCAGAACAAATGGCGGCCAACACCAGCTGGTCCGCCCTGGGCAAGGCCACGGACCTGCGCAATCGGATCCTGTTCACGCTGGGGCTTCTTATCGTTTATCGTCTGGGCACGTTCATTCCCGTGCCGGGCATCGACGGTGTGGCGCTGCGCGAGTTCATGGAACAGGCGGGGCAGGGCATCGGCGGCATGGTGTCGATGTTCACCGGTGGCGCGCTGGGGCGGATGGGCATCTTTGCCCTGGGTATCATGCCCTATATCTCGGCCTCGATCATCATTCAGCTGCTGACGGCCATGGTGCCCTCGCTTGAGCAACTCAAGAAAGAGGGCGAGCAGGGCCGCAAGAAGATCAACCAATATACCCGCCTGGGCACCGTGGCCCTGGCCACCGTGCAGGCCTATGGCCTTGCGGTCTCGCTGGAATCGGGTGACCTGGCCACCGATCCGGGGCTCTATTTCCGCTTTGCCACCATGATTACCCTTGTGGGTGGCACCATGTTCCTGATGTGGCTGGGCGAACAGATCACCGCGCGCGGCATCGGCAACGGCGTTTCGCTGATCATCTTCGTCGGCATCATCGCCGAGGTCCCCGCCGCGCTGGCACAGTTCTTTGCCTCCGGCCGCTCGGGCGCCATCAGCCCCGCCGTGATCATCGCCATCATCCTGATGGTGATCGCGGTCATCACATTCGTCGTGTTCATGGAACGCGCCCTGCGCAAGATCCACATCCAGTATCCCCGCCGTCAGGTGGGCATGAAGGTCTATGACGGCGGCTCCAGCCACCTGCCGGTCAAGGTCAACCCCGCAGGCGTGATCCCCGCGATCTTCGCAAGCTCGCTGCTGCTCTTGCCGGTGACCATCTCGACCTTCTCCTCGGGCGCGGCCAACGGGCCGGTGATGTCCTGGCTTCTGGCAAATTTCGGCCCCGGACAGCCGCTCTATCTGCTGTTCTTCGTGTCGATGATCGTGTTCTTTGCCTATTTCTACACCTTCAACGTCTCGTTCAAACCCGATGACGTGGCGCAAAACCTGAAGAACCAGAACGGCTTTGTCCCAGGCATCCGACCGGGCAAGAAGACCGCCGAATATCTGGAATATGTGGTCAACCGCGTGCTGGTGCTGGGCTCGGCCTATCTGGCCGCCGTCTGCCTGCTGCCCGAGATCATGCGCGGCCAGTTCAACGTGCCGTTCTATTTCGGCGGCACCTCGGTGCTGATCATCGTCTCGGTGACCATGGACACGATCCAACAGGTCCAGAGCCACCTGCTGGCGCACCAGTACGAAGGTCTGATCGAAAAATCGCAGCTTCGCGGCAAGAATCGCAAGCGCACGAACAGGAAGGGACCGGCGCGTCGATGAACATTATTCTGTTGGGACCCCCGGGTGCGGGCAAAGGCACCCAGGCGCGGCATCTGGTCGAAACACGTGGCATGATCCAGCTGTCGACCGGTGACATGCTGCGCGAGGCGCGCACGTCTGGCACCGAAATGGGCCAGAAGGTCGCTGCCATCATGGATGCGGGCAAGCTGGTCACCGACGAGATCGTCATTGGCCTGATCGAGGAACAGCTGACCACCAAGAAAGGTGCCGGTTTCATCTTCGACGGGTTCCCCCGCACCCTGGCCCAGGCCGACGCGCTGGCCGCGTTGCTGGCCAAGCACGGCCAGTCGCTGCATACCGTGATCGAGATGCGCGTCGATGACGCGGCGTTGGTCAGCCGCATCACCGCCCGCTCGACCTGTGGCGGCTGTGGCGAGGTCTATAACGACATCACCAAACCCATCCCGGCCGATGGCAAGTGCAGCAATTGCGGCAGCACAGAGTTCAACCGCCGCGCCGACGACAACGAGGACAGCCTGCGCACCCGGCTGATGGAATATTACAAAAAAACGTCACCCTTGATCGGCTATTACTATGCCAAGGGCGATTTGCGCCCGGTGAACGGTTTGGCCGATATCAAGGAAGTGACCGCCTCGATCGAGGCGATACTGGGCTGACATCGTAAGGCTGGAATGCCATGCGGTCGGTCGACAAGGATTTGACGCATGAAACGCATTCTTATTGGATTGGCGATTCTGGCCGGGCTTCTGGCCGGACTCGCGCTTGCTGCCACATTGCTGGCCACAGGCAAGCGCCCTGTTCCCGACCAGTTGGCGGCTTATCACGAAACCACCCTGTCGGTCGGGCATCGCGATGTCCCCGTGTCGCTGCATGTCTGGTATCCTGCCGAGCAGGGCGGAGCGGCCGAACTGGTGGGGCAGAACGCCCTGTTCTACGGACAATATGTGACCCGGGATGCAAAGCCAGCGCCTGGCGCGCATCCGGTGGTCGTCTTCTCGCACGGGTCGGGCGGCAACGCCAACAATCACAGCTGGCTGGCGACGGAACTGGCGCGCCAGGGAATGATCGTGGTGGCGCCCAACCATCCCGGTACCATGTCGCGCGACAGCGATCCGCACCGTACACCGCATATCTGGGAGCGCGTGCATGATCTGCACGCCATTCTCGACCATCTGAAGAGCAACCCGCCGCTAGGGTTGGAACCCGACATGGATCGGGTTGCCTCGGTCGGGTTCTCGCTGGGCGGCTTCTCGGCCCTCAGCGTTGCCGGGGTCCGGGTGTCCAAGACGGCCTTTATCGACTATTGCGACCGCCACGCTGGAAAGCTCGATTGCGGCTGGATGCAAGCGGCTGGTGTCGATTTCACCGCCATCGACCAGGCCGCGTATGAGGCCGATTATCGCGACCCGAGGATCAAGGTCACGGTGGCGGTCGACCCGGCATTGCCGCAGGCGATGACGGGCGAGAGCCTGGCCGCGGTCGATCTGCCGATCCTGCTGGTCTCGCTGGGGCAGGGTGAAGAGGTTCCCCCCGCGACCCGCGTCGATGCCGTGGCACGCCAGATACGGCAAGCGCGCCTTGTGGAAACGCCGGGCGCCTGGCATTTCAGCTTTCTCTCCGAATGCAGCACACTGGGTGCGATCGTCATCGGGCTGATGGGCGAAGAGAACATCTGTTCGGATGCCGGCATGCGGGATCGGGGTGTCCTGCACGAGGAACTGAAGGCGGTGATCTCATCTTTCCTGAATGAAAATCTGGCTTTGTCTCCATCCGGTTGAGGGCAGGCCTTGACGATCTTGGCAAAAGCCTCTACCCACGCCCATCCCTGACGGGAATCGATTCCTGTGGATGGATTCGTTCATCCTCAAGACCACCTCATGAAATGCTGGACCCTCTGGCGACACTGCCATGGTCAAGCGTTGTGAAAAAAGGTTCTGGCGCTACGGAACCGCAACGAAAAGGAAAGTGACACGTGGCACGTATTGCCGGCGTAAACATCCCGACTGCCAAACGGGTACCCATCGCCCTCACCTATATCACCGGTATCGGCAACACCACGGCGAAAGCCATTTGCGAAGCTGTCGGCATCGACGCGACCCGTCGTGTGAACGAGCTGAGCGATGCCGAGGTTCTGGCCATCCGCGAGCATATCGACGCCAACTACAGCGTCGAAGGCGACCTGCGTCGTGAAGTTCAGATGAACATCAAGCGCCTGATGGACCTGGGCTGCTATCGCGGTCTGCGTCACCGCCGCAACCTGCCGGTTCGCGGTCAGCGGACCCACACCAACGCTCGTACCCGCAAAGGCCCCGCAAAGGCCATTGCCGGCAAGAAGAAATAAGGGGGCGTTGAGATATGGCACGCGATAAGACCCGCACCACGAAGAAAAAAGAACGCAAGAATATCGCATCGGGCGTGGCCCATGTGAACTCGACGTTCAACAACACCAAGATCCTGATCTCGGACGTGCAAGGCAACGCCATCTCGTGGTCGTCGGCTGGCACGATGGGCTTCAAGGGATCGCGGAAATCGACCCCCTACGCCGCTCAGCTGGCTGCCGAAGATGCCGGCAAGAAGGCGCAGGATCATGGCGTCAAGACGCTGGAAGTCGAAGTTCAGGGCCCCGGTTCGGGCCGTGAATCGGCTC
This sequence comes from Ruegeria sp. BHSC223, assembly GCF_059613025.1. Lineage (NCBI taxonomy): Bacteria > Pseudomonadati > Pseudomonadota > Alphaproteobacteria > Rhodobacterales > Roseobacteraceae > Ruegeria > Ruegeria sp. BHSC223. Next base: position 30,253 of record NZ_JBXWRR010000012.1, read on the forward strand.
TGCGCGCTCTGGCTGCCGTGGGCTTCAACATCACGTCGATCCGCGACGTGACCCCGATCGCCCACAATGGCTGCCGCCCGCCGAAGCGCCGCCGCGTCTAAGCGACCCAGGAATTACGCTGGGGCCGTGTCTGGTACACGGCCCCAGCACGCCGTTTGAAACCTCGGGCGTTTGCACCTTGCTGGACATGGGGTGCGAACAGGAATGGAGGGATTACATGATCCACAAGAACTGGGCAGAACTGATCAAGCCGACCCAGCTTGAGGTCAAGCCGGGCAACGATCCGGCACGCCAGGCGACCGTGATCGCCGAACCGCTGGAACGCGGTTTCGGTCTGACGCTGGGCAACGCGCTGCGCCGCATCCTGATGAGCTCGCTGCAAGGCGCGGCCATCACCAGCGTGCAGATCGACAACGTCCTGCACGAGTTTTCGAGCGTCGCCGGTGTGCGCGAAGACGTCACCGACATCATCCTGAACCTCAAGCAGGTCTCGCTGCGCATGGATGTCGAAGGGCCCAAGCGCCTGTCGATCAATGCCAAGGGCCCGGCTGTCGTCACCGCCGGTGACATCAGCGAAAGCGCCGGTATCGAGATCCTGAACCGCGACCACGTGATCTGTCACCTGGACGATGGTGCCGACCTGTTCATGGAACTGACCGTGAATACCGGCAAGGGCTATGTCTCGGCCGACAAGAACCGCCCCGAAGACGCGCCCATCGGCCTGATTCCGATCGACGCGATCTATTCGCCGGTCAAGAAGGTCGCCTATGACGTGCAGCCCACCCGCGAGGGCCAGGTGCTGGATTATGACAAGCTGACCATGAAGATCGAAACCGACGGTTCGATCTCGCCGGACGATGCCGTGGCCTATGCCGCGCGTATCCTTCAGGACCAGCTGTCGATCTTCGTCAACTTCGACGAGCCGGAATCGGCTGGCCGCCAGGACGACGATGACGGTCTGGAGTTCAACCCGCTTCTGCTCAAGAAAGTGGACGAGCTGGAACTGTCGGTGCGTTCGGCCAACTGCCTCAAGAACGACAACATCGTCTATATCGGCGACCTGATCCAGAAGACCGAAGCCGAGATGCTGCGCACCCCGAACTTCGGTCGCAAGTCGCTGAACGAGATCAAGGAAGTGCTGTCGGGCATGGGCCTGCACCTGGGCATGGATGTCGAGGACTGGCCGCCGGACAACATCGAGGATCTGGCCAAGAAGTTCGAAGACGCGTTCTGAGAACAAGGGGCGGGCGAACAGCCCGCCCTGCCAATGCCCGGACCTGCCGGGGAATATCAGGGCCAATGCCCCAAGGAGAGCCGGTGACACGCATCGCCGGTCGGACAAAGCAAAACGCAAGTTAGGAGATAGAAAATGCGTCACGCACGTGGTTACCGCCGCCTCAACCGCACCCACGAACACCGCAAAGCCTTGTTTTCGAACATGGCCGGCTCGCTGATCGAGCACGAACAGATCAAGACCACCCTGCCCAAGGCCAAGGAACTGCGCCCGATCGTCGAAAAGCTGATCACGCTGGGCAAGCGCGGTGACCTGCACGCGCGCCGTCAGGCCGCAGCGCAGCTGAAAGAGGACAAGGACGTCGCCAAGCTGTTCGACGTTCTGGCAGAGCGTTACAAGGATCGTCAGGGCGGTTATGTCCGCATCCTGAAGGCCGGCTTCCGTTATGGCGACATGGCGCCGATGGCGATCATCGAATTCGTCGATCGTGACGTCGATGCCAAGGGTGCCGCCGACAAGGCGCGCCTGGCCGAAGAAGAGGCAGCCGCCGAAGAATAAGCTTTCCGGGACATGTCCCGATTGCGCCCCGCCCGGTCCACCGGGCGGGGTTTTTCGTTTCCGGCGTGTGTTGCCCCGGCTTGACTGCGCTTCTACCGTGAAAGCATGACCAACTCTGTTGCTGCGGGTTATTCGGGTCGACCGCTGGTGGCCAAGCTGGGGTTCAAGCCCGGCTGGATCGTCCGCGCCGTCAACGCGCCACCCCACTACGCCGACCTGATGGCCGAGGCGGTGGATATCGTCTTTGACCCCGGCGCCCGCGATGCCGATGCGGCGCATCTTTTCCTGCACGGTCCCGAACCGGTGGCCGAGGCCGTCGCGACCGAGATCGCCCATTTGCGGCTAGGCGGCATGTTGTGGCTGTCCTGGGCCAAGAAATCCTCGCCCCAACATGCGGGCATCACCGAGGACCTGCTGCGCGCCGAAGTGCTGCCGCTGGGCTGGGTCGATGTAAAGGTCTGCGCCATTGATGCGGACTGGTCCGGGCTGAAATTCCTGCGCCGCCGGGGCTGAGCGCGCGGCTTGCATTTGTGGCCCATGCCCCGCATATCGCAGGGGACTGCAAATGGAGGTCCCATGATCCGCGCCATCCTGCTTTGTCTGCCGCTTGTCCTGGCCGCGCCGGTTCAGGCGGAAACCCGGGTGCCGACCTCGCAGGCCGAGATCGGGTTGGGCTTTGCCCCGGTGGTCAAGAAAGCAGCCCCCGCCGTGGTCAACATCTATGCCCGCATCATCACCGCCGGGCGGCAAAGCCCGATCTTTGACGACCCCTTCTTTCGCGATTTCTTTCGCGGATTTGGGACGCCGCAGCCGCGGGTTCAGAACTCGCTGGGATCGGGCGTGATCCTGTCGGATGATGGCTATGTCGTGTCCAATTACCACGTGGTCGGCATGGCCTCGGAAATCCGGGTGGTCACCACCGACCGGCGCGAGTTCACGGCGCAGGTGGTGCTGGGCGACGAGGAGAGCGATATTGCCATCCTGCGCCTGGACCAGGCGCGTGATCTGCCGTCCCTGGCGCTGCGCGACAGCGACCATGTCGAGGTGGGCGAACTGGCGCTGGCCATTGGCAACCCGTTTGGCGTGGGCCAGACCGTCAGCAGCGGCATCGTCTCGGGGCTGGCACGTTCCGGGGCGGCCACCGGCAACGGGCGAGGCTATTTCATCCAGACCGATGCGCCGATCAATCCGGGCAATTCGGGCGGGGCGCTGATCGACGTGAATGGCGATCTGATCGGCATCAATACCTCGATCCTCAGCCGGTCGGGCGGCTCGAACGGGATCGGCTTTGCCATCCCCGCCAATCTGGTGGCCGAATTCCTGCGTCAGGCCCGGCAGGGCAACAGCAGTTTTGCCCAGCCCTGGGCCGGTATCGCGGGGCAGCCGATGACCGCCGACATTGCCGACTCGCTGGGGCTGGGCCTGCCCGAGGGGGTGGTGATCTCGGACCTGCATCCCGACAGCCCGCTGGCGCGGGCGGGCTTTGCCGTGGGCGATGTGGTGACCGAGGTAGATGGACAGGCGGTCAACTCTCCGGCCGAGATGAAATTCCGAATGTCGGTGGCCGGGATCGGTGGCGAGGCGCGGATGACCCGGCTGCGGCAGGGACAGCGTGAAACCTTGACGGTGGCCCTGATCGAGGCGCCCGATACGCCCCCCGCGCAGGAAACCACGCTGACGGATCGTACCGCACTGCCCGGCCTGACCGTGGCCCGGCTGAACCCGGCGGTGATCGCGCGTCTGGGCCTGCCGCTATCGGCGCGTGGGGTCGTGGTGCTTGACCCCGGCCCCTATGGCGCGCGGGCGGGGTTGCGACCGGGTGATGTGCTGGGCGCGATCAATGGCGACGCGGTTGAAACCCCGCGCGATGTGGAGCGGGCGCTGACCGAGACCGGGCGCCGGGTGCAGATCGACCTGCAACGGCGGGGCCAATGGGTCTCGCTGCGGTTCCGGCTCTGAGCGATGGCGGACCTGTTCGATACCGGCGCCAAGCCTTCGCCCGAGCGTGAGCCGCCCCGGCCGCTGGCCGACCGGCTGCGCCCACAGAACCTGGCCGAGGTGATCGGGCAGCAGCAGGTGCTGGGGCCTGAGGCGCCGCTGGGTGTCATGCTGGCCTCGGGTTCGTTGTCGAGCCTCGTGTTCTGGGGGCCGCCGGGGGTGGGCAAGACCACCATCGCCCGCCTGCTGGCGCAAGAGACCGATCTGCATTTCGTGCAGATCAGCGCGATCTTCACCGGGGTGCCCGATCTGAAGAAAGTGTTCGAGGCCGCGCGCATCCGGCGGGGCAACGGGCAGGGCACGCTGTTGTTCGTCGACGAGATCCACCGCTTCAACAAGGCGCAGCAGGACGGGTTCCTGCCCCATATGGAGGATGGCACCATCCTGCTGGTGGGGGCCACGACCGAAAACCCCTCGTTCGAGCTGAACGCCGCGCTCTTGAGTCGGGCCCAGGTGCTGGTGCTGGAGAGGCTGAGCGCCGAGGATCTGGAACATCTGACCGCGCGGGCCGAGCGCGAACTGGGCCGCGAATTGCCACTGACGCCCGACGCGCGGTTGGCGCTTCAGGAGATGGCAGATGGCGACGGGCGCGCGCTGCTCAACCTGATCGAACAGGTGGCGGCGTGGAAAGTGGCGGCGCCACTCGACCGCGAAGCTCTGGCGGCCCGGCTGATGCGGCGGGCCACCAAATACGACAAGAGCGGGGATGAGCATTACAACCTGATCTCGGCGCTGCACAAATCGGTGCGCGGCTCGGACCCGGACGCGGCCCTTTACTGGCTGGCGCGGATGCTGACCGGGGGTGAGGACCCGCGTTACCTGGCGCGTCGGATCACCCGGATGGCGGTCGAGGATATCGGCCTGGCCGACCCACAGGCGCAGTCGATCTGCCTGCATGCCTGGGAGGTTTACGAGCGACTGGGCAGCCCCGAGGGAGAACTGGCGCTGGCGCAGGCGATTGTCTATCTGGCGCTGGCCCCGAAATCGAACGGGGCCTATGTGGGCTACAAGGCGGCGATGCGGCTGGCCAAGCAATCGGGCTCGGCACCGCCACCCAAACATATCCTCAACGCGCCCACCGGGTTGATGAAGGATCAGGGCTATGGCGCGGGCTATGCCTATGACCACGACGCGGAGGACGGGTTTTCCGGCCAGAATTACTTTCCCGACGGGATGGAGCGCCCGCAGCTTTATCAGCCGGTCGAACGCGGCTTTGAGCGCGAGTTGAAAAAGCGGCTCGATTATTTTGCACGCCTGCGGGCGCAGCGCGAACAGGGATAGGGCGGGCAGTCCGCGGCCGCCCCACCCACCCGCCCGCGCCCGCGGACTGCCCTTGGTCCCTTGACTCTCGGGCGCGTGCGGGTGAGAGACGGCGATGTTTTCTTTCGATCTTCAACGAGGGGTGCGGCGGGCCGGAAACCGCCCCGCGCACGGGTTGCTGGCATGAGCGGCGTACAGATGATCACCGTGGGTGAGGGGGACGGCGACCAGCGGCTTGACCGCTGGTTCCGCCGGATGTTCCCGCATGTGGGGCAGGGGCGCATCGAGAAAATGTGTCGTAAGGGCGAGTTGCGCGTCGACGGGGCGCGGGCCAAACCCGCGACCCGGCTCGAGGTAGGTCAGCAGGTCCGTATCCCGCCGCTGCCCGCACCCGGCGAACGGCCCGAGCCGGTGAAATCGCGCGTCTCGGATGCCGATGCGAAGATGATCCGTGCCTGTGTCCTGTATCGCGACGATGATATCATCGTGCTGAACAAGCCCGCCGGGCTGGCGGTGCAGGGGGGTAGCGGCCAGACCCGCCATGTGGATGGCCTGTCCGAGGCGCTGCGCTTTGGCAATGACGAGAACCCGCGCCTGGTGCACCGGCTGGACAAGGACACCTCGGGCGTTCTGGTGCTGGCGCGCACGCGCGAGGCGGCGGCGCGTCTGACCGCCGCCTTTCGCCACCGCAACACGCGCAAGATCTACTGGGCGCTGGTGGCCGGGGTGCCGACGCCCTATCTGGGCGAGATCAAGACCGGTCTGGTCAAGGCCGGTGGGCATGGCGCCCGGGGCGAGGGCGAGAAGATGAACGTGGTGCATCTGAGCGAGATCGACGACACGCCCGGCGCCAAGCGGGCCCATACCTATTACGCCACGCTCTACCGGGTGGCGGGGCGGGCGTCCTGGGTGGCGATGGAGCCGGTCACCGGCCGCACCCACCAGCTGCGCGCACATATGGCCGGGATCGGGCATCCGATCATCGGTGACGGCAAATATGGCGGCTCAGGGCAAGAGAACCTGGGCGATGGATGGGGCGCGCAACTGGGCGGTATCATCAGCAAGAAACTGCACCTGCATGCGCGGCGGCTGAGCTTCGAGCACCCCTCGACCCGCAAGCAGGTCAGTTTTACCGCGCCCTTGCCAGATCACATGCGCGAGAGCTGGGACACGTTCGGTTGGACCGAGGATCTGGCAGCGGAGGATCCGTTCGAGGAGCTGATGTGATCCAGCCGCTGCACCTGATCCTCTTCGATGTGGACGGGACGCTGGTCGACAGTCAGGCGTCCATCGTCGGGTCGATGACCGCCGCATTCGACGCTTTGTCGCTGCCGGTGCCCGCGCGGGCGGATATCCTGTCTATTGTTGGCCTGTCCCTGCCGCAGGCGATGGCGCGGCTGGCACCGGGGCAGAGCGAGACCGATCAGGCGCGGCTGGTCGAGGCCTACAAGCAATCCTATCACGCCACCCGGCTGGCGCTGGGTGAGGCGAATTCTCCGCTCTATCCCGGCGCACGCGAGATGCTGGAGCAGCTGCATGCCGTCCCACATTACCTGCTGGGCGTGGCGACGGGAAAATCCAAGCGCGGCCTCGATGCCCTGATCGAGGCGCATGGGCTGGAGAGGGTCTTTGTCACCCGGCAGGTGGCCGATCACCACCCCTCGAAACCGCATCCGTCGATGATCGAGACCGCGTTGGCCGAAACCGGGACGGCGCCGGGGCGCGCTGTGATGATTGGCGATACCTCGTATGACATGGAGATGGCCGCCGCGGCCGGGGTCGCGGGGATCGGCGTCAGCTGGGGCTATCACCCGCCCCATGCGCTGGACCGGGCCAGCTGTATCATCGACGACTTTACGCAGTTGCCCCGGGCACTGACACAGATCTGGATGTGAAAGATATGAGCGACTGGAAACCGAAACGCTTCTGGAAACAGGCGGCCGTGGCAGAAATGGCCGAGGGCTATACGGTGGAACTGGATGGTCGCCTGGTGCGCACCCCGGCCAAGGAGCCGCTGCTGCTGCCGACACGGGCGTTGGCCGAGGCGATTGCCGCGGAATGGGACGCTCAGGAGAAAGAGGTCGATCCGACCAGCATGCCCTATACCCGCACTGCCAACGCTGCCATCGACAAGGTGCGCATTCAGCATGGCGAAGTGGCCGACATGCTGGCGGCCTATGGCGATTCGGATCTGTTGTGTTATCGGGCGGATAGCCCTGCCGAATTGACGGAACGACAGGCGCTTTCCTGGGACCCGGTGCTGGATTGGGCCGCGGAAACCCTGGGCGCGCGGCTGTTGCCGATTGAGGGAGTCATGCACCAGCCACAACCCTCGGGTGCGCTCGATACACTGACGCGACGGGTGCATGCACTGAACCCGTTTCAGCTGGCGGCCTTTCACGATCTGGTCAGCCTGTCCGGTTCGCTGGTGCTTGGCTTTGCTGCGGCGCTGAATTGGCGCGAAGCTGACGAAATCTGGCAGATTTCACGCCTCGACGAGACCTGGCAAGAGGAACAATGGGGTCCCGATGAAGAAGCGCGCGCGTTGGCCGCGCTGAAACGCGTGGCCTTTCTGCATGCCAAGGCGGTCTTCGATATCTCGACATGAGACTGATTCCGTCAGACTGACGAAAACCTCAACGGATATGGGGCGGAAAGCGACATAGAAGCCTTGACCTTTGTCGGATATTGCGCCCAAACTCCTGCCCATCGAAGGGTTAACCCCTTCGCGATCCGCTCCGGCGCCAACGTGTGCCGGTCGAACCGCCCCGGGACAGGGGTGGAAAATCAGGAAGAGGTAAAAATGAAGAAATCCGTATTTTTGGGCGCTCTCACGGTCGCCGGGATGGCCGCTGGCGTTGCTGCGGCGGGCACCATGGACGACGTCAAGGCGCGCGGCAAGCTGAACTGCGGTGTGACCACCGGTCTTGTTGGCTTTGCAGCACCGGATTCGAATGGGGAGTGGAAAGGTTTTGACGTGGCCCTGTGCCGTGCCGTTGCTGCGGCCGTGCTGGGCGACGGCAACGCGGTTGAATTCGTGCCGACCACCGGCAAGACCCGTTTCACCGCGCTGGCATCGGGCGAAGTCGACATGCTGGCCCGTAACACCACCTGGACCTTCTCGCGCGATGTGGACCTGAAGTTCGAATTCGTCGGCGTGAACTACTATGACGGTCAGGGCTTCATGGTTCCGAAATCGCTGGGCGTCAGCTCGGCAAAGGAACTTGATGGCGCCACCGTCTGCATCCAGACCGGCACCACCACCGAGCTGAACCTCGCGGATTTCTTCCGCGCCAACAACATCAGCTATGAGCCGGTTCCGATCGAAACCAACGCCGAAGCGCAGCAGCAGTATCTGGCCGGCGCCTGTGACGTCTACACCACCGACGCCTCGGGTCTGGCCGCAACCCGCGCCACCTTCGAGAACCCGGGTGACCATGTTCTGCTGCCCGAAATCATCTCGAAAGAGCCGCTCGGCCCGCTGGTTCGCCATGGCGACCACGAGTGGGGCGATGTGGTCCGCTGGACCCTGAATGCGCTGATCTCGGCTGAAGAGATGGGCATCACCTCGGCCAATATCGACGAAATGTCGGCCGGCACCAACAACCCGGAAATCAACCGTATCCTGGGCACCGAAGGGACCCTGGGCGAGATGCTGGGTCTGGACGCCGAGTGGGCCAAGCGCGCCATCAAGGTGGGCGGCAACTATGGCGAAGTGTTTGCCCAGAACATCGGTGAAAGCACCCCGATCGGTCTGGCACGCGGCCTGAACGCACAGTGGACCGACGGCGGCCTGCTGTACTCGCCGCCGTTCCGTTAACAAAACAGCGAAGGGGCGCAGGGCAACCTGCGCCCTTTTTGCATCCATTAATACAAAGTGCCTGGCTGGTGGGAGCGGGGGAGAAACCTCGCCGGAGAGAGACAAGCCAGGACCTCACGGGGATATACATAGGTCATGACGACTCTCACTGACCCGCCGAAGGAGCAGTTCCGGCTGTCCATGCTCCTTTATGACACGCGGTACCGGTCGGCCACCATCCAGGTCATTGCGATGATATGCTTCATGCTGATGGCAGCATGGCTCATAAGCAATACCGCGCAAAACCTGGCCGCCTTGGGCAAGCCCATTGATTTCGGATTTTTCAGCGAACCGGCCAGCTATGACATCAACCAGCGGCTGTTGGATTATTCCTCGCGCGACACGCACCTGCGGGCGGCCTTCATCGGTCTGCTTAACACGCTGGTCGTGGCGGTATTGGGCTGTATCACAGCCACGATACTGGGTGTGATCATCGGTGTGCTGCGCCTGTCCAACAACTGGATCGTCGCGCGGCTGATGACGTTTTATGTCGAAGGGTTCCGCAACGTTCCGGTCCTGCTGTGGATCGTGTTCATCATGGCGATCCTGATCGAGACCCTGCCGGCGCCACGGGCGTTCCGGGGCGACAATGCCACTGCCAGCATGATGCTTGGCGACAGCGTGGCCGTGACCAATCGCGGCGTCTATGTCCCCGAAGCGCTGTTTTCCAACAGTCTGGGCAATATCCACCTGTTCGGCGAAAGCAGCCTGCGGTTTGATATCAGCCTTGATCTGATGCTGATCCTGATCGTGCTCGGCGGCGGCCTGTGGGTGGCGAACTTCCTGCGCAAGCGGGCGGACCGCATCCAGGAACAGACCGGCGACCGTCCGGTGACCTGGTGGCAGCGTCTGGCCGTGGTGGTGATCCCGACCGGGCTGGTGCTGGTGCTGCTGGGCTTCCATTTTGGCTATCCCGAGCTCAAGGGCTTTAACTTCCAGGGCGGTACCCATCTGCGGAACTCGCTGATCGCGCTCTGGCTGGCGCTGTCACTTTATACCGCCGCCTTCATCGCCGAGATCGTGCGCGCCGGTATCCTGGCCATCTCCAAGGGTCAGACCGAGGCCGCCTCGGCCCTGGGCCTGCGCTCGAACAAGATCATGTCGCTGGTGATCCTGCCGCAGGCGCTGCGGGTGATCATTCCGCCTCTGATCTCGAACTATCTCAACCTCACCAAGAACTCGTCGCTGGCGATCGCCGTGGGGTACATGGATATCACCGGCACGCTGGGCGGGATCACCATGAACCAGACCGGGCGCGAGCTGGAGACGATCCTGCTCTTGATGCTGGTGTACCTGACCATCTCGCTGTCCATTTCGGCGGTGATGAACTGGTACAATGAATCCGTCAAACTGAAGGAGCGTTGAGATGTCTGACATCGGATTCGTCCGCACCGAAATGCTCCCCGAGCGCGAACCGCCGGCCTCGACCACCGGCGCGCTGGGCTGGGCACGCGCCAACCTGTTCTCGAACTGGTTCAACAGCATTCTGACGCTGGCGTCACTCTATGCGATCTATGCGATTCTCTCGGCGATCTTGCCTTGGGTATTCTCGCCCACTTGGAACGGGACCTCGCTCAACAATTGCCGCGAGATCCTGACTGCCGCCGGTTCGGTGGGAGATCACGGCACCTCGGGGGCCTGCTGGGGCGTCATTCGCGAGCGCTGGATCCAGCTCTTGTTCGGGTTCTACCCGTCCGAGCTGTATTGGCGCCCGATCCTCGCCTTTGTCCTGCTGGCCGTGGCCCTGGCCCCGGTTCTGTTCGCGGACAAGGTGCCGTCGAAGATGCTGATCTTCTCGGGTCTCTATCCGTTCATCTTCCCCTGGCTTCTGTGGGGCGGCACCATCTGGGGGCCGGTCGCGGCGCTGGGTGGCTTTGTCATTGGCTGGGTGGTCTATTCGGCCGCTAGCAAGACGATGAGCAGCCTCATGGGCATCCTACTGGGTGCCGCCGCTGCGTTGGTCTGGTGGTTCGTTCTATCCGGTTATTTCGTCGGCGCGCTGGATTCCATCCTGCCGATCGGCATCGAAGCGGTCGAAAGCCGCAAGTTCGGTGGCTTTATGCTGTCGATCACCATCGGTGTCGTCGCCATTGCCTGTTCGCTGCCGCTGGGCATCGTTCTGGCGCTGGGCCGTCAGTCGGACCTGATGATCGTCAAATATATCTGCGTGGGCTTTATCGAGTTCATTCGGGGTGTGCCGCTGATCACGCTGCTGTTCGTGGCCTCGACCCTGCTGAACATCTTCATGCCGCCCGGCACGAATTTCGACATCATCCTGCGGGTGCTGATCATGGTAACGCTGTTCGCCGCGGCCTATATGGCCGAGGTGATCCGCGGCGGTCTGGCCGCGCTGCCCAAGGGCCAGTATGAGGGGGCGGATTCGCTTGGCCTCAACTACTGGCAGGCGCAGCGCCTGATCATCATGCCACAAGCGCTCAAGATCTCGATCCCCGGCATCGTGTCGACCTTCATCGGGGTGTTCAAGGACACCACGCTGGTCTCGATCATCGGGCTTCTCGATCCGCTGGGTCTGTCGAACGCCATTCGTGCGGACGCCAACTGGAACGGCGTCGTCTGGGAACTCTACGGCTTCATCGCCCTGCTGTTCTTCGTCTTCTGCTTCGGCATGTCCCGCTACTCCATGTATCTGGAGCGCAAGCTCCACACTGGCCATCGTTAAGGAGGGCCCAATGTCTGAACTCGCAATCGATCGTGAAATCGACCGTTCGAAAATGCAGGTGAGCGACGAGGTCGCCATCGAAATCACCAACATGAACAAGTGGTACGGGGCCTTCCACGTGCTGCGTGACATCAACCTCACCGTCAATCAGGGGGAACGGATCGTCATCGCCGGGCCTTCGGGCTCGGGCAAGTCGACCCTGATCCGCTGTCTGAACGCGCTGGAGGAACACCAGCAGGGCAAGATCGTGGTGGACGGCACCGAATTGTCGAACGACCTCAAGAATATCGACAAGATCCGGTCCGAGGTCGGCATGGTGTTCCAGCACTTCAACCTGTTCCCGCATCTGACCATTCTGGAGAACTGCACGCTGGCCCCGATCTGGGTGCGCAAGACGCCCCGCAAAGAGGCCGAGGAAACGGCGATGCATTTCCTGGAAAAGGTGAAGATCCCCGAGCAGGCCAACAAGTATCCCGGGCAGTTGTCGGGCGGGCAGCAGCAGCGCGTGGCGATCGCGCGTTCGCTGTGCATGCGGCCCCGGATCATGCTGTTCGACGAACCGACCTCGGCGCTGGACCCCGAGATGATCAAGGAAGTGCTCGACACCATGATCGAGCTGGCCGAGGAAGGCATGACCATGCTCTGCGTGACGCACGAGATGGGCTTTGCCCGCCAGGTCGCCAACCGCGTCATCTTTATGGATGCGGGCCAGATCGTGGAACAGAACGAGCCGGAAGAGTTCTTCAACAATCCGCAAAGCGAGCGGACCAAGCTGTTCCTGAGCCAGATCCTGGGTCACTGAACAGGGCCTGGAATGACACGGAAAGGGCGGGGATTTCCCCGCCCTTTTTCAATCCGTCAACTCTCGTGGAACGATGAAATCCAGCACCTCGCCCTTGTGCCAGCCGATCTGCGCCCAATCGTCGGTGGCAAACTCGATCACCGTGGTTGCACTGGTCGGATAGTCGAAGAAACGGGCATGGGCGGGTGCCTCATCGACGATCTGGCCTGCGAACTCGGCGATACCGGGGTTGTGCCCCAGCAACAGCACCACCCGCCCGCTGGCCTGCCTGAGGTTGGCAAGGATATGCTCTGGTGGGGCCAGATAGAGCGCGCGGGTGAATTCAGGTTCACAGCCGCCCAGCCCCATCTCGGTCCAGGTCTCGCGGGTGCGGACGGCGTCCGAACTGATCACCTGATCCGGCAGATAGCCATGCTGGCGCAGCCAGGCCCCGATCGCCTGCGCCGACCGCCTGCCACGCTTGTTGAGGGTGCGGTCGTGGTCGCCAAGGCTGATATCGTCCCAGGCGGATTTGGCGTGGCGGGTCAGGATCAGAATGCGGGTCATCTGCGCAAAAAAGCCTTCATGTGCAATGCGGACTGCGCCGGATCACGCGCCGCGCCAGCGCTGAGCGGGCAGGCGAGTCGGGCGGCACAGCCTGACCCCATACAAGCAGACCCAGCGGCGGTGTCCAGATATCCGCGGCAGGCATCGACATCATAGGCGTGATCTGCCGCAAGCGCACCAACCGGGCAGGCCCGGCTACAGGGCGCGGCACAGCTGTCGCAGGGTGATGGGGCGTTGCCCACAGGCAGGTCGATCCGCTCTGGCAGCAGCAGCGCACCGCGCAGCGAGATCATCAGACCGACCTGGTCATGCACCATCATGCCAACCGGGCTGGTATGAAACCGGCCCGAGGCCAATGCCCAGGCGATGAAGGGCGGATAGGGCGGCCCGTCCGAGGGGTAGGCGGTCTTGGCACCCAGATCGACGGCCATCGCCCCGATCACCCGTTTTGACCAGCGGTCGACCGGGTCACTCTGGCCATCGGCATATTCAGGCGCCGCGCTGAAGACCGGCCAGAAGCCGGGACCGGTGCCAAGCAGAACGACAGTGCCTGCCTGATCGGCCGGATTGAGCGCCCCCATGACAATCAGGGCCGAGGCGGCGGCCTCTGCCGTAATCCGCTCCAGCATCATCGGCGGCGAAACGGCAGCAGCAGGCTCCAACCCAGCCGCGCGGGCCGGTCGTCCTGCCATGCCAGCCCGATGGTCATCTGGTCATGGCCCTTGGCGGGTTGTGCAACATAGGTTCCCATCATCCGGTCCCAGATCGACAAGGCAAAGCCGTAATTGCTGTCATGTTCCTCGCGCAGCACCGAATGGTGCACCCGGTGCATGTCAGGGGTCACCAGAACCTTGCGCAACACCGCGTCGAGCGCAAGCGGCAAGCGAAGGTTCGAGTGATTGAACAGTGCGGTGCCGTTCAACAGGATCTCGAACAGGACCACCGCCAGCGCCGAAGGACCCAGCAGATAGACAAGACCGATCTTGAGCAGCATCGACAGCGCGATTTCTACCGGATGAAACCGGATCGCGGTGCTGACGTCGATATCGGTATCCGCATGATGCACCCGGTGCAGCCGCCAGAGCAGCGGTATCTTGTGAGTGACCAGGTGCTGGCCCCAGATGGCAAAATCGAGGATCAGCACGGCCAGCAGCGCCTCGACCCAACCGGGCCAAGCCAGATGATTGAACAGGCCCCAGCCCTGTGCGGTGGCGTCCAGCGCCGCGCCCACCGCCAGCAGCGGCAAGCCTACCGCAAGGGCCCGCAGGGTCACGGTATTCAGCACCGATATCGTCAGGTTGGTCAGCCAGCGTCGCGGGCGCCGCGGGTGAAGCCTCCGGCGCGGGGCCAGCCGCTCGGCAAGTGCGAACAGGACAAAAAGGCCGACAAACACCGTCAGCCGGATCAGGCTTTCGTTTTCCATTCATTCACAATTCGGCATGTAAATGAAATAGGCAAGCCCGTCAGACTGACGATTGCGTCAGTCGCGGCGGATCAGCGAACCCGCGCCATGCTCGGTATAAAGCTCCAGCAGCACCGCATTGGGGGCGCGGCCGTCTAGGATGACAACAGCGCGCACACCCTTTTCAAGCGCATCCAGCGCGGTTTCCGTCTTGGGGATCATTCCGCCCGCGATGGTACCATCGGCCACCATCTCGCGGATTTGCGCTGCTTTCAGCTCCGTCAACACTTCGCCCGCGCCGTTCTTGACACCGGATACATCGGTCAGCAGCAAGAGCCGGTCAGCCTTGAGGGCGCCGGCAATCGCACCGGCGGCGGTATCGCCGTTGATGTTGAACGTCTCGCCATTCCGTCCCGCGCCCAAAGGGGCAATCACCGGGATGATGTCATGGGCAAACAGGTTGCGCAGCAGGTCGGGATTCATCTCGGCCGGGGTGCCGACAAAGCCCAGATCGGGATCGGTCTGATCGCAGACCATCAGGTTGGCGTCCTTTCCGGACAGGCCCACCGCCTTGCCGCCCTGGCGGTTGATCGCCTGCACGATCCGCTTGTTGACCACGCCGGACAGCACCATTTCGACCACTTCGACCGTGGCGGCATCGGTGACCCGCTTGCCGTTCACGAAGTCGGACTGGATGCCCAGCTTGTCCAGCATGGCGTTGATCATCGGCCCGCCGCCATGCACCACGACCGGGTTCACACCCACCTGCCGCAACAACACGACATCCCGCGCAAAGCTTTCCATGCCTTCGTCGCTGCCCATGGCGTGGCCGCCCAGCTTGATGACAACGATCGCATCATCATAGCGTTGAAGATACGGCAAGGCCGCGTTCAGCGTGGCAGCGGTGGCAATCCAGTCGCGATTCATGTCTCGTGTCTTCATGGCAAGGGTCCCTTTGGCGCCTTGTGTTAGGGGTTTTGCGCCCCTCTGCCAAGGGGCGTTGCTAAGATGCCGCGCTGTGATAGGCTCCGCCCGAAATCAGACGCGAGGCCGGATCATGACGCGCAAGACTCTTGTCCTGACAGGTGCCAGCCGGGGAATAGGCCACGCAACCGTGCGCCGATTCGTGGCCGAAGGCTGGCGGGTCATCACCTGTTCGCGCGAGCCGGTACCGCCAGGCTGCCCGTGGAGCAGCGGCGAGAACAACCATGTCCAGATCGACCTGAGCGACCCGCAGGCCACCATCGCCGGGGCCGAAACCATCCGCGCCAAGCTGGACGGGCGGCTGGACGCGCTGGTGAACAATGCCGGCATTTCGCCCAAGGGACCCAGTGGCGAGCGGTTGAGCACGCTCAGCACCGATCTGTCCGATTGGGGTCATGTGTTCCACGTCAACTTCTTTGCCCCCGTGGTGCTGGCCCGCTCGCTCAAGGACGAGCTGGCCGCAGCCAAGGGGTCGGTGGTCAACGTGACCTCGATCGCCGGGTCACGGGTGCATCCGTTCGCCGGGGCGGCCTATGCCACGTCCAAGGCGGCGCTGGCGGCACTGACGCGCGAGATGGCGCATGATTTCGGGCCGCTTGGCGTGCGGGTGAACGCGATTGCTCCGGGTGAGGTCGAAACCTCGATCCTCAGCCCCGGCACCGACAAGATCGTCGAGAAACTGCCGATGCAACGGCTGGGTCAGCCCAGCGAGGTGGCCGCCGCGATCTATTTCCTCTGCTCGCAGGAAAGCTCTTACATTTCGGGCACCGAAATCGAGGTCAACGGCGCGCAGCACGTCTAGCGACCGGACCCCGCGCGGGGTCCGGTCTGGGGCCAGTACTCAGGCCAGCGCGCGCCGGAGCGCGGGGATGTTGCTCAGGACCAGCACGTCAAAGGCAAGCGCCGCGATCAGTGCCAGCCCCGCCAGCGGGAACATCAGCGATACCAGCACCGCCACCAGCGCGGCGCCCTTCCACATCGGCATGTCGGCGGGTTCGGGCGGTGCGGCCAGCCGCAAGGCCCGCGCCGGGCGGCGCTTGACCCACATCACCACGCCCGAGACGCAGAGAAAGATCACCGACAGGCAGAACACGATGTTGAGCGCGAAGTTCCAGCCGCCCATCAGCCCCATGTGAAAGGGGATGCCCACCGCCATCGCCTTGCCCGCCCACGAGTAATCGTCATAGCGCACATCGGCCAGCACCTTGCCGGTATATTGGTCGACATGGATGGTGCGATCGATGAACGGGTCATCGGAATCACCGCTCATGCTGTCGCGGTTGATGGTCCAGACACCTGTTTCGCCCGCCGGATAGGCCAGACGGAACCGCCCCTCCATCCCCATGGCGCGGCCGAGCGCGATGAGGTTCTCGGCGTTGACCGGCTGGCCCTCGGGCAGGCCGGCAACACCGGCCTGAGACCCCGAGGCGGGCAGCGGTGTCTGTTCCAGCGCCCAGGGCACGTCATTGGTATGGCCGTGGTTCATGCTGGCATGCATATCGTCCGACAGGGGGACATTATCCCATTTCTCGGCCGGAAAGGTCGACCAGGCTTGTACCAGCTTGCCGCCCCAGATGCCGGCCCAGGACAGGCCCGACACCAGGAACACCAACAGCAGGGCCGAGATCCAGAACCCGGTGACCGCATGCAGGCTTTTCCACAAGGCCCGGCCGCGTGCGCGCAGGTTGGGCACCAGCGCCGACATCGCATCACCCCGCGGCCACCAGATATAGAGGCCGGTCAGGATCAGCACGATGCCCAGCCCGGCGGCGATCTCGATCAGGCGGTCGCCCAGATCGCCGATCAACAGGGTCGAGTGGATATTGTCGGCCAGATCGTACCAGCCCGCGCGCCGGTCCCAGATAGACAGCACCTCGCCGCTATACTGGTCGAGCGCGACCAGGCGCTGGCCCTCGGGGGTCTTGACCCGGAACACGGCGGCCAGATCGGGGGCCTTGGGGCCGATCCACTCGACGATGGTGCCGGGCTGTGCCTGAAGCACCGCAGCAGTTTGCGCGTCAAAGGACAACGCGCTTGCTTGCGGCTGAACGGCGATTTTCTCGCCATCGCGGCCGTCGACCTGGGTGATGAGCATCATCATCAGCCCGGTCACCGCCAGGATCAGCAGAAAGGGGATCACGTAGAGCGCGGCGTAGAAATGCCAGCGCCACGCGGCGAAATAGAATTTCTGTGCCAGCGGGCGCATGGTGCCCCGGGCATTGGTTTGGCTGTCAGCCATTGTCGTTTCTCCATATCAGAAGCGCTCTGCCAAAGGGGCAGAGGGGTCAGGGTGTTTCCGTCTGATCAGGAGAGGTGAGGTGGCCCGCGCGCGTCGTAGAGGGGAAAGAATCCGGCGCTGCGATGGGTGAAATCCAGATTGTCCCAGCGGGTGCGCTGGGCATGGTGCAGGGTCATCAGCAGCGGCGGCTGGGCCAGGATGGCCACTTGGTTCAGCCCGCCGAAATGGCAGCTGGGCCGCGCGTCGCTTTCGTCTTCATGGGCGGGGTTGTCGGGGGTAAGGTCGACCCATTGCCGGGTTTCCCCTTCTGCGGTGCAGATCACCAGCAGGATCCGGTCATCCTTGCGCACGGGCATCCATCCCTGCGGGATTGCGCTGGTCAGCACCACCGCAAGCAGGGACAAGACAGCAGAGAAATGCGTGAGGAATGTCATTCCAAATGGGCGATGATGGACCTGAGTGTCGCGATACCATCGCCCTTTTCCGACGAGGTCAACACAATTTCCGGATAGGCGGCGGGGTGTTTGGCCAATGCCGCGCGCACCTGCGCCAGCACCTTGTCGCGCTCGGCGGCCTTGACCTTGTCGGCCTTGGTCAGAACGCATTGAAAGGTCACGGCACTGGTGTCGAGCAGTTTCATGATCTCGTCATCGACGGCCTTGACCCCATGGCGCGCGTCGATCAGCACAAAGGCGCGGCGTAGGGTCTGACGGCCGCTGAGATACTGTTTCAGCAGTTTTTGCCATTTCTCGACCACTTTCAGCGGCGCATTGGCATAGCCATAGCCCGGCAGGTCGACCAGATACAGCTCGGGCCCCTGTGTGAAGAAGTTGATTTCCTGAGTGCGGCCCGGCGTGTTCGAGGCGCGTGCCAGCCCCTTGGTGCCGGTCAGCGCGTTGATCAGGCTGGATTTGCCCACGTTCGAGCGGCCGGCGAAGCAGACCTCGACCCGGTCGGCGGGGGGCAGGCCGGACATCGCCACCACGCCCTTGACGAATTCGGACGGGCCCGCGAACAGCTTGCGCCCCGTTTCAGTGGCGAACGCATCGGGCTCTTCGGCAACGGGAAAGGGCAGGGCGGTCATAGCGGGTGCACCTCGTCTCCAAGGCGGATGGTGCCGCCGCGGATCACCTCGGCCCGGACGCTGAAATCACGGTGACCCCAGTGATCGAGAGCGCCCAGCGTGTCGGCATCGCGAATCCCGGTTTCGGGATTGGTGGTGGTCGCGGCACAGCGGTCGGTGCGTTCGCGCACGGCAAACACCACCTCGCCGATCTGCACCTCGCGGTCGAGCCAGTCGAACTCTTCCCAAACGGGCAGGCCGTCGAACCAGATATTGCCGCGCCAGCGCAGCGGTGACAGGGTATGCCCGATCCGCTGTTCCACCGCCCGGTGCGAGGCCATGTTGCACAGCGTCACCGAGGGGAAATCGCTATCGGTCATGCCGCGCCCGGGCACCCGGATGATCCGCGCCGATTGCGCCCGGTCCTGCGGCATCAGCGGTTTGACCCACTCCAGGAAGCGGTCGGCCTCGGTCTCGGGGGCGAACTCCAGATCGGGGCGTTTGGGATGGCGCAGGGTGACGCGATCGCCGTTGAGCGTGGCAGTGATCGCCATCAGCTCGGGCACCTTGGACACCCGGCTGAAATGACCGCAATGCACCCATTCGGACCCGTCCGCCTGGGACATCTCATGCGCCACCGCCCAAACACGATCCCCGGGCATGGTCTGCCCGGGGTTGAGGGTGACGCTGTCCAGCGCCTCGCGGCCATGGCTCTTGATCGGATGCCGCCAGAGCCCGGTGACCGTACCGGTCATTTCTTGTCTGCCTTGGGCTTGCGGGCAAAGCCGGACTTGATGTTGCCGAACACGTCCGGTTTGTACCCGTGGCTGCGCATGATGATGTACTGCTGGGTAAAGGTGATCGTGTTGTTCGCGATCCAGTACACCACGAGGCCGCTGGCAAAGCTGCCCAGCATGAACATGAACACCCAGGGCATCCAGGCAAAGATCATCGCCTGGGTCGGGTCGGTGGGCGCCGGATTGAGTTTCTGTTGCAGCCACATCGAGATGCCCAGAAGCAGCGGCAGGATACCGATCAGGATGGTCGCCGCCAGCGAGCCCGCCTCGGGCCCGGCCCAGGGCAGCCAGCCGAAGAAGTTCATGATCGAGGTCGGGTCCGGCATGCTGAGGTCGCGGAACGGGCCGAACCACGGCGCCTGGCGCAGTTCGATGGTGACAAAGATCACCTTGTAGAGCGAAAAGAAGATCGGGATTTGCAAGAGGATCGGCAGACAGCCGGCGGCCGGGTTCACCTTTTCCTTCTTGTAAAGCTCCATCATGCCCTGCTGCATCTTCTGGCGGTCGTCGCCGGCGGCCTCTTTCAGGGCCTCCATCTGCGGCTGAAGCTCTTTCATCTTGGCCATCGAGACATAGGATTTAAGAGCCAGCGGGAACACGATCGCCTTGATGATCAGGGTCAGGCCGATGATCGACCAGCCCATGTTGCCGATCAGCCCGTTGAGCTGGTGCAGCAGCCAGAAGATCGGCTTGGTCAGGAAAAAGAACCAGCCCCAGTCGATGCTGTCGAGGAACTTCTGCACGCCATCCTTCTGATAGGCGCGGATGGTCTCCCATTCCTTGGCCCCGGCAAACAGGCGGGTGGTGACCTCGGCGCTTTCGCCAGGTGCCACGGTCATGGTCGGCAACACGGTTTCGGCCTGATAAATCTTGCGCCGGGCATCGTATTTCGCAGCCGCCTTGAACGCGCTGCCCGATCCGGGTATCAGGGTCGCCATCCAATAGTGATCGGTGAACCCGATCCAACCGTCGGATTTGTTCTGGAATACTTCGGCCTGCGCGCCCTCGTTCGGGTCGATGTCGAACTTGCGCACATCCTTATAGTCGATTTCCGACAGGGTGCCGTCATTCATGGCGACGACACCCTCATGCAGGATGAAGAAGTTCTTCAACCCCGGCAGGTCGGCATCCTCACCAACACCGTGACGGGCCAGGATACCATAAGGCGCGGCGCCAATCGGAGCGGTAGAGCTGTTCTCGACCGACTGGGTGACGGTGAACATGTAATCCTCGTCCACCGCCAGGGTGCGGCGGAAGGTAACGCCGCTGCCATTGGACCAGCGCAGGGTTACCGGGTTGTCCACGCTCAGGGTCTCACCGGACTCCAGCGACCATTCGGTCAGCGGGCCAGGCACGTCGGCTGCGTTCAGGCCGGTGCCGGGGGCCCAGCCATAGAGCGCGTAATAGGCCGAGGTCGAGCCGGCCGGGGTCAGCATCTCGACGATCTCTGCATCTGCGTCCAGCGAAACGCGGTAATCCTTCAACGAAAGCTCGTCGATCCGACCACCGAGCAGTGACACGCTGCCCTTCAGGCGCGGGGTGTCGATCTGAACGCGCGGGGCCTCGGCTTCGGTCGGGGCGTTGCTGTCGAGCAGGGGAACCTCGCCTGAGCCGGCTTGGGTCGTGGCGGCAGAGGGGGCCTGCACGGCGGTGCCGTCGGTGGTTGCGATCTCGGTCGCGGGCGCGTCGGTCTGTTCCGGTGGCGGGAACAGGATGAACCAGACCAGGATCACCAGAAAGCTGAGCGCTGTTGCGAGGATGAGATTCTTGTTCTGATCGTCCATCGGGGACAGCCACCTTGTGCAGTGAAAGACCACGCAGGGTTCAACAGAGTGATGGCACAAAGGTCAAGCGGAATCGGCCCTGGGTCGCGTGGGAAACGCCGGCCGAGTCGTGGTTTTGATCCGGTTCAGCCGGTTTCGCGACTGATCCTCGGGGCATCCTGCAGTTTCGCGTCGTGATGTGCGATCCAATCGAGGGTCTGGTCGAAAGGCATCGGTTTGCCGATCCCGAAGCCCTGAACATGGTCGCAACCCAGCTGCGCCAGCAGCGCATGTTCGCCGACGGTTTCCACCCCTTCGGCCAGGGTTTCCAGTTCCAGCCGCTCGGCCATGGTCAGGATGGCGGCGATCATGCGCTGCTGCTCGGGGTCGCGGTCGGCCTTCATCACAAAGGACCGGTCGATCTTGATGCGCGAGATGTCGAAGCGGCGGATCGACGCGATCGAGGCATGGCCCGTACCGAAATCGTCAAGGTCGATGCGGCAGCCAAGCTTGCCCAGCCCTGCGATGTTGCGGGTGATCACGTCATCGGGCGTGTTCGAGAACACGGTCTCCAGGATTTCCACCGACAGCCGGTCCGGGGTCAGGTCAAACCGGTCAAGCTCCCATTGCACCCGTTCGACCAGGCCGGGGTTGCGCAACTCGTCCGAGGCGAAGTTGACACCGACCCGCGGAACATCGACCTCCGCGCTGTCCCAGGCCTTGATCGCTGTCAGGGCGTGATACAGCATCACTTGCCCCAGACGCTCCATCAGTCCGGCCTCTTCGATCACCGGCAGAAAAACGTTTGGCGTCAGCAGGCCGCGCACGGGGTGGTTCCAGCGCGCCAGCGCCTCGAACCCGGTGACCTTGCCGGTGTCGGTCGAGATCTGGGGCTGGTACCAGGGTTGAATCTGCCCGTTTTCCAGCGCTGCCTGTACCTCATCGCGCAACTCGGATGCACCGCCCGGCTTGCGCTCCATGTCCGGGGCATAGGCGCGGATGGAGGAGGGGCCGGCACCCTGCGCCGCAGCCAGGGCCACATTCGCGGCATCGAGCCAGTCGCTGGCGCTGTGCCCGGGGGCCCGGCGGTTCTGACAGAAGCCGATCGAGCAGGACACATAGACGGCCACCCCATTGAGAGAGATCGGGTCCTCTACCGCGCTCTGCATCCGGCCCGCGAGTTGGATACACAGTTCCAGATCCAGTTGCGGCACCGGCGACAGGCAGACGGCAAACCGTTTGTCACCCAAGCGCGCCACCACATCGTTGTTGCGTAGCGCAGCCAGAATCCGTTCGCCGCTGCGTTGGGCGACAAGGTCGCCTGCTGTCTGACCGTGATGGTCCACCAGTTCGGCGTAATCGTCGAGTTCAATGAGAAAACAGGCCGATTTCCGGTCGGTCTCGGCCGCCATCGCGTGAATATGGGTCGCGGCGCTTTCGAACCCGTCCCGAAGCATCAGACCGGTCACGCTGTCACGCGGCACCTGATAGGTTGCGGGCCATTTGCCGAAGGCCCCGGCAAAGGCGAACATCAAAGGCAGGCCCAGAGACGCCAGCAACAGGGCAATTTCGCCCCCCAGCCAGAACGCCCCGAGAGTGATCGCCGGCAAGAAGGCCAGAATCGGCGGGCCTGTCAGCACCGGCACGATAGCATGTCGAATTCGGGTCAGGGACGGTTTTATCCGCATCGGGTCTACTGGCCTTTCGCAAGGCGCAACGCGCGCCTTGTTGGACCGTAGGAAACCAGTCTGAGTCAGACGTTAACGCAGCAGCGGAATTTCCCCAAAATTTTCGCCTTTTTCACGGGAACCCAACTCAAGTCCCTGAAAATCGAAGAGTTTCGGGTCCAGCAAATGCGACGGACGCGCATTCATCAACGCTCGGAACATCACCTGGCGCCGACCGGGTCGATTCTTCTCCCAGCCATCGAGGATCTGTTTGACCTGCTGACGTTGCAACCCGTCCTGGCTGCCGCACAGGTCGCAGGGGATGATCGGATAATTCATCGCGCGCGCGAATTTCTCGCAATCGGCCTCGGCCACATGGGCGAGCGGGCGGAAGACGAACAGATCACCCTCTTCGTTGACCAGCTTGGGCGGCATCGTCGCCAGACGCCCGCCGTGGAACAGATTCATGAAGAAGGTTTCAAGGATATCGTCGCGGTGATGACCCAGAACCACCGCCGAACAGCCCTCTTCGCGCGCGATCCGATAGAGATTGCCGCGCCTGAGCCGCGAGCAGAGCGCGCAATAGGTGCGCCCCTCGGGCACCTTGTCGACAACAACCGAATAGGTGTCCTGATACTCGATCCGGTTGGGCACACCCATGCGGTCGAGGAACTCGGGCAACACGGTCGAGGGGAAGCCGGGCTGTCCCTGGTCCAGGTTGCAGGCCAGCAGGTCAACCGGCAGCAGGCCACGCCATTTCAGCTCATAGAGAACCGCCAGAAGCGTATAGCTGTCCTTGCCCCCCGACAGGCAGACCAGCCATTTCGGCGTGCTGCCATCGGCGCGGCGCTCGACCATGCCATATTGCTCGATCGCCTCGCGCGTGTAGCGCACGATGCGTTTGCGCAGCTTCTTGAACTCGGTCGTCGCGGGGGCGCCGGCAAAAAGCGGGTGGATGTCTTCGTTCTCGTCCAGCATGGGCGGGCCTTACAGTGTTTGCATCAGCCGGGCAAGCGCCGCGCTCAGCCCTGCGCGGCCCAGACATAGGCGACATAGGCCAGCAGTAACAGGATGCCCGCGCGGCGACTGACGCCCGCGCGCCACAAGAGCAGCACGCTGAAGGCGACTGACGCGGCCAGAGCGACCGGCAGGTCGAACAGGGCAAAGCGTGCCGCTACGGGGATGGGTGCGATGACGGCCGTGGCGCCAAGGATGCCGAGAATGTTGAAGATGTTCGAACCGACGATATTGCCCACCGCGATTTCGGACTGGCGCCGGAAGGCGGCAATGACCGAGGTCGCGAGTTCGGGCAGCGAGGTGCCGACGGCAACGATGGTCAGGCCGATGAAGGCATCCGACACGCCCAGTCCCTGTGCGACCGAGACCGCGCCATCGACCAGCAACCGGGCGCCGATCATCAGGCCCAGCAGGCCCGCGCCGATCAGCAGCGGAGCGACCAGGGGGCGTGAGGGCAGTTCCGGCAGGTCGGTTTCGGTATTCTCGGCGCAAGAGCCGCCGGATTGACGGTAGGACCAGATCAGGTAGGTAGCGAGGGACAGCAGCAGGAACAGGCCCACAACCCGGGTCATCTGGCCGCTCAGCAGAAGCGGCCCCAATGCGACAGTTGCCACCAGCATCGCCGTCAGATCGCGCCACAGACCCGCAGATTTACCATTGATCGGCCAGACCAGGCTGGTGATGCCTCCGATCAACAGGATGTTTGCGATATTCGATCCCAGAATGTTACCCAGGGCGATATCGGGTACGCCACGCAACGCGGCGTCGACCGAGACCAGCAACTCCGGGGTCGAGGTGCCAAATCCGACGACGGTCAGGCCGATCAAAAGTGGCGACAGACCAAGGCGGCGGGCCAGACCGACGCTTCCACGCACCAATGCCTCGCCGCCCAGAAACAAACCGATCAGCCCGGCGGCGATGTAGAGGTAATCCAATTTCAGATATCCCGACTAGGTGGTGTCCGACTGCGACTGATACCTGTGCGCAGCATTGCTGCGCTGCAAGATGGGGCAGGAAATATACTGCCCCATGTCGGCGGAGCGGCGCGCAGCGTCAATCAGCTGGCGGATGGCTCGGTTTGCCGTTGTCGACCTTGGGGTCGGGGACCGGATCATAGCCGTCGCTGCCCAGCGGGTGACAGCGCCCGATCCGTCGCGCGGCCAGCCAGCCGCCGCGAATGGCCCCGTGTTTTTCCAGTGCCTCCAGTGCATAGGCCGAGCAGGTCGGCTGATAGCGGCAGTTGAATCCGACCCAGGGCGAAAAGATCAGCCTATAGGCGCGCACGGGCAGGGCCAGAATATGGGCAAGCGGGGTCATGGCGCCAATCTAGGGGGCGGGCCTGTCACTGCCAAGCAGGTTGCGACGAAATGCAGTAGGTCAGGGTTTGGGCGCGTGCAGCTTGCGCAGCGCCCGGCGCAGATCGTCCAGCAGCGCGTCGAAGGGGCGCGCGGCGGTGTCTGTGGGGCGCCCGATCAGCACATAGTCCCAGCCGGGGCGACCCAATTCCGGCAACACCAGCCGCGCGGCCTCGCGCAGGCGGCGTTTGGCGCGATTGCGGGCCACGGCGTTGCCGACCTTCTTGGAACAGGTGAACCCGACACGGATACCCGGCGCCTCACCCTCGGCGCGCTTGCGGGCCTGTACCATCATCGAGCCCGCGCCCTGACGGCGCGCACGCGCGGCCTTCAGGAAATCGCTGCGCTTGCGCAGGACGACTATCTCGATTGACGCGCAAACGGACACCGCCGGAGGCGTTTCCCCGTGGTTGGCGGTGCCATCCCTGGGGGCCTCCGGCGGTGTCATATCCGTCAGAACGGGTCGCAGCGCTTAGGCGCTGAGTTCCTTGCGGCCACGCGCGCGGCGTGCGTTCAGGATCTTGCGGCCGGCCTTGGTGGCCATGCGCGCGCGGAAGCCATGGCGGCGTTTGCGAACCAGGTTCGAAGGCTGATAGGTGCGTTTCATCGCTCCGTACTCCAATTTCTTGCGGTCGGGCGCGGCGCGGATTCGCCACCCGTGTGTCTGTCGAAGCCCGTCCTCTAATGCCAGAGGCCGGGCAAGTCAAACCCTCTGAGAGGGGTTTTGCGGGCTTTTGCAACAATTTCCCCCCGACCGCCAGTGGAAAGGTTTCAGTTTCCGGCTGCGGGGGCTGGTTTTCTCACGTTTTTGTCCCTTTGCGTTCAACCGGGCGTGAATGCCCTGTTGTTTGCCGGCGCGGGTCTGCATCTTGGAGCAAATGAAGCGAGACCCAGAAACAGAGCCGGATTCGATGCGCCAAACCGCTCACCCCGCGCCGCGCCGCCTGCTGCGCCATCTGCCGCTGATCGTGATCGTGCTGATCGCGGCGATCGGGGCCATCACCCTGCGAGATTATCTCAGTTTCGACACACTGGCGGCGAATCGCCAGGCGCTGCTGGCCTATCGCGAGGCGCATTACGCGGCGCTGGCCGCGATCTTTGTCGCGAGTTATGTGCTGATCGTCGCCTTCTCCCTGCCCGGTGCGGCGGTGGCCTCGATGACCGGTGGCTTTCTGTTTGGCCTCGCTGTCGGCACCGTGCTGAACGTTCTGGCGGCCACCACCGGAGCGGTGGCGATCTTTCTGGCCGCCCGCGCCGGGCTGGGGGCGATGCTGACCGCGCGGCTCGAGGCCTCGGAGGGCACGGTCAAACGGCTCAAGGACGGGTTGCGGCGCAACGAGGTCGAGGTGCTGTTCCTGCTGCGGCTGGTACCAGCGGTACCGTTCTTCGCGGCCAACCTGATCCCGGCGCTGGTCGGGGTAAAGCTGCGCAACTATGTGCTGACCACGGCGCTGGGCATCGTGCCCGGTGCGATCGTTTTCACCTGGATCGGGGTGGGGTTGGGTGGCGTGTTCGATCGCGGCGAAACCCCTGACCTGTCGCTGTTCCGGGAACCCTTCGTGATCGGGCCTATCCTGGGCCTTTGCCTGTTGGCGGCGCTGCCCATCGTCATCAAGGCCCTGCGCGGAAAGCCGGAGGAAATGTGATGGAGAGGATCGAAACCGACCTGCTGGTGATCGGCGCCGGGTCCGGCGGCTTGTCGGTGGCGGCGGGTGCCAGCCAGATGGGCGCGCGGGTGGTGCTGCTTGAAGGGCATGAAATGGGGGGCGACTGCCTGAACTATGGCTGCGTTCCCTCGAAGGCGCTGCTTGCCAGTGCCAAGGCAGCACATGCCAAAGCCAGTACCGCCCGGTTCGGCGTGACCGACCAGGTGGCGCAGGTGGATTTCGCGGCGGTCAAGGATCACGTTCGGGAGGTGATCGCGCAGATCGCGCCGGTCGACAGTCAGGACCGGTTCGAGGGGCTGGGCGTGCGGGTGATCCGCGAATACGGGCATTTCGTTTCACGGACCGAGGTGCAGGCCGGGCCGCATCTGATCGCGGCCCGGCGCACCGTCATCGCCACCGGCTCGACCCCCTTGATCCCGCCGATCCCGGGGCTGGACAGCGTGCCCTATCTGACCAACGAGACCCTGTTTGATTTGCGCGAGCGCCCCGAGCATCTGCTGATCATCGGGGGTGGTCCGATCGGGTTGGAGATGGCGCAGGCGCATGTGCGGCTGGGCTGCAAGGTCACCGTGATTGAGGCCGCCCGCGCCCTGAACCGCGAGGATCCCGAGGCCGCCGCGCTGGTGCTGGCAAATCTGCGCGCCGAAGGCGTCGAGATCGCCGAGGAGACCGCCGCCGCCCAGATGCGCGGCCGGGCCGGTGCCATCGAGGTGGTGAGCGCCGAGGGCCGTATCTTTGCGGGCACCCATCTGCTGGTGGCGGTCGGGCGCAAGGCCAGCACCGACCGGCTGAACCTTGATGCGGCGGGGGTCGAGACCACCCGGACCGGCATCCAGGTCGATGCGTCGCTGCGTACCAGCAACCGCCGTGTCTATGCCATCGGCGATGTGGCGGGTGGCCTGCAGTTCACCCATGTGGCGGGCTATCACGCCGGGGTGATCCTGCGCTCGGCCCTGTTTGGCCTGCCCTCGAAGGCGCGGACCGACCATATCCCGCGTGCCACCTATACCGACCCGGAACTGGCCCAGATCGGCCTGACCGAGGCGGAGGCCCGCGACACGCACGGCGACAGGGTCGAGTTGGCCCGGTTCGACTATCTCCACAACGACCGCGCCATCGCTGAACGCCGCACCGAGGGGTTCATCAAGGTGATGGTGGTCCGGGGCCGCCCGGTGGGGGTCACCATCGTCGGCCATCAGGCCGGGGAACATGCAAACTTGTGGTCGCTGGCGCTGGCCAATAGTCTGAAGATGAGTCAGGTTGCCGCGATGGTGTCGCCATATCCAACCATCGGCGAGATCAGCAAGCGTGCGGCGGGGGCTTATTTCTCGCCGCGCCTGTTTGAAAATCAGACAGTGAAACGGGTGGTCGGGCTGGTGCAGCGCTGGCTTCCTTGACGGGAAAGGACATCATGCTGAACTCGCTTTCGGGCCGGTTTCTGATCCTGACGGTCGCCTTCGTGATGTTGGCCGAAGTGCTGATCTTTGTGCCTTCGATCGCGCGGTTCCGGCAGGATTTCCTGCAAAACCGGTTGGAACGGGCGCAGATCGCCTCGTTGGCACTGCTGGCGGATGACATGTTGGCGACCGATCTCGAGGCCGAGCTGCTGGAAAACGCGGGCGTCTATAACGTGGTGCTGCGCCGCGACGAGGTGCGGCAGCTGATGCTCAGCTCTCCGATTCCCGGCCGGATCGGGCAGAGCTATGACCTGAGGCAGGCCTCGCCCTGGATCTTGATGCGCGATGCGCTATTGCGGTTTTTCATGCCCGAGAACGAGGTGATCCGGGTGATCGGCGAACCGGTCAAGGAGGCCGGATTGTTGATCGAGGTCACCATGGACAGCCAGCCGCTCAGAACGGCGATGATCGACTATGGCGCGCGTATCTTGCTATTGTCGCTGGTGATTTCGATCATCACCGCCTTTTTCCTGTTCCTTGCGGTGCGGGCAATCCTGGTGCGTCCGATCAGGAGTGTTGTCGACTATATGCAACGCTATGCCCGCGCGCCCGAGGATGTGCGTGGCATCATCACCCCAAATTCAGGTGTGACCGAGCTGCGAGAGGCCGAGGAAGCCTTGCAGATGCTGCAGCGGCAGCTGACCCAGGCGCTGCGTCAGCGCGAGCGGCTGGCGCAACTGGGTGGCGCGGTGGCCAAGGTCAGTCACGATCTGCGCAACATCCTGACCTCGGCGCAGCTGTTTACCGACCGGATCGAAACCAGCGAGGACCCGCTGGTGCGCCGGATGGCGCCGAAGCTGGTCAACTCGATCACCCGCGCGGTGTCGCTGTGCGAAAGCACGCTGGCCTTTGGCCGGGCCGAGGAACCCTCGCCGATGCTCACGATGGTGCGCCTGCATATGGTGGCCGAGGACGTGGTCGCCAGCGAGCGGCTTGCGCTGGGCGAGGGCGCGATCGAGATCGTCAACGAGGTGCCCGAGACGTTGAGCGCACGGGCCGACCCCGAGCAGCTGTTTCGGGTGGTGATGAACCTCGTGCGCAATGCGCGCCAGGCGCTGGAAGTCACCGGACAGCCCGGTCTGGTCGCTGTCTCGGGCCACGAGACCGAGGCGGATTGGGTGATCGAGGTGCGCGATACCGGCCCGGGACTGCCTCCAAAGGCGCGAGAGAATCTGTTCACCCCGTTCCAGGGCGGCGTGCGCAAGGGTGGCTCGGGCCTGGGCCTGGCAATTTCCGCCGAACTGGTGCGCGGCCATGGAGGTGCATTAGTTCTGAAAGACAGCGGTCCGAGCGGAACAGCCTTTGAAATAAGGCTCCCGAAAGGGGGCGAAACTTTTTGAGAGAATTTCGCAGAATCGGGTTGCGCCCCTCCGGCCTAAAGTCTAGATAGCGCCTCACCAAGCGGACCGATAGCTCAGTTGGATAGAGTACTTGACTACGAATCAAGGGGTCGGGGGTTCGAATCCTCCTCGGTCCGCCATGGCAATCTCCTAGATAGTTGAATTTGCGAGATATGTTCGCGATTGTCTAGTATGTACCCCCACACCATCTCCCGCATTAACGCGGATTGTGTCGGAACCAAGCTATCAAGTTGTCCGGAGTTGTTGAGGCGCCGACGCCCTGTGCCGCGAGGCTTTTCCAACAGGGGTTTGACAGAGTCCGCAAGGGCGCGGGCAGACTAGCCGGCTGTCTGTCCCGGGGTGACCTCTCAGGTGGTTCGCAGGCCTCTCGGACAGCGGCGATCTGGTCATGGATGCGCTATGACAGATGCCTCACGGTCTTCCTGTCAGCCATTGCTCTCACGCCGCTTGTCATCTGCTGAATGTGAAACCTGGACCTATTCCGCGCGACAAGATACGGCATTCGACCGTGAAGTTGCCCTATTTTGACCACATTCGCCAATGCCTATTTTTGCCTAGTCAAAAGAAAAGCACATTTATGCCAGTCTCTTAGATGGGCTTCTGCAGAAAACCGCCGGTTTGCGCCAAGTTAAACGCAACCCGGTTGTGCGCCAAAGAATATCCTCTTTTTGATCCTAATAATCGGAGCCGTCGAAAAAAGTGATTGGAGCATTCCGGAATGGCCGAGCTGGATTCAACGGGGCCACTTGCCTTGTCCCCCGTCTTCGCAATCGCGGGAACACGCGCTTTTACCGGGGATGAGGGCGACTATCTGGATGCGGGGCATCATGGGTCGCTGGGGTTGCGTTCCGGGACAATCTCTTTGGGTTTCTCGGTGGCACATCTTCCGGGTGACCGGGCGATCATCGGCAAGGATGGATCGGGCCGTGGCGACGGCGGGGGTTTCACGGTCTGGGTCAAGGATGGCACACTGATCGTCACGCTGGAAAGCGCCACGGATACGCGCTGGTTGAAGGTGCCGGACCTGGTGCTGGAGGCGGGTCGGCAGTACCACCTTGGCTTGGGCTTTGGCGCGGACGGGCTGGAAGTCTGGCTTGACGGGGCACTGGTTGCGGCCGATCCGGAATGGACGCAGGGTATCGAAACGAACACTCATCCGCTGGTGATCGGCGGCACGAGGGCCTGGCGCGAGGGCGACACGCAAGAGGCGCATACGCTGTTCGAAGGAGAGATCGGCGATGTCATGGTCTTCGACCAGCAATTGGGCGGGGTCGACATGCGCAGCCTGGCATCCGCGATCGACCCGGCGCTGGCTGATGCGTCGACGATGGCGGCGCGGATGGAGGCGCTGTTGCCGCTGCTGGGCGACATGCATCACGGATCGGAGACGCTGCAGGCGATGCTCAAATCCTATGGTGCCGACGACCATGGTCACCTGATGCCGATGCCGGCGCTGCAGACCGGTGGCGACGGCGCCGACACGCTGGATGGTACCGGTGGCAGTGACGGCTTGGATGGGGGGATGGATGCGGACCTTCTGACCGGCCTTGACGGCGACGACATCCTGCAGGGCGGTTATGGCAACGACACGCTGGGCGGCAATGGCGGCAACGACATTCTTGACGGCGGGCACGGCGAGGACCGGCTGTATGGGGGGGCTGGCAACGACCTGCTGATCAGCCGCGCTGATGGCCGCGAGCCGTATATCCACCCCAATCCCGCGCGTGACGAGGGCGATCCGCTGGGCGAGCTGACCCGTGGCAAGCTCTATCCCGACCAGCCGATCCCGGCAGATGATCTTCTGGTTGGCGGCGCGGGCGCTGACATCTTCTATTTCCAGACGCTGATCAATGCCAAGGAGCGCTATATCGAGAAGCATACGCGCGACGATGGCAGCATCAACTGGCACGGCGTGGCAGGCGAGAACGATAAGCTGCACGATCACTGGGTCGACGGCATTGGCCACGATGTAGTGTGGGATTTCAGCCGGGCAGAGGGCGACCGGTTGGTGATTGAGGGCCACACGACCAAGATCTTTTCGATCACCTATGGGGATGCGGACGGCAATGGTGTGATGGACCATTCGGTGATCGCGCTCTATTCCGACCAGGGCAGCGGTGGCGGCGCCCATGACAAGGACCGGCTTGGGTCAATCACGGTCTATGGTGACCTGGTGAAACGATCTGACATCGAACATACGTCGAAACCGGCCTATGGCATTGTAAAGGGCATTGATGCTCTCGCCGAGGCACTGGCGCCAAAGAACCGGGGCACCGAAGCCGCAACCATCACTGCCCCCGCCGACCTGCCAGATACCGCAGACCTCAATATCAAGGGCCTGCCCGACCCCGTCTTCGCAATCGCGGGAACACGCGCTTTTACCGGGGATGAGGGCGACTATCTGGATGCGGGGCATCATGGGTCGCTGGGGTTGCGTTCCGGGACAATCTCTTTGGGTTTCTCGGTGGCACATCTTCCGGGTGACCGGGCGATCATCGGCAAGGATGGATCGGGCCGTGGCGACGGCGGGGGTTTCACGGTCTGGGTCAAGGATGGCACACTGATCGTCACGCTGGAAAGCGCCACGGATACGCGCTGGTTGAAGGTGCCGGACCTGGTGCTGGAGGCGGGTCGGCAGTACCACCTTGGCTTGGGCTTTGGCGCGGACGGGCTGGAAGTCTGGCTTGACGGGGCACTGGTTGCGGCCGATCCGGAATGGACGCAGGGTATCGAAACGAACACTCATCCGCTGGTGATCGGCGGCACGAGGGCCTGGCGCGAGGGCGACACGCAAGAGGCGCATACGCTGTTCGAAGGAGAGATCGGCGATGTCATGGTCTTCGACCAGCAATTGGGCGGGGTCGACATGCGCAGCCTGGCATCCGCGATCGACCCGGCGCTGGCTGATGCGTCGACGATGGCGGCGCGGATGGAGGCGCTGTTGCCGCTGCTGGGCGACATGCATCACGGATCGGAGACGCTGCAGGCGATGCTCAAATCCTATGGTGCCGACGACCATGGTCACCTGATGCCGATGCCGGCGCTGCAGACCGGTGGCGACGGCGCCGACACGCTGGATGGTACCGGTGGCAGTGACGGCTTGGATGGGGGGATGGATGCGGACCTTCTGACCGGCCTTGACGGCGACGACATCCTGCAGGGCGGTTATGGCAACGACACGCTGGGCGGCAATGGCGGCAACGACATTCTTGACGGCGGGCACGGCGAGGACCGGCTGTATGGGGGGGCTGGCAACGACCTGCTGATCAGCCGCGCTGATGGCCGCGAGCCGTATATCCACCCCAATCCCGCGCGTGACGAGGGCGATCCGCTGGGCGAGCTGACCCGTGGCAAGCTCTATCCCGACCAGCCGATCCCGGCAGATGATCTTCTGGTTGGCGGCGCGGGCGCTGACATCTTCTATTTCCAGACGCTGATCAATGCCAAGGAGCGCTATATCGAGAAGCATACGCGCGACGATGGCAGCATCAACTGGCACGGCGTGGCAGGCGAGAACGATAAGCTGCACGATCACTGGGTCGACGGCATTGGCCACGATGTAGTGTGGGATTTCAGCCGGGCAGAGGGCGACCGGTTGGTGATTGAGGGCCACACGACCAAGATCTTTTCGATCACCTATGGGGATGCGGACGGCAATGGTGTGATGGACCATTCGGTGATCGCGCTCTATTCCGACCAGGGCAGCGGTGGCGGCGCCCATGACAAGGACCGGCTTGGGTCAATCACGGTCTATGGTGACCTGGTGAAACGATCTGACATCGAACATACGTCGAAACCGGCCTATGGCATTGTAAAGGGCATTGATGCTCTCGCCGAGGCACTGGCGCCAAAGAACCGGGGCACCGAAGCCGCAACCATCACTGCCCCCGCCGACCTGCCAGATACCGCAGACCTCAATATCAAGGGCCTGCCCGACCCCGTCTTCGCAATCGCGGGAACCTACGATTTCGATTCCGAGCTATTGGCGCCGTTGGTTCTGCCGCATGAGGGTTCTATGGCATTGGCCAGGGGTACGATCGCATTTAACTTCATGGCCCGCGAATTGGTCGAACACCAAGTCCTGTTCTCAAAGGACGCACAAGGCAATGGAGAAGGCGGGCACGTTACGGCCTATCTTGATGAACTCGGCAACCTCAGCGTTCGAGTTCAGGATGCGGAACGATCGTATTACATGACAGCGGATCTCGCCGTTGTTGCTGGGCGTTACTACGATTTTGCACTGACTTTCGGTGATGAAGGGGTGAAATTGCTTCTCGACGGTGTGCCCGAGGTCCACAACCCTTATGTCGAATTCGACTTGGCCAGAAACTTCGAGCATCTTGTGGTCGGGGCCAGTGGCTGGAACAACACGCCGGGCTTGGCTGACAGAATTCACAGCTCCTTCAACGGAACGATCAGCGATTTCGTCATGTTTGACCACGTCTTGACCAGTGAAGAGTTGCGCGAGGCGGGATTTGGAACCGGAGATCGTGAGCAACTGGGAAAGAGCGAGGCAACCATCGAAATGTCAGGGACCGCCGGCGACGACGTTCTGACTGGCGGTGGCAAGGCCGACAGGCTGTCTGGCGGGTCGGGGGACGACGAAATCTTCGGATTGGACAATGACGATGTTTTGAAGGGCGAAGACGGCAACGACACGATCCGCGCCGGCGATGGGTCAGATACGGTAATCGGAGGAAACGGTCACGACCGTATCCATGGCGGTGAAAGCGAACGCGATACGCGAGATGAAATCTATGCAGGCGCCGGAAACGACCATGTAGACGGAGGATACGGTAACGATCTGATCTTCGGCATGGATGGTGACGATACGATCTACGGCGACTTCGGCGTTGATGAGCTGCGGGGACAGGGTGGCGACGACATGATCACGGGCGGGGCCTTCTCGGACGTGATCTTTGGCGGCGACGGAAACGATTTTGTCAACGGCGGCTTCGGTCACGACCGGATCAATGGAGGCGCCGGTGCCGACAAGTTCTATCACGTCGGGGTAATCGACCACGGCTCGGACTGGGTGCAGGACTACAACGCCGCCGAGGGCGACGTGCTGGTCTTTGGCCAGGCCGGCGCCACTGCCGACCAGTTCCAGATCAACCTGGCCCATACCGCCAATGCTGCGGGCGAACGCTCGGGCAGTGACGATGTGCAAGAGGCGTTCGTGATCTACAAGCCCACCGGCCAGATCATGTGGGCGCTTGTGGATGGTGAGGGCCAGGGCAGTCTCAATCTAAGGGTCGGTGAGGACGTGTTCGACCTTTTGGCGTAGTGATTGGGAAACAGTAGAGCGGGATCGGGACTACTTTCAACAAGCAGTTACTTGGTATTGGCCAAGTCCTGCTTCGGCGAAGAAGTCACAGATTAATACCAATTGGTTAACACTTAACTCGGTAGGCAATTCGCGTCGCAGTCTCCCAACTGGAAACACTCTGGCGTACTCCCGAAACTCCGGTGGGCTGGCCGAGCCGGACCGATGACAGGTTGGAATGCTGTCTGTAATTCAGTTCAAGCCGTAGGTACCCAAAAGGGGGTGGTGCTGACCGGCAGACTCCCGCATTGTCGTTATCACGATTTCGTGAGCACTCCGTGAGCGCTTCTCCTTTTTTGCTTGATCGGGATACTTCGAAGATGCCAGCCGAACAATCGATTGTTGCCCAATGGAACGAAATGCTGCTGGAGGCCATCCGGTCGGGCGGCGCCAAGCCGACTGCTACGACGTACCAGCTGCATCTCACCTCTGCTGCCGTTTATGATGCATGGGCCGCCTATGACGCGGATGCCAACGGCTATTATGGCGATATAATGCGCCCAGGCGCAGAACATACCGACGTCAACAAGGCTGCCGCGGTCAGCTTTGCCGCCTATCGAATGCTGGTTGAGTTCTTTCCCGACCAAAAGGCGCATTTCGACGATTTCATGAACGATCTGGGATATGATCCGTCGGATACTGGCACAGACCCTTCGACTGCGGCCGGCGTGGGCAATCTGGCGGCGGCCACCGTCCTTGCGGCCCGAGCCGGAGACGGATCGAACTACGACGGCGAATTCGCGGACACGACCGGGTACGTGCCGGTCAACAACCCCGACGAAACCGCGTCCAACGCGCCCGGCGGACCGGATTTCGATCCCAACAAATGGCAACCCCTGCGGGTTCCCAATGGTACATTGGTCGACGAAAACGGTGTGCCGGTCTACGACAATGACGATCCCTCGACCTATGACGACCAAGTCGCGCTGACCCCACACTGGGGCGGTGTCACACCGTTCGCTCTGACCTCGGGTGACCAGTTCCGCCCCCCGGCTCCACCCCAGTTGGGCGACTTCGGCGAATATGTGGATGGGCTTGGCAATGTGACCACCGGGGACCAAGCTTGGCGCGACCAGTTCTCCGAAGTGGTAACTTATAGCGCTAATCTGACCACCGAGCAGAAGGTGATTGCGGAGTATTGGGCTGACGGGCCGCGTACGGAATCGCCTCCGGGCCACTGGAACCAGATCGCCCAAGACATCGCTCTGCGCGAAGGTCACGGTATCGACGAGGACGCCAAGCTGTTCTTTGCCCTGAATACTGCCGTGTTTGATGCTGGGATCGCCACATGGGAGGCGAAATACGCCTATGAGTTCATTCGCCCGCAATCTGCAATCCGGCATCTGTACCATGACCAGGAAATTCAGTCCTGGGGTGGCCCGAATGAGGGCACGGTGACCATGCTTGGGCAGGAATGGCAGCCTTATCAGAACGTCACTTTTGTCACCCCGCCTTTCCCAGAGTTCGTTTCCGGCCATTCCACTTTCTCGATGGCTGCCGCGCGTACCATCGCCAGCTTCGTGGGTTCGGACATCTACTATGACGGGACAACCTACGGCAGTTACGACCTTGATGATGTCGAAGGGGTCGACCTGCTGGGCGAATATGTCGCGACCCACCTTGCCTTCGAGGATTTCGGAGTTGGCGAGGATCCCATCGTTCTGCGCTGGAATACTCTGACTGAGGCTGCCGAAGAGGCGGGTATCAGCCGGTTGTACGGCGGTATCCACATCCAGGATGGCAACCTGCAAGCGCTGGAGGTTGGGCGGCAGGTGGCCGAGCAAGCTCAGAAGCGCTGGGAAGCGCTATTCACCCGCGCGGGGGACGATAAACTCTCTGCAAGCGCAGATGGTGGGCTGATGGTCGCGGGCTCCGGCGATGATCTGATGTTGGGCGAGGCGGGTTACGACCTGTTCGAGGGCGGCACTGGCAACGACATCCTGCTAGGCAAGGCAGGAGATGACACGCTTCGGGGTGGCGATGGCGCCGACACGATGAGTGGCGGAGACGGAAATGACGTGCTGCTGGGCGGAGACACCGATGCCGATTTGGGCGACCTTATCTACGCTGGTATCGGGGATGATCTGGCGGACGGCGGGGCTGGAAACGACCTGATCTATGGCATGGAAGGAAATGACACTCTCCTCGGCGGCGCTGGCGCCGACACGTTGCTAGGCCAGGCGGGTAACGACGTGATCGCAGGTGGTGCATCTTCCGACGTGATTTTTGGCGGTGAAGGCGCGGATTTCATCAACGGCGGTTTCGGCTACGACCGGATCAACGGCGGTTCGGGTGCCGACAAGTTCTATCACCTCGGCATCTTCGGCCACGGCTCGGACTGGGTGCAGGATTATAACGCTGCCGAGGGCGACGTTCTGGTCTTCGGCAATGCTTCGGCTACAGCCGACCAGTTCCAGATCGATCTTGCCCACACCGCCAATGCCGAGGGCGAACGCTCGGGCGAT
The DNA here is from genome assembly GCF_059613025.1 of Ruegeria sp. BHSC223. Classification (NCBI taxonomy): domain Bacteria; kingdom Pseudomonadati; phylum Pseudomonadota; class Alphaproteobacteria; order Rhodobacterales; family Roseobacteraceae; genus Ruegeria; species Ruegeria sp. BHSC223. The sequence goes on from NZ_JBXWRR010000012.1 coordinate 67,753, forward strand.
GACGACGTGCAGGAGGCGTTCGTGATCTACAAGCCCACCGGCCAGATCATCTGGGCGCTGGTCGATGGCGAGGGGCAGAGCGAGATCAACCTCCAGATCGGTGGGAACGTGTTCGATCTGCTTGGATAGCGTTTGAGAGGTGGCGAAGCAGGATTAGGATCAAGTCAACCGATCGGGTGTTCGGTAAAGGTCAAATCCTGCTCTCGCAACCAGTGTTGCAGAACGGCCCGACGACTGGCCAGTTGCCGAGTTTCTTGTCCCCGCGCAAGCAACCAAATCGCTGCTGTCAAAGGAACCTGACTTGAGGCGGGCAGGGCGGCACTCGCACAGTTTGCATAGCATCGCCGGCTGAAGGGCTATTTCCCCAATTTTTGACAGCATTCTCTGAATTGCCGCCTTGAAGATGGTCAACGAAGTCGGCTTGCGCGGTAGGTGGCTGCGACACTTTTATTGTTTTAGCCCGTCTTGATCCAGAAGATGACGACCTTTCCGGTCCTCAATCTCGATCACCCAAAGATCGGGGTCGAAGCTACACTGGCGGGTGATCGCGGCATCCACCTCTGATTCCCGACCACTGGCCAGCGCGGTCCAGGACCGCTCGCCGCTCATCAGGTCGTATTCCCGGTGATAGGCCACAGCCTGTCCGTCAAGGGTGTTGAGCTTGATCAACACAGCCCCCGCCGTATCGTCACCATGGGCCATCACATAGGCGGGGATGTTCATCAGGCGCAGGCGCGCCAGATAGGCATGCACCCAGAATTCCGCCGTCAGCCTTGCCATACACTTTCCTTTCGGCGGCGCGAGAGATTTTTCGTCGAAAAATCTCGGCCCGCGCGCCTCAGTTGCCGTCCTTGAAATCGAGGCCCATTTCGGAATAGCGCTCGGCCTCTTCCAGCCAGTTGGGCCGCACCTTGACCTGAAGGAAGAGGTGGATCTTGCGGTCCAGGAACTCTTCCAGCTCGGCCCGTGCCGCCTGTCCCACTGCCTTGACGGTTTCGCCGCGCTTGCCCAGCACGATCCCCTTGTGACCGTCGCGCATGACATAGATCACCTGGTCGATCCGGGCCGAGCCGTCCTTGCGCTCTTCCCAGTTCTCTGTCTCGACGGTCAGTTGATAGGGCAGTTCCTGATGCAGGCGCAGGGTCAGTTTCTCGCGGGTGATCTCGGCTGCGATCATCCGCATCGGCAGGTCCGCGATCTGATCCTCGGGATAGAGCCAGGGGCTTTCGGGCAGTTCCGCCGCCAGCCATTTGCGCAGGTCGTCGACCCCATGGCCACGTTCGGCCGAGATCATGAAGGTGCGGGCAAATTCGAAACGCGCGTTCAACGCTTCGGACAGACCCAGCAGTTTTTCCGCAGGCACCCGGTCGATCTTGTTGATGGCCAGCGCCACGGTGCGGCCCTTGGCGATCTCGGTCAGCCCTTCGAGGATACGTTCGACCCCTTCGGTGATACCGCGATGGGCCTCGACCATCAGCACCACGATATCGGCATCCGCAGCGCCACCCCAGGCGGCGGCAACCATGGCGCGGTCAAGCCGCCGGCGCGGCTGGAACAGGCCCGGCGTGTCGACAAAGACGATCTGTGCATCGCCCTCCATCGCGACGCCACGAATGCGCGTGCGTGTGGTCTGGACCTTGTGGGTGACGATCGACACCTTGGCCCCGACCATGCGGTTCAACAGGGTCGATTTGCCCGCGTTGGGCTCTCCGATCAGGGCGACAAATCCGGCGCGTGTGGTCATGGGCGGGTCCTGGTTGCAAGTCGCATCCTCTACAGGGTTTTGCGCGCGCTCGCCAGAGGGCAAATGCCCTTTAGCGACCAGAGGGCGCATTGCGGGCGGTGCCGCCCCATGTCAGCCTGTGTCTCAGGTCCAGCCAACTGACAGCCCGGCCTCTTTCCCAATTGCAGAAATGAGGTGTCGCATGTTTCGTCGCGATCTGTTGTTTGGAGGCGCCGCCCTGTTGGGGGCCGCCGGCTTGGCGCATCTGGGATCCGCCATGGCCCCACACGGGGTGCAGGAGTTGGTGGTTCAGCAAGCGACCTACCAGCTGCGCCACCAGCGGACGGCGGGCATGGTCAGCCTGTCGTCCGATGCGCCGCCGCCGGTTCTGTACGGGCGGCAGGGGCAAGAGATGCGGTTCACCGTGCGGAATACTCTGGATGAGTACACCGCGATGCATTGGCACGGGCTGAGGATCGCCAACGCGATGGACGGGGTGCCCTATCTGACCCAGATGCCGATCGGCCCGGACGAGGGGTTCGCCTATGCCTTTACCCCGCCCGATGCGGGCACCTATTGGTATCACCCGCATTGCATGACCATGGAACAGATGGCCCATGGCCTGACCGGGGTGATGGTGATCGCAGAGGCCGAGGATCCGGGGTTTGACAGTGAAGAGGTCATTAATCTGCGCGATTTCCGGCTGGACGCGGCGGATGCCTTCCTGCCGGCCTTTACCGCGCGGGGCGCAGCGCGGGGCGGTACCATGGGCAATGTGCAGACCGCCAATTGGCGGCAGGGGCCTGTCTATGATCACAGCGCCGGGTCATTGGTGCGGCTGCGGGTGGTCAATACCGACACGACGCGGATCTACAAGCTCTATCTCGATGGCGGTATGGCGAGGATCATCGCCTGGGATGGGCACCCGGTCAGCGTCGAACTGCCGGTGCCGCGCGCGGGGGCGCCGCTGTTGCTGGCGCCCGGTCAACGGGTCGATCTGGCGGTGGCTATGCCGGTGGAGGAGGGGCGGCAGGTCGGCCTGATGGCCGATCTGCCCGGCCAGCCGCCCCGGCTGATGGCCGGGCTGCGCGCTGTTGGCTCCGGGCCCCAGCGCGATCTGGCCGAGCTGAAACCGCTGGCACGGAACCCGCTGGCAAAGCCAGACCTCGACCGCGCCGAACTGCACGAGTTTGTCTTTGGCTGGACACCCGAAGGGGATGCCCCCAATGACGGGTTCTGCGGCACGCTGGGCTATACGTTCTGGTCGATCAATCGCACGCCCTGGGCTGGTGATGGGGCGACGGGCACGGCGCCACTGGCGGTGCTGGAACGCGGCAAGAGCTATGTTTTACGCCTGCGCAACGAATCGCCCAACCAACACCCGATCCACCTGCACGGTCTGGCATTCGTGCCGATCGCGTCGAACCGGCGCAGTCTGCCGCCGCTCTGGACCGATACGATGCTGCTGTTGAAGGACGAGGTGATCGACATCGCTCTGGTGGCCGACAATCCGGGCGACTGGGCGTTCCACTGCCATGTGATCGAACATCAGAAGACCGGGCTGACAGGGTTCCTGCGGGTGACCTGAGGCAACGAAAAAGCCCGGCGCTGGGCCGGGCTTTTCAAACTTTTGAAGTTGGCTCAGCCCAGCAGGCGGCGGGCGATCACCTGAGCCTGAATCTCGGCGGCCCCTTCAAAGATGTTCAGGATGCGCGCATCGCAGAGCACGCGGCTGATCTTGTATTCCAGCGCAAAGCCGTTACCGCCATGGATCTGCAAGCCGTTGTCGGCCGCAGCCCAGGCCACGCGGGCACCCAGCAGCTTAGCCATCCCGGCCTCGAGATCGCAGCGGTGGCCGTGATCCTTTTCCCAGGCGCTGAAATAGGTCAGCTGGCGCGCGATCATGATCTCGACCGCCATCATCGCCAGCTTGCTGGAGACGCGCGGGAAGGCGATCAGGGCGCGGCCGAACTGCTTGCGGTCCTGCGCATATTGCATGGCGATATCCAGCGCCGATTGCGCCACGCCAATGGCGCGGGCAGCGGTCTGGATGCGCGCGCTTTCAAAGGTCTCCATCAGCTGTTTGAAGCCTTTGCCCTCTTCGCCGCCGAGCAGGTTCTCGCCCTTGACGTGGAACCCGTCAAAGCCAAGCTCGTATTCCTTCATGCCGCGATAGCCCAGAACCTCGATCTCGCCTCCGGTCATGCCGGGGGTGGGGAAGGGCTCGGCATCGGTACCCGGCGTTTTTTCAGCCAGGAACATGCTGAGGCCGCGGTAATCCGTGGTGTTGGGATCGGTGCGCGCCAAGAGCGTCATCACATGGGTGCGCGCGGCATGGGTGATCCAGGTCTTGTTGCCGGTGACCTTGTAATCGCCGTTCTCGTCCTTGACCGCGCGGGTACGCAGGCTGCCAAGGTCGGAACCGGTGTTCGGCTCGGTAAATACGGCGGTGGGCAGGATCTCGGCGCTGGCGATGCGGGGCAGCCAGCTGGCCTTTTGTTCGTCGGTGCCGCCCGCGATGATCAGTTCGGCGGCAATCTCGGACCGGGTGCCCAGCGAGCCGACGCCGATATAACCACGGCTGAGTTCCTCGGACACCACCACCATCGACGCCTTGCTGAGGCCAAAGCCGCCGAATTCCTCGGGGATGGTCAGGCCGAACACACCCATCTCGGCCAGTTCCTCGATCACCTCCATCGGGATCAGCTCGTCATTGAGGTGCCAGTCATGGGCAAAGGGTTCGACCTTTTCCACCGCATAGCGGCGGAACTGGTCGCGGATCATCTCCAACTCTTCGTCCAGGCCAGAGGCGCCGAACATGGTGGCGCCGGCCTGCTCCTGCATCAGCTCGACCAGACGGGTGCGGGCGGCCTGTGTGTTGGCCTTCGCCATCAGGGTCTGCACTTCGGCGGCCTGGAAACCCGACAGGGCGTCCCAACCCAGGCCCAGATCCTGAAGCCGGACCACCTCGCCCTGGTTCATCGGGATGCCACCGGCCATCTGGTGCAGGTACTCGCCAAAGGCGATCTGGTGAATCAGCTGTTCGATCTCGCCGAACTTGCCCTCGGCCTGCAGCGCCTCGGCCCAGCGCTGCATCTGGCGCAGCGATTGCTGATAGGTGGCCAGCCAGGACAGGCCATGCGCGGCGGTCTGATTGGCGTCGATCAGGGCCCCGGACACACGGCCGCCTTCGCTCACCATCTCGCGCACGGAGTCGCGGGCGCGCTCGAACAGCGCATCCACCGGGGCAAGGGCCGCACCGGTCAGGCTGAGAAGGTCGGGCAAAAGAACGGTTTGCGTGGTCATCGTCATCGGGTCCTGTCCGTCATGGGCCATGAATCACATCCTCTCTTGGTCCGTCCGGTCATATCATTTTGCACATGCAGCGCAACAAAAATGCGAAGAATGAAGGGAAATGGATCGAAAATTACGTGACGACTTTGCTGCCGCAGCGGAGCGCTCAGGCGCTCCGGCCCAACAGGCGAAAGGCATAGAGCAGCGCCAGCATGCCAAAGAAAAGGCCAGAGATATCGCCGATCAGATAGGCGATCGCCTCGATCGGATCGCTGCCAAAGGCCATGTTGGTCAGGCTGGCGATGATCAGCGAGGTCACGATCCCCACCCCCATCACGCAGAGCCAGCAAGGTGCGCGGTCCTGGCTTGGAAACAGGTCCAGCCCGATGACACGAAGCAGGTGCAAGCAGAGAGGGACCGTGCACACGGCAATGGCAATGGCGATCATCCGACTGGGCAGCAAGACATCCATGCCGCCGACATAGGCAAATGCCGCGATCACCCCGGGCAGCAGGGCCGGAACCGCCCGCCAGCCCAGCAGCCAGGCGGACAGAACCCGCACCCCATGTGGCAGGAACAGCAGGCTGGCGCGGCTGGAATACTCGGGAAAGACCAGGTTCTGGAGCGGCACGACCAGTTCAAAAGTCAGCAGGATCGTGGCAAAATAGGCGCTCGAAGCAACAGCTGTTTCAACGCCAAGCCTGCCTAAACTCCCTTCTTTGTCACCCATGCGCGGGATCAGCTTTCAGGAGAGCGCACGAGATAGCAGCCCCGATTCATGGTGCTGCATTGCGTTAGGTATCCTTTGTTGACCAGCGATTTAAGCGCACGGAAGAAAGTCGGTCGCGATACGGTTTCGAGAAGTGCGTGCTCGATCAGCCCGACAGTACGGACACGGCGATCATTCTCTGACAGTTCACTCGCCGCGTAATAGATGTCACGCTCAACAGGACTCAGGTCTTGCAGGCCAAGTGTGCGTTCCATGCTATGCAATAGTCGGCGCAGCTCCGCCAGTTTTGAGAGAGTCTGCATGCCGAGTGTCGATCCTTGTTCTTGAGTCATGAAATGACATCTGCGACCGAATATAGCATTCTGGCCTATATGCCAAGTTTTGCATCAGTATCATATTGACACAATATCGAAAACCTCTAGGGTGTTGGCTCTAATAGGGCTGCGATTAGAGTGAGTGGTGGCAGCCAATAGGCACTTTCAAGATACACGCCCGGCACCGAAAGGTGTCGGGTTTTTCATATGTGTTGATAGCTGGCCGATACGCAAAATCTTGCTGTTGTTTGCCAATTCTTAGAAGAGGCTGGTGGGTGATGAGAGACTCGAACTCCCGACATCTTCGGTGTAAACGAAGCGCTCTACCAACTGAGCTAATCACCCTTGTCGCGCGGGTTTAGCCAAGCCGCGATGCCGGTGCAAGAGGCATTTGTGGTTCACGGCCCGTCAGCGGCCGATATCTTCGGGTGCGATGGCGACCGATTTGACGACCGCATGACAGGGCGTGCCTTCGTGCAGTTCCAGCGTTGCAGCAGACCGTCGCGTGATGCGGGCCAGAACGGTTCCCGCACGGGTGGATACCGAGACTAACGCACCCGGCCCGTCACCGCTGCGGATCTGCGCCACATGACCGGACAGGATATTAAGCGCCGAAAGCCCCTCGGGGCGCTGCCGGGACAGGATCACGTCCTGTGCCGGGATACGCAGGCGCAGCACCGTGCCCTCGGGCTGCGCGATGCGTGGCAGGAACAGGCGTTCGCCCCCGGACTCAAGCTCGGTCAGGCCATCGGTGTGATGGGCAATCACCCGCGCTGTCAGGATCGCGCCCGCGGCGCGGGCGCCCAGCGGAGTGACGGCGGGGTCGGCCAACACCTCGGCGGCGCTGCCCTGTCGGATCACGCGCCCGTCCTGTAGCACGATGACGGTCGTGGCCAGCCGGGCGACCTCGGCGGCGGAGTGGCTGACATAGAGGATCGGAATCCGGGTCTCGTCACGCAGCCTTTCCAGATAGGGCAGGATCTCGGCCTTGCGCGCCTCGTCCAGGGCGGCGAGCGGTTCGTCCGCCAGGATCGCGCGCGGATTGGACAGGAGCGCGCGGCCGATCGCGACCCGCTGACGCTCTCCCCCCGACAGGGCACCGGGGCGGCGGTCTAGCAAAGAGCCTATCCCCAGCATCTCGATCACCTGTGTCGGAGAGGCAGGCCCGGCCCGGCCCGCGAACCAGCGACCATATCCCAGGTTCTGCCGCACGGTCAGATGCGGGAACAGGCGCGCGTCCTGAAACACATACCCCATGCGCCGACGATGCGGCGGCAGCCAGGTTCGGCTGGCGCTATCCTGTAGAACCTGGTCCCCCAGCGCGACACGCCCGCGTTCGGGGTTCAAGAGACCGGCCACCGCGTTGATCACCGTGGTCTTGCCGCTGCCCGAGCGCCCGAACAACACGGTCAGACCAGGCGGCGCTGCAAAGGCCACGTCCAGAGTGAAACCCTGCATCGGATGGCGCAGTTCGACCTCGAGCTTCATGTGCCGGCCACCCGTCTGGCGGCGCGCCGGGCCAGTACCTCGGAGGCCAGGAGTGCCCCCAGCGCCAGCGCGACCGAGATCATAACCAGCCGTGTGGCGGCGCTCTCTCCACCGGGAACCTGCAAGAAGGCATAGATGGCCGAGGGCACGGTCTGGGTCTGGCCGGGTATGTTCGAGACAAAGGTGATCGTCGCCCCGAACTCTCCCATCGCCTTGGCAAAGCCGAGGATCGCCCCGGCGATCAGGCCGGGCAGGATCAGCGGCAGGGTGACGGTGGCAAAAACCCAGATGCGTGAGGCGCCCAGCGTAGCGGCGGCCTGTTCCAGCTTCGGGTCAACCGCTTCGATCGACAGGCGGATGGCGCGGACCATCAGCGGAAAGCCCATCACCGCCGCAGCCAGTGCCGCCCCGGTCCAGTGAAAGGCCAGTGTCAGGCCAACCGAAGCCAGCGCCTGTCCCAGCGTGCCAGTCGGCCCGAAACCGAGCAGCAGCAGATAGCCCGTCACCACCGGGGGCAGGATCAGCGGCAGGTGCACCAGCCCGTTGAGCAGCGTCTTGCCCGGAAACCGCCCGCGCGCCAACGCATGTGCCACCAACAGCGCCAGCGGAAGCGACACTGCCGTGGCCCAGGCGGATACTTTGAGAGAAAGAGCCACCGCCTGCCATTCATCGGGGCCGAGCCACGCCATGGGTCAATCCTCCACCGGCAGGAAGCCATGCCGGACAAAGACCGCCTGCGCCTCGGTGCCAAATAGATGCACAAGGAAGGAACGCGCCGCGGCATTCTCTTGCCCCGCTACCAATGCGGCTGGATAGAGTATCGGCGGATGGCTGTCGGTGGCAAAGGTCATCAGCTGAGTGACCCGCGGGTCGGCGCGCGCATCGGTGGCATAGACGATGCCAAAGGGCACGGCGCCGGTGGCCACCAGCGCCAGCGCGGCGCGGGCGTTGTCGGTCTGGACCACGCGCGGCGAAAGCTGCTCCCACAGGCCCAACTGGGACAGTGCCGCCTTGCCGTATTGCCCTGCCGGTACTGCATCGACCAGTGCCATGGCGATCCGCCCTGTCCCTGCGGACAGTTCGTCAAGTGGGTCCGACGATGTGTGTTCCACCGGGGCGACCAAGACCAGCCGGTTTGACACCAGGTCGCGCCGGCTGGTGGGGTCGATCCGGCCCTGATCAGCCAGCCAGTCCATCCAGCCGGGATTGGCCGAGACAAATACCTGCGCCGGGGCACCCAGCCCGATCTGCCGCGCCAGAACCGAGGACCCCGCAAAAGAGAGGGTAACGCTGTTGCCTGTCGCCGCCTCGAAACCGGCGGCGATCTCGTCCAGCGCGGTTTTCAGGCTGGCGGCCGCAAAGACGGTAACCTGTTCCGCGCGCGCAGGTCCGGCAAGCAGCAGGGTGCAAAGCAGGGCACGAAAGAACAGGGTAAATGGCAAGCGAGGCTCCGGCAGGCGATATGTCTGGGCGGAAATATCGCTATGGGTGCCAGCAGGTGCAAGGGCTAACTGCCGGTCTCGTCCTTTCGTAGCAGGGATTGCAGCTGCTTTGCATGTGGGGCGCCCGCGTTGTGGCAGGCGGTTTCGAACCGGCGATAGGCGGCCAAAACCTCTTGCCCGGTCGGGGTAAGCGTGGCGCTGCCGCCCTGGGCGCCGCCCCGGGCGCGCGTCACCACCGGGTCACGGAACATGGCGTTCATCGTCTCGACCAATTGCCAGGCCCGCTTGTAACTCATCCCCATCGCGCGCCCCGCCGCCGCGATCGAACCGGTCTGCGCGATATGGTCCAGTAACGCCGCCTTGCCCGGGCCAATCATGCCGGTTTCGCCAAAAACGAGGCGCAGTTTGTAGACGGGGGGTGGGCGCGTGTCGCTCATGGCCCGAGTCTGGCGCGTCATCCGCGCGGGTGCAAGAGAGGCCGGGCCCGGAGGAGAGGGAACAGGGCCCGGCCAGATGGCTCAACCCGCCAACCGCTGGGGAGCGATCAGCAACGCGCCGATCCGGCGCCCGGTATCCAGCATCCGGTTGGAAAAGCCCCATTCGTTGTCATACCAGCTGACCACCCGCACCAGCCCGTCGGCGGTGACGCTGGTCTGGGCAGCGGCAAAGCACGAGGAGTGGCTGTCGTGGTTGAAATCGACCGAGACCAGCGGATCCTCTTCATAGGCGAGGATACCGGACAGCGGCCCCTCGGCGGCGGCGCGGATGGCGGCGTTCACCGCCTCGCGGGTGGCCGGGCGTTCGGGCACAAAGCTCAGGTCGACCAGCGAGACATTCGGTGTGGGCACCCGGATCGCCGAGCCTTCGAGCCGGCCCTTGAGATGCGGCAGCACCTCGGAAATGGCCCGTGCCGCGCCGGTCGAGGTGGGGATCATCGACACCGAGGCCGCCCGCGCGCGATAGAGATCGCGATGGGCGGTGTCATGGGTCGGCTGGTCGCCGGTATAGGCGTGAATGGTGGTCATATAGCCGGTCTTGATGCCAAAGGCGCGGTCCAGCACCATCGCCATCGGCGCCAGGCAATTGGTGGTGCACGAGGCATTGGACACGATCAGATCGTCAGCGGTCAGCGTATTGTCGTTGACGCCAAAGACCACGGTACGGTCCGCATCCTTGCCGGGGGCCGAGATCAGAACCCGTTTCGACCCGTTCTCAAGATGCCGCGCGGCCTGTTCGCGCCCGGTGAAGAGACCGGTGCATTCATATGCGATATCCACATCGGCCCAGGGCAGATCCTCGGGGTTGCGGATTGCAGTCAGGCGGATGCTGTTGCGGCCCACGATCATGCGGTCGCCCTCGACCAGTACCCGCGCCCGCAGACGGCCATGCACGCTGTCGTATTTCAGCAGATGTGCCAGCGTTTCGGGGCTGGCAAGGTCGTTGATCGCCACCACCTCGATATCCTCGGCGCCGCTTTCGACCAGCGCCCGCAGCACCCCGCGCCCGATGCGGCCAAAGCCGTTGATTGCCACTTTCAGTGTCATGCCGTCCTCCATCGATGTGCCCGGTTGGCTCGGTTGAGAATCTGTTAGCGCTAACAAATCGAAAAAGCAACCGCTTTCTGGGACAGGTGAAGGGGGCGCCTGACCTGGTCAGGCGATCCTGCAGCGCAACGCTCTTGATAACCTCGGTCTAAAGAAGCTCTTGCCAGCGGTGGCAGGCAACCGCGTGGCCGCCCTCTGTTTGCAACACGGGTTCGCGGGTCTTGCACAGATCCGTCGCACGCGGGCAGCGGGTGTGGAACTTGCACCCAGGGGGCTGGTTGGTGGGAGAGGGGATCTCACCCTCAAGCTTTTGCGCACGGTCCCGGTCATCGGGGTCGAGCGACGGGATCGCTGAAAACAGCGCCTTGGTATAGGGGTGGCGCGGCGCCGCAAACAGCTTGCGGGTCGGCGCGCTTTCCACGATCCGGCCCAGATACATCACCGCCACATGGTCACAGCTATGGGCCACCACGCTCAGGTCGTGGCTGATGAACATATAAGTCAGGCCCAGCTCGGACTGAAGGTTTTTCAGCAGGTTCAGGATGTCGGCCTGGATCGACACATCCAACGCGGCTACGGATTCGTCGGCCACCACGAAACGCGGCCCCGACACCAGCGCGCGCGCGATCGAGATCCGCTGCCGCTGTCCGCCAGAGAAGGCATGCGGAAAGCGCCGCAGATGTTCCAGGTTCAACCGGCATTTCGCGGCAATCTCGCGCACGCGGGTGTCGGTCTCCTCGCGCGAGGCGGTCAGCCCCATCACCTCAAGCGGTTCGGCGATGATGTCTCGCACCGTCATTCGCGGGCTGAGCGCGGCATAAGGGTCCTGAAAGATCAGTTGCGCGCGTTTGCGGTAATCCTTCAACTCACCGCCCGACAGGGTGGCGAGGTCGTAACGCACCTCGCCATCGTCATAGGTTGCATGGCCGCCGGTGATCGGCACCGCGTTGAGCAGCGCCCGGCCCAGCGTGGTCTTGCCCGAGCCGCTTTCGCCCACCACGCCAAAGAACGACCCGCGCGGAATGCCGATGGATATCCCGTCCACCGCCTTGAGCGTCTTCTTGTTGAAGAGACGCCCGCCCACGGGAAAGCCCACCGTCAGGTCGCGGGTCTCGATCAGCAGTTCCTCGGTCATGCGGCGGTGTCCTGATGGCAGAGATGACAGGCGGTGCGGTGATCCGGGCCGGTATCGGCCCAACCCGGCACCGTCGTGCGGCAGATATCGCCGATGATCCGGGTGCAGCGGGTGTGGAAAACGCAGCCCTCGGGCCGTTCCAGCGGCGAGGGGATGTCGCCCGGCACCGGCATCAAGGGTTTGTCCAGATCGTCCAGTTGCGGCAGCGCGTCGATAAGGCCACGGGTATAGGGGTGGCGCGGGTTTCGGATCACCTCGCGCACCGGGCCCTGTTCGACCATGCGGCCCAGATACATCACCGCCACCTTGTCAGCGGTCTGCGCCACCACGCCCAGGTCATGGGTGATAAAGATGATGCCCATGCCGAACTCGGCCACCAGATCCTTCATCAGGTCGATCACCTGCGCCTGGATGGTCACATCCAGCGCCGTGGTCGGTTCATCCGCGATCAGAAGTTTCGGTCGGGTGGAAAGCGCCATGGCGATCATCGCGCGCTGGCGCATGCCGCCGGACAGTTCGAACGCATATTGGTTGAACCGGCTGGCCGCGTCCGAGATGCCGACCCGGTCGAGCATCTCGATCGACAGATCGCGCGCGGCGCGTTTGCTCAGATCGGTGTGGATCAGCAGCTGTTCCACCATCTGGCTGCCGATGGTCATAGCGGGCGCAAAGCTGGCCATCGGTTCCTGAAAGATCATGCTGACAGCGCCGCCGCGCACGATCTCCATGTCGCGCGGGCGTTTCAGCGACATCACATCCACCGGCCCGCTGTCCAGGTGCAGGGTGATCCGGGTGGCGGGGTCATAGACGGCACTGGCGGCGTTCAGCTTCATCAGCGCCTTGGCGGTCACCGACTTGCCCGAACCGCTTTCGCCCACCAGCCCCATAACCTCGCCCGGGGCGAGCGAGAACGACACATCCTCGACCGCGGTGATCAGCCCCTCGTCGGTGCGGAATTGCAGCGTCAGGTTCTCGACGTCGATCAGGCTCATTTGCGGCTCTCCGAATAGGGATCGGCCGCGTCGCGCAGCCCGTCGCCGACAAAGACAAAGGCCATGACCAGCGCGATGAAGAACAGGACCGGGATGAAATACCACTGATAGTTCAGCAGCACGTCAGCCTTGGTCACGTTCTGCAGCATCACGCCCAGGCTGTTGACCGGGTCCTTGAGGCCAAGCCCGATGAAGCTGAGCGCCGTTTCGCTGAGCACGACATAAGGAAACGAGATCACCAGATCGACGATGATGTAACTGGTGAAACTGGGCAGCAGATGGCGCCGGATGATGTGGCTGGGCGAGGCGCCGCACAGCTGGGCTGCCAGCACGTATTCCTGATTGCGCTCGGTCAAGAGATGGGTGCGCACCCGCCGCGCCAGCGTCGGCCAGCCCACCAGCCCAAGGATCAGGGTAATGACAAAGAACCGCGTCTCGGCCGACCATTCCGGCGGGATGAATGCGGCGATGGCCATGAAGAGCGGGATCGAGGGTATGGTTCGGACCGCATCCGTCACCATCTGGATCACGCTGTCCACCATGCCGCCGTAATAGCCCGCGATCCCCCCGATGGCGAGCGCCAGCACGAACGAGATCAGAACCCCTAGCGTTCCGACCTGAAGCGAGGTCCAGACCGCGTGCAGGGTGCGGCTGAAGATATCCTTGCCCGCGCTGTCCGTGCCGAACAGGTGGACATAGCCCTGATCCATGCCGAACAGGTGGATGTTGCCGGGGATGAAGCCAAAGAGCTTGTAACTGTCGCCCTGAACGAAGAACTGCACATAACGCCGTTCATCCTCGTTCACCTTTTCGACCCAGCGGAAATTGGTGGCAAGCGAGCGTTCACGGGTGACCGTATGCAGGAAGGGGCGCAGCGAGCAGCCGTTCTTGTCGCAGAACTTCGGTACCTGCGGCGCGCCGTTCAGATAATCCTTGTCGCGTCCCGCGACCGTGGGGTCATAGGGTGACAGGAAGGGGGCAAAGAGGCCCGACAGGATCAGTACCACCAACACGGTGGCCGCCACCATGGCGGCGCGCTGTTTCTTGAAACGTGCCCAGATCAACTGCCGCTGCGAGGCGGTGAAATAGGCTTCCTTGGCGGTCTGGCTTGGGGCTGTCATCGGATCACCTCAGGATGCTCTTGCGCACGCGCGGGTCGATCACCGCCAGCAGAATGTCGGTGGCAAAGTTCAACGTCACGATCGAGGCGGTCAGAAGGAAAATGATGGCGCCCGCCAGTTGCTGGTCGTTCGAGCGCGCCAGGGCTTCGAGCAGCAGCGATCCGGCCTCGGTCAGGGTCAGGATCAGCGCCACGATGGGCAGTTCGTTGAAGATACGGTTGAGGTCGAAACCCAGCGAATTGACGATCGGCCCCAGCGCGTGCCGCGCCGGATAGCGCCACAACAGGCGCCGGCCATAAAGCCCGCGCGCGGCGGCGGCGGTGACGTAAAGCTTGCCAATCTCGTCCGACATCAGCGCGCGCACCGTTTGCAGGGCAAAGGCGGTGGCCGACCAACCCAGGATAAACACCGGCAGCCAGGCGTGTTTCAGCAGGTCCAGCACCCGGTCCACCGACCAGGGCGCCTCCTTGTATTCGGGCGAAAACAGGCCCGTCAGCGTCTCGCCGAAATAGACGGTCGAGATCAGCATCACCATCAGCGCCAGCAGAAAGTTCGGCATCGCCAGCCCCAGATAGCTGACCACGCGCAGCGAGTTGTTCAGGTACGGATTGCGCGAGGCGGCCGAGATGATGCCGACCGGAATGGCGATCATATAGGCCACGAACAGCGCGCCGAGACATATCCAGAGCGAGATCCAGAACTTGTCGCCCAAGAGTTGCGCAATATCGACGCGCAGGATGCAGCTATCGCCGAAATCGCCCTGGAACGCGCCGGCCAGCCAGCTGGTCCAGCGGGTCAGGAATGGTTGATCCAACCCCAGCCGGGCGCGCTCGGCCGCGATATCGGCCAGCGTGATGGCCGAGCCTTGGGTGTTCTTGTAGGCGAGATAACGCTCGGCGCAGTCGCCGGGAACCAGCTCCATCAGCGAAAAGACGATCAGCGACACGATCACCAGAGTGACGAATGCCATGACCGCCCGTGTGGCGGCGAAGCGCGCGAAATGAAGCATCGAGACCTCGTTGAAGGGAAGGGGAAACGGGCAGCCGCGCCGCCCGTTTCCAAGGCGTCCTTATTCGCTCAGCCACCACTGGGCGGGGCGATAGGGATAGGTCCGATAGAACTCGTAGGACTGCGTCTTGAACTCGGGGAAGTTCTTGAGCTTGTTCGAGTGATAGACCGGGGCCGGGGCGTTGATGGTGCCGATGAACAGGACCTGGCCGGTCATGATCTCGACCATTTTCTGCGCGGCGGCAATCGAGGCTTCGGTGCCCGGTGCACTCGACTGGTAGGTGTCCAGTTCGCCTTTCAACTCGGCCACCCATGCGGGGGGTTCCACCCCGGCGGATCCGTTCGAGCTGATCCACTCGGCCCAGAGCATGCCGGTGCGCACATCGAAATAGCCGTCAAACGGCGGCACCCAGATTTCACCATCGCCCAGGATCGAACCGGCAGGCTGGCCCTTGCCCCACATCATCACGTCCAGCGTATTGGCCGATTGCGACGAGCGGTATTCGTCCGAGGTAACTTCCTTGATGGTGGTGGTCACGCCCACATCGGTCCAGTTCTGCGCGATCAGTTCCACCAGCTGCGAGGAACTGGCTTGGGTCGAGAACTGCCAGTCCAGAACGAACGGGTCGCCATTGGGCAGGTCACGGTCACCGTCGCCATCCTTGTCGACCAGGCCGATCTCGTCCAGCAGGGCGCGGGCGCGGTCGGGGTCAAAGGCGATCTCGTGGTTCGACCATTTCTCGTCGATGAAATCGGGGCGCGGCGAGAAGCCGATATACTGGTTGGGCGTTCCCAGGCCAAATGCCACCACCTCGTTCAGCTGATCGCGGTCGATGGCCACCGACATTGCGGTACGGAACCGCACATCGTTGAAGACGGCGCGCTTGCCCATGTCCTCGGAGGTGACGTTGAAGGTCAGCGTCGCGCTGGCGATGCCGGGTTTAACGTCGACGGTGTAATTGCCCTTTTCCTGGCCTTCCAGCAGCACCGGCGCCTGGGTCAGGTTGACCGCCTGCGACTTGTAATCCACCTCGCCGTTCAACAGTTTCAGCGTGCGGACTTCTTCGTCGCCCACATAGGTCTCGTCCATTTCCGAGATATAGGGCAGCTGATTGCCCGCCGTGTCCACCTGGAAGAAATAGGGGTTCGCGACATAGTGCCGACCCTCGGTGGTTTCCTTCACCAGGATATGGCTTTCCAGCGTCGGCATGGTGTCCTTGGGCAGCCCGGCCAGCTTGTCGCCCGCCGTCAGCATGGGCGAGGGCGTGTCCATCCAGTCCGAGTTGCCGTAATAGGCCTTGATCAGCTCATACCCGTTTTCATAGCCGAGTGCCTGCGCATTGGCGTCCGCGTTGGCGTCCAGCGCCGGGTGGAACTGTCCAAAGAAATGCTTGGGTTGGAAGGGCTGCACATAAGTGAACGAGAAGGTCTCGATCAGGCCCGGCTTGGGCGCTTCCAGCGTGAACCGGACGGTGGTGTCATCGACAGCCTCGACCTTCATCGGCTTGCCACCGGCCAGGGCATAGTCCTTGGGCTCGGCCATGACATTGGTGTCCATCATCAGGTTGTCATACCAGAACACCACGTCGGCGGCGGTAAAGGGCGCGCCGTCCGACCATTTGTGACCCGCGCGCAGATGCACCGTCAGTTGGGTGAAATCATCGTTCCATTCCCAGGCCTTGGCGACATTCGGCACCACGGTTTGCAGGTCGTCCGAATAGCGGAACAGGTTCACATGGCGCACCGAAAGGAAATCCGAGGTGCCGGATTCGGTGGCGTTCGACAGCGCGTCGAACTGACCGCCATACTGGCCGATCCCGTCATAGGGAGCGACAACCAGCGGCTCGGACGGCAGGCGTTCGGCCAGGGGCGGCAGGGCCGGGTTGCCCTTGATGCGGGCGTTCAGGTCGCCAATCGCAGGGTTTTCGGCAAAATCCATGGTGCAGCCGGCAGCGGACTGGAACTCGGCCAGATCGTATTGCTGCGGAAAGGTGCCCGAGGCGACACCCATCGGGTCGGCAACGGTCACGGCGGGACAGGCGGCAAGCGCAGCACCGGGCAGGGCCAGGGCGGCGACGCCGGAGAGAAGAATGCGTTTCATGAGACCTCCGTCGGAATGG
Organism: Ruegeria sp. BHSC223; assembly: GCF_059613025.1. Lineage (NCBI taxonomy): Bacteria > Pseudomonadati > Pseudomonadota > Alphaproteobacteria > Rhodobacterales > Roseobacteraceae > Ruegeria > Ruegeria sp. BHSC223. The sequence goes on from NZ_JBXWRR010000012.1 coordinate 84,664, forward strand.
TTAGCGTTTTGTGGTTTGTGTTTGAGTGCCCCTTGTCCCGGGGCGGCGGTGTCCGGGTCGTGATACGGCCCGATTTTGCTGCGAGGTGCGTAGCCACCCCGCAACGGTCGAGAGCGTCTTGCAGCGCATCCGGCGGTGCGGCGTCGGTCACCAGGTCGGTAACCGCCTCCAGCGGTGCGGCGATACAGGGAGCAAGGGCGGTGAACTTGCGGAAATCGGCGGCCACGATCACCCGGCTGGCATTGCCCAATAGCGCGCGGGTCAGATCGGCCTCGCGCGGATTGGCGGCAAGCACACCCAGTTCCGGCGATAGCGCATCGGCGCCGATCACCAAAGCGTCAAAGGCGAATTGGCGGGCAAACTCCTCGGTGGCACGGCCAAAACACCCCCGTTCCGAGCGCGAAACCTCGCCCCCGGCAAGAAACACGCGGCTGCCATTGTGTTCTGCCAGCGACGCGACGGTCGAGATCGAATTGGTGACCACGGTCAGGTCGCGCCGTTCCCGCAGCTGTTCGGCGACATAGGTTGTGGTCGAACCGACATTGATGAACAGGGTCATGCCGTCTCGGATCAGTTCGAGTACACCCTTGGCGATGCGGGTCTTTTCCTTGGGCTGTTGCTCCAGCGCGCCGGAGTACATCGGTGCGTCCTGCGAGCCACGCAGGTAGGTGCCGCCATGCACCCGTTCGACCTTGCTCTGCTTGGCCAGGGTTTTGACCAGGCGGCGGACCGTCTCTTCTGAGACGTCCATCACCTGCGCGATCTGGGCGTTGCGCGCGGATCCGCCGAGGCGGGCGAGAACGTCGAGAAGCTCGTGGCCCCGATGGGGGAGTTTGGGGTCTGCATCGGACATGGGGAATGAAACACACAAATGCCGTCATTAATCCACAAAAAACAAACACGTGTAACAGGCGTATGACTTACGGGTGTTATTTCTGTTAACTCTGAGAGTTTTTTGCGGGCAGTTCGCCCGGTCGGGCACAGAAAACGTCGCAAATGGAAGAGAATCGGTCGCGCCGGCGACGAGAACCTGTCTCGGTTGGGCGAAAGCTGCGGCGAGCGTTCAACAGATTCTCGACAAGGGGCACATATGGCCAGACGCATCTCCGAACCGGCGCGCGAAATCGACATCGTACATGAAACCGATGTGCTGGTGGTGGGCTCGGGGCCGGGTGGCCTTCCTGCCGCCTTGGCAGCTGCACGGGCTGGCGCCGAGGTCACGCTGGTCGAACGGTTTGGCTGTTTCGGCGGCAACCTGACCGTCGTCGGGGTCGAGGGGATGCACTGGTATCGCCACGAACAGACCATCGAATCCAACGGCATCGCCCGCGAGTTCGAGGAGAAGGCCAAGGAAATGGGGGCCGCCGTGCCCGAAAGCCAGTCGCTGAGCCACGAGATCGACAGCGAGGGGTTCAAGCTGGTCGCCGACCGGATGGTGCTGGACGAGCCCAATATCCGCCCCATGCTGCACCGCTTCTTTGTGGCACCCCTGATGGAGGGCGACACGATCATCGGCATCGTCACCGAATCGAAATCCGGGCGCGAGGCGATTCTGGCCAAGCGGGTGATCGACGCCACCGGCGATGCCGACGTCGTGGCCCGCGCCGGAGCGCCCGTTCACAAGACGCCTGCGGAACAGATGATGGCGGCCTCGGTCATGTTTCATCTGGCCGGGGTGGACAAGCAGCGGTTCATGGACGGGATCAAGGCCGATCCGCAGACCTACAAGGACTGGGGCGGCGGCGAGTGGAATATCGAGACCTCGGGGAAAGAGGATGACATGTTCTCGCCCTTCCTCAAGAAGCCGTTCCAGCAGGCGATCCGCGACGGGCTGATCCCGCCGCACCTTAACACCATCTCGGGCACCTGGGGTGCGGTGCATGACACCGGCGAACTCACCTATATGAACCTCATCCATCTCGATGGATGCGACGGCACCGACCCCGACAGCCTGACCACTTACGAGATCGAGGGCCGCCGCCAGACCATGCTGGCCATCGAGGCGCTGCGCCGCTATACGCCCGGATGCGAGAATATTCGCCTGCGCAACTTCGGCATGTCGATCGGTATCCGCGATACGCGCAAGGTCGATTGTCTTTACAACATGACCGAGACGGATGTACGCGAACAGGGCCGGTTCGAGGATTCGATCGGCATCTTTCCCGAGTTCATCGACGGCTATGGCATCCTGATCCTGCCCACCACCGGGCGCTATTTCCAGATGCCCTATCGCAATCTGCTGCCGCGCGGTGTCAAGAATCTGCTGGTGGCGGGGCGCATCACCGGCGGTGACCGGATCAGCCACGCGGCCACCCGCAACATGGCCTGCTGCGCGGTGACGGGACAGGGGGCCGGTATCGCGGCGGCGCTGTCGGTGAAATCGAACCGCCCGCTGGACGAAATCGACCCGCTGCTGATCCAGAAGGAACTGGAGCGTCAGGGCGGGCGGCACCACTGAACGAAAAAGGCCCCGCCGGGTGGCGGGGCCTTTGATCTGGTTTCCAACGGATCAGCCGATGGCGACGGCCTTCACGTCCTCGTCGATATAGGGGACATACTGTTCGAAATTGTCGGCGAACATCTGCACCAGCTTGGCCGCCTGCTTGTCAAAGGCGCCCTGATCGTCCCAGGTGCGGCGCGGATCCAGCAGAACCTCGGCCACGCCAGGCACCGATACCGGCACGTCAAAGCCGAAATTGGCGTCCTTGCGGAACTCGGCATTGTTGAGCGAGCCGTTGAGCGCGGCGGTCAGCAGGGCGCGGGTGGCCTTGATCGGCATCCGGCTGCCAACGCCATAGGCGCCGCCGGTCCAGCCGGTGTTGACCAGCCAGCAGGTTGCGCCGTGACGGGCGATCTTGTCGCGCAGCAGGTTGCCATAGACCTCGGGGCGGCGCGGCATGAAGGGCGCGCCAAAGCAGGTCGAGAAGGTCGGCTGCGGCTCGGTCACGCCCCGCTCTGTTCCGGCCACTTTCGAGGTGAATCCCGACAGGAAGTGATACATCGCCTGTGCCGGGGTCAGCCGCGCGATCGGCGGCAGCACGCCAAAGGCGTCGCAGGTCAGCATGATGATGTTCTTGGGATGCCCGCCCAGGGCCGAGGCCGAGGCGTTCGAGATGTATTCCAGCGGATAGGCGCAACGCATGTTGGCCGTCAGGCTGTCATCGTCGAAATCCAGTTCCTTGGTCTCTTCATCGAACACCATGTTCTCGATGACGGTGCCAAACTTGGTGGTGGTGGCGTAGATTTCCGGCTCGGCCTCGGGGTTGAGGTTGATGGTCTTGGCATAGCAGCCACCTTCGAAGTTGAAGGTGCCGCGATCCGACCAGCCATGCTCGTCATCGCCGATCAGCACCCGCGCCGGATCGGCCGACAGCGTGGTCTTGCCGGTGCCGCTGAGGCCAAAGAAGACGGCGGTGTCGACCGGGTTGCCGACCGCGTGGTTGGCCGAGCAGTGCATCGGCATCACGCCTTTTTCCGGCAGCATGTAGTTCAGCAGGGTGAACACCGATTTCTTGTTCTCGCCCGCATATTCGGTGCCGCCGATCAGGATCAGTTTGCGGTCGAAATTCATCGCGATCACGGTCTCGCTGCGGCAGCCATGCTTGGCCGGATCGGCCTGGAAACTGGGGCAGTTGATGACGGTGAAATCGGCCACGAACTCGTTCAGATCCTCGCGCGCCGGGCGGCGCAGCAGATGGCGGATGAACAGGTTGTGCCAGGCCAGTTCGGTGACCATGCGCACGTTGATCGAATAGGCCGGGTCGGCGCCGCCGACCAGATCCTGTACGAAGTAATCCTTGCCCTTCATATGGGCCAGCATGTCGTCATAGAGCGCGTCGAACCCTTCGGGGGTCATCTCGGCATTGTTTTCCCACCAAATGCTGTCGGCAACGCTGGCGGTCTTGACCACGTGCTTGTCCTTGGGCGAGCGACCGGTGAACTTGCCGGTGGTGACAAGGAAGGCGCCGCCATTGCCCAGCGTTCCCTCGCCCCGCTTCAGCGCCGCTTCGATCAGCGCCGGTTCCATGAAGTTGTAATAGACATTGCCCAGACCCTCGATGCCCTGATCCTCGAGGCGGAATTGCGGGTTAACCCGTCCAGATGTCATGCGTTTTTTCTCCGTGTGTCGGCGCGTGCACCGCGTGGGTATGCTGGCGCCCTTGGGGCTTGGACCCGGCAAATCGGCCGGTGAGCGGGGTCTTAACATGACGCTTTGGGACATGAACAGGACGCTTTGGCGCAGTTAGCGCAACCAAGGCATAGTTTAGCGCAACCACGAAAAGCGCGCCATTTTTCTGGGCCAGAATTCAGAACACATTAGGATTTTTTTGCACCAATTGGCGTTGTGGAGCGGGCGATTCGTAGTTTCGGATTGATTCGCAAAGCCAAAAGAGCGATGAATGGAAAAAAAATAAGGCAGATGCGAGCAGTATAGGGGCACCCAAAATGTCAAAGATTGCTTTGGTTGACGATGACAGGAACATCCTGACATCGGTTTCGATGACTCTCGAGGCGGAGGGATTCGAAGTCGAAACCTATAACGATGGTCAAGCCGCCCTTGACGCGTTCAACAAGAAATTGCCGGACATGGCGGTGCTGGATATCAAAATGCCCCGCATGGACGGCATGGATTTGCTGCAGAGATTGCGTCAGAAAAGTCAGATGCCTGTCATCTTTCTGACCTCGAAGGATGACGAGATCGACGAGGTTCTTGGCTTGCGCATGGGCGCCGACGATTATGTCAAGAAACCGTTCTCGCAGAGACTGCTGGTGGAGCGGATCCGAGCCTTGCTGCGGCGGCAAGAAGCGGTGGCGGGCGATGTGGCCGGAACCACAACTGGCGAAACCAAGGTGATGGAGCGCGGCCATTTGCGGATGGACCCGCTGCGCCATGCGGTTAGCTGGAAAGGGGCCGACGTTTCGCTAACCGTCACAGAGTTCCTGTTGTTGCAGGCGCTGGCCCAACGGCCCGGCTTCGTCAAGAGTCGCGACCAGTTGATGGATGTGGCGTATGACGATCAGGTCTATGTTGATGACCGTACGATCGACAGCCATATCAAGCGCCTGCGCAAGAAGATGCGCAGTGCCGATCCGGATTTTGCAGCGATTGAGACGCTCTACGGGATCGGTTACAGGTATAACGAAGAATAACCGCCCGGATCGGGCGCCTCTAGGGGGAGCGCGTGCGCGACACCGGCACTTCAGAAAGTGATCGCAGCGGGGACGTTGTGCTGGGCGACGATTGGGTCGCTCCGCAAAGTACTGTGTCCAAAGAACTGCGGGTCAAACGGGCTCGCCGCAGCCTGTTTTCGCTGCGCGGCTCGCCGCTGACGCGCAAGATCATTACCTTCAACCTGATAGCCCTGATCATTCTGGTTGCTGGCATTCTCTACCTTAACGACGCCCGCGACGGATTGGTTGTTCAGCGTGCTGGCGCCCTGGTGGGAGAAACCCAGCTTGTGGCCGATGTGTTTGAGGCGCAGATAACTGGCAGTGCGCCGGTCAACCTAGCCACCGGAGACGGGATCGACGTGATTGCCACGCTCGACGGTCTAAGCTTGCGCCGCGGTGCCGAGGTCTTTGTATTCGATGCCGCGCTTAATATCGTGGGCCAAACCAAAGGTATGGACGTCAATCCGGGCCTCCAAGCCCTGTTTGAGGACAAGGCTGGCAGTACGATCATCACCGATGCACTCACCGGGGTGTGGCGGGGAGTGTCGTCCGTATTTGTCTCGAGTGCGGAAACCGGGGCACCCTCTCTGGAACAACAGATTGGATTGCTGCTGCCCGATGCATTGGCAGGAGATACCCGCATCGAAACTGTCCTGAACACGGCGGGCGGCACCGTAATCGCTGCGGCTACGCCGATCCTGCAGGATGGGACACCCATAGGGGCCGTTGCAATGGCCAGCCCCGCCGGAGAGATCGATGCGCTGGCCCGCCGCGATCGCGAGCGGGTATTGCAGATGTTCGTCGTCGCTTTGCTGGTGTCGGTCGGCTTGAGCTTGGTGCTTGCTTCGACCATCGCCAATCCGCTGGCCGATCTCGCCGAGGCTGCTGAACTGGGCCGCGATCGCAATTCAAGGCGCATGAACCCGGGCCGCGTCCGTATCCCTGATCTTTCTGCCCGTCCCGATGAAATCGGCAGGTTGAGCCGCGCGATGAGAGGTATGGTTTCTGCGCTCTATAACCGGATCGAAGGGAACGAACAGTTTGCTGCCGATGTTGCACATGAGATCAAGAATCCGCTCGCCAGCTTGCAATCGGCGGTGGGGACCCTGCGCATGGTTAAGCGCGACGATCAGCGCGACAAGCTTTTATCGGTGATTGAGCATGACGTGCGTCGGCTCGACCGGTTGGTCAGCGACATCTCGAATGCCTCAAGGCTGGATGCCGAATTGGTCAAGGAAGAGGAGAAATCCTTTGATCTTCTCACCATGCTGGACAACCTCAATCAATATCTGGGCGAAGATGCCCGCTCGAAGGGCATAGACTATATCACCGACATGCCGCCTGATGCGATCATGATTCAGGGTCTTGAAGCACGCCTTGCACAAGTCTTTGTTAACCTGATCACCAATGCGATTTCGTTCTGCGAGGATGGTGATGCAATTCGTGTCTGGGCGCGCCGCCGCGCCAACCGAGTGCTAATTGTGGTTGAGGATACCGGACCAGGCATTCCCGACGAGGCCCTGTCAAAGATCTTCAAGAGGTTCTATTCGCAGCGCCCAGAAGAGCATTTCGGCAACAATTCAGGCCTTGGTTTGGCAATTTCAAAACAAATCGTCGAGGCGCATGGCGGCGTGATCTGGGCTGAGAACATCCGCCCGACCGAGGCCGATGTCACTTCGGATCCGCTGGGCGCGCGCTTTGTCGTGGGCCTGCCGATCTAAGCCTGTGGAACCCGCCGCATTGCAAGGCCTGGAGGATAGTGAGCAAGCCATTGTCCATGCCAGCTGTGTCGCCGTCGATGGACGCGGATTGCTGATCTTGGGGGTCTCTGGCAGCGGCAAGTCAGGCTTGGCGCTGGACATGATGGCCCTGGGCGCGGACTTGGTTGCGGATGATCGGGTGATCCTCTTCTCCAGCCCCGAAGGGGTGTACGCCGATGTGCCGGAACCGATCCGCAGTCTGATCGAGGTGCGTGGGCTGGGCCTGCTGAGGGCTGACGCTGCGGGGCCCGTGCGCTTATCCTATGTGCTGGACTTGGACCGCAAAGAGACGGCGCGCCTGCCGGATGCCCACGAAATCCGATTGCTGAGACATTCCGTTCCCTTGCTTTTCCGGCCGGCGCCCCCTCATTTGGCGGCATCACTAGTGCAACTCCTCAGGGCGGGGCGCGCGGCCCCGGAAGCGATTTCCTCATGAGCGCAACTTCGCAGGTCGTTTTCGTGACGGGCCCCTCAGGCGCAGGGCGCTCGACGGCCATTCATGTGCTCGAAGACCTTGGGTTTGAGGCCATCGACAATCTCCCGATGGGGCTGGTGCTGCGATTGCTTGACGGACCGGCTTTACGCCGCCCGTTGGCGCTGGGATTGGATGTGCGAAATCGAGATTTCTCAACTGACGGATTTCTCGAACTGTTGAAGCGTCTGTCAAAGCGCAACGGGTTACAGGTCACGACGCTCTATATCGACTGCAGCTCCGAGGTTCTACTGCGTCGGTTCTCCGAAACGCGTCGCCGTCATCCGATGGCTGCCGGAGCCAGCCCCGGCGAAGGAGTGGCCCGAGAACTCGACCTGTTGGGACCGATCCGCGATGTGGCAGATACGCTAATCGACACTTCAAGTATGAATGTGCATCAGCTCAGGGATGAGGTCGCGCACTGGTTCGCCCCGCCCGGTGGTGGACCGCTGGCCATCTCGGTCGAGAGCTTCTCTTTCAAGCGCGGCCTGCCGCGCGGGCTTGACATGGTGTTCGACTGCCGGTTTCTGGCCAATCCGCATTGGCAGCCCGATCTGCGTGCAGCGGATGGGCGCGACTCGGCGGTGGCCTCGTTTGTGCATGCCGATCCGCAATACCTGCCGTTTTTTTCGCGGGTCATCGACCTGCTGCAATCCCTGCTCCCGGCCTTTCGCAGCGAGGGGAAAACGCATCTCAGCGTAGGTTTCGGCTGTACTGGGGGGCAACACCGATCAGTCGTAATGGCCGAAGCGGTGGCAAAGGCCCTTGCAGAGGCGGGCGAGCAGGTGTCAATTAGGCATCGCGAAATGGACCGGCGTAAGCCGGATGCGAGGCCGGATTGATCGGAATAGTGATCGTTGCACATGGGGGGCTGGCCCGGGAGTATCTGGCCGCGGTCGAACATGTGGTCGGGCATCAACCGGGTCTGGTCGCGATTGCGATCGAGGCCGATCATGATCGGGCCGAAAAGCAGCAGGAAATCCTCGCCGCCGCCAATGCGGTCGATACCGGCGACGGTGTCGTCGTAGTGACCGATCTGTTCGGTGGCTCGCCTTCGAACCTCAGTCTGCGGGCCTGCGCGCCAGCGGACCGGCGCATCCTTTACGGTGCCAACCTGCCGATGCTGATCAAGCTGGCAAAAAGCCGGCACTTGCCGGTGGGGGACGCGGTGCGCGCGGCGATCGAAGCGGGCCGCAAATACATCAACACCCAGAACGTGACTTTGGATTGATCCTGGACGGAACCGAATGGCGCAACGTACATTGAAGATCATCAACGAAAAGGGCCTGCATGCCCGGGCATCGGCCAAGCTGGTTGAGGTTGTCGAAGGCTTCGACGCGACCGCCGAAGTGTCGCGGGACGGTCTGTCTGCCTCGGGGGACAGTATCATGGGGCTTTTGATGTTGGCAGCCGCGCGCGGAACCACTATTGACGTCGAGACCTCCGGCCCGGACGCGGATGCCCTGGCGGATGCGCTCGAGGCGCTGGTGAACGACAAGTTCGGCGAGGGTTTCTGACCCTGTCGTGCGCGACCTGAAGAACGGAACAAGACCAAGTGGTGGAAACCGCGCAGAACAGCAAATCAGGATCGGCGGCGCAACCGTCCACCCCGCCGGGCGAGGTCTATGACCGCCGGACCCTGACCTATGCCAATTCCTTTGATGACCGCTGGACCTCGACCTGGATACGGGCGATCGAGTGGATGACAGGCAAGCTGACCATCCTGCGTATGGTCAACCGCTTTGAAAAGACCAACGAACAATATCGTGGGCAGAAATTCTGGGGTGGCGCGCTCAAGACGATGGGGATCGACCTGCTGACGCCTGCGGAACAGATCGCCCGCATACCCAAGAAGGGTCCGGTCGTCGTCGTCGCCAACCATCCGCACGGGATGGTCGATGGCATGATCCTGGCCGAGCTGATCGGACGGGTCCGGCAGGACTACCGCATCCTCACCCGCTCGGTCCTGACCGGGCTCGACGAGGCCGCGACCAGCTTCATGATCCCGGTGCCCTTCCCCCATGACCCCGAGGCCCAGCGCAAGATGGTCGAGATGCGGGCCAATGCGATGGCACATCTCAAGGCCGGAGGCGTGGTGGCCCTGTTCCCGTCGGGCGTGGTGATGTCCTCGGACAGCTGGTGGGGGCCGCCGGTCGAACGGGAATGGAACGTGTTCACCGCCCAGATGATCCGCCGGTCCGGCGCGCGTGTGGTGCCGATCTATTTCCCCGGACGCAACTCGCGCGCCTACCAGATCGCATGCCAGGTCTCGCCGATCCTGCGGCAGGGTCTCCTGTTGCATGAAATCGTCCGCTCCTGCAAGAAACCGCAGGCGCCGGTGATTGGCGCGCCGATCCCGGATCAGGACATGGAGATGCTGGGCCGTGACCCGCGCGGTTTCATGGCCTGGCTGCGCCAGCACACGCTATCGCTCAAGGGATAGCACACGGCCCTTCTTTCACTTTGCTTCAAATACTCCGGGGGAGTCGCCCGGAACGGGCGGCGGGGGCAGCGCCCCCTTGACTCTTTCCCGCTTCAGCGTGTCGGAACCGGTATCTCGCCGCGATAGTCGTAGAACCCGCGCTGGGTCTTGCGGCCCAGCCACCCGGCCTCGACATATTTGGTCAGCAAGGGGCAGGGACGATACTTGGTGTCGGCCAGCCCGTCATGCAGCACATTCATGATCGCCAGGCAGGTGTCCAGCCCGATGAAATCGGCCAGTTCCAGAGGCCCCATCGGGTGATTGGCGCCCAGTTTCATTGACTCGTCGATGGAGCGGACATTGCCCACCCCTTCGTAAAGGGTATAGACCGCCTCGTTGATCATCGGCATCAGGATACGGTTCACGATGAAGGCGGGAAAATCCTCTGCGCTTGCAGCGGTCTTGCCCAGCTTGTCGACCACCGCCTTGCAGGCGGCAAAGGTCTCCTCGTCGGTGGCGATACCCCGGATCAGTTCCACCAGCTGCATCACCGGCACCGGGTTCATGAAATGAAACCCCATGAAACGCTCGGGCCGGTCGGTCCGGCTGGCCAGGCGGGTGATTGAAATTGACGAGGTGTTCGAGGTCAGGATGGTATGAGGCAACAGGTGCGGCTGCAAATCCTCAAAGATCGCCTGTTTCACGGCCTCGCGTTCGGTCGCGGCTTCGATCACCAGGTCGGTCTGTCCCAGGTCGCCCAGCGTCAGCGTGGTCGAGATGCGCGCCATCGCCGCTTCCATATCGGCTTCGCTGATCTTGCCGCGCCCGGCCTGCCGGGCCAGGTTGCCACGCACGGTAGAGAGCGCGGCGTCCAGTGCCTGCTGGCTGATATCGGTGAGCAGCACGTCATATCCCGCCAGCGCCATCACATGAGCGATCCCGTTGCCCATCTGACCTGCGCCGATCACTCCGACCTTCTGAATATCCATTACCGTATCTGCCCTTCATGTGAGGTTGTCGCGACCTTATCGGCAGGGCGGGGGGGGCGGCAAGAGGGGCTGACCGGGACAATTCGCTTCAAATCCGCGCATTAGGCGAATCGCAACGGTTGCGGCGGCAAAGTGACCATTGGGTGAAAATCGAAAATGGTGGGAGCCATGAGTTATGAATTGCCGGGCGCGGGGGCGTCCGATGCCGTAACCTGTCGCTATGGTGTGTCGAAACTGCGTTTTCGCGGTCCCGAGCGGGACCTGAACGCACCCTATGTGGCCTGTATCGGCAGCACCGAAACATTCGGGCGTTTCGTGTCCGATCCCTATCCCGCGCTTCTGGAACGGCAGCTGGGAGAAACCTGTGTCAATCTCGGAAGCATCAACAGCGGGCTCGATGCGATCCTGTTAGACCCGGAGCTGGCGCGTCTGGCCCGGGCGGCCGAGTTCTGCATACTGCAGGTGCCCGGCGCGCAGAATCTGTCTAACCGCCTCTACCGGGTGCATCCTCGTCGCAACGACCGGTTTCTCGAAGCCTCGCCCATGTTGACTGCGCTGTATGACGAGGTGGATTTTACCGAATTCCACTTCAACAAGCACATGCTGGGTCGTCTTAACGAGATCTCGGAGGAGCGGTTCGGGGTTGTCCGTGCCGAACTTCAACAAGCCTGGCAAGCGCGGATGCGCAGCGCCATAGATGCGTTGGGGGACGGCGTGGTCCTGCTCTGGCTGCGCTATCGCCACCAGCGACCTGACGATCCCGCCGAGGCTCTGGGCCCTGAGCCGCTGATGGTCTCGCCCGATATGGTTGCAGCCCTGGCGCCACGGGTCCGCTCGACCGTCGAGGTGCCAGTACAGATGGCGGGTCAGTCCGATGAATTGGACGACATGATCTTTGGCATGCTTCAGGAACCGGCAGCAGAGCATACCATCGGGCCGGTCATGCATCGCGTCATCGCCAATCGCATCTATCGCGCGCTTCAGGACATCGATACGTGAAAAGGCCCGCCACCGGGCGGGCCTTTGCAGATTTTTCGTCGAAAAATCTTGTCCCCGGCTTCAGCCGAGCTTTTCGGTCAGTTCCGGCACGGCCTGGAACAGGTCGGCCACCAGGCCAAAGTCGGCGACCTGGAAGATCGGCGCTTCTTCATCCTTGTTGATGGCGACGATGATCTTGGAGTCCTTCATGCCGGCCAGGTGCTGGATCGCGCCCGAGATGCCAACCGCGACGTAAAGCTGCGGCGCAACGACCTTGCCGGTCTGGCCGACCTGCCAGTCGTTCGGCGCATAGCCCGAGTCGACCGCCGCGCGGGATGCGCCAACCGCCGCACCCAGCTTGTCGGCCAGGGCTTCGATCAGTTTGAAGTCCGCTTCCGAACCCACGCCACGGCCGCCCGACACCACGATACCGGCCGAGGTCAGCTCGGGGCGGTCAGAAGCGGCAACCTTGTCCTCGACCCATTCGCTCAGGCCCGGGTTGGCGCCGACCGAGATGGTTTCGACCGGGGCCGCGCCACCTTCGCCAGCGGCGTCAAAGGTCGAGGTGCGGAAGGTGATGACCTTCTTGGCATCCTTCGACTTGACGGTCTGCACCGCGTTACCGGCATAGATCGGACGCTCGAAGGTCGAACCGTCGACGACGCCGGACACATCCGACAGAACCATCACGTCGAGCAGCGCGGCCACGCGCGGCATCACGTTCTTGGCGTCGGTGGTGGCGGGGGCGACGATGTGCTCGTAGCCGTCGGCGAGGCTCACGATCAGCGCCGCGGTCGCTTCGGCCAGGCGATGACCCAGCGAGGCATCCTCGGCGACCAGCACCTTGGAGACGCCGTCGATCTTGGCGGCGGCTTCGCCAGCGGCGGCGGCGGATGCGCCTGCGGCCAGAACGGTCACATCACCCAGCGCCTTGGCGGCGCTCACCGCCTTGGCGGTTGCGTCGACCGACAGTTCGCCACCGGTCACTTCGGCAAGGAGAAGAACAGCCATTACACAGCCCCCGCTTCTTTCAGTTTCGCAACCAGTTCGTCGACCGAACCCACCACGATGCCCGCGGCCCGTGCCGGCGGTTCTTCGGTCTTGACGATTTCCAGACGCGGGCTGACATCGACGCCGTAATCGGCGGCGGTTTTCTCGTCCAGCGGCTTTTTCTTCGCCTTCATGATGTTGGGCAGCGACGCATAGCGCGGCTCGTTCAGGCGCAGGTCGACGGTGATGATGGCGGGCATCTTGACCTTGATGGTCTGCAGGCCGCCGTCCACCTCGCGGGTGACCAGTGCGTGATCGCCCTCGACATTCAGTTCCGAGGCAAAGGTGCCCTGGCTCCAGCCCAGGAGCGCCGACAGCATCTGGCCGGTGGCGTTCATGTCGTTGTCGATGGCCTGTTTGCCGGCCAGCACGAGGCCCGGCTGCTCTTCCTCGACGACCTTCGCGAGGATCTTGGCAACCGCCAGCGGCTCGATATCGGTGTGTACGTCATCGGCGGCCACAACCAGGATCGCGCGGTCGGCGCCCATGGCCAGCGCGGTGCGCAGGGTTTCCTGTGCCTGCTTGACACCGATCGAGACCACGACGATCTCGTCGGCCTTGCCGGCTTCCTTCAGGCGAATGGCCTCTTCGACGGCAATCTCGTCAAACGGGTTCATCGACATCTTCACATTGGCGAGATCGACACCCGATCCGTCCGCTTTGACGCGAACCTTCACGTTGTAGTCGATCACGCGCTTGACGGGTACAAGGACCTTCATCTTTGCGTTTTCTCCTTCAAAAACGGCAAGCCGCCATGCGACTCCCAATGCTCTCGCCGCGTTTGATAGCGGCTTGGCGCGCGCCGGGACAGGGCAAAATCGTCACGTCATGTGCAATCGACGTCGCGTTTCCGCCAATTCTCGCGCCGCGAAGGAAATTTTGTTACCCTGCAGGCAGGAAGGTGCCGGGAGGGAGAGATGGAACGCGTCGACGGGTTCGGAGGCTTCTTTTTCAGGGCAAAAGACCCCAAAGCGCTGGCGGAGTGGTATCAGCAGCATATGGGGATCGACCCGGCGCCAGGGGATTGTTCCGGACGCTGCTGGCAGTAGGGCGAGGGTGCGACAATTTTTGCACCCTTTGCCCAGGACACTGCATATTTCGGCGATCCCGGAAAAGGGTTCATGCTGAATTTTCGGGTGCGCGATCTAGCGGCGATGATCGCGCAATTACGCGCGGCAGGTATCGAGGTGCAGCCGGATCCGGGTTCGCCCTATCCCAATGGCAGCTTCGCCAGGCTGACCGATCCGGCAGGCAACCCGATAGAGCTGTGGCAACCGGCCTGAACCCGGCGGGGCCAAAAAATTGCAAATTTTTTGAGGAAAATTCTTTCTCAAGAATTTTCTCGCCGCCTTGAGGGGCGCGAACAGGTTTCGGAGCTTTGGATCGGCTATGCGGTTCGCGCGTCCCGTCGCCGGGCCGTCCACTGGACGCCCCGCCGCCTCGCCATCGCTCAGCGGTTCGCGCCGGGAACCCACAAGACATCGTCCTTGCCGCCATTATTGGCGGTGCGCGCGGCGACGAAGAACCAGTCGCTGAGCCGGTTCAGATAGGTGATGGCCTGCGGGTTCACCGTTTCTGCCTGACTCAGTTCCACCGCCAGCCGCTCGGCGCGCCGGGCCACGGTGCGGCAGACATGCAGATGTGCCGCCAATGCCGATCCGCCGGGCAGGATGAAGCTGCGCAGCGGGTCGAGACCGGCGTTCATCGCGTCGATCTCGTGTTCCAGCCGGGTCACCTGCGCCGCGGCCATGCGCAGCGGCGGGTATTCCGCCTCGGCATCCTTCTCCATCTCGGGGCGGCACAGATCGGCGCCAAGGTCGAACAGATCGTTCTGAATGCGCGACAGGGCCGCGTCCATGTCACCGGCAGCCTCCAGTCGGGCCACCCCAACAAAGGCGTTCAGCTCGTCCGTGGTGCCATAGGTCGCCACGCGGTCGGAATACTTGGCGACCCGCGTGCCATTGCCCAGGGCGGTTTGCCCCTTGTCGCCAGTGCGGGTGTAGATCTTGTTCAGGACCACCATGGCTCAGCTTCCTTGTCCGCGCAGATAGACATAGAGCAGGATCAGCACCACCGCGATGAATTGAAACAAGAGGCGCAGCCGCATCATCTTGTTGCCGTATTTGGCGTTGAAGGTCCCGCCCTTGGCGAAACCGCCAAGCCCGATCATCAGCACGATGACGACGGCGCCCATCGCCATCAACATCACGATCATCAACAGATCCATGCAGAGCCTCGCTTTCCAAATCCCTGTGTCGCGCCTGATCTAGCGGTCCGGTCGCAAAAAGCGAACCGGTTTTTGCGATCAGATGCTGCCAAGTACGCGGTCGCTCAGTCGCGTGGGCAGGATTCGGCGCAGGATTCCGGCGATATAGGTGGGTGTGGTGACATAGTATCGCGGGGCCGGTCGCCGCGCTTCGACCGCGCGGATCAGCTTGGCGGTCACTGCCGCGGGCGGCAGTTCAAAACGATCCGGTCCGCGATCTTCGTAGAGCCGTTTCAGCAGGCTGCCCTCGTATTTGGCGCGCAGGGCTGACCCTTGCCAGTCGATATGACGTTCGAAATGCGGGATCGCCTTTTCGCGCAGTTTCGACGTGATCGGGCCCGGCTCGATCAGCACCACGTGAATGCCGGTGCCCTTCAGTTCCAGGCGCAGCGTGTCGCTCAACCCTTCCAGCGCGTATTTTGTCGCCACATAGGCGCCGCGCCAGGGAAAGGCGACCAGTCCAAGAACGGAGGAGCATTGTACGATCCGGCCGTGGCCCTGGGCGCGCATCACCGGGATCACCCGCCGGGTCAGTTCGTGCCAACCAAAGAAATTGGTCTCGAAAATGGCCCGCAGAGCCTCGGTCGGTACATCCTCTACCGCGCCGGGCATGCCGAAGGCGCCATTGTTGAAAAGCGCGTCAAGCCTGCCGCCGGTGGCTTCCAGCACCTCGGCCAATCCCGAGGCGATTGAGGCCGCGTCGTCATAGTCGATACGGGGGCTGTCAAAGCCCATCGCGCGCAGCCGGTCGCAATCGCGCTGTTGCCGGCAGGACGCGAAGACGTGCCAGCCCCGCGCCCGCATGCCCTGGGCGGCGGCAAGTCCGATGCCCGACGAACAGCCGGTGATGAGGATTGTCTTTGCCATGAGAAATTCCAGAACCGTCCCGATTGCTGCCTATTGCTAGGGCGCCGGGTGGGGCTGGGCAATGGGCCGGTTGCCTCAGTTGGGCTTTTTGCTGACCAGAGATGCGGCGATCCAGCCGATCTGTTGCTCGGGCAGCACGCGCAGGCGCAGCCAGCCGGTGCCCGAATCGTCCAGAACCTCGACCTTGTGACCGACGGTCAACCGGTTGATGACCGGATAGATCGTGCCCGGCCCATCGCGCATGTTGACCCTTGATCCGGTGATCTCGCGCAGATCGGGCGCAGAGCGGTCATAAGGCTGCGTTTCGGTGGTGGAGCTTGCTAGGGCGGTTTCGGGCTCGGGTTCGCCAGGCTCGACCTCGAGCGCTCTCAATCCGCCTGAGAGCGAGGCAAGTGTCAAAGTCCCCGTCTCGGTGTCATCGTCGAACAGGGTCAGCCCCTTGCTCAGGCTGGCGCGGGCGCGGGCCAGACGTTCCAATTGCTCTTCCGAGGTCAGTATCGCCTTTTCGACCGGCGCCGGTTCGGGCGTGTAGGGCGTCAGCGACACCTTGGCCACCAGCTTTGCGGGTTCGACCTGAACCAGGGGTTCGGCCTTTTCCACCGTCTTGGCCGCGACCCGCTCGGGCTTGGCCGGGCGCATGCCGCGCGGCTCGAAATCGGCGCCGCCACTCAATTCCCAGAAGGCAAAGCCCAGAACGGCGAAAGAGATGATGACAAAGCGCATACGCGCCTCCCGTGAACGCAGGAAATGAAAATCGACTGATTGAAACGGGCCGCAGACTGACCCCTCAAATCTTAGCATATCCCGTAAATGGAGTCCAAAAATGGGGTAAAGACGGATTGTTTTCCCCGGTATTGTCGATGTCCGGCAAGTTGTCCCCAGCAAAATCGCCGCCTGTCGCTTTACCAGAAACAGCAGAGCGCGTATCACATCATCTATGAGCGATACGATCGACGACCCCAACATGAAGCAAGACGGTGGCGGGCATCAGGTGTCCGAACCGCTGCGGCGCGCCATTGGCGAGCGATATTTGACCTATGCGCTGAGCACGATCATGCACCGGGCGCTGCCCGATGCACGCGACGGGCTAAAGCCGGTGCACCGGCGGATTCTTTACGCCATGCGCGAATTGCGACTCAGTTCCGGGGGCGGGTTCCGCAAGTCGGCCAAGATCTCGGGCGACGTGATGGGCAACTATCACCCGCATGGGGATGCCGCGATCTATGACGCGATGGCGCGTCTGGCGCAGGATTTCAACGTCCGTTACCCGCTGGTCGACGGGCAGGGGAATTTCGGCAATATCGATGGCGACAACCCGGCCGCCAGCCGATACACCGAAGCGCGGATGACCATCGTCGCCGAGGCGCTGCTGGATGGTCTTAACGAGGATGCGGTCGATTTCCGCGATAACTATGACGGCACGCTCACCGAGCCGGTGGTATTGCCCGCGCAGTTTCCGAACCTGCTCGCCAATGGCAGCAGTGGCATCGCGGTGGGCATGGCCACCAATATCCCGCCCCATAACATTGCCGAGCTGTGCGACGCCTGCCTGCATCTGATCAAGACGCCCGACGCGCGCGACGACACGCTGCTGAACTATGTGCCCGGTCCCGATTTCCCCACCGGCGGAATCATCGTCGAACCGGCCGAAAGCATCGCCCAGGCCTATCGCACCGGTCGGGGCAGTTTCCGCCTGCGCTGCAAATACGAGGTCGAGGATCTTGGCCGTGGCCAATGGCAGATCGTGGTCACCGAGATCCCTTATCAGGTCCAGAAATCGAAGCTGATCGAGAAGCTGGCCGAGGTCATCCAGACCAAGAAGGTGCCGATCCTCGCCGATGTACGCGACGAGAGCGCCGACGATATCCGGGTGGTGCTGGAGCCGCGCACCAAGAACGTCGACCCCGAGGTGCTGATGGGCATGCTCTATCGCAACTCGGACCTCGAGGTGCGGTTCAGCCTGAACATGAACGTGCTGATCGACGGGGTCACGCCCAAGGTCTGCTCGATGAAAGAGGTGCTGCGCGCTTTCCTCGATCACCGGCAAGAGGTGCTCTTGCGGCGTTCGCGCCACCGGCTGGGCAAGATCGACCACCGGCTCGAGGTGCTCGAAGGCTTTATCATCGCCTTCCTCAATCTCGACCGGGTGATCGACATCATCCGTTATGATGAGGATCCCAAGGCCGCGCTGATGCGCGAGGAATGGGGCATCGACCATCCCCGCGCGCTGAACGAGGCGGATTATGTCTCGCCCGCGCCGGGCGAGGGCGAGCTGAGCGAGGTGCAGGCCGAGGCGATCCTCAACATGCGCCTGCGCAGCCTGCGCCGACTGGAAGAGATGGAACTGATCCGCGAGCGCGACGCCCTGATGGCCGAGCGCGCCGAGATCGAGGACCTGCTGGCCGATCCCGCCCTGCAATGGGCGCGCATATCCGATCAGCTCAAAGAGACGAAAAAGACCTTTGGCAAGGACTATCCCGGCGGTGCCCGCCGTACCCGCTTTGCCGAGGCGGGCGAGGTCGAAGAGGTGCCGTTGGAGGCGATGATCGAGCGCGAGCCGATCACCGTGGTCTGCTCGCAGATGGGCTGGATCCGCGCCATGACCGGCCATATCGACCTGACCCGCGAGTTGAAGTTCAAGGATGGCGACGGCCCACGCTTCATCTTCCATGCGGAAACCACCGACAAGCTCTTGATCTTTGCCTCGAACGGGCGGTTCTATACGGTCAGTGCCGCCAACCTGCCCGGCGGGCGCGGCATGGGCGAACCGCTGCGGCTGATGGTGGACCTGCCCAACGAGGCCGAGATCGTCGATATCCTGATCCACCAGCCGGACCGCAAGCTGCTGGTCGCCTCGACCGCTGGCAACGGTTTTGTCGTGCCCGAGACCGAGGTGGTGGCCCAGACCCGCACCGGCAAGCAGGTGCTGAACGTGCGCGATGACGAACGCGCGCTGATCTGTGTGCCGGTCGCGGGCGATCACGTGGCGGTGGTGTCGCAGAACGGCAAGTTCCTGGTCTTCCCGCTGGAAGAGATGCCCGAAATGGGCCGGGGCAAGGGCGTGCGCCTGCAGAAATACAACATGGCGCGCGGCAAGCAGGGGGCGCTGGAACTGGATGGCGGGCTGAGCGATGTGACGACATTCGCCTGGGCCGAGGGGTTGAAATGGTCGATGGGCGGTGACAAGACCCGCCACGAAACCGACCTGAGCCAATGGCTGGCCAAGCGCGCCAGCGTCGGCAAGCGCCCACCCTACGGCTTCCCGCGCAGCTACAAGTTCAAGTGACACTTCCGCCGCGCTTTGCCATTTCCTGCCGATGCGGCTTGGCACGGGCCGCATCGGTGCGCTACATCCGCCCCAACCCAACGTGTGCCGAGATGCGATCATGATCCGAGTTCTTACCCTGCTGACCGGGCTTGCCCTGCTGGCCGCCTGTACCGCTGCAACGCCCGACGAGCCGCTCGAGGATCTGGGCGCCTTCAAGTTGGGACACAATGTGGTGGTCGCGTCCAAGGCGCAAAAAGGCCCGATCTCGCGCGATGCCACTGCCGAGGAATGGGAAACCGCGCTCAAGGCCGCGGTGGGTGAACGCTTCTCTCGTTATCAGGGGGAGCAATACTACCACCTGGGCATCAGCGTCGAAGGGTATATGCTGGCGCCGCCGGGCGTTCCGGTGATCTACAGCCCGAAATCGGCGCTGATCATCAATGTCACCGTCTGGGACGATGCCTCGCAGACCAAGCTGAACCCCGAGGTCGAGCAATTCACCGTGTTCGAGGCCACCACAGGCGAATCCTGGTTGATGGGGTCGGGTAACGCGCGCACCAAGGAAGAGCAGCTGATGGGCCTCTCGCGCAACGCCGTTGGCGAGATCGAGGACTGGCTGGTCGAGCAGCACAAGGAAAACGGCTGGTTCGCGCCTCGACCGGATGCAGAATCCGCGACCGGGACGCCGCAAGCGCCGGTGAAACCGGCGCAGGGCTGACAATCGGTCAGGATTGGCTTGATTTTCTTCTTTGAACCAAATATCCCGCGCGCGCAGTAGGAAACCGGGACGAAGGGTCCCCCAAACCGCAAAAGGGCGCCTGAGGAATGGCAAAGGAAAAGTTTGAGCGTAATAAACCGCACGTCAACATTGGCACGATCGGCCACGTTGACCACGGCAAGACGACGCTGACCGCAGCGATCACGAAGTATTTCGG
>NZ_JBXWRR010000013.1:0-87399 GCF_059613025.1 Ruegeria sp. BHSC223
CCGAAATACTTCGTGATCGCTGCGGTCAGCGTCGTCTTGCCGTGGTCAACGTGGCCGATCGTGCCAATGTTGACGTGCGGTTTATTACGCTCAAACTTTTCCTTTGCCATTGCAAAGCTCCTTTTTTCTCTTGCCGGTACGTGCAGGCACGCACCCTAAGGGTTGACAGGGTGCGTGGTTTCCCACGCACCACCGATTACGCGTATTTCGCCTGGATCTCGTCCGAGATGTTCTGCGGGACCGGATCGTAGTGGTCGAACAGCATGGTGAACTGGGCACGGCCCGACGACATCGAACGCAGGGTGTTGATGTAGCCGAACATGTTGGCCAGCGGCACGAAGGCGTTGATCGCGATCGCGTTGCCACGGCTTTCCTGCCCGGACACCTGACCCCGACGCGACGTCAGGTCACCGATGATGCCACCAGTGTATTCCTCGGGCGTGATCACCTCGACCTTCATGATCGGTTCCAGCAGCTTGGCGCCGGCTTTCTTCATACCTTCGCGCATACCCATGCGGGCCGCGATTTCGAAGGCCAGAACGCTGGAGTCAACGTCGTGGAACTTACCGTCGATCAGGGCGACCTTGAAGTCGATCACGGGGAAACCGGCCAGCGGACCGCTATCCATGACGGACTTGATGCCCTTTTCCACACCCGGAATGTATTCCTTGGGCACGGCACCGCCGACGATCCGGCTCTCGAAGGAGTAACCTTCGCCCGGCTCGGTCGGGGTGATGACCAGCTTGACCTCGGCGAACTGACCCGAACCACCCGACTGTTTCTTGTGGGTGTAGGTATGCTCGACCTCTTTCGAGATGGTCTCGCGATAAGCCACCTGCGGCGCACCGATGTTGGCCTCGACCTTGAACTCGCGCTTGAGACGGTCCACCAGGATGTCCAGGTGAAGTTCGCCCATGCCCTTCATGATGGTCTGACCCGATTCCAGGTCGGTTTCCACGCGGAAGGACGGGTCTTCGGCGGCCAGACGGGCCAGACCCTGGGACATCTTTTCCTGGTCGCCCTTGGTCTTGGGCTCGACCGCGATCTCGATCACCGGATCGGGGAAGGTCATGGTTTCCAGAACCACCGGATCCTTGGCGTCGCAAAGCGTGTCACCGGTGGTGGTGTCCTTCAGACCCGCCAGCGCGATGATGTCGCCTGCAAAGGCTTCATCGATTTCCTCGCGGTTGTTCGAGTGCATCATCATCATCCGACCAACGCGCTCTTTCTTGCCCTTGGTCGAGTTCAGCATGGTGTCGCCCTTTTTCAGGACGCCCGAGTAAACGCGAGTAAAGGTCAGCGAGCCGACAAACGGGTCGTTCATGATTTTGAACGCCAGGCCCGAGAAGGCCATGTTGTCATCGGCGCGGCGCGCGATGTTCCGCACTTCTTCCTCGTCGCCAGGCTTGAAGCCCATGTAGTCGACAACGTCCAGCGGGCTGGGCAGATAGTCGATCACGGCGTTGAGCAGCGGCTGAACACCCTTGTTCTTGAATGCGGAGCCACCCAGAACCGGCACGAAGTGCAGCGCCAGCGTGCCCTTGCGCAGCAGTTTGCGCAGGGTCGGCACGTCAGGCTCTTCGCCTTCGAGATAGGCCATCATCGCGTCGTCGTCTTCTTCGACGGCCGCTTCGATCATCTTGCCGCGCCATTCGTCAGCCATGTCCTTCAGGCTGTCGCGGATCGGGGCCTTGACCCAGCTTGCGCCGAGGTCTTCGCCCTGCCACAGCCATTCTTCCATGGTGACCAGGTCAACCAGGCCTTCCAGCTCGTTTTCCGCGCCGATCGGGATACCGACCGGAACCGCGCGGGCGCCGGTGCGATCTTCGATCATGCGCACGCAGTTGAAGAAGTCGGCGCCGATCTTGTCCATCTTGTTGACGAACACCATGCGCGGCACCTTGTAGCGGTCAGCCTGACGCCACACGGTTTCGGTCTGGGGTTCAACACCGGCGTTTGCGTCGAGAACGCAGACGGCACCGTCGAGAACCGCCAGCGAGCGTTCAACTTCGATGGTGAAGTCAACGTGGCCGGGGGTGTCGATGATGTTCAGGCGGTGCTTGGGGGTGTCGGCGGTCTGGCCGTCCTCGGTGCGCTCCCAGAAGGTGGTGGTCGCAGCCGAGGTGATGGTGATGCCGCGTTCCTGCTCCTGCTCCATCCAGTCCATGGTGGCGGCGCCGTCATGCACCTCACCAATGTTGTGGGATTTGCCGGTGTAATACAGGATACGTTCCGAGCAGGTCGTTTTGCCTGCGTCAATGTGAGCCATGATACCGAAGTTCCGGTACAGGTTCAGCGGATATTCGCGTGCCATTGGTCTGAGCCTCTAGAATTACCAGCGGTAATGGCTGAAGGCTTTGTTCGCCTCGGCCATCTTGTGGGTGTCTTCGCGCTTCTTCACGGCGGTTCCGCGCGACTGGACAGCGTCCAGCAGCTCGCCGGCGAGGCGTTCTTCCATGGTGTTTTCGTTGCGGTTGCGCGCGGCGGCGATCAGCCAGCGGATGGCCAGCGCTTCGCGGCGCTCGGGGCGCACTTCGACCGGAACCTGATAGGTGGCACCACCCACACGGCGCGAGCGGACCTCGACCGAGGGTTTGATGTTGTCGAGTGCTTCGTGGAACACTTCGACGGGGGCGCGCTTGATCTTGTTCTCAACGCGATCGAAGGCGTTGTAGACGATGCGCTCTGCGACCGACTTCTTGCCGTCGATCATCAGGTTGTTCATGAACTTGGTCAGAACCTTGTCGCCAAATTTGGCGTCGGGCAGGACTTCGCGTTTTTCTGCGGCGTGACGACGGGACATCTCGGCCTCTCCTTCTTATTTGGGACGCTTCGCGCCGTATTTCGAACGACGCTGCTTACGGTCTTTGACGCCCTGGGTATCCAGAACACCGCGCAGGATGTGGTAACGCACGCCGGGAAGGTCTTTTACACGGCCGCCACGGATCAGAACAACCGAGTGCTCTTGCAGGTTGTGGCTTTCACCGGGGATGTAGGAGATCACTTCGTAACCGTTGGTCAGGCGGACCTTGGCAACTTTACGCATTGCCGAGTTCGGTTTCTTCGGAGTGGTGGTGTAGACCCGGGTGCAGACGCCGCGTTTCTGCGGGCACTGTTCCAGGTGCTGGGACTTCGAGCGTTTTACTTTCGGCTGCCGCGGCTTGCGGATCAGCTGTTGGATCGTTGGCATTCCGGTCTTTTCCCCGTTTTGCAACACACATGTCATGCACGCGCGCTGCGTGCGGCTTAGTTTGGCGCACCTGCATCATATGCAAGCGCAAAACCCGCGAGCGTTCCCATTCCGAGGTGAACGTCGCGGTTGGTTATCAGAGGATCGGGACGATAAAGGTGTCCGGACCTTGACCACGTCTATTTGAAATCGGTCGTGGGGCGACCCACGGTTTCCGAGATAGCGGGCGTAATAGGGGGAGTCGGCCAGAGTGTCAACAGCCCACCCCGGTTGCCAAGGCTGTAGCACCCTGCCAAAGTCGCGACGCAGTGTCGAGAAGGTTTTTTTCATGGACAGCAGAGACATGCAGGCCATCGGCCTGTGCCGGTTCTCTTACCCTGCGATCGGCGGGTTCCAGGTCGAACACGAGACCATCGAGGAGCGTATCTCCTATCTCTATGCCGAAGATCGGCTGGAGGAACGGTTTCAGCTTCTGGAAACCGTCGCACTGCCCTGTTTGCGAGAGCAGACGGATCAGAATTTCGAGCTGATCGTAGTGATCGGCGACACCCTGCCAAAGCGGCATGGCGACCGGCTGCACGACCTGACCTCGAACATGCCGCAGGTTCGGATCGTGGTCGAACCGCCGCGTCCGCAACGCGAGTTGATGAAAAAGCTGCTGAACAGCGCCCGCACAGACCCATCCAAGCCCTGCCTGCAATTCCGTTATGATGACGATGATGCCGTGTCGGTCGATTTCATCGAACGGTTCCGCAATACGCTGAACGACTGTAGCGGCCTTGTGACCACGAACCGTACCGTGGCCGTCGATTTCAATAGGGGTTACGTGGCCGAACTTGGCGCCGACGGGATTGCCGCCACCGAAACGGTGCGCAACCTCTATGTCGCTTCGCTGGGGATGTATGTGAAAGGCGGCTGCAAGCTGACGATCATGAACTTCGCGCATGAGAAGATCGGGCGCTTCATGCCTGTCATCAGCGTAACCGATGCGCCCATGTGGGTCCGCAGTCACAACGGGTTCAACGACTCGCGCCAGAAAAAGGTCAAACCGGTGCCGGTCGAACCGTTGACCGAAGATCAGAAAGCGGAATTTGCCGCCCGCTTCGCGATCCGCGAGGATCACGTCAAACGCGTCTTTTCGGGGGGCTGAGCATGCAGGTTCTGGGTCTATGCCGGTTCAGCTATCTTGGCCATGGCGGGTTCAAGGTGATGCACGAAACGCTGGACGAACGGCGCGCCTATCTCTATGCGCCTGCCCGGATGGAGGACCGGTTCCGCCAGTTCGAGGCGATCACCCTGCCCTCGGTCGCGGGACAGACCGACCCGGATTTCAAGTTTCTGGTGGTGATCGGCGAGTGCTTTCCCGACAGCTACCGGGCCCGGCTGGAGGGTCTGGTGCGGGACGTCCCGCAGGTCCGGATCCGCGCCTATCCGCCGCTGCGCCACCGTACCGCCATGGCGCAGGCGCTCGACGATCACCGCCGCGACATCGATGCGCCCTGCCTGCAATTCCGGCTGGATGACGATGACGGCATGGCCCGCGATTTCGTCGCCCGCTATCGCGAGGTCGCCGCAGATACCGAAGCGCTCTGGCGCAAACACCCGGCGGTGGCCGTCGATTTCAATACCGGCTACGTGTTTCGCTGTGGCCAACGCGGGATCGAGGTCAGCCCCTTCCAGTTCGCCTACAGCGCCATCGCGCTTGGGGTGATCGTTGCCCCCGGTCATCGTGAGGGCATCATGCATTTCGGTCATCACAAACTATGGACCGTCATGCCCACGATCACGGTCCCCGGCGAGGACATGATGCTGCGCGGCCATAACGACTTTAACGATTCCCGCGCCAAGCCGGGTGCCAAACAGTTCCGCTATAAACCCCTCGATGCGGATGAAGAGGCTTATTTCAAGGCCCGCTTCAATATCGACAATGCCCGCGTGCGCGAGATCTTCTCAGCTCCGCCGCCGTGACGCCCGTTCGCGGAACAGGGTAAACAGCCCAGTCGCCACCACCAGTGCCACCCCGGCCATGGTCAGCGGATCGGGCCAGTCGCCAAAGACGAGCCACCCCAGAACCAGCGCCCAGATCAGGCTCGAATAGCGAAACGGCGCGACAAAGCCGACCTCACCGATCCGCATCACCATCACGCTGAACAGATAACCGCCCAGAACCAGCAGCGAGGCCGCCAGCAGTCCCAGGGCAAGTTCCGTGGTCAGCGGCACCCATTCCACCGTCAGCGAGCCGGCCAGGCCAAAGGACATCACCGACAGCGCGGTGGCCAGAGTGACCGTCAGCGAGGGCACATGCGACGACATCCGCCGGGTCACCAGATCGCGCGCGGTGACGCAGATCACCGCCGCCATCGCATAGATCGCATGAAGCGTGAACCCGTCTGGCCCCGGTCGCACGATCAGCAGCATGCCACAAAAACCAAGACCGATCGCCAGCATCCGCCGCCATCCAACCTGTTCCCCAAAGAACAGGGCCGCCCCGAGTGTCACGGTCAACGGCAACATTTGCAGCACCGCTGTCACATTCGCCAGCGGCATGTTCAGCAGCGCGGTAAGAAAGAAGTAGGTGGCGCCGATCTCGGACAGGCAGCGCAATGCCACCAGCATCCTGTCGCGGCGCCCAAACCGCAGGTGGAGCGCCCCCAGATGCCGCGCCATGAAATAGATCCAGACCGCCGACAAACCGCTGCGCAGGACCAGAATCTGGAACAGCGGCATCTCGGCGCCCAGCAGTTTCACAACCGTGTCGTTGCAGGTGAATGCCGCCATGCTCGCCATCATCAGAAGCGCGCCGCGCATATTGGGTGACATAACCTGGCCTCGCCAAATGGAATAGGCCGGTACCGGTCTCCGAGGCCGCGCACTGGCTGCGTTTCATTTCTGGCGAGGCGAGAACGAAATGGCAAGTCGCCACATTTCGGGCCCGCGCCTATTCGCGTCGGCGGCGCCACCATAACCACAGATGCAGTGAGATACCCGCCAGATAGATCAGGATCACCGCCGCCAGCAACGCTCCGGTTCCCCAAGCGGCCAGCACCAGCAACAGCAGCGGTGTGCCCAGCGTGTTGCCCAGGTTGCCCATCTGCGCCAGCGCCCCATTCGCCAGCGCCCGATCCTGGGCCGAGGTGTTGAGCGCGGGGATCGCGGCAAAGCTCGCCCCCTGGACCAGGCCCAGTGTCGCAAAGAGCGCCACGCACAGAACCGGCGTGGCCACCCCCAGCCAATACCCCGACAGCACCAGCGCCGACAGGCCGAACCCCGCGATCACCACGCCGATGGCGGGCCAGCGCCGCAACAGCGGGGTCACCACCAACAGCGCCACCGCAATACTGGTCAAGGGCATCACGCCCACGATGGTCGCCCGCAGGTTCTCCGGCAACAACGGCGGCAGGATCGCCACCAGCGAGACAAAGGTCAGCGTATAGAACAGCCAGCCCACAGCCGGCGCGGCAATGCGGGGAGACCCATAGGCCGACAGGTGCCGGGCGAGCAGGTCACGCGGGCGCAGGCTGTTTTCCGCGTCGGCGGCGGTCTCGTCGGCAGGCAGCAGCCTCCAGACCGCAACCGCCAGCATCGTCATCGCGCCGCCGTGGCACAGGAACAGGCCCGCCACCCCATGCGTCTGCGCCCAGGGCAGGCCGATCCAGGCGACCAGCGCGAAGGCCACGCCAAAAAAGGTGCTCCACAAGGTCATGGCAAAGTTGCGCAGCGGTTCGGGGGCAACTTGCGCAATCAGGGTGGGCGCGGCCACCACGATGGCCAGATGGGAAAGCCCCTCGATCATGCGGCTGGCCAGCATCAGTGCAAATGCGGGCTGCGTGGCCTGCCACAGCGACATGAGCGCGCCTAAAGCGAGGCCAGCTACCAGCAAGCGGCGGCAGCCGTAGCGCGCGGTCAGAAGACCCGCCACCATGCCAAAGAGAATACCAAAGACGCTGATCACCGAGAGCAGCCAGCCCTGCCCCGCGCCCGCATCGGGATAGAGTTGCCTGACCAAGTCAAAGGGTACCGCGATCTTGGCAAATTGCCCCGCAGCACCCAGCCCTGCCAGCCAAAGCAGCAGGATCAGGGGCAAGGGGGGCAAGGTCAGTTTCGGGCGCATGATCCCGCGATACCCCGCCAGGGCATCACGCGCCACGTATTAATTATGCGGGCTTTGCGCCTGCGAGCAGAGCCGGACCGGCGTGCCGTCGGAAAGATAGAGCCGCTCCCACAACAGACCGCCCTCGACCACGGTCAGCGCGTCATAAACCCGGCGGCTGGTATGGAACAGCCGGGGGTTCGGCGTCTGGCTCTCCCACCAGTCCGATCCGTCCAGCGCCGCCTCGGCGGCCTGGATCTCGACCGTGGCAAAAGGCCAGAGCGATTGTCCCAGCAGGGCCCGCTGCGATTGCCGCCATTGCCGCGCGCGGGACGGGGAATAGGCCAGACAGACATGATTGGCCTCATCCACCAGATGCAGGCAGTCCGATGAATGCTCGACCAGTCGACGCAGCACCGCATCGTCGCAGAAATCCCGTGTCAACAACTCCAGCGCGCGGCGCCGGGTTGCCCCGTCTGGCAGCTGCGTCCCCGCCTCCCAGCGCGAAACGGTGGCTTGGCTGGTATCCAGCGCCTCGGCCAACGCCGCCTGTTTCATCGACCGCGCCCGCCGCAAACGGCGCAACCGGGGGCCAAAGCCGGGCAAATCCCGGAGCATGGGTTCGGGCATGTCACACCTCCTGCGCCGCCCATTCTACGCCAGGTCGCACAAAGAAAAACCCCCGTGCGCGGCACGGGGGTTTTTCTCGTTCACATGCGATTGGATCAATCGCGGCTTTCCGGCGTGTCCACCAGCGTGTCGAAATCGTCGTCCACGATATCCGCATCCATGATCGGTGCGGCCAGCGCGGCGGCGGCTTCGGCCTCTTCGCGACGCGCAGCGATGACCACGTTGTCGCGCTGGGTTGCGATGTGACGCATCTGCTGCGTCGCGCCACCGGTCCCCGCCGGGATCAGACGACCGACAATCACGTTTTCCTTGAGGCCGACCAGCTTGTCCTTCTTGCCCTGGACCGAGGCTTCGGTCAGCACGCGGGTGGTCTCCTGGAAGGAGGCCGCCGAGATGAAGGAGCGGGTCTGCAACGAGGCCTTGGTGATCCCCAGCAGGATCGGCTCGCCCGAGGCCGGACGACCGCCGCGGGCGATGGTCTTTTCGTTGGCCGCGTCGAATTCCTGCTTATCGACATGTTCACCCTTGAGCAGCGTGGTGTCGCCCGAGTCCGAGATCTCCCACTTCTGCAGCATCTGGCGCACGATGACTTCGATGTGCTTGTCGTTGATCTTCACGCCTTGCAGACGATAGACCTCCTGCACCTCTTTCACCATGTAGTTGGCCAGAGCCTCGACACCCAGGATCGACAGGATGTCGTGCGGCGCCGGGTTGCCGTCCATGATATAGTCACCCTTCTGCACGAAGTCGCCTTCCTGCACCGGGATGTGCTTGCCCTTGGGCACCATGTATTCGACGGGTTCCATGGCCTCGTTCGACGGCTCGATCGAGATGCGACGCTTGTTCTTGTAGTCGCGGCCAAAGCGGACATACCCGTCGATCTCGGCGATGATCGCGTGATCCTTGGGACGACGGGCCTCGAACAGTTCCGCCACGCGGGGCAGACCCCCGGTGATGTCCTTGGTCTTGGCGCCTTCGCGCGGGATACGAGCGATGACGTCGCCGGCCTCGATGACCTGACCGTCCTCGACCGACAGGATCGCGTCCACCGACATCGGATAGTGAACCGGGTTGCCCGCGTCGTTGCGGACCGGTTCGCCATCGCTGTCCACCAGGATGATCTCGGGCTTGAGGTCGCTGCCCTTGGGCGCGGCCCGCCAGTCGATCACGATCTTCTGGGTCATGCCGGTGGCCTCGTCGGTCTCGTCGCGGACAGCGATGCCCGAAACCAGGTCGACATATTTGGCGGTACCGGCCTTCTCGGCGATGATCGGCAGGGTGTAGGGATCCCATTCGAACAGCTTGTCGCCGCGCTTGATCCGGGCGCCGTCCTTGACGAACAGCTTGGAACCATAGCCCAGCTTGAAGCTGGCGCGTTCCTCGCCCTGCGCGTCCTTGATCAACAGCTTCATGTTACGGCCCATGACCAGGCTTTCACCTGCGGCATTGACCAGCAGCTGCGGGTTCTCGAACGCGATGGTGCCGTCCTGGTTGGCTTCCTGGAACGACTGCTGGCCACCCTGGGCCACGCCGCCGATGTGGAAGGTCCGCATGGTCAGCTGGGTGCCCGGTTCACCAATCGACTGTGCCGCGATGATGCCAACGGCCTCGCCCTGGTTCACCATGGTACCGCGCGCCAGGTCACGACCATAACACATGGCGCAGACGCCCTCCTCGCTCTCGCAGGTCAGCGGCGAGCGCACGCGGGCGGTCTGAACACCGGCCTCGTGAATGGCATCGGCCATCCGCTCGTCGATCAGTTGACCGGCAGCCACCAGCACTTCTTCGGTGCCCGGACGCAGAATGTCGTCGGCAGCAACACGGCCCAGCACGCGCTCGGCCAGCGAGGCGACGACTTCACCGTCGTTGACCGCTGCTTCGGCGGTCACGCCGCGATCGGTGCCGCAGTCATGCTCGCGCACGATGCAGTCTTGCGCCACGTCCACCAGACGGCGTGTCAGGTAACCCGAGTTCGCGGTTTTCAGAGCGGTGTCCGACAGACCCTTACGGGCGCCGTGGGTCGAGTTGAAGTATTCAAGAACGGTCAGACCTTCCTTGAAGTTCGAGATGATCGGCGTCTCGATGATGTCGCCGTTCGGCTTGGCCATCAGGCCGCGCATGCCGCCCAGCTGTTTCATCTGCGTAACCGAGCCACGCGCGCCCGAGTGGGCCATCATGTAAACCGAGTTCGGTTCCTTTTCGGCACCGTTCTCGTCACGCGCCGAGGCCGAGATGGTGTTCATCATCGCCTCGGTGACGCGGTCGTTACATTTCGACCAGGCATCGACAACCTTGTTGTACTTTTCACCCTGAGTGATCAGGCCGTCCATGTACTGCTGTTCGAAATCCTTCACCTGGTCGCGGGTCTCGTCCACGATGCCCCACTTGTCATCGGGGATCACCATGTCGTCCTTGCCGAAGGAAATCCCGGCCTTGAACGCCTCGCGGAAGCCCATGGTCATGATCTGGTCGCAGAAGATCACCGACTCCTTCTGGCCGCAATAGCGGTAGACGGTGTCGATCACCTGCTGCACCTCTTTCTTGCGCAGCAGACGGTTGACCAGTTCGAACGGGGCCTTGTTGTTCATCGGCAGCAGCGCGCCCAGGCGCACACGACCCGGAGTGGTCTCGAAGCGCTTGAGCACCTCGTTGCCCTCGTCGTCGATCTGCGCGATGCGCGCCGTGATCTTGGTGTGCAGATGCACCTCGCCCGCGTCCAGCGCGTGCTGAACCTCGTCGATCGAGCCAAAGATCTTGCCTTCGCCGACCATGCCTTCGCGTTCCAGGGTCAGATAGTAGAGACCCAGGATCATGTCCTGCGAGGGAACGATGATCGGTGCGCCGTTGGCGGGCGACAGAACGTTGTTCGTCGACATCATCAGCACGCGGGCTTCCAACTGGGCCTCAAGGCTCAGCGGCACGTGCACGGCCATCTGGTCACCGTCAAAGTCGGCGTTGAAGGCCGAACAGACAAGCGGATGCAGCTGAATGGCCTTGCCTTCGATCAGGATCGGCTCGAACGCCTGGATGCCCAGACGGTGCAGCGTCGGTGCTCGGTTCAAGAGAACCGGATGCTCGCGGATCACCTCGTCCAGGATATCCCAAACCTCGGGACGCTCCTTTTCGACCAGCTTCTTGGCCTGTTTCACGGTGCTCGAAAGGCCCTTGGCCTCGAGCCGCGAATAGATGAAGGGCTTGAACAGTTCGAGCGCCATCTTCTTGGGCAGGCCGCACTGGTGCAGCTTGAGTTCGGGGCCAGTCACGATGACCGAACGGCCCGAGAAGTCGACCCGTTTCCCCAGAAGGTTCTGGCGGAAGCGGCCCTGCTTGCCCTTGAGCATGTCGGAAAGCGATTTCAGCGGGCGCTTGTTGGCACCGGTGATCACGCGTCCGCGGCGGCCGTTGTCGAAGAGCGCGTCGACCGATTCCTGCAGCATCCGCTTTTCGTTGCGGACGATGATATCGGGCGCGCGCAGTTCGATCAGACGCTTCAGACGGTTGTTCCGGTTGATGACGCGACGATAAAGATCGTTCAGGTCCGAGGTCGCAAAGCGGCCCCCGTCAAGCGGCACCAGCGGGCGCAGTTCCGGCGGGATGACCGGGATCACGGTCAGCACCATCCATTCCGGGCGGTTGCCGGATTCCAGGAAGCTCTCGACCACCTTAAGCCGCTTGATGATCTTCTTGGGCTTCAGTTCGCCGGTGGCCTCGGCCAGATCGGCACGCAGCTGTTCGGCTTCGGCTTCGAGGTCGATCTGGGACAGCATCTCACGGATCGCCTCGGCACCGATATTGGCGGTGAAGGCGTCCATGCCATACTGGTCCTGGGCGTCCATGAACTCTTCTTCGGTCATCAGCTGACCGTAGGTGAGATCGGTCAGACCCGGCTCGGTGACCACGTAGTTCTCAAAATAGAGGATGCGTTCCAGATCGCGCAGCGTCATGTCCAGCATCAGGCCGATCCGGCTGGGCAGCGATTTAAGGAACCAGATATGCGCAACGGGCGCGGCCAGTTCGATATGGCCCATGCGTTCGCGGCGCACCTTTTGCAGCGTCACCTCGACACCGCATTTCTCGCAGACGACGCCGCGATACTTCATGCGCTTGTACTTGCCGCACAGGCATTCGTAATCCTTGATCGGGCCAAAGATACGGGCGCAGAACAGGCCGTCACGCTCGGGCTTGAACGTGCGATAGTTGATGGTCTCGGGCTTCTTGATCTCGCCATAGGACCACGAGAGGATCCGCTCGGGCGATGCCAGAGAGACCTTGATCTCGTCAAACACCTTGGGCGGTGTCAGCGGATTGAACGGGTTGTTGGTCAGTTCCTGGTTCATTTGTGTACCTCAAATTCGTGCGGATGATGGGGGGAGGCCCCACATTTTTCGACGAAAAATGTGGGGTCGAGAATTTTCGACGAAAATTCTCAGTCCTCCACCTCCGCATCCAGGAGTTCCATGTTCAGGCCGAGGCCGCGGACTTCTTTCACCAGAACGTTGAAGCTCTCGGGAATACCCGCCTCGAAATTGTCCTCGCCCTTGACGATCGACTCGTAGACCTTGGTCCGGCCGGCCACGTCGTCCGACTTCACCGTCAGCATTTCCTGCAGGGTGTAGGCGGCGCCATAAGCTTCCAGAGCCCAGACCTCCATCTCCCCGAAACGCTGACCGCCGAACTGCGCCTTGCCGCCCAGCGGCTGCTGGGTAACCAGGCTGTAGGGGCCGGTGGAACGTGCGTGGATCTTGTCGTCGACCAGGTGGTGCAGCTTGAGCAGATACTTGATACCCACGGTCACCGGGCGCGCGAACTGTTCGCCGGTACGTCCGTCGAACAGAACCGACTGGCCCGAGGTATCGAAACCGGCGCGTGCCAGCGCATCGTTCACATCTGCCTCTTTTGCACCGTCAAAGACGGGCGTCGCGATCGGCACGCCACGGGTGACGTTGCCTGCCGCCTCGACCAGCGTGTCCTCGTCCATGCCCGAGATGCCCTCGGCATAGACATCCTCGCCATAGGCGTGCTTCATCGCGTCCCGCACCGGGGTCAGGTCGCCCGAACGGCGATATTCCTGCAGCGCCTCGTCCACATTCAGGCCCAGACCGCGCGCGGCCCAGCCCATATGGGTTTCGAGGATCTGACCGACGTTCATCCGCGACGGCACACCAAGCGGGTTGAGGCAGAAATCGACCGGGGTACCATCCGCGAGGAACGGCATGTCCTCCATCGGCACCACTTTCGAGATCACACCCTTGTTGCCGTGACGGCCGGCCATCTTGTCGCCCGGCTGCAGCTTGCGCTTCACCGCGATGAACACCTTGACCATCTTCATCACGCCCGGGGGCAGATCGTCGCCGCGACGCACCTTTTCGACCTTGTCTTCGAAACGGGCATCCAGGGCGCGCTTTTGCAGTTCGTACTGCTCGTTCAGCGCCTCGACGATCTGGGCATCCTGCTCACCTTCCAGCGCCAGCATCCACCATTGACCGCGGGTCAGGGTTTCCAGCAGCTCTTCGGTGATCTCGGAACCCGGCTTGATGCCCTTGGGGCCCTTGACCGCTGTCTTGCCCAGAATCAGCGACTTCAGACGCGCATAGATGTTGCGGTCGAGGATTGCCAGCTCGTCGTCCCGGTCACGGGCCAGACGCTCGACTTCCTCGCGCTCGATCTGCAGCGCACGCTCGTCCTTGTCGACGCCGTGGCGGTTGAACACGCGCACCTCGACCACGGTGCCGTAATCGCCCGGCTTGACGCGCAGCGAGGTGTCGCGCACATCGCTGGCCTTTTCGCCGAAGATGGCACGCAGCAGCTTTTCTTCCGGGGTCATCGGGCTTTCGCCCTTGGGCGTGATCTTGCCCACCAGAATGTCGCCCGGCTGCACCTCGGCACCGATATAGACGATACCCGCCTCGTCGAGGTTGCGCAGCGCTTCCTCGCCGACGTTCGGGATGTCGCGGGTGATCTCTTCCGGCCCCAGCTTGGTGTCGCGTGCGGCAACTTCGAATTCCTCGATATGGATCGAGGTAAAGACGTCGTCACGCGCGATGCGTTCCGAGATCAGGATCGAGTCCTCGTAGTTGTAGCCGTTCCACGGCATGAAGGCGACGACCACGTTCTTGCCCAGAGCCAGTTCGCCCATGTCGGTCGAAGGACCGTCGGCGATGACCTCGCCCTTGGAGACCTGCTGACCCACCTTCACCAGCGGACGCTGGTTGATGCAGGTGTTCTGGTTCGAGCGCTGGAACTTGCGCATGCGGTAGATGTCGACGCCCGCATCGCCCAGTTCCAGATCCTCGGTGGCGCGGATCACGATCCGCTGCGCGTCGATCTGGTCGATGATGCCCGCACGCTTGGCCTGAATGGCCGCGCCCGAGTCGATGGCGACCTTTTCCTCGATCCCGGTGCCGACCAGCGGCGCCTCGGCCCGCAGAAGCGGAACCGCCTGACGCTGCATGTTCGAGCCCATCAGAGCGCGGTTGGCGTCGTCGTTTTCGAGGAACGGAATGAGAGAGGCTGCGACCGAAACCAGCTGTTTCGGCGACACGTCGATCAGGTCGACACTTTCCATCGGGGCCAGCGTATAGTCGCCGGCCTGACGGGTGTTGACCAGCTCGTTCACGAACTTGCCATTCTCGTCCAGGGTGGCGTTGGCCTGCGCCACGGTGTGACGCATTTCCTCGGTCGCGGACATATAGTGCACCTCATCGGTGACCTGCCCGTCCTTGACGACGCGATAGGGGGTCTCGATGAAGCCGTATTTGTTCACGCGGGCAAAGGTGGCCAGCGAGTTGATCAGACCGATGTTCGGACCTTCGGGCGTTTCAATGGGGCACATCCGGCCATAGTGGGTCGGGTGCACGTCGCGCACCTCGAAACCGGCACGCTCGCGGGTCAGACCGCCCGGCCCAAGCGCCGAAAGGCGGCGCTTGTGGGTCACTTCGGACAGCGGGTTGGTCTGGTCCATGAACTGGCTGAGCTGCGAGGAGCCGAAGAACTCGCGCACGGCGGCAGCGGCAGGCTTGGCGTTGATCAGGTCCTGCGGCATCACGGTGTCGATCTCGACCGAGGACATGCGCTCCTTGATCGCGCGTTCCATACGCAGCAGACCCACGCGGTACTGGTTCTCCATCAACTCGCCAACCGAGCGCACCCGGCGGTTGCCGAGGTGGTCGATGTCGTCCACGTCGCCCTTGCCGTCGCGCAGCTCCACCAGCGCCTTGATACAGGCGATGATGTCTTCGCGGCGCAGGGTGCGCTGGGTATCGGCGGCATCCAGATCGAGACGCATGTTCATCTTGACCCGGCCCACGGCAGAGAGATCATAACGCTCGCTGTCAAAGAACAGGGTGTCGAACAGGGCCGAAGCGGCCTCGACGGTGGGCGGCTCGCCCGGACGCATGACGCGGTAGATGTCCATGAGCGCGGTTTCCCGGTTCATGTTCTTGTCCTGCGCCATGGTGTTGCGGATGTAGGGACCGACATTGATGTTGTCGATGTCCAGCACCGGGATGTCGGTGATACCGTTGTCGATCAGCTCCTTGACAGTGCCGCCGATCAGATCGCCATCCTTGTCATATTCCAGCGTCAGCTCGTCGCCGGCCTCGACATAGATCGCGCCGGTCTCCTCGTTGATGATGTCCTTGGCCGCGAACTTGCCGACGATATGGTCGAACGGGACCAGCAGATCGGTCACGTTGCCTTCTTCGATCAGCTTCTTCACTGCGCGCGGGGTGACCTTCTTGCCGGCTTCGGCGATCACCTCGCCCGAGGCGGCGTCGATCAGGTCATAGGTCGGACGGGTGCCGCGCACACGCTCGGGGAAGAACGGAGTGACCCAACCGCGCTTCTTCTCCAGGCGATAGGAAACGGTTTTGAAATAGGCATCCATGATGCCTTCCTGATCCAGGCCCAGCGCATAGAGCAGGGTCGTCACCGGCAGTTTGCGGCGACGATCGATACGGGCAAAGACGATGTCCTTGGCGTCGAATTCGAAATCCAGCCACGAGCCGCGATACGGGATGATGCGGCAGGCAAAGAGCAACTTGCCCGAAGAGTGGGTCTTGCCCTTGTCATGGTCGAAGAACACACCGGGCGAGCGGTGCATCTGGGATACGATCACGCGCTCGGTGCCGTTGACGATGAAGGTGCCATTGGGCGTCATCAGAGGCATGTCGCCCATGAACACGTCCTGCTCCTTGATGTCCTTGACGGATTTGGCGCCGGTATCCTCATCCACATCGAACACGATCAGACGCAGCGTGACTTTCAGCGGGGCGCTGTAGGTCATGTCGCGCTGCATGCACTCCTCGACATCGTATTTCGGCTTTTCCAGCTCGTATTTCACGAATTCCAGCACGCTGGTTTCGTTGAAATCCTTGATCGGGAAGACCGACTGGAACACGCCCATGATGCCTTCGCCATCCAGCGGCTGAGGCGCGTCGCCGGAGTTCAGGAACAGGTCGTAGGAGGATTTCTGGACCTCGATGAGGTTCGGCATTTCCAGCACTTCGCGGATTTTGCCGTAATATTTGCGAAGACGTTTCTGGCCAAGGAACGTTTGAGCCATGTCAGATGTCACCTTTCAGTTTCTCACCGGTCAAGGGCACCGCCGGGCCCCGGCGCCTTGACCATTCGAGACGGAGCGTTTCGGATCAATTCATGGCCACCGTCCCGAGTGGCGGCCTCCCGATCCGTGAACCGCGCCTTAGAAAACACCCTGCCGCAAGGGTCCTTTCTAAGACAGGTTCGGCTGGGCCCGGATTTCCCGGGTCCAGCCTCGTAGTTTCGGAGCGCAACCGGAATTTTGCAAAAATTCCGGCCCGTTTTCCGTGTCGGAAAACGGCTCCTGACCGATCGGCCTTAGGCCAGCTCGACCTCGGCGCCAGCTGCTTCCAGCTTTGCCTTGATCTCTTCGGCTTCTGCCTTGGCAACGCCTTCTTTGATCTTGCCGCCGGCTTCGACCAGGTCCTTGGCTTCTTTCAGGCCCAGACCGGTGATGCCGCGAACTTCTTTGATCACGTTGATTTTCGAAGCGCCGGCGTTCTTCAGAACGACGTCGAATTCGGTCTTTTCTTCTTCGGCCGCTGCGCCGGCGTCGCCGCCTGCCGCTGCCATCATCACGGCGCCGCCAGCTGCGGGCTCAATGCCGTATTCATCCTTCAGGATGGTTTTCAGTTCCTGTGCTTCCAGCAGGGTCAGACCCACGATGCTTTCTGCGAGTGCTTTCAGATCAGCCATTTTATCAGCTCTTTCCGTTTACAGTGTGTGTTCCAACGTCAGGGCATATGCCCCACGCAGATCATTCAGTGCCAACCGCTTACGCAGCTTCCGCCTTCTCGATGATGGTGGAAAGGATGCCAGCGATATTGCTTGCAGGTGCGCCAATCGCGCCAGCGATGTTCGAAGCAGGTGCGCCAATGCAGGACACGATCTGAGCAATGAGCTCTTCACGCGACGGCATTTTCGACACGGCTTCGACGCCGGCACGGTCCAGAGCGTTCTCGCCCATTGCACCGCCGAGGATCTCAAATTTCTTGTTATCCTTGGCGAAGCCCTCGGCCACCTTGGCTGCTGCCACGGGGTCCTCGGAATAGGTCAGAACGGTCATACCCGTCAGCAGGTCGGCCATGTTTGCACACGGCTTACCCTCAAGGGCGATTTTGGCGAGCCTGTTCTTGGCAACACGCACAGACCCACCCGCTTCGCGTGCACGCGCGCGCAGGTCCTGCATCTCGGCAACTGTCAGACCGGCGTAGTGAGCAACCACCACGACGCCAGAGCTTTCGAAGATCTGGCCGAGTTCCTCGACCACTTTCTCTTTCTGGGCTCTATCCACAGTTCTCTCCAAATTTGGGATGGTGAACATCCCGGCTCATATTTGCCGGGCTCTCACCCGGCGTTCATGTCCGTTTTACGGGGTGGAGCCAAATAATCGCCCGAGGGTCGAGCCCCCGATCTCTTTGGTCTTTACCCGTCTCAGGCAGGAAATTAAGGCTACGGATGCAGCCACCCACCGTCTTGGACGAAACAAAATAAAGCGCACGACGAATCGCACGCTTTACTTCGCCCCTCCTCTTAGGCCAGAGCGGCAGGGTTTCCAAGGGGTAAAACGACCGTTCGCGCGGGGTCAGGCGGTGGCAAACGTCGCGCCAAAGACCCGGGCCGCGACCCCGTCCACATCGACCGGCGACTCCAGGCAGGCACCTTCGGCCCGCAACCGGTCTAGACGCTCCGGATCGACCGCATGCAGATCGCTGTGCAGCGCCTGCAGACGGCTCTCGGCGTCGGGTTCCACCAACAGCGCCCGGATTCGCTCGGTCAGAGGTACGGTAAAGCCGCTCGACACCAGCCGCCAGTCGAGCTTGGCCCGCCAGATGTCGTAGTCGAGCCCGATGTGATGCAGAAGCGCTGCTGTGCCCACGCGCACCGGCACAAAGGTTTCGGCCATCTCGGCGCCACGTTGCCGCTGCGCCCAATGCTGACGCAGGACCACATCCTTCAGCCCACAACGGATGAAGGATTTACCTTGCGGATGGCCGATCAGCCCCTTGCGCCGAGGCCCGAACAACGCCGCGCTGTCGCCATAGACCCGGCGCGCGGCGTCGCGCTCCATCGGCAGGCGATAGACCGGGCCCGCAGCCCCGTCGGGCGCCGCCACGATCTCGGCGGTCTCGACCCGAATTGCCTCGGCTTCGGCCGGTTGCGCGGCCAGGAATGCCCCGATACCCTCCCCGGGCGCCCACATGAACTCGTCGGCGTCGACATTCAGCAACCATCCATCGGCCTGCCGCCGATAGACCCAGGTTAGCGCCACGTTCTGCCGCTTTGTGAACCGGGTTTCGGGGGTCAGCCCTAGATCCGCCCAGAATTCGGGCGTACACGGCACACAGGTAAGGCGCGGATGCCCGTCGAGGATCGCGATCGCCGGGTCTTGCGGATTGTCGAACAGCAGGGTCACCGCCTCAGCGCCGGCCTCAAGATACCAGGCGGCGAAGCGGAGTGTATCGGCCAGGGTTTCGTTCAGAATGGCGCCAACATGCCAAGGCACCGTCATGCCGCGTTCCGATCGTTCATCACTGCCTGCCTCGTTGATATGCCGCTCTTTTCCGCCGCGTAGCCTATACCGCCGCCCGGCGGCAAGTCAAAGCGGGCCTGGCGCGCGTTGACCCCGGCAAAGGCCGTTGCTAGCATCCCGTCACGCAACGGGCAGCCCCGCCCAAGGCAGCGCAACGCAAAGGGCGGAGGCCGATGACCGAAGCAAACGGTTTCTCACTTCTGACCTTTGTCCTGCAACCGACGCATTGCACTATACTGCGCGACTGGATGGGGTTTTTCGACCAGCCGCCGGATCGCCTTGTCGTACATATCGGCCAGGACCCGGCCATCGCCAAGGAATTGACCGACCTCGCAAGCGCGTTTGGCGCCGAATTGGTGATTGCGGGCCAAACCGATCCCGCCGAGACGACCGAGAACGAAACCGGCCTCTTGTGGCAGCAATTCAATCTGATCGGTGACGATCTAGCTTGTATCGTACGGCTCGACACCCTGCCCTATCGCCAGTCCAATCTACCCTGGCAAGCCGAGGCAATGGAAGCAATGGCCCGCCATGGTGCCCTTTTCCTGACAGGCTCGACCCTTCCGTTTCGCGCCGACACATCCGCGTCCGAAACGGGCCTGATGCGAACGCAACGGTTCAGCAACTGCTTCGCGATCCTGCCTGCACAAGTGTGGCGCGAGGCACAGCAGGCCCAGGAAAGCGGCGCCGATGCCTTTGGCCGGTTTGGCTCCGAAGCGGCGGTGGAACTCTACTGCTCGGAAACCGGGGCCTTTGGTCTGCGCCTGATCAATCGTCCCGACCTGCGTGTGTTTCATTGCCAGGAATGGGGACCGCGCATGGCTGAGGTGCGCGCAGCCTTTCAGGCAGGCCGGGGCATCGCCCCCTTTCTGAAGGGGTATCAGGATGATTTCATGGGCGCCCGGGCTCGGTTCTACATGGAGAAACGCCCCCCCCTGCATCGGCGCGCGCGCATCCTGCTGGGGCGGTGGAAACGCAGCTTGCTGGGGCGGGCGGGCTGAACCGGAAAAAGAAAACCCGGCACTGCGAGAAACAGGCCGGGTTCCCTTGTCTGTATCTGGCGGCCAGAACCGCCAGTCTGACCGCTTAGTTGCCCGAGGCGCTCGCCACGTCAACCGACACGCCCGGACCCATGGTCGAGCTGATCGCGATCTTTTTCAGGTAGGTGCCCTTGGCACCTGCCGGCTTGGCCTTGGCCACAGCATCCACAAAGGCGCGGACGTTTTCGACCAGTTTGGCCTCGTCGAACGACACCTTGCCGACACCGGCATGGATGACGCCGGCTTTTTCGACCTTGAACTGAACTTCACCGCCCTTGGCGTTCTGCACGGCCTGGGCGACATCCATGGTCACGGTGCCGACCTTGGGGTTCGGCATCAGGTTGCGCGGGCCCAGGATTTTACCCAGACGACCGACAACCGGCATCATGTCCGGGGTCGCGATGCAGCGGTCGAACTCGATCTTGCCTGACTGGATGGTTTCCATCAGGTCCTCGGCACCGACGATATCCGCGCCTGCGGCTTGGGCTTCTTCAGCCTTGGGGCCACGGGCGAACACGGCGACGCGCACGGTCTTGCCGGTGCCGTTGGGCAGGCCGACAACGCCGCGGACCATCTGGTCGGCGTGACGCGGGTCAACACCCAGGTTCATCGCGATTTCGACGGTCTCGTCGAACTTGGCCGAGGCGGCCGACTTGACCAGCGCAACGGCTTCTTCGACCGACAGTTCTTCCTTGCCGGCAAAGGCTTCGCGGGCAGCGCGGGTGCGTTTTCCAAGCTTTGCCATCTTACTTCACCTCGATGCCCATGGACCGGGCAGAGCCCAGGATGATCTGCATTGCGCCGTCGATATCGTTGGCGTTCAGATCCTTCATCTTCGCTTCGGCGATCTCGCGGACCTGGGCAACGGTGACGGTGCCGGCGGTCGCGCGCGAGGGGGTCTTGGAACCCGACTGGATCTTGGCGGCTTTCTTCAGGAAATAGGACGCGGGCGGCGTCTTGATGTCCATGGTAAAGGACTTGTCCTGATAATAGGAAATCACGGTCGGGCAGGGTGCGCCCACTTCCATGTCTGCGGTCTTGGCATTGAACGCCTTGCAGAATTCCATGATGTTGATGCCGCGCTGACCCAGCGCCGGACCAACTGGCGGCGACGGGTTCGCCTTGCCTGCGGGCACCTGAAGCTTCAGCGTGCCGATCAGTTTCTTGGCCATTGGCCTTCTCCTTTTCAACTCCACCGGAACGCGATCCGGCAGATGCTATTGATGTGGTCCGACATCCGGGGCGCGCCCCCTCCGTCTCCCACGGGATTCGCCGCCCAAGGGCGGCATCGGGTGCCGATAGACCGGATCGCCCGGCAATGCAAGGGCCGCGCGCGGTAAAGGTCCAAGGCGCCGATGGTTTGAAGGGCAGCGCAGCCTTGCCGCGATCAGCCCTGTTTCGAAACCTGGGTAAAGTCGAGCTCGACAGGGGTTTCGCGACCGAAGATCGACACCGAGACGCGCAGT
The DNA here is from genome assembly GCF_059613025.1 of Ruegeria sp. BHSC223. Classification (NCBI taxonomy): domain Bacteria; kingdom Pseudomonadati; phylum Pseudomonadota; class Alphaproteobacteria; order Rhodobacterales; family Roseobacteraceae; genus Ruegeria; species Ruegeria sp. BHSC223. The sequence continues at coordinate 21,488 of NZ_JBXWRR010000013.1, forward strand.
TTCTGGCTGTCGTCATCGACACCCTCGACCATGCCATCGAAGCCTTCGAACGGGCCGTCATTGACCTTGACGCGCTCGCCGATCTCGAACGAGATCAGGGTGCGCGGCGCCTCTTCGCCTTCCTGCACGCGGTTGAGGATCTGGTTGACCTCGGCATCGCGCATCGGCATCGGGCGACCCTGCGGGCCCAGGAAACCGGTGACCCGGTTGATCGTGTTGATCAGGTGATAGCCCTGGTCGGACATTTCCATGTGCACCAGCACATAGCCGGGCATGAACCGGCGCTCGGTCGAGACCTTCTTGCCGCGGCGCACCTCTATGACCTCTTCGGTCGGCACCAGCACCTCGTCGATCTGATCTTCAAGCCCGTGTTCGGCGACCGAGGCGCGGATCGTCTCGGCGACCTTCTTTTCGAAGTTCGAAAGCACGCTGACCGAATACCACCGTTTCGCCATGACCCTGTCGTCCTCGTCTTCTGGCCGGTCCGCGGGCGCGTCCCGGAGCATTTCTGAATTGTGGCCACCCATTGAGCGGCCCGCCGGAACAAAAAGCGGCGCGCAGCTCGAATCGCCGCACGCCCGTCCCGAAGGTACTGCGTGACCTAGCCCCTGATCCGGCGATGTGCAAGGCCGGATTGCGCCGCGACGCGGGCCCTGGTCAGTTGAACATGCCCAGCAACAGTTGCAGCCCGCCCCGGATCGACAGGTCGACCAGCGCGAAGAAAACAGCCGTCAACGCCGCCATGATGAACACCATCACCGTGGTCAGCAGCACCTCGCGGCGGGTCGGCCAGACGACCTTGGACACTTCGGCGCGGACCTGCTGGATGAACTGGATCGGGTTGATGGTGGCCATATGCCTGACTTCTCTCTGCTTGCGGACTATCGGCACATAGCCGGAGCAGGCCGCGAATTCAAGGCCGGTTCGGCACCGCCTGGGGAGGGGTCAGATAGTCGGCGTCGCTCACCTTCTCCAGCCAATTGGCGACCTGACCGTCTTCGGCCTCCTGAATGGCCAGATGCACCATGCCGGTTTCCGGGCCGGCGCCGTGCCAGTGCTCCTCGCCGGGCGGGATCCAGACCGTATCGCCCGCGCGGATCACGCGCGGGGCGGCCTCGCGCAGGCCGACCAGACCGGTGCCGGACAGCACATACAGCGTCTGGCCCAGCGGATGAGTATGCCATGCAGTACGCGCACCCGGTTCGAACCCGACCCGCAGCGCCCGCACCCGCGCGGGCGCCGGCGCCTCGATCACCGGATCCTGCCAGACGGTACCGGTGAACCAATCCGACCGCGCTTTGCGCGTCGGGCGACTGCCATTCTCATGGATATCCATCTTATCCCTCCCCTTCGGTTCCAACTCTGGCGCAGGGCGCGGCGGGGTCAAGGCTTGGGCTTGTCGTCCCAGTCCCCCGACAGGATACGGCGCGCGTCGCCCTCGGGGTCGTCATACTGGTCGGATCGAACCGTATAGACAAAAGCCAGCAGGCCCACCGCCCCCAGGATCAGCGATATCGGGATCAGGATCGTCAGGACTTCCATCAACTCACCTCAGGCGCAGGGCATTCAGAGATACGGTAATCGACGAGGTCGACATCGCCAAGGCCGCGATCAGCGGCGAGCAGAGACCAACAACCGCCAGCGGCACCGCGATCACGTTATAGACAGTGGCGATGCGGAAGTTTTCGCGGATACGTCTGGTCGCGCGGACGGCTGTGTCGCAGGCCCCCGCAATCGGTGACAGGTCGGTACCCAGCAGCACGATATCAGACGCCACGCGCGCGGCGTCCAGCGCCGAGGCCGGTGAGATCGAGACATGGGCGGCGGCCAGAGCGGCGGTATCGTTCAATCCGTCGCCCACCATCAGCACCCGCTTGCCCGCGTCGGCCAATGCCTGCACCCGATCGGCCTTGTCCTGCGGCAGGGCCTCTGCCATCCAGGTCTCGATCCCCAGACGCCGGGCCAGCGCCTCGACCGCGCCGGTGGTATCGCCCGAAATCAGCAGAACCTCCTTGCCCGCAGCCTTGAGGCCCGAGACGGTTTCCTCGGCCCCCGGGCGCAGCGCGTCGGAGAACAGAAAGGCCACCGGCGCCCGGTCGCCGACCGCCAGCCAGGCCGAGGTCTGCGCGGCCTGTTCAGCGCCCACCCAGGCGGCACGGCCCAGCCGCACCCGTTGCCCCTGCCAGACACCTTCGGTGCCGAAGCCCGGCACCTCGGTCACGTCGTCGATCCGGGCCGGATGCAGCCCCGCAGCCCGCGCCGCGCGGGTGATCGCAACGGAAAGCGGATGCGAGGATGCCTCGGCCAGGGCCAGCGCGACCTCCATGTCGGCACGGCGGTGATCGCCCAGATTGGTCAGTTCGGGCGTGCCCGCCGTCAGCGTGCCGGTCTTGTCGAACACCACCGTGTCCACTTCGGCCAGACGTTCCAGCGCGGTGGCATGCTTGATCAGCATTCCCCGCTTGAAAAGACGCCCCGAGGCGGCCGTGGTCACCGCCGGCACCGCAAGGCCCAGCGCACAGGGGCAGGTGATGATCAGCACGGCGGCGGCGATGTTGAGCGCGGTGCGCACATCCCAGCTGTAGAGATACCAGCCGACAAAACTGAGCGCCGAAAGGATATGCACCCCCGGCGCATAGAGTTTCGCGGCGCTGTCGGCCAGTGAGGTATAGCGCGAGCGCCCGCTTTCGGCGATGGCCACCAGATCGGCCATGCGGTGCAGCGAGGTATCCTGTCCCACCGCGCTGGCGCGGATCACCAGCGGGCCGGTCAGGTTGACCTCGCCCGCGCTGACCACAAGCCCCGGTTCGGCAAAGATCGGCAGCGTTTCGCCGGTGAGCAGCGAGCGGTCCAGTTCCGAACGCCCCTCGACAATCTCGCCATCGACGGGCATCCGCCCGCCGGGGCGCACCAGGATCAGGTCGCCCACCGCCAGCTGCGCAACGGCGACCTCGGTTTCGACCCCGTCTTGCAGCCGGATCGCGCGCGGCACCTCCAGCGCGGCCAGTTCCTCGGCTGCGGATCGGGCCACGGCGCGGGTACGGTAATCCAGGTAGCGACCTGCAAGCAGGAAAAAGGTCAGCGTCAACGCCGCATCGAAATAGGCATGTTCGCCGCTCAACGAGGTTTCCCAAAGCGAGGTGACCAGCGCCAGAACGATGGCCAACACGATGGGTACATCCATGTTGAGCCGCTTTGCCTTGAGCGCCCCCCAGGCGCTGACAAAGAAAGGTTGGCCGGAAAAGGCGATGGCAGGCATCGCGATGGCGGCGGAGATCCAGTGGAACATGTCCCGCGTCGCATCCGAGGCACCGGACCACACCGAGACCGACAGCAGCATCACGTTCATCGAGGCAAAGCCCGCCACCGCCAGCCGCATCAGCAGGTCGCGCCCGGCCCGGTCGCTGCGGGTCGCGTTGAGCGTGCCGGGATCCAGCTCGTGCGCCTCGTATCCGACACGCTCCAGCACCGGGATCAGATCGGCGGCGCGCAGCTCGGGCCCGGCCTTGATCAGGGCCCGTTTCAGCGTCAGGTTCACCCGCGCATCCTCGACCCCCGGATGCGCCTGCAAGGCGCGCTCGACCGTCGAGATACAGGCCGAACAGTGGATGCCCGGCAAAGACAGCGCGATCTGCACATCCTCGGGCACCGGGCGGGCCGGCTGGGCCGGGACCGCAACACAGGCCGGACAGGCCGCAGGCGAGGGGCGAAGTTGCGCCGTCATCGGGTCAACCCTTCACATGCAAAACGACGCGTTGGATAAATTCGGTGCCGTCCTCGGCCCGCGCCACCATGCGGATGTTCCAATTGCCATCACCCAGTTCCGCCTTGGCCACATAGGCCGTGCCGTCAAAGGCGAAATCGGGCGCGAAATCCTCTTGCACATGGGTGGCGCGACCCAACACCGCCTTCAGTTCGGAAACCTCGACCGGCTTGCCCGCCTGATCGGTGATCGACAGGACCACCAGGCCACCGGTCGCATCGGCGCGCACATGCCAGCCCAGCGCCTCTTGCGCGTCGCGGCGGGTGTCGAATTCCTGGCTGGCGACATAGGAGTTCTTAACCTCCAGACCCGGAAAGGTCTTGATCGCGCTATAAGCCAGCAGGATGTTCACCCCGATGATGATACCGAATGCGCCGACAAAGACCATGGCGGCATGTTTGCCGGTGAAGGTGCGCTCAGCCATCTTCAGTTCCCCCGTCCGTTGAATGTCGTGTCCTTATAGGCGCGCTCGCCGTTGCTCTGATCCTCGACCCAGATACGGACATCTGTGCTGGCCGCTTGCGATGGGGCCGCGTCCTTGGGTGTCACGATATAGACCCGTTGCAAAAAGGCGGTATCGGCAGGAACGGCGACCTTGTTATCGGGCAGGCCTTCGAGCTCGATCCGCATCGCCGGATCGCCGACCACGGACAGCTGGAACGGGCGTTCCTCACCATGCTTGTTGCGCAGTCGCACGTCATAGGTGTTGCGGATCGACCCGTCCGAAAGGGTAACAAAGGTCGGATTGCGTACCGGCGCCACCGTCAGGTCGATGTCGGACCGGATGAACAGCGCGAACAGCAACGCGAAACCGACCAGCGACCAGAGACTGGTATACATGATGGTGCGCGGCCGCAGGATATGCTTCCAAATGTTCTTGGGCGGGTGACCGGCGCGCTCGGCCTCTTCGTCCTTGAGCGCCATATAGTCGATCAGTCCGCGCGGCTTGCCGATCTTCTCCATCATGTCGTCACAGGCGTCGATACACAGCGCGCAGGTGATGCATTCCAGCTGCTGGCCATCTCGGATGTCGATCCCGACCGGGCAGACGTTGACGCAGGCCATACAGTCGATGCAATCGCCCAGTTCCGAATCCTCGGTGCGCTTGCCCTTGCCGCGCGGCTCGCCCCGCCATTCGCGGTAGCCCACGACCAGCGTATCCTCGTCCATCATCGCGGCCTGAATACGCGGCCAGGGGCAGGCGTAAATACAGATTTGCTCGCGCGCGAAACCACCGAAAAAGAAGGTGGTAAAGGTCAGCACGGCCATCGTCGTATAGGCGATGGGGTGGGCGTTGCCGGTCATCAGATCACGCAGCAGCGTCGGCGCATCCGCGAAATAGAACACCCACGCCCCGCCGGTGGCGAGACCGATCAACAACCAGGCGGTCCATTTGGTGATCCTGAGCCGCGCCTTGCGGAAATCGAGCTTTTTCTGGCGGTGCAGGCGCAGACGGGCGTTGCGGTCGCCCTCGATCCAGCGTTCGACCAGAATGAAGAGGTCGGTCCACACTGTCTGCGGACAGGCATAACCGCACCAGACCCGGCCCAGCGCCGAAGTGAACAGGAACAGGCCCAGCCCCGCCATGATCAGCAGACCCGCGACAAAATAGAATTCGTGCGGCCAGATCTCGATCCAGAAGAAGTAAAAGCGCCGGTTGGCCATATCCAGCAAAACCGCCTGATCCGGCAGGCTGGGTCCACGATCCCAGCGAATCCAGGGTGTCAGATAGTAAATCCCCAGCGTTACCGCCATGATGAACCATTTGAGATTGCGGAACGTGCCCGATACGCGCCGCGGGAATATGGGCTCTCGGGCAGCGTAAAGGCTGGGTTCTGGGGTCGACTCGCTCACGGACTCACTCCGGTTTTGGCTATTCTACAGCGCGACTTCTTCCAGATGCGCGCGCGACAGACTTTGACATGGGTCAAAAAGCGTATCTGTGGCGCAGCTTTTGATGCTGCAATTGCATCGGGCGTTACGTCGCACGCGGCCAAAACGACCGAAAACATTGTACAAATGGCGCATCCATTCGCTGAGCATCACGAAATAGTGATTACATCCCAAGCCATTAACTGTTCCGCGCCCCTGTCACAAAAAAGATCCGCCGACCGGATTGGTCGGCGGATGCTTTGTCATTATGACTAAAGGCGCCGGCTGTTCAGGAAACGCGCGAACAGATCGAACAGCCGACGCCACCCTCCGGGCCGCGATAGCAGCCCGGAGGTATCCTTATGCTACTCGCCACCGCCCAGCTGGTGGACATAGACCGAAACCGCGCGGATCTGCGCTTCGGTCAGGCGGCTGTCCCACGGAGGCATCACGCCAAAGCGGGCGTTGTTCACCGACTCTGCGATCGCAGCGTAATCGCCACCATAGAGCCAGATGGCATCCGCCAGGTTGGGGGCACCCTGCGCGCGGTCGCCAGTGGCGTCCTCGGCATGGCAGGACGAGCAGTTGTCCTCGAAGACCACTGCACCGGCCGCCACCTGAGAGGCATCCTGCGGCTCACCCGACAGTGACATCACGAAATTGACCACCTGGTCGATCTCGGCAGCTTCCAGCAACTCGTCACGGCCAAAGGCGGGCATCTCGGAATAGCGCGCATCGTCGTTTTCCGTGTTCCGGATACCGACAGTGACGGTTTCGTGGATCTCCTCGACTGAACCACCCCACAGCCAATCGTCATCCAGCAGGTTGGGATAACCCACCGCACCGGCGGCGCCCGACCCGTGACACTGGGCGCACCAGGTCTTGAACACCGCAGACCCCGCCGACACGGCATAGGAGTTCAGATCCGCATCCGATGCGATCGCGGTCAGTTCGACTGACTCCAGCTTGGCATTGATCGGGGCGTTTGCCTCTTCCACTGCGGCGATATCGTTCGCCACATTGGCCCGCGTCGACCAGCCCATCACCCCGGCGGTGGCCGAGTTGATCATGGGCCAGGCCGGATAGGCAATGGTATAGCCGATGCCCCAGATGATGCAGAGATAGAAGGTCCACAGCCACCAGCGGGGAAGCGGGTTGTTGTATTCCTCGATCCCGTCCCAGCTGTGGCCGGTGGTTTCGACCTCTTGTTTCTGAACAGGTTTCTTGCTCATTGCCGCGCCTCCTTGAATGTGGCGGGTTTGTCGTTGCCTCGCAGGGGCGCTGCCGTAACGCCCTGACGGGGCGCAGGTGCGTCCGCATGCCGAAACGGGATGTTGGCGGTGTCGTCATAGGTTCTGGTCGATCCCGGGCGGAACACCCAGACCACCACACCGATGAAGAACGCGAACAGTGCAAGCAGCATCCAGCTGTCCGCGAACTGCCGCAAAAGGGTATATTCTTCCATGTCCCCCTCCTCAGCGGCTCGCGTCCGGCGTGAAGGTCGAGAAATCGACCAACGTACCCAGCATTTGCAGATAGGCGATCAGCGCATCGGCCTCGGAGACACCCGGCTGGCCGTCGAAGTTGCGCACATTGACCTTGTCGCCATAACGCTCCAGCAGCCCGTCATAGTCGCTGTCGGGATCGGCCTGGGCGGCAAAGTCGGATTGGGCGGCTTCGATCATCTCGTCCGTGTAAGGCACGCCGACGATCGCGTTGGCGGCCATGAGATCACCGATATACTTGCCGTCGATCATGGTGCGTTCCAGGTAGCCATATTTGGGCATCACCGATTCCGGCACCACCGATTGCGGGTCGCGCATGTGATCCACGTGCCAGTCATCCGAGTAACGGCCGCCCACGCGGGCCAGGTCGGGCCCGGTCCGCTTGGACCCCCACTGGAACGGGTGATCGTACATCGATTCCGCCGCCAGCGAGTAGTGGCCATAGCGTTCGACCTCGTCCCGCATGGGGCGGATCATCTGGCTGTGGCACACATAGCAGCCTTCGCGAATGTAGACTTCGCGCCCCGCCATCTCGAGAGGGGTGTAGGGCCGCATGCCCTCCACCTTCTCGATGGTGTTTTCCAGCCAGAACAGCGGTGCGATCTGCACGATGCCGCCGATGGTCACGACCAGAAAGCTGAAGATCAGCAGGAGGGTCGCGTTGGTCTCGAGGATTTTATGTTTGTCGAGAATTGCCATTGCTCCGGCCCTCCTTATTCAGCCGGGACCGCGACGGACAGGCTGGCCTCTTTGGCCGGTGCCTTCCGAACGGTCATCCACAGGTTGTAGCACATGATGATGGCACCGGTGAGGTACAGGACCCCGCCCAGACCACGCACCACATACATTGGGAACTTGGCGGCCACGGTGTCGGCGAACGAGTTCACCAGGAAGCCGTTTGCATCCACTTCGCGCCACATCAGGCCTTCCATGATACCGGTCACCCACATCGAGGCGGCGTAGAGCACGATGCCGATGGTGGCGAGCCAGAAGTGGTAGTTCACCAGTTTCAGCGAGTAGAGGCGATCCCGCTTCCACAGCACCGGCACCAGGAAGTAGAGCGCGCCGAAGGTGATCATGCCGTTCCAGCCCAGCGCACCCGAGTGCACGTGACCGATGGTCCAGTCGGTGTAGTGGCTCAGCGAGTTCACCGCGCGGATCGACATCATCGGGCCTTCGAAGGTCGACATTCCGTAGAAACCGACCGAGATCACCATCATCCGGATGATGGGATCGGTGCGCAGCTTGTCCCAGGCGCCCGAGAGCGTCATCAGACCGTTGATCATGCCACCCCAGGACGGCATCCACAGCACGACCGAGAACACCATGCCCAGCGTCGAGGCCCAGTCAGGCAGCGCGGTATAGTGCAGGTGGTGCGGACCGGCCCAGATATAGATGAAGATCAGCGCCCAGAAGTGGATGATCGACAGCTTGTAGCTGAACACCGGACGTTCGGCCTGTTTCGGGATGAAATAATACATCATGCCGAGGAAGCCGGCGGTCAGGAAAAAGCCCACGGCGTTGTGGCCATACCACCACTGCACCATGGCGTCCTGCACGCCCGGCCACACGATGACCGATTTCGAACCCCAGATGCTGACGGGGATGGTCAGGTTGTTGACCACATGCAGCATGGCGACGGTGACGATGAAGCTCAGATAGAACCAGTTGGCCACATAGATATGGGGTTCCTTGCGCTTGATGATCGTGCCCAGGAAAACGGCCAGATAGGCCACCCAGACCACCGTCAGCCACAGGTCCACATACCATTCGGGCTCGGCATATTCCTTGGACTGGGTACCGCCCAGCAGATAGCCGGTTGCCGCCAGCACGATGAACAGCTGGTAACCCCAGAACACGAACCACGCCAGATTGCCGCCCCAGAGCCGCGCGGCGCTGGTGCGCTGAACCACATAGAACGAGGTCGCGATCAGCGCGTTACCGCCAAATGCGAAAATCACCGCCGAGGTGTGCAGCGGGCGCAGACGACCGAAATTGGCATAACCCTGGGCCCATTCGAAATTGAGCCCCGGAAAGGCGAGTTGAAATGCGATGAACGTCCCGGCGAGAAAGCCGACGACGCCCCAGAATGCGGTTGCGATGACACCGTAACGGACGACATCGTCCATGTATTCGCCCGACAGGTCGAGCAGACCGCCGGCCTCGTCGGTTTTGCGCAGCGTCCAGATGAACAGCCCACCGGAGACAAGCAGCACGATGACTGCATGCACCATGTAAGCCACGTCGCGCGCATAGTTGATCCCCATCGCCGCGAACAGCGCGATGAGACCAAGCGCGATGAGCTTGATATAGTTCGACATATTGCGTCCCTTTGCCTTGTCCCGCGCGATTCTCACGCCACGCCAGACGGATTAGACTGGTCGCTTAATTGAAGAGTTGCGCAAAAACCCGCTTTGATCTGCATCAAGACGCGACCCCGAAATGTGTGAGACGCATATCTCAATTGAAACGCCCGGGCCGATCCGGGAGCAAATGCACTCACGAGGTTCATGATGGCCTATAAATCCCTGTTGACCGTTCTGACCGATCCCAAGCTCGCCCCCGCGGCCTTGGCACAATTGGTCGCCCTGGCCGAGGCTCAGGACGCCCATGCCGAGGCGCTATGCCTTGGCGTCGACCGGAGTCAGACCGGCTATTACTATGCCGGCGCCAACGCGCTGATCCTGCAAGAAACGCTGAACCGGGCCAATGCCGAGGCTGAAGAGGTGCTGAAACTGGCTCAGGATACACTGGGCAAGTCCGGCGTGCGCTGGTCCGCCGAAAGCGGTGTGGCCCAGATTGCCGATCTGGGGCGGCATGTGGCCCATCGCGCCCGTTTCTCGGACCTGGTGGTGCTGTCGCGCCCCTATGGCGAGGATCGCGGCAGCGAAGCGGAACCGATCGTCGAAGCCGCCATGTTCGAGGGGCACGCCCCGGTTCTGGTGGTGCCCGACAATGCACCGCCGCTGAAACAGCCGCGCACTGTCCTGCTGGGGTGGAACGAAAGTGTCGAGGCGATGCGTGCGATCCGGCTGGCCATGCCCTTCCTGCGGGCCGCCGATCTGGTACGGATCGTGGTAATCGACCCCCCGCGCCACGGCCCCGACCGCTCGGACCCGGGCGGCCTGCTCAGCCAGATGCTGGCCCGCCATGGCGTCAAGGTGGAAATCGACGTGCTCAGCAAGACGATGACGCGGGTGTCGGACATCCTCAATCGCCACGCCACCGACACCAGCGCCGACATGCTGGTAATGGGCGCCTATGGTCATTCGCGGTTCCGCGAGGCGATTCTCGGCGGCGCCACCCGCAACATGCTGGAACAGGCCACCGTTCCCGTTTTCATGGCGCATTGATCCGGCGCGGGGCTACTCCGGTAGCCCCACCTCTCTGAGCCAGTGCGTATTCTGCGCGGTGTGCAATGCAGTGCGAAAATACTTGTGGTGGTCCTGAAACCGGGACACCGAGAATTCGGGTGACAGGTCCAAGAGCCTGTTAGCCAGAACTTTTGCTTCGTCCATCCTGTCCAATTCGCACAGTGAACAAATCGAATGGACATAAAGCACCACGACATTGGGATTGAGCCGCAATCCCTCTTGAGCGGCCTCCAGCGCCTCTTCAAACCGTCCGGCATCCCGATGAACGGCGGCGATGGCGACAAGTGCGCGAAACCACAAAGGATCTTTGGGGTTGAGTTGACGCGCGCGCGCCGCAAGCTCCAGCACCTTGTCGCTGTCGCCCTGCAACGCTTCGAGCATCGCGAGCGAGGTCCATGCCCAGGCAAAGCTTGGACAGCCTTCACATGCTTGCCGGACCAGCCCCATGCCCCGTTCTATCTCCAGGCCAAAAAAGGCCAGTGCGTACCCAGCATAAGCTGCCACCTCGAGATCGCCCGGGGCAAGATCAAGCGCTGCATCGGCGAGCTCTCCGCCTCTGGTCCGGTCGGTCTCTTGGGCATAACCGACACGCCACGCCACGTTCAGAGTGTGGCACCACGCCCTGATCGCCATCGCCTTGGCATAGTCCGGCGAAGCCTTGATCGCTGCATCTAACAGATCGGCCGCCTTGGCCACCTGCGCCCGGTTCAGCGCGGCCAGCCCCTGCAGATAGTAATCATATGCGCTGGCATTGCCCGGCGCGCTCTGGGCAGCGCGCTGCATCTCGGCCATCTGCACGGTGGGCGCCACAGCGGCGACCACGGCGGCAGTCACCTTGTCCTGCAAATCGAATATGTCCTCGTCGGTGCCATCGAACCGCTCTGACCAGACCTGTGCACCTGATGACGTGTCGGCAAGTTGGCCACTGACCCGGATCCGGTTGCCCTGGATGCGCATGCTGCCTTCCAGAACATATTTGACCCCCAGTTCCCGGCCGATCTGTCGGACGTCCATCGGGGTGCCTTTGTAGGCAAAGGAAGAGTTCCGGGCGATCACGAACAGCCACGGAACCCGTGCCAGTGCGGAAATGATATCTTCGGTCAGGCCATCGGCAATGTACTCCGTTTCCGGATTGGCCGACCAGTTCGTCAGGGGAAGAACGGCCAGCGACGGTTTGTCGGCGATTGCGTTTACCCGTTCTACCGGCGCATCGGCCTGCTTCTGTGGCCGCCACTCGAAGAGACGGATGCTGCGCGAGATGTTCTTCAGGGCGGGCGTGCCAGCATCCTGAAAAGCCATGTCCAACCGCCCCGAGATCTCCTCGTGGACCCTGCCCGAGACAACCACGCCGCCTTCCGGCGAAAACGCCTCGATCCGGGCCGCTATGTTAACTTCCTCACCAAAGATGTCGCCATTCTCTGCCAGGATCTCACCGGAATGAACGCCAACCCGCAGATACATGCTTTCTTCTGCATCCAGCGGCGCATTTCGCTCCACCATCCGGTTCTGAATCGCTACGGCACAGCCCACTGCATCCCGGGACGAGGTGAACTCGGCTAGCAAACCGTCGCCCATAGTCTTGACCAGCCTCCCCCGGTGTAGGCCGATCACCAGTTCGATGGCATCCAGATGCCCGCGCGCCGCGCGAACAGCCAACTCCTCGTTGCGTCCGACATGGGCACTGTAACCCGCAAAATCCGCGACCAGCACGGCCGCCAACCGTCTCTCCATAGGGCGGTTTCCCCGCTTCAAGACAGAAACATCATGCCTTGCGGACCAGCCCGATCAGGAACAACAGGATCACCGCCCCGATCGTGGCATGGATAACCGATGCAATGAAACCGCCACCGACGGCAAAGCCCAAAGCGGGAAAGATCAACCCCGCAAGGAACGCGCCAACAATCCCGACGATAATGTTTCCGATCAGGCCGAATCCGCGTCCCGCCATGATCCGCCCGGACAACCACCCGGCCAGAACACCCACGATAAGCATCACGAACAGGCTTTCGAACTGCATGATCCCTGTCTCCCGAAATCTGAGGCCTCGAGCAGAGTAGAGCACGGATCACCGAACCGGTCACGACCTGATGTAATGCATCCCCTGGAACCGCGCCCGCATCTCGCGGGTGCGCAATGCGACTGCATCGGGGTCGTTACCGGTAAGTCCTTGGGTGATCAGCCAGCCCAGTTCGGCAGCATGATCGGGCGTTATCCCGCGCCGCACCAGTTCCGGCGTGCCGATCCGGAGGCCGTTCATATCCCCCGAAACCGGTGCGATAGGCAGGCCGATACCGCAAGCCAGGAACCCCGCCCGGCGCAGCATCTTCGATGCGGCCTGACCGCCCCCGAACCGCGCCGCCTCGACCGCGAACTGGTGCGAGGCGGTAGCCCCTCCTGTCCCATGGAAGACCGGCAGGCCCAGCGCCGCCAGTTCGGCGGCCAACGCCTGCGCCAGATCGACCATCGCTTGCCCATAGGCCGCGCCATGATCGACCCAGTCCAGCAGCGAGATCGCCAGCGCCGCCGATTTCGCCGCGTCGAAATTGGCGGTCATGCCGGGAAAGGCGATGGCATCCAGCCGCTCGGCAATCTCGGCCTCGTTGGTCACGATAAGCCCGCCCGCAGGCCCGCCCAGGCTCTTGTAGGTGCTCATCGTCATCAGATGCGCCCCCTCGTCCAGCGGGTTGGCCCAGACGCCACCGGCGATGATCCCGCATTGATGTGCCGCGTCGAACAGAACCTTGGCACCGACCCGGTCGGCGATCTCGCGCACGGCCGCCACCGGATGCGGAAACAGGTTCAACGAGCCGCCTACGGTAATCAGCTTGGGCCGGTGCCGCTCGGCCAGTTCGGCAAGCGCCGTCAGATCCAGGCTGTAACCATCCGCATCTACCGGCGCCTCGATGGTGCTCAGACCGTAAAGCCCCGCACAACCCGCCTTGTGATGGGTCACATGGCCGCCAATGCTGGCCGGTGGCGCGATGATCGTGTCACCGGGCCGGGTCAGCGCCATGAACCCATAGAGATTGGCCAGCGCGCCCGAGCCTACCCGGATCTCGGCATAGCGCGCGTTGAACACCTTTGCGGCCAGTTCTGCGGCGATGACCTCGATCTCTTCGATCGCCTCAAGCCCCATCTCGTATTTGTCGCCCGGATAGCCCAGCGAGGGACGGCTGCCCAATCCCCGCGCCAGCGCGGCCTCGGCGCGCGGGTTCATCACGTTGGTCGCGGGGTTCAGGTTGAAACACTCTTCGTCGTGAATCGCGCGATTTTCTTCGATCAGCGCCTCCAGTCGGGCATCGATCGACGCGCTGTCGGCGCGCGCAGTCACGTCCGCGATCTGCTGGACGCGGGTTTCGCAATGGGCGGGCACCCAGGGTCGGGCGGCAAGCTGTGGCATGGGAACCTCCGTATCTCTGCCCGCAGGATCACCAAACCACCCCTTGCGCGCAAATCAGTTTCCCGGAAAATTAGGGCCAGAAAATCTAAGGCTTTCTCATGCCCGTCGCCCCGCCCCGCCCACGCCCTCTTCCGCTGAACGCCCTGCGCGCCTTCGAGGCCGCCGCGCGACTGGGCGGTTTCGCCGCTGCCGCCGAGGAACTGGGCGTCAGTCCCGGCGCGGTCTCGGCTCAGATCAAGCAGCTCGAGGATATGCTGGGCGCGCCACTCTTCGACCGCAGCGCCCGGGGCGTCACCCTCACCGCTCTCGCGGCCGATGTTCTGCCCGATCTGACCGGCGCTTTCGACCGGCTGGCCGCGGTCAGCCATGACCTGCGCACCGGCGCCAAGCCGCAAGTGGTACATGTGGCGGCCCTGCCCTCGGTCGCCCAGCTCTGGCTATCGCCGCGCCTGCCCGGTCTGCGCGCCGCGGCCCCCGAGATCGAGATCTCGGTTACCGCGATGGAACAGCCACCCGATCTGAAACGGGCGCCCTTCGATCTTTGCCTGTTCTTTGGCGACGCTCCGGGCGAGGCGCTGGCCGCAGATACGATTACCCCCGTCTGCGCACCCGCACTGGCGCGGCGGTTGAAGCGGCCCGAGGATCTGCGCCACCTGCCCTGTCTCATCGACACCACATGGCATGGCGACTGGTCGCTCTGGATGGCGGCTGCGCTACCCGGCCAGACCTTTGTGCCGCGCGGCCCCGAATTCTCGCTCTATGCGCTGGCGGTCGAGGAAACGGTGAACGGGGCCGGGGTACTGATGGGGCACGAGGCATTGGTTGCACCCTATCTGGCGCGCGGCCAACTTGTGGCACCCTTTTCCACCCGGATTACTCTGTCGCACGCCTTGCGACTCTGGGCCCCGCGGCCGCTGGCGCCCGGCTCAGCCGCCCGGCGCGTGGCCGACTGGCTGCGGCGCCAGAGGTGAGCCGCGGCCCACCCCCTTCATTTCGCCATAAATACTCCGGAGCGCGAGGCAGAGCCTCGCAAATACCCGGTCTCAGACCAGGAACCCGCCATCGGTGTCATCGCCCGCTTCCTCCATCAACCGGCCCATGTCCGGGATGGTGACGTGGCGCTTGCCTTCCAGGTGAATCACCCCGTCCTTTTTCAGCGCCGAGATCTGGCGGCTCACCGTTTCCAGCGTCAGACCCAGATAGTCGGCCATCGCCTCGCGGGTCAGCGGCAGGTCGAACACCATCGGCCCGCTCATGCCCCGCTTGGTCAGCGAGGCATCACGGCGGGCGATGATCGACAACAGGCTGGCGATCTTCTCGCGCGCGGTCTTGCGGCCCAGCACCAGCATCCATTCGCGCGCGGCATCCAGCTCGTCCAGCGTCATTTCCAGCAGCCGATGCGCGATATGCGGGGTGCGCGCCATCAGCTCTTCGAACGGTTTCTTGCGGAAACAGCACATGACCAGATCCGTGGTCGCCACCACATCATAAGGCGCACCGTCGCGCCCTGGGCGGCCGACGAAATCCGACGGCAACAGCAGCCCCACCATCTGAGTGCGGCCATCCTCCATCGTCTGGGTCAGCGTGGCGATGCCGGAAACGACGGACCCAACGAAACTCATCTGATCGCCTGACCAGATCACGGTCTGCCCGGCCTCGAAGCTGCGATAGTACTTGATCTCCTCAAGCTCTTCCAACTCGTCCGTGTCGCAATGCGCGCATACGGCGCGATGCCGGATCGGGCAATCGTCACAGTTGGAATGGCAAAGCTGAGGCTGGGTGCTCATGGAATTCGGCCCTACTTGATCTGAGTCAAGGTCCTTCACGGACCGCTCTCATAACGGTACTCGCATGATAGCGAAATCACAATTGGCCCGGCTCGGACTTTTTGACGCGAAAGTGCCGAGATATACGAGCTACCCGACCGCCCCCCATTTCAGCAATGACGTGGGGCCTGATCGTTTCGGTGACTGGATTTCGGGAATCGCTCCGGGCAGCGCGATTTCGCTATACGTGCATGTGCCCTTCTGCCGAAGGCTGTGCTGGTTCTGTGCCTGCCGCACCCAGGGCACCCAGACCGACAATCCGGTCATCGCCTATGTGGACACGCTCAAGGCGGAATTGGCCCTATTGGGCGAGCGCCTGCCCGAGGGCGTGCACCTGTCACGCCTGCATTGGGGCGGCGGCACGCCGACCCTGCTCAACCCCGACCTGATGCGCGATCTGGCGCGCAGCATCTTCGACGCGGTGCCGCTGGGCCCCGAGGCCGAATTCTCGGTCGAGATCGACCCCAACGAGATAGACCCGGCCCGGCTGGATGCGCTGGCAGAGGCGGGGATGAATCGCGCCTCGATCGGGGTGCAGGATTTCGACGACGAGATCCAGAAAACCATCGGCCGCATTCAGGGCTATGACGTCACCCGCGACGCGGTCGAGATGATTCGCGCTCGCGGCATCTATAGCCTGAACGCAGATATCCTTTATGGCCTGCCCCATCAGACCCGCGCGCGCATGACCGAAAGCGTGCAGAAGCTCTTGTCCCTCAACCCGGACCGGATCGCTCTCTACGGCTATGCCCACGTACCTTGGATGGCCAAGCGGCAGCAGTTGATTCCCTCGGACGCGCTGCCGACGCCGGAACAGCGGCTCGACCTGTTCGATACCGCGCGGCGCCTTTTCATGTGGGACAATTACGCCGAGATCGGCATCGACCATTTCGCCACCCAGGACGATGGTCTGACCCGCGCGCTGAAGGCGGGCAAGCTGCGCCGAAATTTCCAAGGATATACCGACGATCAGGCCGACGTGCTGATCGGCGTGGGTGCCAGTTCGATCTCGCGATTCCCACAGGGTTACGCGCAGAACGCACCGGCCACCTCTGCCCATACCGGCGCCATCCGGGCCGGGCGCTTTTCAACCGCGCGCGGCCACCTGTTCAAGGGGCAGGACGTGATGCGCGCCCGCCTGATCGAGGCGCTGATGTGCGATTTCCGCATCGACCGGGCGGAGATCCTGCGCGATCACGAGATCTCCGCCGACGAGCTGGATCAAATGTTCCGCACAGCCAACGAGGCGTTCGATGGCCTGCTGCGCGTCACCTCGGACGGGCTGTTCATCCCGCAAGAGGCGCGGACGCTGACCCGGATGGTGGCGCGGGTATTCGACGCCTATGACCTCAGCAAGGCCGGACACAGCTCGGCGATCTGACAGACCCGCACCAGCGCCGGTTTCCCGCCCATGCGCACCAAAGGGCTTGACGGCCAAGTGCCGGATTTCACACACTCGGGACAGGGCGGGTTGCCCTGCACCCGGCAAGGATTGCGCCGGTCAGCGTGGCGCCCTTGCCCCCGAGGCAGGCTATTGATGCACGACAGGCATGCGATGCGAGGGCATCCGCTGGAACCCCGATTTCGCAGCAGATGACAGGATTGCAACAAGAAAAGGGATAGCCTCCATGCGCGTATTCACCGTTCTCGGACCGAGCCAATCCGGCAAGTCCACGCTGGTCGAGGCCATCAGTCGCCTCGACAGCCGCCCGACCACATTCGACCTGTCCGAAACCGTGCATCTGCACGGTTTTTCTTATTTGGAGGAACCCTGGTGCGCAATCGACGTGGATGGTGGCAGCGATGCGCTGGCCTTTGCCGGGCCGGCCATGGCGATCTCGGACGCGGCCGTGATCGTGGTGCCACCCGACCCCGAGGCGGCGGTGCTGTGCGCACCCTACCTGCGGCTTGTCGAAGAGGCCGGCATCCCGGCCTTTCTGTTCATCAACCGGCTGGACAACCCCAATGGCCGCATCCGCGACATCGTCGCGGCGCTTCAGGCCTATTGCACCCATCACATCGCCCTGCGCCAGGTGCCGATCCGCGAGGGCGATCAGGTGGTGGGCGCGGTGGACCTGATCTCGGAGCGGGCCTGGAAATACCGCGAGGGCGAGCCCTCGGCCCTGATCGAACTGCCCGCTGCGGCGGTGGAGCGTGAACAGGAAGCGCGCGCCGAATTGCTCGAGGCGCTGTCGGATTTCGACGATCATCTTCTCGAACAGCTGATCGAGGACCGCCAGCCGCCCAGTGCCGAGGTATATGACCTGGCGGCCCGAGTGTCGCAGAATCACCAGTTGATCCCGGCCTATCTGGGCGCGGCGAGCCATGGCAACGGGCTGACCCGGATGATGAAGGCACTGCGCCACGAGGCCCCCGAATTCGATATTGCCGCCGGTCGCGATGCAGCCAGCGAACAGGCGCGCGCCATCGCGGGATTTGCCGATGTGCGCAAGCACATGGGCAAGATCGTGGTGCTGCGCGGCCTTGGCGACGGGGTAAAGGCGCATGAGGCCTTGGGCGGCGACACCGTCGGTAGCCTCATGGAACTGGACGCGCGCAGCCAAATCGGCGCGCTGGCGGCCGGGCAGATCGGATTGGCGGTGAAATCCGACCACCTGAGCCCGGGACATATCTATGACAGCGCCGGGGCAACCGACCTGCCCGACTGGGCGCGCAGCCATCCGCCTGGCCATCGCCAATTGGTCAGCCCGGCGCATGAACGCGACGACGCCCGCCTGTCCACTGCGCTGGCCCGAATGAACGAGATCGACCCGGGCCTACATGTTTCGTCCGACGACGCCACCGGCCATGCGGTGCTGGGCTGTCAGGGACCACAGCACCTGCGCCGGATCGCAACCAAGCTGGCCGAGGACTTTGGCGTCGAGATCACCTCGGAACCGGTGGCGACGGCCTATCGCGAGACGATCCAGAAACCTGTTGAACACCATTATCGCCATCGCAAGCAATCCGGCGGCGCCGGGCAATTCGCCGATGTGCTGCTGACGGTCGAGCCGCTGCCGCGCGGGGCCGGGTTCCAATTCGACGAGGTGGTCAAAGGCGGCGCGGTGCCCAAGACCTATATTCCCTCGGTTGCGCAGGGGGCGGAAGAGGCGCTGGCGCGCGGTCCAGAGGGTTTCCCGGTAGTTGATGTGAAGGTGACACTGAAAGATGGCAAACATCACGCGGTAGACAGTTCCGATTACGCCTTCCGCACCGCCGGCAAGGCGGCGGTGCGCGAGGCGTTGCCGCAGGCGAAACCGGTGGTACTGCAACCGATCCTGCGGGCCGAAATACACGTGCCGTCGATGTTTGTGGGAGATCTGGTGCCCGCGATCAGCGGGCTCCAGGGCCAGGTTCTGGGGTTCGAGGCGCATCCCACGGCCGCAGGCTGGGAAATCTTCAACGCCCTGCTGCCAGCAGTCGCAGAGGACGAGCTGCACCGGATGCTGGCCAGTTCCAGCCGGGGCACCGGCTGGGTCAGGTTGAGCTTCGATCATTACGAGGAATTGCGCGGCCCGGTCCCGAAACCGTCCCGCGAAACCGCAGCCGCAGGCTGATCGGAATTCTGCAAGAATTCCGGCCCGGAAAACACCTGTTTTCCGGGCCGTTTTCCGTGTCGGAAAACGGCGACCTACCCTGCCGCCGCGATCAGGCTGCGGGTATAGTCGGTCTGTGCGTTGGTGAACAGCGCCTCGGTCTCGCCCATTTCGATCACGTCGCCCTGACGCATCACGATCACCTTGTGCGACATCGCCCGCACCACCTTCAGGTCATGACTGATGAACAGATAGGCCAGACCGTATTTGCGCTGCAACTCGCGCAGCAGCGCCACGATCTGCACCTGCACCGTCATGTCCAGTGCCGAGGTGGGCTCATCCAGCACCAGCAACCTGGGCCGCAGCACCATGGCCCGTGCGATAGCGATACGCTGCCGTTGACCGCCCGAGAACTCATGCGGATAGCGGTCCATCGTTGCCGGGTCCAGCCCCACTTCCCGCATCACTTCGGCCACCAGCTCGCGCGGCGCACGATGGGGGTCGACCTTGTGAATCGCCAACCCCTCCGAGATGATCTGGGCGCAGGTCATCCGTGGGCTCAGACTGCCGAATGGATCCTGGAACACGATCTGCATGTCCTTGCGAAGCCGGCGCAGCTCGCGCGTGGACCAGCCGCGCACATCCTCGCCGCGAAAGGTGATGCCGCCCTCGGAGCCGATCAGCCGCATGATCGCCAGCGCCAGCGTGGTCTTGCCCGACCCGCTTTCGCCCACGATACCGAGCGTCTCACCCGCCCGCACCGAAATCGAGGCGTCGTTCACCGCCTTCACATGCCCCACCGTGCGTCGCAGGAAACCGCGCTGTATCGGGAACCAGACCCGCAGGTGATCGGTGCGCGCCACCTCTTCGGCTCCGGCCGGCACAGGGTCAGGTCGGCCCTTGGGTTCGGCCGCCAAAAGCTTGCGTGTATACGGATGCCGGGGATTGGCAAAAATCTCTTCGGTCCTGCCGCTCTCGACGATCTCTCCCGCCTTCATCACGCAGACCCGGTCGGCGATCCGCCGCACGATACCCAGATCATGGGTGATGAACAGCATCCCCATGTTCTCCTCGCGCTGGAGATCGGCCAGCAATTCGAGTATCTGCGCCTGGATGGTCACATCCAGCGCCGTGGTCGGTTCGTCCGCGATCAGGATGTCGGGTTTGTTGGCCAGCGCCATGGCGATCATGACCCTTTGCCGCTGCCCGCCGCTCAGCTGGTGCGGATAGGCGTCGAGCCGGGTTTCCGGGTCGCGGATGCCGACCTTGACCAGCAACTCCAGAATGCGCTCTTGTGCCGCCTCGCCCACCAGACCCTGATGCAAGGCCAGCGATTCCGCCATCTGCTTGCGGATCGTGTGCAGCGGGTTGAGCGAGGTCATCGGCTCCTGAAAGATAAAGCTTATGTCGTTGCCGCGCACATCCATCAGCCGCTGCTCACTGGCGCCGATCATCTCTTGCCCGTCGTAGGTGACCGAGCCTTCGACAATCGCGCTGTCACCCAAGAGAGAAACGGTGGACAGCGCCGAGACCGACTTGCCCGAGCCACTTTCACCGACCAGCGCAACGGTTTCGCCCCGGTTCACCGTGAAGGACACGCCGCGCACCGCCTGGCTGATCCGCCCATCCTGACGGAACGAGACATTCAGCCCTTTGACCTCGAGAAGCGCACTCATGAAAAGGTCTTTCTGGGGTCGAATGCATCGCGTACGCCTTCGAAGATGAAGACCAGCAGCGACAGCATGATGGCAAAGGTGAAAAACGCGGTAAAGGCCAGCCAGGGCGCTTGCAGGTTCTGCTTGGCCTGCAAGGTCAGCTCGCCCAGCGATGGGGCCGAGGAGGGCAGGCCAAAGCCCAGAAAATCGAGCGAGGCCAGCCCGCCGATGGACCCCGTAACCAGGAATGGCAGGATGGTAACCGTCGCCACCATCGCGTTGGGCAGCATGTGGCGAAACATGATGGTCCAGTCGCTGACACCCAGCGCCCGCGCCGCGCGCACATATTCCAGGTTTCGGGCGCGCAGGAACTCGGCCCGGACCACGCCCACCAACGCGGTCCAGCCAAACAGGATCGAGATGATGACCAGCATCCAGAAACTGCGCTGAAAGATCGAGAACATGATGATGATCACGTAAAGGCCCGGCGTGGCGCCCCAGATCTCGATCACCCGCTGCATGATCAGGTCGGTACGACCGCCAAAGAACCCCTGTATCGCGCCCGCGATCACCCCGATGATCGAGGCGGCGAACGTCACGATCAGTGCAAACAGGATCGACAGGCGGAAGCCGTAGATCACCCGCGCCAGCACGTCGCGCTTGGTGTCGTCGGTGCCCAGCAGGTTCTGCTCGTTCGGGGGCAATGGGGCGGCGCCGGGGCGGTCGACCGAGGTGCGATAGGAATAGGGGATCGGCGGCCAGATGGCCCAGCCCTGTTCGAACCCTTCCGCCTGATAGCTGCCCGCCTCGATCTGTTCGATCACCCCTTCGGGATCGTCGAAACAGTCTTCGACGCCGCCGCTGGCGATCAGACATCTCACCTCGGGGTCGCGATAGATCGCCTCGGTCTGGAAATCGCCACCAAAGGCGGTTTCGGGGTAGAAAGAGAAGATCGGCATCCGCAACTCACCGCGATAACTGACGAGGATCGGCTTGTCATTGGCAAGGAACTCGGCAAAGAGCGAAATCCCGAACAGGACCGAAAACACGATCAGCGACCAGAAGGCGCGGCGGTTCCGGCAAAAGTTGTTCCAGCGGCGCTGGTTCAGAGGCGACAGGCGCATGGCTCAGCCCTCCCGCCGCTCAAAGTCGATGCGGGGATCGACCAAAACATAGGTCAGGTCCGACAGAATCCCGACCAAGAGGCCAATCAGGCCGAACACGAAGAGTGTTCCGAACATCACCGGATAATCACGCGCCACCGTGGCCTCGAACCCCAGTCTGCCAAGACCGTCGAGCGAGAAGATTGTCTCGATGATCAGCGAGCCGCCCAGAAAGACCGACAGAAACACGCCCGGAAAGCCCGAGATCACGATCAGCATCGCATTGCGGAACACGTGGCCATAGAGAACCCGGCTTTCGCTCAGCCCCTTGGCGCGGGCGGTGATCACGTATTGCTTCTTTATCTCGTCCAGAAAGCTGTTCTTGGTCAGCAGCGTCAGCGTGGTAAAGGCGCCGATGGTATAGGCGGTCAGCGGCAGGGCGATATGCCAGAAATAATCCAGCACCTTGCCCAGCAAAGACAGCTCCGAGAAATTGTCCGAGGTGAGGCCCCTCAGCGGAAAGATCTGCCAATAGCTGCCCCCGGCAAACAGAACCAAAAGCAGGATGGCGAACAGGAACCCGGGGATCGCATAGGCCGCGATGATCAGCCCGCTGGTCCAGGTGTCAAAACGCGAGCCATCGCGCACCGCCTTGCGGATGCCCAAGGGGATCGAGATCGCATAGGCAATCAGCGTCGACCACAGGCCCAGCGTGATCGACACCGGCATCTTCTCCAAAACCAGGTCGACAACGTCGATCTTGCGGAAATAGCTTTCGCCGAAATCCAGATGCAGATAGTTCCAAAGCATCAGCAGGAACCGTTCGTGCGCCGGCTTGTCGAGCCCGTAAAGCTCTTCCAATTCCTTGATGAATTCCGGCGGCAGGCCACGTGCACCGATATAGCGGTCGTTCACCGCGTTGGTCTGGCTGTTCAACTGCGCATCGTTGCCTTGGCCTGCAAAACCTTCGAATACATCGCCACCGCCCTGCAACTGTGCGATGGCCTGATCCACCGGGCCACCCGGCACGAATTGCACCAGCACGAAATTGACCAGCATGATCCCAAGCAGCGTCGGGATCACCAGCAGCAATCGTCTGAGGATATAGGCACCCATCGAGACCGGTTACCTCAACGCGCCCGAAGATTTCAGCGCTGCTGCACGGTCAGAATCGATCCACCACAAATCCTCGACCCCCAGCGCATAGGGAGGCAGGTTCTCGGGATAGGAATACTTGTCCCAATAAGCCACCCAGTATTTGCCCAGGTACCATGTCGGCACCATGATCCGCTTGGCCCGCAAGACGCGATCGAGCGCGCGCACGTTGGCCTGCAACTCTTCGGTGGTCGACGCTGCGACGATTCCGTCGATCAGCGGCTCGATATCCGGCCCATGGACGCCCGAAGGGTTGAACACGGAATAGGCCGCCGCCTCGCTTCCGAATTGCTGATAGAGCCCGGTCGACGGTTGCAGCGACATCGGGTAGCCGCCCATGATCATGTCGAAATCGCGGTCGCGCCGCCGCAGGGTGAATTGCGCATCGTCGACGCGGTTGTACCGGGCGTCGATGCCCATGACCTTGAGGTTATCGACAAAGGGCTGAATGATCCTGTCAAGCGTCGGTTCATCCGACAGGAACTCGATCCTCAGCGTTTCGCCCGCCGCATTACGCCGGATACCATCGCTGCCGACGGCCCAGCCCGCCTCATCCAACAGCTTCATCGCGCGGCGCAGGTTCTTGCGGTCGTTCTGACGGTCTGGGCTGGAACTATGGGCGCTGACCGGCTCTTCACTCAGAACC
Source organism: Ruegeria sp. BHSC223 (assembly GCF_059613025.1). Taxonomy (NCBI): domain Bacteria; kingdom Pseudomonadati; phylum Pseudomonadota; class Alphaproteobacteria; order Rhodobacterales; family Roseobacteraceae; genus Ruegeria; species Ruegeria sp. BHSC223. Next base: position 45,323 of record NZ_JBXWRR010000013.1, read on the forward strand.
GCTGGATCGAGGGCGTCGCCCAGCGCCTCAAGCACCTCGCGCTCGCGGCCTTGGGGCAGCCCGGTCGCCTCCAGCGGCGTGCCCTGCCAGAAGGAATGGCGCTGCTGGAACAGACCATATTGCAGGCTGTCATTGGTCCATTCAAAGTTGAACGCCAACTGCACCGCCGCGCGTACGCGGATATCCTGGAACTGCGGCCGGTCCATGTTGATCACGAAACCGCTGGCACTGGGCACGTCGCCATCCAACAGTTCTGCCTTGACCACATGTCCCTTTTCGATGGCCGGAAAGTCATAGGCGGTGGCCCAGCTTTTCGAGTTGTTCTCCTGCCGCAGCGTGTAGTTCCCCGCCTTGAACCCCTCCATCGCGGCGATGGTGTCGGTGTAATACTCGATCCGGATACTGTCGTAGTTGTTGCGCCCGACATTCACGTTCAGATGCGCCCCCCAGTAATCGGGATTGCGGCGATATGTGATGCGCCGGTTGATGTCGAAGCTGTCCAGCACATAGGGCGCCGATCCGATGCCCTGCTCCAGACGCGGTTCGTCCAGACGGCGTTTCTCGGGGTCGGCCATGAACCAGGCCTTGGAAAAGATCGGCGTACCCCCTACCTGGGTGATCAGCGCACGGCGCGGGATGTCCGGGGCGAAATGGAATTTGACACGGTGATCATCCAGCGCCTCGGCCTTGGGAATGCGTTTCCTGACTGCCTCGGCATAGGATTTCAGCCCTTGCTCCAGCAGCAATTCGTGGCTGAACACCACATCTTCGGCGGTGATCGGCGTGCCATCGGAAAACCGCGCCTCGGGCCGAATGTTGAAAATCACCCAATCTTGGCTTTCGGGGTATTCCAGGCTTTCGGCTACCAAACCGTAGTAGGAAGCCGGTTCATCATATGACGGCGTCAGCAGAGATTCGTACTGGTCCGCCGATCGCGCCGCCGCCCGTCCCTTGCGGGTGAACGGGTTGAGGTTGTCGAAGGTCCCGATCGCGGCATAACTCAGTTCGCCGCCCTTTGGCGCATCAGGATTCACATAGTCGAAATGTGCGAACCCCGTGGGGTATTTGAGATCGCCGAATTCAGAGAACCCGTGGCTCTTGATGATCGTCTCTTCGGCGCGCGCAAGTCCAGCCAGCGCCAGCAGGACGATCCCTGCGACCAGCAGCATCACACCGGGCCGGATATCCAATGCTTTGGCACGGGTGGCGGCGCGCGGGCGTATAGTCAAGGCTCTTCCTCCGGGTTGGGTTGGCATATCCACCAATCTTGTTGCCGTTAGCTAATGGTCCAGCGTGGGGAGTTGCAAGTTTAGAATAGGTGAAGCAATCGTGAAGTCACCCCGACCGACGAAAAAGGCCGCTGCACGGGGCAGCGGCCTTTGGTCAAAACCGGTCTGTGTCAAGCGATCAGTTCGAAACGCTCTGCAGATAGGCAATCAGGTCAACCCGGTCGCCCTGTTTCTTGAGGCCCGAGAAGCTCATCGAGGTGCCCGGAACCGCCGCCGAAGGCTTGGCCAGGAATTCATTCAGCGCCTCGGGCGTCCAGTCTCCGCCGTGACCCTGCATCGCGCCGGAATAGCCAAAGCCGGCAACCGAGGCGACCGCACGGCCAACCACGCCATCCAGATGCGGGCCGGTGGCGTCTTCGCCATTGACCTTGTGGCAGGCGGCGCATTTCTTGAACACTTTTTCGCCCTTGGCGGCATCCGCCGAGGCCATCAGCTCTTCAAAGCTGACGGTTTCTTCTTCACCGGAGGCCTCTTCGGCTTCGGCTACTTCGATTGCATAGGCGGGCTCGTCGCCGTGGCCACCAACATGATAGACCGTCTCGGCCGCCCACTTGGCGAGAAGAAGCGCCAGGAAAGCGCCGAACAGGCCGGCAGCGGCCTTGGTAACTGTCATCGTGTCGAACATTGATCGCGAGTCCATTTCAGCTGTCTGGGCGGCTGTCTAAGGCTTCCCCTCGCAAGAGGCAAGGTATAGACACCGCGACCAAACGCCCAAAATGTAACTTGTTGCACGGAAACGACCCCATGACCCATCGCATCGCCTTTCAGGGAGAGCCCGGCGCCTATAGTCACGAGGCCTGTCGCAATGCGCGCCCGGACATGGAGGCGCTGCCCTGCCGCACCTTCGAGGACGTGATCGACGCGGTGCGCCGGGGCGAGGCCGAGCTGGCGATGCTGCCGGTCGAGAACACCACCTATGGCCGGGTCGCCGATATCCACCGCCTGCTACCCCATAGCGGGCTGCATATCATCGACGAGGCCTTTGTTCGCGTGCACATCAACCTGCTGGGTGTGCCGGGCGCGACACTGGATGATATCCGCGACGCCCATTCTCATCTGGTTCTGCTTCCGCAATGTGCGGGCTTTCTGAAACAGCACGGCATCACCGGCCGGGTCAGCCCAGACAACGCCCGCGCCGCGCGCGAAGTGGCCGAACGCGGCGACAAGACCCACGCGGCACTGGCCAGCGAACTGGCAGGCGAAATCTATGGGTTGAACGTGCTTGCCCGCCATATCGAGGATACCGACAACAACACAACGCGTTTCCTGGTGATGTCGCGCGAGACAGACGATTCGCGCCGCGGTGATTTCGGCATGATCACCAGTTTCGTGTTCGAAGTGCGCAGCATTCCCGCCGCCCTGTACAAGGCGCTGGGAGGATTTGCCACCAATGGCGTCAACATGACCAAGCTGGAAAGCTACATGCTGGATGGCTCGTTCTCGGCCACGCAGTTCTATGCCGATATCGTCGGTCACCCCGAGGACGACAATGTGCGCCTCGCGATGGACGAGCTGAACCATTTCACCAACAATGTCGAAATCCTGGGCGTTTATCCCGCTGCCCGGCCCCGCAGCTGAAACGACCGCCTGACTGTTCGATTCACAAAGGCGCCCGCTCAGCGGGCGCAGCGGCTTTCGATTTCCTTGGCGAATTCGGCCATCCGCAGCTTGAACCGGCGGGACATGTTCTTGCGCGCCAGTTTCAGCGATTGCAGAAACAGACGTGCCGAGAGGGTATTGGCCTTCAACTCGACAGAGAAACTCAAGCGGGTACGGCGCGGCGACAGCGCCAGCAGCTCGATCACAGCATCGCCGTTGATGCCCTTGCTGTGACTGGCAAAGCGCATCAGCGACGGTGCGTCATACTGTTTCAACACCACATGCATTTCGCGCGGCTTACCGCGCAGACGAAACCGGGTGTCCCAGGCCATGCCTGCCCCGATCGGGGCGCTGGCATCGACGCGCTGCACCTCAACCCCGCGGCGCATGGCAGAGCGTTCGAAGGTTTCGAATTCCGACAGGATGGCAAAGACCTGCGCCACAGGCGCCTCGATGTCTTCCTTGCTAACGAACTGCATGATCCCTCGTCGGTTGTGATTTTTGCGCGAGTTTCCCCTTAATCCAGCGTGTCCGCAAGCCAGTTCTGCAACAGGAAATGGGCAATCGCCCCTTTGCGGGCGGGCAGCAGGCGTGGATGCTCTCCGGCAAAGGCCAGCATCATGTCGCTGCGACTGACCCAGATCGCATCCTCGATTTCCACCGGGTCGATTTTCAGGTCGCGCGACAGGGCCTCGCCCGCGCAGCCGAACATCAGAGAGGCCGGAAACGGCCAGGGTTGACTGGACAGATAGGTGACCGAGCCGACGCGCACGCCCGCCTCTTCCAGCACCTCGCGGCGCACGGCGGCCTCCAGCGTCTCGCCCGGTTCGACAAAACCCGCCAGCAGCGAATACATCCCCTCGGGCCAGCCCGGAGAACGCCCCATCAGCACCTGGTCGCCGTGTGTGATCAGCATGATTACCACCGGATCGGTGCGCGGGAAGTGCTGACCGCCACAGGCCGGGCAGCCGCGTTGCCACCCCGACTGGGCGATCTCACTGCGGGCGCCGCAACGGGCACAGAACCGGTGACTGGCGTGCCAGCCGATCACCGCCTTGGCGGTCGCGGCCAGTTCTGCGTCGCGCGGGCTGAGACGGGTCATGACCCGCCGCAATTCGGCAAACACCTGCCCCTCAGGCAAAGCGGGGTGCTGCTGTTCGGAGCGGTCCACGAACCCGCCAAGCCCGGTCAGGTCCTGTCCCTCGGCCTGCCACGCCGAAATGTCCTGCGCAAAAATCGGCGCGCCGTCCTCATCTAGGCCCAGGAAAATAGGCGTCTCGGCCTCACCGCCTGGTCCTTCGGTCACCAGAGCGTGGGTTGGCGCAACCCACGCCAGAAGCTCTAGCCGCTCACCTTCCACCAACAGCTTGCCGCGCCAAAGCAACAGACAACGAGCGCGCGGATCGGCCGACATACGCTCCTGTTCCGTTACGTCACCGCGTAGATGCGCCGCCCGGTCCAGACCCGACCCTCCGAATGTGACCTGTTCTGCGATTTTCATGACTGCCCCCAAATTTGTCGTTCACCGACCCACCGGTTGCTCAGGGCTGCCATGGCGGGTGGCGCAATTCAATCGCCATCTGCGTCAGATGACGCCAGACAGAGACAGAGTTGACACAAATCCTGAGCAACTAACCTCTTGCCATACAGCGATTTTGTATATTTGACAGTAGGGAACTCTACCCAGGGATGAATTGTGCGGCGACTGGATACCGGATTTTGAATAGCCCTTCTGAGAACCGCTCAGCCCACTCCCTTACCACATCCCGGCGCCCCGTGATGCGTCTGCGTCTACTCGCCACCACTGACCTGCATATGCAGCTGACAGGTTTTGATTATTACGCCGACCGCCGGGAAAGATCCGGAGGGTTGACTCGGATTGCCCCGCTGATCCACACCGCCCGCACAGAACCGGGTGTGGATCTGTCCCTGCTGCTGGACAACGGCGACAGCATTCAGGGTACCCAGATGGGCGATATCGCTGCCAAACGTCCCGAAGCCCCGCATCCGCTGATGCGGGCCTTTACCTATCTCGGATATGACGCTCTGGGGCTGGGAAATCACGATTTCAACTTCGGGCTTGAGGTGCTGGATCGAGTGTTGGAACAGGCACCCTGTCCGGTGGTTTGTTCTAACGCGCACAGGCTGGACGGCACGGCCCCCTGGCAGCGGATGGCTATCCTTGATCGAGAGGTTCGAAACGCCTCCGTTGCGACCCGGTTACGGATCGGCGTGTTAGCCGCATTGCCACCGCAGACGATGGAGTGGGATGCTCATATCCTGGCAGGCCGGATGCGCGTCGAGGGCATCGTCGATGCCGCGCGCGAGACAGTGTCGCGACTCAAAGCCGAAGGCTGCGATCTGATCGTCGCTTTGGCCCATTCCGGCCTGGCAGAGGCGGTAGCCGCTCCTGATCAGGAAAACGCTGTAATCCCTCTGGCGGCACTTGAAGGTATCGACGCGATAGTTGCTGGACATACGCATCTGCGGCTTCCGTCGCATGGCCCCAGCTCTTGTCCCGACAGGCGCGTATCCGAAGCGCTGATACGTGGCACGCCGGTTGTTATGCCGGGACACCACGGTTCCCATCTGGGGATCATCGACCTGGAACTGCAACAAGGCACAGATGGTCGCTGGCGCGTCGACCAGGCAAACGCTAGCCTGCGCCCGACCGACGACTGCGAGGATGCGGTACTGACCCACCTGCTTGCGGCGGATCATGCCGCCACGCGCGCCGCCGCTAATCAGCCTGCCGGACTTGCGCAAGAGCCGATGCACAGCTATTTTACCTTTGTCGCTCCGGATCGTGGGCTGGCCAAGGTTGCCGCCGCTCAGGCCGCCGCATTGCGCCCGTTTCTTGAAAGCACGGCTCTTGCCGAACTGCCTGTGCTTTCTTCGGTCTCACCACTCAAGGCAGGAGGTCGCGCCGGGCCGGACCACTATACCGACGTTCCCGCTGGACCATTGTCGATGCGCCATGTGGCCGACCTGCACATGTTTCCCAACGAGTTGCGGGCGCTGGTTCTAACCGGCGCCGAACTGCGCGAATGGCTGGAAATGGCCGCCGGCGTGTTCCTGACCCCGGCACCAGCCGGGGCCTGTGACATGTTGCTGGATACTTCCGTGCCCGGACACAATTTCGACAGCCTTTACGGGTTGACCTATGAGATCAATCCGAGCGCGCCAGCGCGCTACGATATCGGCGGTCACCTGATCGCGGAGGAGAACCGGCGGATCGGTTCCCTGCGCCACAACGGAGCGCCGGTTGATGACCGACAAAAATTCGTGGTTGCACTTAACAACTACCGCACCAACGGCGGCGGCCATTTCCTGATGTTGAACCGAGGTCAGCCCATTCCACTGCCAAGCCTGCGCATACAGAGCGCCCTGCATGACTACCTCTCCGGACGGCTACCTGACGACCCACTGGAGCAGGCGCCGCATCCCTGGAGGTTGGCGCCCATGCCTGGGCAGAGCGCGATCCTTCGCACCGGACCGCGGGCCCGCGACCACCTGGACGAGCTTGCCGGGCGTGACGTCACCGATCTCGGTCTGGATGACGAGGGGTTTCTCTGCCTGCGCCTCGGGCTTTGAGATCTTGTCATCCCGGCCCGACCTGCCTATATCGGGACGCGAGAGGTTGGCGCGGGCGAGCGCCTCGCCAACCTGGTCAGGTCCGGAAGGAAGCAGCCACAACGAGTCCCGCTTGGGTCGATGTCCAGCCTCTCACTTGCACCGCCGCGCCTGCGGCACCCGGAACCCTGTAGCATGCGGAGGGATGTATGATTGTAGCAAAGACCCTTCGGGCAGCGCGGTTCTGACGACTCACACCCCTGCCTGAACCCGTTCCGGCCGGATGCGCGTGCGCCATCCGCCCGTCTTGCGTTCTTTCGCAACAGGCGGACCGATGTCTCTTACACTCCCGGACCTTGGATGGTCCTCTTTCTTTGCCGCGCAGGCCGCGGCCCATTCCGGCTGCACGCCCTATCGCCTGACAGCCATTCACCGCAGCACTCTGACCGGATTGTCGCCCGAGGGCGATTGTACCCTGACAACCCCACCCGACCAGCCGACCGGCGCCTTTGCCGTGGGCGACTGGGTCCTGGCCGATCCCGAGCACCGCATCCGGCATCTGCTCGACCGGCGCAGCCTGTTGAAACGGCGCGCGGCGGGTACCGGGGCCGAGGCGCAGCTGATCGCGGCCAATGTCGACGTTCTGTTCATCACCAGTTCCTGCAACGCCGATTTCAACCTGCCCCGGCTGGAGCGCTATCTGGCGCTGGCCCATCAGGCCGGGTGTTATCCCGTTGTGGTGCTGACCAAGGCCGACACCTGTACCGACCCCCGCGCCTATGTCGCGCGGGCCGAGGCGCTGGCGCCGTTTCTGACGGTGCTGGCGGTCAACGCTCTTGATCCTGCCGATCTGGATCAGATCCTATCATGGTGCCCATCCGGCCAGACCGGGGCGCTGGTGGGCTCATCAGGCGTTGGCAAGACCACGTTGATGAATGCTCTCACCGGTACGCAGGAGGCCACGGCCGGCATCCGCGAGGATGATGCCAAGGGCCGTCACACCACCACCGCCCGCGCCCTGCGGCGGATGGTCAACGGCGGCTGGCTGGTCGATACACCGGGCATGCGGGCACTGCGCCTGCTGGATGCGGGCGACGGGATCGACGAGGTGTTTCAGGACCTTTCGGACCTTGCCACCGGCTGTCGTTTCTCGGATTGCGGGCATGACAGCGAACCGGGCTGCGCCATCCAGGCCGCGATTGCGGCGGGAGCGCTGGAACCCGCCCGCCTCGACCGCTGGCGCAAGTTGCGGCGCGAGGATGCGCGCAACTCGGAAAGCGTGGCCGAAGCACGCTCGCGCGACAAGGCGTTCGGCAAGATGGTCCGCGCGGTGATGCGCGACAAGGAGGGCCGGAACAAGGGCTGACCAGCCCCGGGGTCGCCCCCGCGTCAGGGGGCGATCAACCGGGGCCAGAGTGCGACATTGCGCCGGGCAAAGGCGCCCAGATGGCCGATTTCGCGGACCCCGTGCTCCTTTGGCCGCAACAGGTGCCGCCGGGCATTGTCGCCATAGAGATCGGCCAGACGCCAGACACACTCGGGCGGGATCGTATCGTCATCCGCGCAGGCAAAGAGATCGACCTGCGCGTTCGAGCGGCCCCAATCGGGTTTCGGCAGGCGGGTGCCTGTCTCGGACAGATAGGCGCCGGGTGTTGTGCACCAGCGCCGCCATTCCCAATAGACGCCGGGCGGCAGGTCGGTGCCAAAGCCAATCGCCCGCCCCGGCAGATAGCCCAAGGTCTTGACCAGAAGGGGCGCATGGCCGAACCAGAACAGCCGCGCCAGCGCCTGATAGGGCCAGGGGTGGTCCGAGTGATGCACCAGCCCGGAACAGACGCAGATCATGCGCGCGATGGGCTCGATCCCCGGTTGCAGCGGCCCCAGCATGCCGCCCACCGAATGGCCGATCACCCAGAGCGGCAGGCCGGGAAACCGGCGCTGCATTTCGGCATAGGCGGCGGGCATGTCAAGGAGCGCCCAGTCCGACATGGTGGCGGTCGAGGCCGCAAGCGGCCCCCGCAACGAATGCCCGAAATCGCGATAATCATAGGTCAGGCAGACCATGCCCTGCTCGGCCGCCAGCCATGTGGCGAAATGCTGGTAATAGTCGCGCGGCACCCCGGTGGCGCTGTTGATCACAACCGCAACCCGGGGCGTGCCCGCCGGGAGATAGAGCCGCGCCGAAAGCTGCGCCGACCCGGCGGGGAAATGAAAATCCTCGACCCTGACAGATGACTGCATATCCAGCATTGCGACCTCCAGATTTCCTAGACCGATTGGTCTATTCCTCATGTCTGGACCAATCGGTCCAGAGCTGTCAATATCCCCGGCACATGACCCAACGTCCGCTTCCGACCAAAGATCGCTTGATCCGCACCGCCGCCCAGCTGTTCCAGCGCCGGGGGTATCACGGTGTTGGATTGTCCGAGCTGCTGGCCGAGGCAGAGGCGCCCAAGGGCTCTCTGTATCACCACTTCCCGAACGGCAAATCCGACCTGGCGCTGGCCTCGGCCACCTGGGCCTCGGATCAGATGCTGCGGCTGATCGCGGCCTCGTTCGAACCAGCCGAGAGCTTTCATGCCGGAATGGAGGCTCTGTGCGGCAAGGTCGCGAAACTATTCGACAAATCAGGCCAGTGGGATGGCTGCCCGATCTCGTCGACCCTGTTCGAAGGGCCGGACAACGCCGCGTTCCGTGCCCATGCCCACCACCTGTTCGAAGGCTGGATCACCGAGGGCGCGCATCACGCCAGGCGCTTTGGGCTGGCCGATCCGCAAAAGACCGCCGAGACCATGTTCATCCTGCTGCAAGGCGGCTGGATGCTAGCCCGTGCCCGGCAGTCCTCGGACGTGCTGCGCCGTCTGCCCGAGATGCTGCCGCGCGCGGATTAGAGCCGGTTGGTGCTGAACGTGTCGCAGCTTGCGACCCGGCCACTATCAAAGCCGCGTTCGAACCAGGATGCCCGCTGCGCCGAAGTGCCGTGGGTGAATGTATGCGGTTGCGGCACCCGGCCCGCCTGCCGTTGCAGCCGGTCGTCGCCGATCATCCGGGCGGCGTTCAACGCCTCTTCCAGATCACCGCGTTCCATCAGACCTCGGACCGAGCGCGCCCAGACCCCGGACAGGCAATCGGCCTGCAATTCCAACCGCACGGTCAGGGCGTTGGCCTCGACCTGCGAGGACTGCCGCCGGGCCTGATCCACCTGGCCCAGAATGCCCAGCTGATTCTGCACGTGATGGGCCACCTCATGGGCGATCACATAAGCGGCGGCAAAATCGCCACCCGCCTGCAAGCGCCGCGCCAGCGTGGCAAAGAAATCTGTGTCCAGATAGGCCTTCTGGTCGGCCGGGCAGTAGAACGGCCCGGTCGCGCCCGAGGCGCCGCCACAGGGGCTGGAGGTGACCTGAGAAAACAGCACCAGCGTCGGCGGGATGTAGTCGCGGCCAAGCTGGTCGCGGAACACCGTGCCCCAGACATCCTCGGTCGTGGCCAAGACGCGCGAGACGAATTCGCCCGCCTGCCGCTCTTCGGCGGTCAGTTCCTTGGGCGCGCTCTGGCTCGGGCCCGGCTGTTCGGTCAGGAACGGGGTGACGTCGATGCCGGTAAAGGCGCCGATCACCAACAGCAGCAGCACCCCGCCGATGCCCAGCCCACGCCCGCCGATGGCCATGCCGCCGCCACGTCGCCCGCGACGATCCTCGACATGCCTACTGCCGCGTACTCCTCTCAACCGCATGCCGACACCCTTCTTCAGCCTGACTACTCGATACCAATACTAGCATCCCGCCGCATGGGGAAAAACACGGCACGAACACCCGGCTTGACTCCGGCCCGCAACACCCGCTACCGCTGAGGCGATGGTTCTCGGTGACACATGCGCCGGGATGAAAAGGGAACACGGTGCGGCCCCCCTGGCGACAGGGGACCAATTCCGAGACTGCCCCCGCAACTGTAAGCGGTGAGCGATGCCGAAATGCCACTGGCCCTCCGGGCCGGGAAGGCCGGCAAAGCCCGGACCCGCAAGTCAGGAGACCTGCCATCGCAACCGTAACTCGAACCCGGGCGGGGTGTCCGGACGGGATGCCTTGGCCCTGATCGGCCGGTCCCCGACACCCTGTTCCGCCGCGCGGAGGGCGCAGGATGATCTGGACTACAAGAACGCATGAATTTGCCGCAACGCTCTGTCGCCGAACCGGCAGGCCCTGCCCGGCGCTGTCGGCATTGGCCGAGAACCTCGCCCGCGCGCTGCGGCAGGCTGAACCGATGACCGATGCAGGTTTCGCGATAGAAGGGCATTGCGAGATGCCCCCGTGTGGAGCAGGTTGCATGGCCCGCTACGCCGCCTCGCACAGCCGGATCCGCGTGTTCTGCGGCGTCGACGAAGACACCGCCCTGTCGCATCTGAATCGCTTTGCCGATGCACTGATGACACCCGACGGAGCGGGATTTGCCGCCGGGCTAGGCCCGGTACCATGCGCCATGGCCGAGGCCCGCCCCCGCTGCGTCCACTCTGCTGCGACAGTGCAAGCAACGGCCTGAAGGATCAGTCCCGGATAGCACGACCTGCCAGCGCCCAGTCCATCTGGGCGTCGGTTTCCACCGCACAGGAGCGGACCGACCGCAAATGCGCCAGCGCCGCCTTCGGCTCTTCGCCCGTCTCGATCATCAGGCGCAACGCCGCCATGCCCGACCGGCCACAGCCGCCCTTGCAATGGATCAATACGCGCCCGCCGCCGCGCAGCGCATGCCGGGCCGATTTGCTGATCGCCTTCCAACTGATCTCGGCATCACGGCCAGGCACTCCGAAATCATCGACCGGCAGATGAGCCCAGCGGCAGGCGCGACTCTGGATATCAGCACCAAAATTGCGTGCACCGTGCTGCAACATCTCGACCTCGGTCGTCATCGAGATCACCAGCCCGGGCGCCCAGGACCCGATCAGATCAATATCACTTGAATAGTTGCCAGACAGGCCCGGCAACTGGCAGATCGCCAGCGAGCCTCCCCCAACTTGCAGCGCATAGATCACCAATTGCGCCATCCGCAAAATTCCCTCTCCGATCGAGCCCACATCCAAGGCCGCAACACCTTGCCCAGCCGCAACATGACTCCGAAAGAAGCTTTGTCGCAAGTCACGATGCTGGTGAGTGCGCAAGGATTCGGGGCACAAAAGGGCAACCCGGCAACAGTGAATCCTACGCTTTAGGCCGTTCAGACCCCGCCTGAAGGGCAGCTAAGTTAAAGCTTACCGACAGGCGAGCCAAACCCTTGGCCAGAAATGCACGGAAGGGCCCGGTGCCATGTTTCCTACTTGGTCCCAACCCGGCTAGAGTGCGGGTAGTCTAGACCGGAACTGCAGGCTTTCCGACAGATATGCAAAAGGTATGCGCGCCCATGAATATCCTGTTCATCATGTTTGATCAGCTGCGCTGGGATTACCTCAGCTGTTACGGCCACAAGACCCTGAACACGCCCAATATCGACCAGTTGGCGGCAAAGGGGGTGCGGTTTGACCGTGCCTATATCCAGTCGCCGATTTGCGGTTCGTCCCGGATGAGCACCTATACCGGGCGCTATGTACATTCGCACGGGGCCAGCTGGAACGGCATCCCGCTCAAGGTGGGCGAGATGACCATGGGCGACCACCTGCGCGCCGCCGGGATGGGCTGCTGGCTGGTGGGCAAGACCCACATGCGCGCGGACGAGGAAGGCATGGCACGGCTGGGGCTTGAGCCGGATTCGCTGATCGGGGCGCGGGTGGCGGAATGCGGGTTCGACGTGTTCGAACGCGACGATGGCATGCTGCCTGAGGGGCCGGACGGGTATTACGACCCCGACGGCGCCAGGGAATACAACAAGTACCTGCGCGCCAAGGGCTATGAGAGCGACAACCCCTGGCACGACTTTGCCAATTCCGGGCTGGATGCCGAGGGCAATGTGCAATCGGGCTGGTTCCTCAAGAACGCGACCCGCCCCGCCAATATCGCCGAAGAGGACAGCGAGACCCCCTATCTGACCACCCGCGCGATGGAATTCATCGAACAGCAGACCGGTCCGTGGTGCTGTCACCTGAGCTATATCAAGCCGCACTGGCCCTATATCGTGCCCGAACCCTATGCCAGCATGTATGGCCCCGAACATGTGCAGGACGTGGTGCGCAGCGACAGCGAACGCCAGAACGCCCATCCCCTGTTCAAGGCCTTCATGGAGACAAAGGTGGGCGAGGCGTTTTCCCGGCAAGAGGTGCGCGATGCGGTGATCCCCGCCTATATGGGGCTGATCAAACAGGCCGACGACCAGATGGGACGGCTCTTCACATGGCTCGAGGAGACCGGGCGCATGCAGGACACGATGATTGTCCTGACCTCGGATCATGGCGATTTCCTGGGCGATCACTGGATGGGGGAAAAGACCTTCTTTCACGATGCCGCGACGCGGGTTCCGCTGATCGTCTACGATCCGCGCCCCGAGGCCGACGCGACACGGGGCAGCGTCTGTGACGCATTGGTCGAAAGCATCGATCTGGCGCCGACATTCGTCGAGGCGGCGGGCGGCAAACCGGCGATGCATATCCTCGAAGGGGAAAGCCTGATTCCGATCCTGCACGGCGCGCGCGACCACACGCTGCGCGATCACGTGATCTGCGAATACGATTTCTCGGCCTCGCCGATTGCGCATCTGAACGACATCTCGGTGCGGCAGGCGGTTATGTTCATGGTGGCGGACAAGGACTGGAAGCTGATCCATTTCGAGGCAGACCCGCGCCCGATGCTGTTCGATCTGAAGAACGATCCGCAGGAACTCGTCGATCTGGGCGGCGACCCGGCCCATGCCGATGTGATAGCCGGGATGTATGACAAGCTGTTCCGCTGGACCCGCCGCCAGTCGCAACGCACCACCCGCAGCGAGGAACAGCTGATCGCCATGCGCACCAAATCCCGCAAACGCGGGATCGTGTTGGGCATCTATGACGAGAACGAAACGCCGCTGGAGCTGACCGTGAAATATCGCGGCCGCAAGGCGCGGCCCTACAAGGACTATCTGAAGGGGTAAGAGCCGCGCGAGCGCCAGACCGCGGGATGGCGATCCTTGGGTTGAGCGGGGCAGTTTATACCAGCCAAGTCCGGATAACTGTCGAAGAGCGCGCTGGCGGTCCAATATCGCCAGCCCGTGCGGGCGGTCTGGCGATTGCGCGGCGGCCTATCGGCCTTGGTACCGCGCAGTCGCTTTAGCTGAATCGACCTCGAGCCCCAGATCGGTCAGCTCCTCGGCGATCGCATCCACGCTGGCGGTGGTGTCGAGGTGGTCCTACAGCCAGAAGCGGGAGGATTTTATTTCTTTGCCTCGTTTAATCCGAAATAGTTCATTATCAGAACCGTCAGAACAGAAACCAAAATTGGGAGTAAAACTGACGTCATTGCTTTGTCGATCCAACCACCGATGACTCTAGCAGCTTTTCGTATCAAAGTGTTCTTTCGGTGGACCTCAAGCCTGTCATGTCCAAGCAACGTCAATGAGTATGTAGACCACTCGGGAGTCTCGACGCTTGGGTTGACAAAGCCGTTTTCCGCCATTCTCTCCAGGTGGTAGCGTGAGTTTGCATCCAAGTCGTGGTTTGCAAGATACTTTTCTCTTTGCTCGGAGCTGTAGTTGTGACGGTTCAAATACGCGTGGTCGGAGAAATCAACGCCACTGCCGTGGTCCTGTTCCTCTAAGAGTTCCAGAAGAGCTTTTTCCCGACCTAGCTCATACTTCACCTACTCAAACCCCCATGCAGGTTCGGCATGTCCAGCGCGGCAAAGCCGTAGTGGCGCAGCCAGCGCAGGTCTGAATCGAAGAAGGCGCGCAAATCGGGGATGCCGTATTTCAGCATCGCCAGTCGGTCGATGCCGATGCCGAATGCAAAGCCCTGATAGACATCCGGGTCGATGCCACCGGCGGCGATCACCTTGGGGTGCACCATGCCGCTCCCGAGAATCTCCAGCCAGTCGTCGCCCTCGCCGATCTTCAGCTGGCCGCCTTCCCAGGAACAGCGGATATCGACCTCGGCCGAGGGTTCGGTGAAGGGGAAATGCGAGGCGCGGAACCGCAGCTCTACATCATCCACCTCGAAGAACGCCTTGACGAATTCCTCGAGCGTCCATTTCAGGTTCGCCATCGAGATATCGCGGTCCAGCGCCAGGCCTTCGACCTGGTGGAACATCGGCGTGTGGGTCTGGTCGTAATCGGCGCGATAGACACCGCCCGGGCAGATCACGCGCAGCGGCGCGCCCATTTTCTCCATCGAGCGGATCTGCACCGGCGAGGTATGGGTGCGCAGCACATGCGGCGGGCGATTGTCGCCCTCGGCGCGGTGCATGTAGAACGTGTCCATCTCGGCCCGTGCGGGGTGGTGGCCGGGGATGTTGAGCGCGTCGAAATTGTACCAGTCGGTGTCGATGCGCGGCCCTTCGGCAACAGAGAAGCCCATTTCGGCAAAGATCGCGGTCAGTTCCTCGCGGGCCTGGCTGATCGGGTGCAGCGTGCCCTGGCGGCGGTTGCGCGCGGGCAAGGTCACGTCCAGCCATTCGCTGCGCAGACGCTCGTCAAGCGCGGCATCGGCCAGCGCCGCCTTCTTGGCAGCCAACGCAGAGTTGATCTCGTCTTTCAGCGCGTTCAGTGCCGGGCCCGCGGTCTGGCGTTCCTCGGGCGTCATCTTGCCCAGTTCACGCATTTTCAGCGCCACCTCGCCCTTCTTGCCCACGGCGGCAAGGCGGATCGCTTCGATCGCGGCCTCGTCGGCGGCCTCTGCGATCTGGCCCAGATATTTGGCTTTAAGATCGTCCATGACGGTCCCCTGAAATTGGTCCAGAACCTGCTATCGGCCAATGGGCGCGATTGCAAGACGGGCTGGGTGGTTTGACCCGGCTGTTTCCCGGATGCCGCGCCTGTCTCAGGTCATGCGCCGCATCATCGCAGCCATGGTATAGGCATTGGCATAACCCAGATCGCGGGCGACGCGGGCGGCGGGCCTGCCCTCGGCCAGGCCCCGCAGGGCCGCCTGACAGCGCAGCCGTTGCGCCCACTTGCCGAAACTCACACCGGTTTCCATCTGGAAATGGCGGCTGAAGGTGCGGCGGCTCATCCCCGCCTCGGCGGCCCAGCCGTCCAGGTCGCGCGGGCTGGCGGGTGTGGCGATCAGCGCGTCGCAGACCCGGCGCAAACGCGGATCGACGGGGTAAGGCAGTGCCAGGGGCGAGACCGGGGCGGCCAGCAGTTCGATCAGGATAAGCTGGCTCAGATGCAGGGCGCGGGGCGGCATCGGCCAAGGATTGTCCATCTCGCAGAGTGCCGCGATCAGCTGCGCCAGCAGCGGCGACACCGAGACCAACCGGCATCGGGCCAGCGCATCCGCGCCGGGCAGGCCTGCGCGGACATAGAGCGATTGCAGGCGCACAGCGCCGATCATTCGGATCTCGTGCGGCTGCTCTGCCGGGACGATCAACCCATATCCGGGCGGGATGGCATAGGACATGGCCTCCGTCTCGGCCATCATCAGGCCCGAGACCGCATAGATCAGCTGATGCCGGGGATGCCGATGCCGGACCGAGACATAGCCGTCGCGATAGTCGCGCGCATAGCCGACCACATCATGTGGCAGGGATTGCACACGATCCGCCGAGGAGCCCGGCAATTGGAACTGATCGTCAATTTGGCCCATTTGCTAAATCTTTGGCCACATTTCTCCAAAGGGACAAGCTAGGACAGGGGCAATCTGGAAAGGATTTGCCGATGCGCCGCATAACCGACATGACCGAGCTTGAAACCCTTTACGACGCGGCGGTGCCCGCGTCGCTGACCAAGGTGCGTACAAGGCTGAGCCCGCTTTACCGTCAATGGATCGAGACAGCACGGTTCTGCGTGCTGTCGACGGTGGGGCCTGAGGGCACCGATGCCAGCCCGCGCGGTGATGACGGCCCGGTGGTGCGCATTGTCGACGATGCCACCCTGTGGCTGCCCGACTGGCGCGGCAACAACCGGATCGACTCCTTGCGCAACATCGTCCGTGACAACCGGGTGAGCCTGATGTTCATGGTACCCGGCTGCCAGAACGTGGTGCGGGTGAACGGTACCGCCTTTCTGACCCCTGACGCTCAGGCCCGCGCCAGTTTCGAGCGCAAGGGGCGCCAGCCCGCAACGGTCATCGTGATCCAGGTGGGCGAGATGTATTTCCAATGCGCCAAGGCGCTGATGCGCTCGGGCCTCTGGACGCGGGGCGACGAAAGCGGGCTGGTCCCCACGGCGGGACAGTTCCTGCGTGAACAGGACGACGGGTTCGCCGCCGAGGACTATGACGCGGGCTATACCGAATACGCCAAGTCGCGGATGTGGTGAGCGACTGCGCAGACCAAGAGTTGGAGGGGGGCAAAGACACGCGTCCCAAATGATGCTAGCATCGACCGAGGGCCGGATCTGCCCGTGCCTGTGAATGTGACAAATGGGCAGCCTCTCCATGACGACCGCATCGACCAGACGTCAGGTTCTCGCAGCCATCGGAGGATTGGGGGCGCTCGGCCTTGGGGCACGGGGTGTGCTTGGTCAACCGCAGGGTCGCATTCTGGTTGTCGGCGCCGGGCTGGCGGGCTTGTCGGCGGCCCGCGTCCTGCGCGATGCCGGGCGGAACGTCACTGTTGTCGAGGCGCGATCGCGCATCGGCGGTCGCATTCACACCTCTCGCGTCTGGCCGGATTTGCCGATGGACCTTGGGGCAAGCTGGATTCACGGCCAGCGCGGCAATCCTCTGACCGCCCTGGCGCGCGAGGCGGGGGCACGGGTCGTGGCAACCCGCTACGATGCCGCCATCCTGAAGGATGCAAACGGGCGCGATATCGACCCGGACTTGCGTGGTGCCGAACGCATTCTGCGCGGGGCGCTGGCAGAGGCCGATCGGAAGTCGCGTGACATGTCTGTCCTGGACGCGCTGGAGGCTTCCTCGGGCTGGCGAGACGCGGATGCGGGGTTGCGCAGGCTTGTACTCTACCTCGTCAATAGCACGCTTGAGCAGGAATATGGCGCCCCCGCCAGGCAGCTTTCAGCCTGGTATGGCCAAGAGGATGCCGAATTCGGGGGACAGGATGCGCTGTTTCCGGGCGGGTTCGACCAGATTGCTGCTTATCTGGCGCGGGGTCTCGATATTCGACTTTCCGCCGAGGTGACCGGGATCGCTCCGGGACACGTGCGCCTTGCGGATGGCGGCCGGA
Source organism: Ruegeria sp. BHSC223 (assembly GCF_059613025.1). Taxonomy (NCBI): domain Bacteria; kingdom Pseudomonadati; phylum Pseudomonadota; class Alphaproteobacteria; order Rhodobacterales; family Roseobacteraceae; genus Ruegeria; species Ruegeria sp. BHSC223. The sequence goes on from NZ_JBXWRR010000013.1 coordinate 63,024, forward strand.
TCGACGCCGATGTGATCGTTTGCACGCTGCCGCTGGGCGTGCTGCAATCCGGGCGTATCCGGTTTGCCGAACCACTGGCGCAGGATCGCGTTGCTGCGTCCCGCAGCCTGCGGATGGGTCTTTTGAACAAATGCTGGCTGCGCTTCGATGGCATCCATTGGCCAGACGATGTCGACTGGATCAGCTGGCTTGGCCCCAGGCCCGGCCTTTGGGGCGAATGGGTATCGCTTGCCCGGACACTAAGGGCACCTGTCCTGGTGGGTTTCAATGCTGCCGATGCGGCGGCCGAAGTGGAAAGCCTGAGCGACCGCGATACCGTCGCGGCCGCTCGGGAGGCGCTCCGCTCGATGTTCGGGTCGGGTTTTCCGGCACCGCGCGCGGCCCAGGCCACAAGGTGGGGGCAGGACAGGCACACGTTCGGCAGCTACAGCTATAATGCCGTAGGTACGCGCCCCTCCACGCGCGCGGAACTGGCGGGACCGGATTGGGACGGAAAAATCTGGTTCGCGGGCGAGGCGACTTCAGCCCGCTATTTCGGCACGGCACATGGCGCCGTTTTGTCGGGGAGGGCGGTGGCCCGAGATATCCTGGCGACAGATTGATCGCTTCGGAACGACGAGGCTTGTGATCCAGTGTCCAAATCAGGGCGCCCGACCAACGGGGAAGATGCCGAAGGTCCATGCTGGTCTTTGCCGTAGAACGAAAAGACCGCCCCAAGGGGCGGCCTTTCCATCACTGTCTCTCGTCTGATGCGAGGTATCAGGCGGCCAGCGCGGCCTGGGCCTTGGCGACGATGGCGCCAAAGGCTTCGGGCTCGTGCACGGCCAGGTCGGCCAGGACCTTGCGGTCCACTTCGATGCCAGCCAGGTTCAGGCCGTTGATGAAGCGCGAATAGGTCAGCGCCTCGTCGTGGCTGCGCACGGCGGCGTTGATCCGCTGGATCCACAGCGCGCGGAAGTTCCGCTTGCGGGCCTTGCGGTCACGGGTTGCATACTGGTTGGCCTTGTCGACGGCCTGGGTTGCCACCTTGAACGAGCTCTTGCGGCGGCCATAGTACCCTTTGGCGGCCTTGAGGACTTTCTTGTGACGGGCGTGGGTTACGGTTCCACCTTTAACGCGGGACATCTCTCAAATCTCCTCTTAGCGGTCGTAGGGCATGTAGCCCTTGACGATCTTGGCGTCGGGGGCGGACAGGGTGGTGGTGCCACGGGCGTCGCGGATGAACTTGGTCGTGCGCTTGATCATGCCGTGGCGTTTGCCGGCCTGACCTGCCTTGACCTTACCCGTTGCGGTCACCTTGAAGCGCTTCTTGGCGCTCGATTTGGTCTTCATCTTGGGCATTTCCGTCTCCTTTTTGGGTTCGGTTTGCGCGCGACTCGGCATGCCACACCGGCCGGTCGCGCGAATAGAGGCGCCGTTTACGCAGAAAGCGCGTCCGAGGCAAGCAGTAATTCAGTGTTTTCAAGGGATGAAACGGGCAAAAACGGAAAAGAACACATCAGGTATTTCCGCCAGCACATAGCCGCCGGGTTTAAGCCACGCGGCATAAAGCATCATCCCCGCGGCGATCACGAGCGTGAAAATGGCAGCAAATGGGCGGCGGACTTCGCTGTAGGCCGACACCATCGCCGGGATCGACAAAGCGGCGATGACCATACTCACCACCAGGATCAGATCTGCGTCCATGTCTGGTCCCTTCTTTCGCGGTGCAGCTTAGCCAGGGTCGGTATTGTATATCAAACGCTCGTCACAAGGCGCGACCCGCAGGATATTGGTGGTACCCGGCACGTTGAAAGGCACACCAGCGGTGATCACAATCTGGTCCGTCTCAGTAGCAAAGCCAGCCGCCCGCGCGACACGCGCGGCATTGACCACCGCGCCCTTGAACCGCTCCAGCTCTGGCGTAATCACGCAATGGCAACCCCAGCTGAGACAGAGCCGTCGCGCGGTGTCCAGCAGCGAGGTCATCGCGATGATCGGCACACCGGGGCGCTCGCGCGCAGTCAGCAGCGCAGTGGTGCCGGACTGGGTAAAGCAGCAAATCGCCTTGATATCCGTCTTCTCCGCGATTTCGCGCGCTGCGGCAACAATCCCGTCGGCGATAGTGGTGCCCTTGGCAGTCCGCGATGCGGCGATGATCTGAGTATAGGTGGGGTCTGCCTCGACCTCGATGGCGACATTGTCCATCGTACGGACCGCCTCGATCGGATACTGACCGGCCGCGGACTCGGCGCTGAGCATGATGGCGTCTGTGCCCTCGTAAATGGCGGTGGCCACGTCCGACACCTCGGCCCGGGTTGGCATCGGGCTTTCGATCATGCTTTCCAGCATCTGGGTGGCCACGATCACCGGCTTGGCGGCGGCGCGGCATCTACGCACCAGCCGCTTCTGAATCGGAGGCACCGCAGCAACCGGCAGTTCCACGCCGAGATCGCCGCGCGCCACCATGATCCCGTCTGAGGCATCCAAAATGGCATCGAATTCCTCGACCGCAGCGGGTTTTTCGATCTTCGACAGGATCGCGGCGCGTCCATCGGCCAGACTGCGCGCCTCGAACACATCGCGTGCGCGTTGGACAAAGCTGAGCGCCAGCCAGTCAACACCCAGCTGGCACGCAAATTCAAGGTCGCCGCGATCCTTCTCCGACAGTGCCGCCAAGGGCAGCACGACGTCGGGCACGTTGACCCCCTTGCGGTTCGAGATGGTGCCGCCGGTTATTACGGTGCAATCGGCGAAGTCGGGGCCGCAATCGGTCACTTTCAGCCGGATCTTGCCATCGTTGACCAGCAGATGCGCGCCGGGTTCCAGCGCCTGGAAAATCTCGGGATGCGGCAGGCAGACACGTTTGGCATCGCCTGGCGCGGGGTCCAGATCAAGCCGGAACGCCGCGCCCTCAGCCAGGTCCTCGGCGTCGTTGGCAAAGGTGCCAACCCGCAACTTGGGGCCCTGAAGATCGGCAAGAATGGCGATCGGGCTGTCCAGATCCTTCTCCACCTGCCGGATGATCTGGTGCTTGGCGCGGATCTCGTCATGGGTGCCGTGGCTCATGTTCAGGCGGAACACGTCGGCCCCGGCCTCGTGCAGCGCGCGGATCGTCTCATAGGTTTCCGACGCCGGTCCCAGCGTTGCCACGATTTTCACTTTTCTCAGGCGACGCATGACCGACCGCTCCCTTGCTCAAGCATTGTTACCGCAAACATCCATCGCGCTCGTTATGGCGCAATTCCCTTTTGTCGGCAACTGTCCTACACCTGCGGCAAACTAGATGACAGGCCCATGACATACACCCCGTTTTTTATCCACGGCGAGGATCGGCGTTCGCGCTGGCTGATCACCTGCGACCATGCGACCAACACGGTGCCGCCCGATATCTGCGGTGGCGACCTGGGTTTGGCGCGCGAGGACATGGAGCGCCATATCGCCTATGACGTGGGTGCCTACGAAGTGTCGCGCCTGCTGGGCGAGATGCTCGAGGCACCTGTGATCGCCGCGAATTTCTCGCGGCTGGTGATTGACCCGAACCGGGGCGAGGACGATCCGACGCTGCTGATGAAGCTCTATGACGGCTCGATCATTCCCGGCAACCGCCACGCGGATGCCGCCGAACGCGAACGCCGGCTGAACATGTGCTATCGGCCCTATCACAACGCGCTGGCACAGTTGGCATCACCGCCCGGTGTGGTGCTGGTGTCGATGCATTCGTTTACCCGTCAACTGCGCGGCCGGGAGCCGCGGCCCTGGCATGTTGGTGTGCTGCATACAGCGGATCGGCGTTTCTCCGATCCCCTGATTGCGCGCCTGCAAGCGGAACGGGACCTCTGCATCGGTGTGAACCAGCCCTATACAGGTGTGCTGCCGGGTGATGCCATCGACACCCACTGTACAGCTTTTGGTCGACCCAACGCACTGATCGAACTGCGTAACGACCTGATCGGGGATCATGCCGGGCAACATGCCTGGGCCGAACGACTGGTGCCGATCTTGCAGGGCGCGCTGGTCGATAGTGGCCTCTGACCTTGTGCGGGGGCCGGAAAACGATACGTTTTCCGGGCCGTTTTCCGAGACGGAAAACGGCGCTACCCTCAGATTTGTCGAGACATTGAAACGCGCGCCGTCGCCCTCAACCTCTGGAGCCACGACATGGACAAGCAAACCGAAATCGAAATCCAGGCTGCCGCCTTTCGCCGTCTGCAAAAACACCTGATGCAGGACCGGACCGATGTTCAGAATATCGACCTGATGAACATGGCCGGGTTCTGCCGCAACTGTCTGGCGCGCTGGTACCAGGAGGCGGCCAACGAACAGGGGATCGAGATGGGCAAGGACGAGGCTCGCGAGATCTATTACGGCATGACGATGGCCGAATGGAAAGCCAAGTATCAGACCGAGGCGAATGCCGATAAACAGGCCGCTTTCGAGGTGGCGTTCAAGGAAAACGTGACCGACCGGGGCTGAAACGCGCGCGTCATCCGGTGACGCCGCTGCGTCCGACCAAGGCCATCAGGGTTGCGGTCATGGTGGCGATCGCCCGCTCCTGACCATCCTGCTTCGCATAGGCTGTGGCGGTGGCCACGGTCAGGGTGCGGCCGGGTTTTACCACCTCGGCCCGGAACGCAAACCTTTGGCCCTGGGCCGGATTCAGAAAGTTGGCCTTGAACTCCACCGTCAGAACGGCCGCTTCTTTCTCCATCAGGGAAAATGCCGCATAGCCGCAGGCGCTGTCCAGCACCGTCGACACGATACCCGCGTGCAGAAATCCGTGCTGTTGGGCAAAAGCCGGATCATAGGGCATGCTCAACTCGATCCGGCCCGCAGACAGAGCGTCGATGCGGGCGCCCAGTGTCGCCATCACCGGTTGACGCGCAAAGCTGTCGCGCACCTTTTGTTCAAATCCGCCAAAACGTGGTTGGAACTCGCTCATTTCGGCCCTTTCCCGGTTGCCTCCGTCTTCGCGACAAACGGCTGTCCGATCAACCTTGCCCAGCGGTCGCAGAACCGCAAGTGGTGACGCTGTGGGCTGGCGGGTCACCCCGGCATATGCAAAAAGCCACCCGACAGGGTGGCTTTGGCAGGCTTCAGGCCGGAACCCTTTCAGATCGCGGTCTTTCGTGCTTCATCAATGTAGATCTCGCGCAGGCGGCGGGCGATCGGTCCGGGCGTTCCGTCACCCAATGTGGCGCCGTCGATCTCGACCACCGGCATCACAAAGGCGCTGGCCGAGGTGGTAAAAGCCTCGTCCGCGGTCTTTGCCTCGTCGATGGTAAAAAGCCGTTCCTCGATCTCCATCTGTGCCTCTTGCGCCAGTCGCAGCACCGCCTTGCGGGTGATGCCATGCAGGATGTCATTGGACAAAGGCCGGGTGACGATCTTGCCGTTCTTGACGAAATAGGCGTTGTTAGAGGTGCCCTCAGTCACATATCCATCCTCGATCATCCAAGCATCGTCGCATCCGGCCTTCTTGGCCATCATCTTGCCCATCGAGGGATAGAGCAGCTGCACTGTCTTGATGTCGCGGCGGCCCCAGCGAATATCCTCGATCGAGATGATCTTGGCCCCTTTTCTGGCCGCCGGACTGTCGGCCAGGCCAGGCTTGGACTGGGTAAACAGAACCAGCGAAGGCGGCGTGCCTGCCGCCGGGAAAACAAAGTCGCGATCCCCGTCCGAACCGCGCGAGACCTGAAGATAGACCAATCCCTCGACGATGCCGTTCAGATCGACCAGCTTGCGGTGGATTTCCAGAAGCTCCTCGCGCGAGCAGGGCTCGGCCATCTCCAGCTCGTCCAGCGAGCGCTTGAGACGAACCGCATGCCCGTCGAAATCAATCAGCTTGCCATCCAGCACGCTGGTCACCTCATAGACGGCATCCGCCATCAGGAATCCGCGATCAAAGATGGAAACCTTGGCTTCGGTCTCGGGAAGGTATTCGCCATTAACGTAAACGGTACGGGTCATGTGTGGCTCCTCTGGGACATGCAGTCTCTTGCGGCGATTGGCGGGCAGCGTCAAGTTCGAGCGGGCGGCGGAAACCGCAGACCGGTGACATCGACTATGAAAAACGGGAAATAGGCATCGGTCCCGAAGTGATTACCCGCCTCGACATGGGTCGGCACGCGGAACCCAGAGAACACACGGCCATCGGATAACACGGCGCCGAAAGGCTGCAGCCTCCATGCCTTTTCGGGGTTGGCATTGCTCCAGCGGGAAAAGGCGATCCGGACCGGCGCGCCCGAGTCAGCCACCGTCAACTCGACCGCCTGTTCCAGGCCGTCCCGCGTGATTGTCACCCGCGCTGTCTGCGCGTCGACAGATTCCCAGGTAACGCCTTGACGCGGCAGGACCGCCGCCGGAGTCCACATAACCGCTTCGGCAGCATAGCGGCCAAAGGCCGAGCGGCGATGGTCGGATGTCCCCCCATAGCGGGCGACCGGCACCAGCCCGGACAGCCAGAACCGGGTCCATCTGCCGGAATCCGACCCTGACAGCTTACGCAGTCCCCGCCCGGCCCGCATTGACCAGATAAAGCCATGCGGGCTGGCAAGGGTCTGCCGGGCCCTCATCCGCATGTAGCCCGGGTGTTCCTTGTCGCCCATGCCGAACTTGCCCTGCATCTCCAATGCGGCGACAGTGAACAGCTTGGTGCCCGGCGTGATGGCCCAGAGGAAAAATCGGCGTGCAGGGTCGGGAAGATCAGCCACCATCCGAGGGTCGAAACGATCCGGTTCGACAGGCTGAAATCTGGCAAGCCGCCGTGCCTCTGTCAGGTCGGCGCGCAGGTCGCGCCAGCGCCAGAGCATCAGGGCAGCCAGACAGACAAGGCACGCGCCCGTCAAGAAGACCCACGCAGTCACCGCCCGCGACCTCCGACGCTCAGCCCCAGAGGGAGGCGCTGGGTGGATGCACGCCGGCGGCATCGAACACGAGGGGTGTCTCGCGATCCTCGGCCAGCAGAAGGGGTCCGTCGAGGTCAGTGACCAGCGCGCCCTGCGCCACCAGCGTCGCCGGCGCCATTGCCAGCGACGAGCCAACCATGCAGCCCACCATGATGTCATAGCCTTCGGCGAGGGCTGCACGGCGCAGCTCCAGCGCCTCGGTCAGCCCGCCGGTCTTGTCGAGCTTGATGTTGACCACGTCATACTTGCCCTTCAGCTTGGGAAGGCTGCTCCGGTCATGACAGCTTTCGTCGGCACAGACAGGCACCGGGCGCTCCATGCCGATCAGGGCGTCGTCCTGACCTGCGGGCAGGGGCTGCTCGACCAATGCCACCCCCAGGCGTACCAGGTGCGGTGCGAGGTCGGCATAGACCTCAGCAGACCAACCCTCGTTTGCGTCGACAATGATTTTCGCGCCAGGTGCCCCGGCGCGCACCGCCTCGAGGCGCTGCATGTCATCGGGAGTCCCCAGCTTGATCTTTAGCAAGGGGCGATGCGCGTTCTTCGCGGCCTGCGCCTGCATCGCCTCGGGGGTGTCGAGCGACAGGGTATAGGCCGTGATCTCGGGCCTTGGTTCGGGCAGCCCAGCCAGTTCCCACACCCGCTTGCCAGCGCGCTTGGCCTCGAGATCCCAGAGGGCGCAATCGACCGCGTTGCGCGCGGCTCCCGCAGGCAGCAGGTCCATCAGGGCAGTGCGGGTGATCTCGCCCGGCAAGCCTACGATCTCGGTTTCGACCGACTCGAGCGTTTCATCGTAGCGGGCGTAGGGAACGCATTCGCCCCAGCCCTGATGCACACCGTCGGAGACCCGCACCGTAAGAACCTTGGCTTCCGTCCGCGAGCCGCGTGAGATCGTGAACACCTGCGCCAAACGGAAAACGTCGCGCGTTACCTCGATCTTCATGCTGCCCGTTCCTTTCACTTTGCCTCAAATACTCCCGCCGGAGGCGAGATTTTTCGTCGAAAAATCTCTCGTGCCTCCGCCGGGGCGTTAGATCACATCGCAGCCAGGGCATCCACCAATTTACCCGGGCCAAAACGGAACGGATCGGTGGCGGGCAGGCCCATCTCGGCCTCGACGCTGGCCAGATGGGCGCGGGCGTCGTCTTCGCTCATGTGCTGGGTGTTGATCGAAACGCCGACCACCTGGCATGCGGGATTGGCGACCTTGGCCAGCGACAGCGCCATATCGCGCACCGCCTCCAGCGTCGGCAACTGGTACCCCGGCAGTCCGCGCATATGCTCGCGGGTCGGTTCGTGACACAGGATCAGCGCATCGGGCTGGCCGCCATGGATCAGCGCCATCGTCACCCCGGAATAGGAGACGTGGAACAGGCTGCCTTGACCCTCGATCAGGTCCCAGTGGTCCTCGTCATTGTCAGGTGTCAGCCATTCCACCGAGCCGGCCATGAAATCGGCGATCACCGCGTCCAGCGGCACACCGTCGCCGGTGATCAGGATGCCTGTCTGGCCGGTGGCGCGAAAGGTCGATTTCATGCCCCGCTCGCGCATCTCGGCATCCATGGCCAGCGCGGTGTACATCTTGCCCACCGAACAGTCGGTGCCCACGGCCAGGCAACGCTTGCCCTTGCGCTTGACGCCATTGGCGATCGGGTATTTCACCGAGGGGATACGCACATCATGCAGCTTGCGCCCGCAAGCTTCGGCGACGGCAACCAGATCGGGTTCGTCGCGCAGCAGGTTGTGCAGGCCCGAAGCCAGATCGAATCCCTCTTCCAGTGCCATCACCAGCACCTTTTTCCAGTCCTGGCTGATCACGCCGCCGCGGTTGGCGACGCCGATCACCAGTGTCTTGGCGCCAGCCTCGCGGGCCTGGGCCAGATCCATGTCGGTCAGCCCCAGATCGGCCTTGCACCCGTCCATGCGGTATTGGCCGACGGCGTTCTCGGGGCGCCAATCCTTGATCCCTACCGCGACCTTGGCAGCGAGTTGGTCGGGGGCATCGCCCAAAAACAGCAGATACGGTGTCTCGATCATCGCAGGTCTCCAGTTGAATACCGGCGAAGGCTAGTTGAAAGTCGTTCGAAAAATCACCGAATTCTGCACCACACCCCAAAATTTTTCGAAAGTTCTTCTAAGCAGGTAAACATGCGTGCAAGATTTTTGCGAAAACCTCTGATCGTCAGTAGATCAGGAAGGTCGGAACGAGTGCACCTTCTTTCAATCCCTCCAGCAGTTCTGCCAAGGGAATGAAGCTGAGAAATACCAGAGCATCAAAGAAGTTCCGTCGCAATGTTTCGACGTTGAAGGTGATCTCGGAGCGCGTGTGAAACAGCGAGGGGCGTGGCAGGATCCGGGGTGTTCGTGCGGCGTAGTCGTCGTATCTCTTTCCGAATTCGGTCCGCAGAAACGCTTCTTCACGCGCCGCGGTCGCCGAGAGAATGGAGAAAGTCGCGGCTCCGAGAACCGCAGTCAGCACAACGCTGCCCAGCATCAGGCCAAAGCCGACCGCACCCATGCAGGAAAAGAAATAGAGTGGATGGCGGCACATGCTGTAGGGACCATCCTGCATGACCTCTGAGTTCTTGCGTCCCCCGATGTATAGAATCGACCAGAACCGGCCCAGAACCGCAGCGATGACCAGAAAGACACCGGTAACCTCGAACAGATCAAACAGCCATTCAGGGTGGAGCCAGGCGGATTTGGAGAACACCAGCAAGGGGAGCATCGCAAAGAAAGCCAGGCGCAGCAGATTGATGCGAAGCCGTTGGTTCGCTGGCAGGGCAGTGGGTTTGTTCATGGAAGAAACTCCGAAAGTTGAGCGACCGTTATTGCCGAATGCGTTCTTGTCAACAGGGCGCTGCAGCGTTGCGCGACAACTCGCCGATCGGTCAATGCTGCATGTGCAGAAAGAGCCTTGCACGCGGAGGTGTAATTTAATACCCAACAGGGCAGAAAAATCGCAATTTCCTTACCTGGCGAAAGGTCTGCCCATGAGTTTCCGCATTCAGCCCGCCGCGCCTGCGCGCCCCAATCGTTGCCAGTTGTTCGGGCCCGGGTCGAACACCAAGCTGTTTGTGAAAATGGCGGCCTCGGCAGCGGATGTCATCAACCTCGACCTCGAGGATTCGGTGGCGCCCAGCGACAAGGACAGCGCGCGGGCGAATGTGATCGAGGCGCTGAACACGATCGACTGGGGCAACAAGTATATGTCCGTGCGGATCAACGGTCTGGACACGCCCTATTGGTATCGCGACGTGGTGGATGTGCTGGAACAGGCAGGTGACCGGCTCGACCAGATCATGATCCCCAAGGTCGGCTGTGCGGCTGATGTCTATGCTGTCGATGCGCTCGTGACCGCCATCGAGCGTGCCAAGGGCCGGACCAAGCCGATCAGCTTCGAGGTGATCATCGAATCCGCCGCCGGCATCGCCCATGTCGAAGAGATCGCGGCCAGCAGCCCCCGCTTGCAGGCGATGAGCCTGGGTGCGGCGGATTTCGCCGCCTCGATGGGCATGCAGACCACCGGTATCGGCGGCACGCAAGAGAACTATTACATGCTGCGCGAAGGGACCAAGCATTGGTCCGACCCCTGGCACTGGGCCCAGGCCGCCATTGTCGCCGCCTGCCGTACCCATGGCGTACTGCCGGTGGACGGACCGTTCGGCGATTTCAGCGATGACGAGGGCTATATCGCGCAGGCCAAGCGGTCGGCGACGCTGGGCATGGTCGGCAAATGGGCCATCCATCCCAAGCAGATCGCGCTGGCCAACCAGGTCTTTACCCCTTCGGACGAGGCAGTGACCGAGGCCCGCGAGATCCTGGCCGCGATGGAGCAGGCCAAGGCCAAGGGCGAAGGTGCCACCGTCTACAAGGGCCGTCTGGTCGATATCGCCTCGATCAAGCAGGCCGAGGTCATCGTGGCCCAGGCGGAACTGATCGCCGCAAACGGCTGACGCTCGACGATACATGTTGCAAAGGGCGTCCATCGGGCGCCCTTTGTCAGTCGGAGAGGACTATATGGCTGACCTGACCCTGTTTCATACCGCCGAGGTGCATCGCGCCACCTTCGATGCGCTGGCCGCGCGGATCGCGCCGGGGGCGCGACTGACCCATGTGGTGCGTCCCGACTGGCTGGCGCGCGCGCAAAACGGGATCGACGCCGTTCTTGCGGCCGAGATCACCGCCGCTCTGGCCGAGGCGCCGGTGGCGCTCTGCACCTGTACAACCATCGGCAGTGTGGCAGAGCGAGCTGGGGCCTTGCGCATTGACGCGCCTATGATGCAAGCCGCAGCGCGAAGCGGTGGGCCGGTCCTGCTGGTCTGCTGCCTTGAGAGTACCAAGGCGCCCTCGACCGCGCTGCTGGAGGCGGCGTTTGCCGCCGAAGGCACTCCGGTGCGGATCGCTCATCTGGATCTGTCCGACCTCTGGCCGCTCTTCACCGAAGGCGACGGAGATACCTTTGCTGACGAAATCGCGCGGCGGGTCGAAAGCGCGCTGGCCGCTCAGCCGAACCTGAGCGCCGTGGTGCTGGCCCAGGCCTCGATGGCCGGGGCACAGGCGCGGGTGCGGTCGGATGTGCCGGTGCTGGCCTCGCCGGAACTGGCGCTGCGCGCCGCGCTCAAGCGGGCCGGAACATGAAAACGGGGCCGCTCGGCCCCGTTGTTCATATCGTTCTGAAGAGCAGGCTCAATACCCGAACACGTCGTTCGGGACCCATTTCATGCCTTTGCCCTTTTGCCCCCAGCGCATCATCAGGCACGAGGTGTTGAGGCGGTTGAAATAAGTGATATCGACCTTGTACCAGCCGGCCTGCGGCACCTCGACCTCGGACACGATGGTGCTGTCGCATGTCTGGCGTCCGTCGAAATGGCCAACCCTCTGGCCGCCGATACGTGCGTCGATCCCGTCATTGGTAAAAAAGTCGATCTCGTAAACACCCGGAGAATCGAAACGAATATAACCCCTGATCGCGGCGGCCACGTTTTCCGCCCGCTTCGAGGTTAACGTGTTCTCGCCCTTGGCGGTGTCACGATAATCGAGCCCACGCAGTGCCTTGCCGCGCTGAGCGCCCGCCTTGAGCACGCTACGCGCCTCGGCCAGTTGGCGGATGTGCTCGCCCTCCCTGGCATATCCATAGCTGACAGACAGGCCACGCTTCAGCCCGCCGGGCTGCGGATTGGCCGGTTGCAGTTTGGCCGGTCCTGCCGACAACGCTCCTGCACAGATCATGGCAAGCCCTGCAAGCGCGCCGATCCAGATCGCTTTCATATGTTACACTCCCGGTTTTCTGCGCCGCGACCGGTCTTGGCGCCGGAGTTGGGCAACGCATTCGTGATCAGCCTAGGCATCAAATTTTCGTGCGGCAAGGGCCGATACGATCACTTTTTCCCCGCACCTCAGGCGCGCAGGTCCTTGGGAGAACCCATAACGACATAGGTCGTGATCGAATTCACATGCGGAAGGGTGCCCAGAACATCGGTGTGAAATGTCTTGTAGCTGGGCAGATCGGCGCATTCGACCCGCAGCAGGTATTCGATGGTGCCGGTGATGTTGTGGCATTCGACCACTTCGGGTGCGCGCGCCACGGCGCGTTCGAACCGCTCTTGCGCGGCCTTGGTATGCTCGCCCAGGCCGACACCCATATAGGCGACAAATCCGATGCCCAGCGCCGCCGGGTTCAACACCGCACGGTAGCCGGCGATAACGCCCGCCCGTTCCAGCTCCTGCACCCGGCGCAAACAGGCCGAGGGCGACAATCCCACCCGCGCCGCAAGGTCGAGATTGCTGATCCGACCGTCGCGGGACAATTCCTGCAATATCTTGCGGTTGATTTCGTCGATCTTCGTCATTGATTGCGAATTTACAGCGAACGATCGCAAGAACGCAATTTCATTTGCCCTGAGCCGCGCAAGAGTTTGCGCATGACATACGATCTGCTCATCGCTCTTCTGCTCTTTGCCTTTGTCTCGTCGATCACGCCGGGGCCGAACAACCTGATGCTGATGGCATCGGGGGCCAATTTCGGTTTTCGCCGCTCGGTCCCGCATATGCTGGGGATCGGGCTGGGCTTTACCTTCATGGTGGTGATGGTTGGCGTTGGACTGGTGCAGGTCTTTGACGCCTGGCCGCCCAGCTATACGCTGCTGAAATACGCTTCGGTCGTCTATCTGCTCTATCTTGCCTGGAAGATCGCCAATGCCGCCCCGGCCAAGCGGGGGGCCGAGGCGGGCCGCCCGATGACCTTTCTTCAGGCTGCGGCCTTTCAATGGGTCAACCCCAAGGCCTGGGCGATGGCGCTGACCGCGATCTCGGCCTATGCGCCGGGACAGACGCTGATGGCGGTGCTGGTGGTTGCCGCGATTTTCGGGGCGGTCAACCTGCCTTCGGTCAGCACCTGGACCGTGCTGGGTCAGCAGATGGCGCAGTTGCTGACCAATCCACGCCGCCTGACGGTATTCAACTGGACCATGGCCGGGTTGCTTGTTTTGTCGCTCTACCCGGTGCTCTGGCCCGGCTAGGGTCGCAGGGGAATGCACAGATCGGTGCGCAGCGCCTCGGGCGCCGTGTGTTCAGGATCGTCGTGATAGATCTCGAAAGGCGGCGCAAGATCGGGCCAGACCCGCAGGCGCCGCAACTCGCGCTCGTAGAGGCTACGGAACTTGTCCGGAATCTGATCATAGGGTCCCTCGTGGCGATGTATGGCACAATGACAGGGCCTCTGGCGCCACTGTTCCAGCCCGGCGATCTCTCCTGTGTCATGTGGCACCGCGCATCCGGCAAGATAGACCTGATGGGATGGTGGGGTTCGGGCCGGATCAGACAGGTAGAGCCCGACCACCGGCCCCCAGCCGAGTGTCCGCCAATCGGGCGGCAGGCAGGAGAGGAGTTGCGCAAATCCCGCGGCCTTCTGCGCATAGGGTCCGATATGGCGAAAGGCGCGCAGATCGAAGCCCTCGAGATGGTCGATTGAGACATCCAGGTTTTCATTGGTCACGACCAAGGCCTCATTTCAAGGGCAGACAGATTTCGGTCAGCAGTTCTTCGGGTGGAACCGCGCGCGGGTCGTTGAGGTAAATCTCGAAACAAGGGCAATCCGCCGGCTCCTCGCCCGAACCGGGCAACCATGTGCCGAACAGAGAATGATAGGCGGCGGCAAGCCCGGAATAGGGACCCTTGTAGGTCATGACCGCCGTCCTGCCGCCGGGCAGGTGGTGTTCTTCCATCCCTTGCGGGATATCATCGCCGCGCCATGTTCCGCCTGCAAAGGACCGCAGTTCCGCCTCGGGGACGCAGTCGGGGCTGTCGAGATAGACCGCAACCGAGTCCGCGATCTGCGGCCACAGGTTGCGGGACTGGCACAGGGCCGAAAAACTCTCGAAGCTGCGGCCAATGGTGGCATAGGCCCCTTTGTGGGCGATCCCAGCCAGACGCCGGGCAGGTTCATCGCGGATTTCCACGGGAAGCATCGGATAGTCTCCTGTCTTGAAGGGGGGCAGAGGCGGCAACAGCCGATTGGCCCGGCGAAAGGCCGACGGGCTTTGCCCATAGGCCTCGGCAAAGGCGCGCGCGAAGGAGACCGGGTTGGGATAACCGACCGAAGCGGCGATCTCGTCCACCCGCGTCCGGGTCTGCACCAGTGCGGTAGCTGCCCGGTGCAACCGCATCCGCCGCACCGTCTGGGCACAGGTCTCGCCCGTCAGCGCCCGGAACACCCGGTGCCAGTGAAACCGCGACATTGCCGCCACATCCGCCAACTGGTCCAGCGACAGGTCGCCGCCCGGATTGTCATGGATGTAGTTCAGCACCCGCAGGATGCGCCCTTCGTAATCTGTCATTGCCTGATGCCTGTTTCCTCTGCCCCGGCAGACTGCCATCGAAGCGTCCCACAAATCTTGCCGAGTTGCATCCTGCGCGACCTGAGGTCATATAGCGTGAAACTCCGCGACGTGAGGGCACCATGACCCAGTATCTGGATTTCGAGAAACCGCTGGCCGAAATCGAAGGCAAGGCCGAGGAACTGCGCGCTCTGGCCCGCGCCAACGAAGAGATGGACGTGGCAGAAGAGGCTGCGGCGCTCGATGCCAAAGCGGCCAAGCTTCTGGACGAGCTTTATCGCGATCTGACCCCCTGGCGGAAATGCCAGGTGGCCCGGCACCCCGAACGCCCGCATTGCCGCGACTATGTCGATGCGCTGTTCACCGAATACACGCCGCTGGCCGGCGACCGGAACTTTGCCGACGATCTGGCGGTAATGGGCGGGCTGGCACGGTTCAATGACCGCCCGGTCATGGTGATCGGCCACGAGAAGGGGTCCGACACCAAGTCCCGCATCGCCCACAACTTCGGCATGGCCCGGCCCGAAGGATATCGCAAGGCGGTGCGCCTGATCGAGATGGCCGGCCGGTTCGGTCTGCCGGTGGTGACCCTGGTCGATACCGCGGGCGCCTATCCCGGCAAGGGCGCCGAAGAGCGCGGCCAGTCCGAGGCCATCGCCCGTTCGACCGAGATGTGCCTGCGTGCCGGTGTGCCGCTGGTCTCGGTCATCATCGGCGAAGGCGGCTCGGGCGGCGCCGTCGCCTTTGCCACTGCCAACCGGGTGGCGATGCTGGAACATTCGATCTATTCGGTGATCTCGCCCGAGGGCTGCGCCTCGATCCTGTGGAAGAATGCCGAAAAGATGCGCGAGGCCGCCGAGGCGCTGCGCCTGACTGCGCAGGACCTGCTGAAACTGGGCGTGGTCGACCGCGTGATCCCCGAGCCGCGCGGTGGTGCCCATCGCGACAAGGCTGCCACGATGGAGGCGGTACGCACCGCCATCGCCGCCATGCTAAAGGAGCTTGAGGGCAAATCCGCCGAGGCGCTGATCAAGGATCGTCGCAAGAAATTCCTCGATATCGGATCCAAAGGGCTGGCCGCCTGAGAAAGGGCGCCGCGCGCCCCTTCATTTCGCCTGAAATACTCCGGGGGAGTCGCCCATCGGGCGACGGGGGCAGCGCCCCCGCCCCGCTCAACCCTGGCGCAGCATCCGCAACAGCTCGACCGAGGGCGTGCCGGTCACTGCCAGCCCACGCGCGCGCTGATAGTCGCTGATCGCAGCGGTGCTTTTCGAACCGATCACCCCGTCTGCACCGCCGGTATCATAGCCGGCCGCGCTCAGGCGGGTCTGCAACTCCTTGCGCTCTTCCAGCGTCAAACCGGTCTCGTCCGGCCCGAACGATGCCTTGAACGGCCCGCCGCCCTTGAGGCGGTCCGACAGGTGTCCCACGCCGATGGCGTAGCTGTCGGAGTTGTTGTAGCGCTTGATCACGTTGAAATTCTTGAACACCGCGATCTTGGGTCCCGGCACCTGCGGTTGCAGCACGGCCAGCGGCGTGCCCGAATTGGCGGCGGCGGATCCCACTTCGCCACCCCAGGGCTGGCCGCGCACCCAGCCCGCATTGGCCAGATAGGCGGCGGTCGAGGCCAGCGCATCGGTCGGATCCTCGGACCAGATATCGCGCCGCCCGTCGCCGGTGAAATCCACCGCATAGGCCAGGTACGAGGTCGGGATGAATTGGGTATGGCCCATCGCACCCGCCCAGCTTCCGGTCATGTTTCGGGGTGACGTATCGCCGTTTTGCAGGATCTTCAGCGCCGCGATCAGCTGTTTTTCGAAGAACGCGCCACGCCGGCCGTCATAGGCCAGCGTCGACAGGGCCGACACGATCGGCACATCACCGCGCCGGGTTCCATAGCGGCTTTCCAGCCCCCAGATTGCGGTCACGACCGCTTTGTCGACCCCGTAATGTTGCTCGATCCGGTTCAAGAGCGCGCCGTGCCGGGCCAGCATCTGCTTGCCGGTCGCGATCCGCTCGTCCGAAGCGGCGATGGCCAGATAATCCTCCAGCGAGCGTTTGAACTCGGTCTGGTTGCGGTCCCGTTCGATCACCTTGGGGATATAACCCGCGCCACGAAACGCGCTGTCGAGGGTTGAGGCGGAAATGCCCTGCGCCGAAGCCCGCCCCTTGAAGGCGGTAACCCAGGCAGTCCAGCCCGCGTTGGACACGGTGGGCCAGGCTTCTGCCGGTGCAGCGGTGGGCGCGGTCGTGGCCCCGCCACAGGCCGAAAGCGTCAGCGCCCCCAAGCCGAAAGTAAAAAGCCGACGATCAATCATGGTGAATCCTGCTCGTTTGTTTTGCCGCAGGATACCGCGATCAGCTGCGCCAGACCAGCAAGCGTTTCTCGATTTTGCCGATGGCCCAGCTGGTCAGCACGCCGAGGCAGGACAGAATGACCACACCGGCAAAAAGCCGCTCAAGATCATAGAGCGCGCCCGCTTGCAGGATATAGGCGCCGATCCCGTGTTCGGCGCCCAGCATCTCGGCCGCGACCAGCAGGATGATGCCGATGGCCAGCGACACCCGCAGCCCCGAAAGGATGCCGGGCAGCGCGCCGGGCAGCACGATCTTGCGCACGATCGACCACCAGCCCAGGCCAAAGCTCTGACCCATGCGAATGAGTCCCCGGTCGACATTGTCGACCGCGCCATAGGTGGCCACCACCGTGGGCGTGAAGGTCCCCAGCGCGATGAGCGCGTATTTCGACCCTTCGTCGATGCCGAACCAGATCACGAACAGCGGCAGCAGGGCAATTTTCGGGATCGGGAAGATCGCCGCCACCAGCGGCACCAGCCCTGCCCGGATATAGGAAAAGAGCCCGATCAGCACGCCCACACCAACACCCGCGCTGATGCCCAGCACCGAGCCCACCGCCAACCGGCTGAGCGAGGGTAACAGATGAGTCCAGAGCGCGCCGGACCGGGCCAGATCACTCAGCGTCGCGGCCACGTCCGAAGGGCGCGGCAGGGTCAGGTTGGAGATCCAGCCCGTCCGCGTGCCCCATTCGATCAGGAACAGCAGCAGCACGAACACCGCGATGCCGGTGCCGCGCCGCGCCTCGGGACGGAAACCGCCGCCACGAAAGGGAACCCGGATCTCAGGCATCCAGCAACTCCAGATCGGCGGCCACCGCCTCGTCCCGCATCAGTGCCCAGAGATGGGCCTGGATCGCCTCCAGCCCCGCGTCCCCTGCATGCCGTTCCGACAGCGTCCCCGGCACCTCGATCACCTCGCGCACGCGGCCAGGGCGACGCGACAGCACCGCGATGCGGTGACCCAGGCGCACCGCCTCGGCCAGGTTGTGGGTGACATAGACGCCGGTAAAGGGCTGCCGCTCCCACAGAGCCACCAGATCCTCCATCAACAGCTCGCGCGTCTGCGCGTCCAGCGCCGAGAGCGGCTCGTCCAGCAGCATCACCGCCGGGTTCACCGCCAGCGCCCTGGCAATGGCGACCCGCTGTTTCATGCCCCCCGACAGTTGTCGGGGCAGGGCATCGTGGAAATCCGACAGCCGGGTGCGCGCCAGCACATCCTCGATGATCGCGCGCACCCGGTCACCCGGCAGGCGGTGATCTTCGAGCACCAGCGAGATATTGCCCGCCACGCTGCGCCAGGGCAGCAGGGCGAAATCCTGAAACACATAGGTCAGCGGGTTCAGACAGCCCTCGGGCGGGGTGCCGCCTTGCAGCACCTCGCCCCAATCGGGTTGTTCCAGCCCGCCCAGCATCCTGAGCAGCGTGGACTTGCCGCAGCCCGACGGACCGACCACGCACAGGATCTCGCCTGCCGGGATATGCAGCGAGACATCGTCCAGCACCACCATGTCGCCATAGCAATGGGTCAGACCGCGAACCGCGAGCTCCATGTGCCGTCAGATCATCGGTGCATAAGATCCGTCGACCAGCACCTCGGTGGTGATGCTGTCCTTGACCAGACCTTCGGACTTGAACCAGCCCAGCTGATCCTCGACCGAACCCATGTTCAGTCCCGCATCCTTGTTCAGGCGCATCGCGCCGTTGCGGATGGATTTCTCGGCCTTCTCGAAGGGTTGGTCTGCATAGACATATTTGTGCACCAGCTTGACCATTTCGACCCCGGCCTCGTCCCCGGCGGTCTTGTCCACCAGGGCCGCGTTGAAATCCGCCGCCCCGCGCGAGAAGGCGCGCAGGAACGCCTCGGTCTGCGCCCGTTCGCCGGATGCATTGCTGGCCGAGGTAAACACGGTGGTGACCTGATAGTCGGGCAGATAATCCGCAACCATGCCGATGTGCTTGACCGCACCACCGCCCGACAGCGCCTTGCCGATATGGGGCACGATGGTCCAGGCGTCGACCTGTCCCGATTTCATCGCGCCGATGATCGCACCCACCTTTTGCAGCGGCGTGAACTTGACCGAGGCGCCCTCGGCCGCCGCGATCTTGGCGCCCATATAGTGGAAGGACGAGCCCGGCTGCGTCACCGCAAAGCTGCGCCCATCCAGCGCGGCGGCGCTGGTCAGCCCTGCGTCATAAGCCGCGTTCGAGGCCAGGATCATCTGGCCGTCAATGCCCTTTTCCTCGCTCAGCGCGCCGCCGATCACCTTGGCAGCGCCTTTTTCGGCCAGGCTGATCAGGCCGCCGGTGATCGCGGTGACCGCATAATCGGCGTCACCGCTGGCGATTGCCACCGCCATCGGTTGGGCCGCCTCGAAAAACTTGAATTCGACGTCCAGCCCCTCGTCAGTGAAATAGCCGCGTTCAAAAGCGACGAATGACGCCGCGTGGCTGGTGAAGCGCAACGCGCCGACCGTCATCTTGGTATTTGCCAGGGCCGGTGTTCCCAGCATCGGCAAGGTGGCCGCGCCACCGATCAGCCCCAGCGCTCCGCGCCGCGAAAACCTGTTCATCATGTCACTCCCCGTTGAAATCCGGTCTCAGCTTAAGACCAAGGCAAAGCGGCGCGCAACCATGCAACGCGATCACGTCACCAACAGCCGCAGGCCCTGGGTCACGTCGGAACGCACCGCCAGCCGCAATCCGGGTTCATCGCCTGCCTTGAGCGCGGCGATGATCAGCTTGTGATATTGCGGCGGATCGGTGCGGCGTAGTCGGCCATAGAGCGCGCGCATCGTCGGCCCCAGTTGCAGCCAGACGGTTTCCGCCATGGCCAGCATCGCCGGCGCCTGCGCCCGAAGGTAAAGGGTGCGGTGAAATTCCAGATTGGTGCGGATATACCCCACCGCATCGCGTTTCGAGACCATCTCGGCCACCGTGCCGTTGATCGCCTGCAACCGGTCGATCAGCGCCATATGGGCGCGGGGCAGGGCGCGGCTGGCCAGTTCCACCTCGAGAAGCGCACGCAGGGCGGCCAATTCCTCGATCCGGTCGCTGCTCAACTCGGGGGTCGACACGCGGCCCGAACTGGACAGGAACAACGCCCCCTCGGCCACAAGGCGACGGATCGCCTCGCGCGCGGGGGTCATCGAAACGTCGAATTCCTTGCCAATGCCGCGCAGGGTCAGTGCCTGACCCGGTGACATTTCGCCATGCATGATGCGGGTGCGCAGGCTGCGATAGACCCGGTCATGGGCGGCGGCTGTCTGGTCGGTCGGGCGCGGGTTCTGCATGTTTCCTTGTGATCACATCTGCGAGCAGCGTCAAGCCGACCGGATCATTCCGGCAGGCCGGCCGCGCGCAACGCCTGCTCCAGGCGCGCAAGCGTGCTACCTTCGCGATAGGGATAGATATCGGGCAGGTTGGCAATCGTGATGCCGGGTTGAAGCGCAAGTGCCTCGACCACTTCCCATTCGGCATCCTCGGTCTGGTCCATCTCGGTCAGGATCGCGCCTTGCAGCAGACGTTGGCGCAGTGCTTCGGGGTTTCTTTCCAGCGCTTCGGTACTCCACTCCAGCGCCGCTTCCAGGTTGCCAAGGCTGAAATGCACCTCGGCGATTGCATTCAGATAGGGAAACGGCGCCCGCGGGTTCAGGCGCATGGCGTGCTCAAACCCGGCCAGGGCGCGCTCCGGCTCACCAGCGTAATGCCAGTTCCAGGCCTGCATTCCGAAACCATCGGCATAGTTCGGGTCAAGCTTGACCGCTTGTGCGAAAGAGGCATCGGCTTTGTCGTATTCCCGGCGAAACATGTGAACCAGTCCCAGCGAGGCATGGACGGCGGGCAATTCGGGGTCGATCGCCACCGCCTGACGAGCGAGCCGGTACGCGGTTTCCAGCGATTCGGCGCTAGCGGTCAGCGAGACGCCGGTGCGATTGGTATAGGTCGTTGCAAGGATGGCCTTTGCCAGCGCGAAATCCGGGTCCAAGTCCAGCGTGGACCACAAGTAGGCCTGGGCCGCCTTGCGCGATTCATCGTTGAACCGCCAGATCTCCTCCCATGCGCGCAGGAACAGGTCATATGCCTCCAGATTGTCGGTATGGCGCTTTGACAACCGCCGCCGCTGATCCTGTGTCAATTCGATCTTGAGCGCGTCGATGATCTGCGAGGCGACCTGATCCTGTAATGCGAAGAGATCGCTGAACTCGCGGTCCAGCCGTCCGGCCCACAATTGGAACCCGGTCGTGCCATCGACCAGATTTGCATTGATGCGGACGTGATCGCCGGCCCGCTGCACGCTGCCTTCGACCACATACCGCACGCCCAGAACCTTGTGGACGGTCTGGGCGTCCATCGCCTCTTGCCGGTCGCGAAAGGAAAAGCTGGTGTTGCGGGCAATGACCAGCAGACCGCCGACCTGGCTGAGATCGTTGATCAGGTTGTCGGTCATACCGTCGCTGAAATAGGCCTGATCGGGATCGCCCGACAGGTTGGCGAAAGGCAGTACAACGAGCGAGGGCCGATCCTGAATGGGCGGTACCGCTATCGGGGCAACCTTGGCCGTTTCGTTGCCAGCGTTGCGACCCAGCACGACATAGCCCAGGCTGACGGCGGCGATGACAAGGAGGACCAGTGCAAGAGCAGGCGTGCGACGGCGCTTGAATGGATCTGGCGCGCGGGCTGCATCGGCGCCGGTGCCTTCTGCCGACAGATGAAACACAGCGACCGGCTCGGTCACGTTCTTGACCATATGCTTGCCGCCATCAACGAAGTGAAGATCGGCTCGTTTCCGGGCCTGGTCATACACGTTTCGGGAAACCGCGATGCCTCCCGGTTGGGCCAGGGCCTCAATCCGCGAGGCGACGTTTACGCCGTCGCCATAGATATCATCCTCATCGACAATCACCTCTCCTAGGTTGATGCCGATCCTGAGTTTCAGCGGATGGGTCCGCATCGCGGCCTGAATCTCGCAGGCACAATCAAGCGCGCTGGTAACACTGGCGAATTCCGCCAGCGCACCGTCACCCATCAATTTGACCAATCGCCCGTCATGGCGTGCCAGCGCCGGTTCGACATAGGTACGGCGCGCATCAAGGACGAACGCAAGAGTGCCCGTCTCGTCCTCGCCCATCAGGCGGGTAAAGCCGACAACATCCAGCATCATGATGGCTGCCAGCCGTCGCTTTTCCTGTTCGGTCATGGCACCCCGACCTGTCATTCCCTAAGGTCACCTTAGCAAGTCGCCCGGTTCGGACCAACAGACTTAGAACAGGTAGCTGTGCAGTTGGGCACCATTGTCACGCAGCCACTGGCGCTGCTCCAAATAGGGGCCATGAATGCGTGTCACCTCGGCCCAGAAACGTTGTGAGTGATTCATTTCAGCAAGATGCGCTACCTCATGCGCAGCCACGTAGCGCAGCACCGCGGGTGGCGTCAGGATCAGTCGCCACGAGAACATCAGCGCCCCCTCGGCGGTGCAGGACCCCCAGCGCGAGCGGGTATCGCGCAGGCTGATCCGGGCATAGGGCCGGCCCAGTTCGGCTGCATAGAAATCGCAGGCCGCTGCCAGCCGGTCGCGCGCCAACTCGCGCAGGAAACGATGCAGACCCGCACCCATGGCAGCCTCTGGCACCCGGAGCTCTTTCGCCTGCCACAAGATACGGCTGCCGGACGCTGGAAGGAGAGGTGTCGGCACCCCTTCGATCGGTATTAAATCCCCATACCCTGTCTGCCGACGAGGTGTGTGTCTGGCCAGATGCCCACGGATCCATTCCGATTTGCTCTCGGCGAAATCCATGGCCTCACTCTCGGAAACTCCCACCGGCAAAGTCAGGGTTACCCGTCCATCCAACTGCGACACACGCAGGCTTATCCGTCGTGCCCGTGCCGAACGGCGCAGCGTCAGCTGCACCGGAGGTGTACCCGGAAGGTGGTGCTTTCCCATATGTACGCTCCCCTCGACGTAAAGGCTTTGACAGGCTGCACCTCATGTGGCACGAGGCCAGAATCTTCGAAGCGACTCATCAGATATCAAGGGGATTTCACATGCCCAAGGAAGAATGGGGTGTAAAGCGCGTTTGCCCGACTACCGGCAAACGGTTTTATGACCTGAACAAGAATCCGATCGTTAGCCCGTATACGGGCGAGGTCGTTGAACTCGACCTCGGCAAGGGTCGCATGATCGCGGCCGATGCCGAAGACTCCGCCACTCGCAAAGCCCGCCAGACCACGGATGACGATGAAATCGTGCTGGATGACAGCGATGACGATTCGGTCGACATGGATCTGGATGATGACATCCTCGAGGACGATGATGACGAGGACAGCGTTTCGCTGGACGACATCAAGGATATGTCTTCGGACGACGAATGAATGGCGGCATTCTAGCACTAGAAGGGCGGGCTAGACCCGCCCTTTTTTGTGCCCAGCATCGCTATTTCTCCGTCATCAAGAAAAACGGCATGTCACGCAATTTTGGACTTGCACTCACCCGGCTGCTCTCATAAACGTCCGCTCACTGCAGCGATCCGAGTGATAGCTGACCGGTCAGGGGCCTTAGCTCAGTTGGGAGAGCGCTTGCATGGCATGCAAGAGGTCAGGGGTTCGACTCCCCTAGGCTCCACCAAAATTTCGATCTTCGATACCAATACAAGCAGTAAAGCTTGCTTCAGAAGTTTGATTTGTAGCGTCCGCCAAGATGGTGTGATTTCCCAGATGGCCTGAGTTCATGCTCAGGCGGCTTTCTTGGCTATGGGCGTCACTGATCACCAGTTTCATGACGTCGAGGCCTCAGGCATTCAAGCCGCTCATGAAGTCCATCCGGAAGGTTTCGGCTTCTGATGGGCCGACACCCAAGCCAATGATTTGACGCCGCACCTCTGTGTTGGCAACAACGTCGATTATTGGCTGCCACGCAGACGATCCGCCCGCCTTGGCGTTGCTAGAAATATAGGGCGGTGAGCCAGTCCTCGGTTAGCGGGCGGTTCAGGAGCTCGCCTACGGTTGTGCGGGATCAAGCTGCATTCGATCAACAATTGGCTGGGCAACAATGAAGATGATGATCGCGTAGCATCTGTCAAGACCTGCAAACGAAAGTGCGCGCCGGGACCGTGTCGTTCGAAAACCGCGACGGATGGGCAGACAATATCTTTGTCTGCCATACAGGAATATGGGGATTATCTGTTTAGAGAGAATTGAGTATTTATTAGGTTTGGCGGTGACCTACTCTCCCGGGGCTTGAGCCCGAGTACCATTGGCGCGGAGGCACTTAACTTCCGGGTTCGGGAAGGGACCG
>NZ_JBXWRR010000014.1:0-78057 GCF_059613025.1 Ruegeria sp. BHSC223
ATCGGCGAACAGGTTGGGGAACAGCCGTTCGCGGTAGTCCAAGGGAAACGCCAGTCTTACAGGGGTCTTCGGAGACGCAGAGGTAAGGTACCCGGCGGAGGTCAGTTTACTAAGTGTATTGCGCGCGGTGCGCTCAGAAGTCTTGAGGACAATCTGCGCGTCGCCACGCTCAAGCGCGCCATGCCGAAGTACAGCCGAGACCAGATCGGGCGCGCGTTTGTCATCGATGGTGTCCTCGACAAGGCGCCGGTAGCGCTTTTCCAGCCCAGAGAGGTCAAACAGCTTTGCGGAAAACGTGATTTGATCCAGCGAGACCTTCAGGAACCATTCGCAGAACGCCTTCAAGGCGGCTTCGGACAGGTTGCCGCGCCCGTCGCGGTCTCCACGACGCGGGCTGTCCGCGAGATCCATCATGCGCTTGTACTCACCGCGATCCGCCAGCCCGCGCGCAAGCCCACGGGAGACCGACCACAGGCCTTGGCCTCCAATGCCGGCCGTGAGAGCCATGGCATGTGACATCAGGCGGCTGACGCGCCCGTTACCGTCCGGGAACGGGTGGATGTAATTCAGCCGGTGATGTGCCGATGCGATCGCGATGATCCGCCCGCTTGAGGAGCGCGCGGCGATCTCAAACCGTTTGTCGAAGTGATCCATGAAGGCGGCGACGCGCGACGAAGAAGGGGGGAGATGGCGCCCAACTGCCACTTCCTTGCCGCTCTCTTGGCGCATGTGCCCTGGAATGATCGGCTCCTTGGTTCCGTCGGGATGCTCGATCACCCGAAATTCGTCAGGCATTTCGTCGTAAAAAGCTTTGTGCGCCCATGTGAGAAATTCAACAGACGTGGGCCGAGGCAGAGTGCCAGTCCGGTGCATCTCGTCGATTGCCCGCTGAACAATGACATGCGCGCGCGCTTCCAGGGCAAGCGGGCGGGTCTCCTCTTCGAGTTCGGCACCGGCGAGGGCGCGCTCAATATCTCGCGGGCGTGTGTTGTGGCCTTCGATCAAGTTCGAATAGTAGCAGTTCATCACGCGGACGAGGTCCGCGAGTTCCACCGCGCTGTCCGGGTGCAAGCCTTGTCCCAGTTGAGCCGCTTCCCTCTGGATGTCGACCGAAAGGTCCGCCAATTCGGCGGGGATGTGCTCCTCGAAGAAACACGGTTCGATTCTGCCGGGTGTTTCGAGCATTTCTTGCCGATCTTGTCTTGGTGAAAACCACCAAATCTATAGGATATTTTTCATGCTCAAGGCAAGGTTTTGCCGATGTGGGGTGCCGATCTAATTTGCCGGCCAAGCAATGGGCCGGCAACCGCCGTGAGAGCAAGTACTCTCCCGCAAAGCGACCGCTTGAGTGTTTCGGTGTCACGCGGCCTCATAAGGGTTATGCCAAGCTCCTCCATTGTCTCGTCCCCGTGCGAGTAAGGGGATCGCGGGTCTGGCGGACGCCACCGCCCGCGCAACGGTCTGCCCGCTCCATTCGCTGACGCTCCCGTGTTGACCATGCACGAGCGGCTTATTGCGCCCGCCATTTCCTCCCGCGTCCCGCACGGGGACGAGACAATGGAGGATCACATGGCAAAGCCCGACATCTACACCCGCATCACCGAAAAGATCATCGTCGATCTCGAAGCTGGCACCCGACCCTGGCACAAGCCCTGGAGTGCTGATCACCTCGCCAGCCGCATTACCCGGCCTCTGCGTCACAACGGCGTCGCCTATCGCGGCCTCAACATCATCCTGCTCTGGTCCGCCTCCGTCGCCAATGGCCACGCCGCGCCCACATGGATGACCTATCGTCAGGCACTTGAACTCGGCGGCCAGGTCCGCAAAGGCTCCAAAGGTCAGCTCGTCATCTATGCCGACAAGATGTGCAAAACCGAGACCGATGATGCGGGCCAGGATCGTGAGGTCGAGATCCCCTTTATGAAGGGCTACACGGTTTTCAACGTCGATCAGATTGAGGGGCTGCCTGAAACCTACTACGAGGTCGCAGAGCCGATGTCCGAGACCGCCGAGCGCGATGCCACCGCGGAAGCGTTCTTCGCCGCGACTGAAGCTGATATTCGCCATGGTGGCAACCAAGCCTTCTATGCGGTTGATCCCGACTACGTGCAGATGCCGCCCTTCGAAACGTTTGAGTCCCAAGAGGCGTATTTCGCAACCCTCGGGCATGAGATCACGCATTGGACTCGTCATCCGAAGCGCCTTGACCGCAGTTTCGGCCGCAAACGCTGGGGCGACGAGGGCTATGCTCAGGAAGAGCTTGTCGCAGAACTTGGCGCCGCGTTTCTGGCTGCTGACCTTGGCTTGTCGCCGGAACCGCGCAATGAACACGCCGCCTATATCGCGCATTGGCTCGAAGGTCTTCGCAACGACAAGCGGTTCATCTTCCAGGCTGCTGCTCACGCGCAGAAAGCCATCGACTACCTGCATGGGCTGCAGCCCAAGCCGGACGAGGTCGCCGCTTAGGCGGCCTCAGTTCGAGATGGTTGCAAGAAAGTGTGTCGTCGTCGCGCGCAAAGGCTCAACTTGTTTCGGAACCAGTTTTCTTAGGTATCGAACAGTTTTGTTGCGTTCGCATTGCCCTCGCAGACCGGTCGCATGAAGTAGCGTACGTGGCGTCGGATGCATCCGGTGGAACGGGCGAACTCGAAAACCGCAAGGCATTCTTCGTCAGCCATTATCTGTTTCCTGTAGCGTTCATAGTCCGCCAAACTTTCGAATGAGAAGGATGCTGTCGCAAGATCACTTGGGCCTTCATACGGTAGGAGATAACCATGATGAGAACCTCCGAATTTCGCAACAAGCGCTATCCACGACTTTGCATAGGCCTCAAATTCGGCGATTTTTTCGGGAACGATCTCGTATTGGAGAAAACATGTGATCATTCTGACATCCCCTTTGTAGCGGGTGCATGTTCGGACTGTCTTGGCGTCTTACGGGAGAGTTCATGACCATTTCGCGTCAACCAACCCAATGCGCTTTCAAGCCGGTCGTTGCCCCAGAAGATCTCCCCATCTTCGGTGCGCCAGGTTGGGGACCCGAAGATTCCATATTTCTGAGCTTGCTCCGTTTGCATTCTTAACTTGATCTTGTTTTCGTCCCGCTCCGCCCGTTTGAGGATGTTCTCTGGGTTGCAACCCATTGAAGCTAAAACCGCATGAATTTGGCTTCTTTCGGCGATGTCCCCTCGTCTGGCAAACTGCAGATCGAATACTCTGCGGCTGAACTCTGCCCGGGTCTGGCGCTCATCAAGGACCATCGCGATACGGGCAGCCAAAAGTCCATTCTGAGGGAAGTTTTTTGGTCTCGAAAACGAAAGCCCAAGTTCCCCGCAAATCCTTTCCATGTCGCGCCACATGTACGCTCCCTTGGCAGGCTGTAGGTTGAATGGTGAGGTTGTCCATCCCAACTCGGCAAAAATTGGTCCGAGCAAGAATGGACGCCATTTGATCGAAGTGCCGTGGGCTGCGGCGATTTTCTCGCAACGCATTGCGGCAGGATAGGAATACGTGCTCGCAAATTCGTACCATAGCTCGATCATTTCCAATCCCTTCTTGCGTGTTTTCGAAAGAGCCTTTCTCCACAGAGAACGAAAAGCAAGCGGAACACCGTAGCTTTGCCTCTGGTACCTAAGGTTGGCTGCGCAATGGACCCATATCGTCGTGAGATCGCCATGGTCAGATGTTTGGGCCAGTTTTGAAGTGATCATCATGAGAGATGACATTCAGATCCGTGAAGTTAGTGCGAACGATCTCGAAACCCTGTTGGACCTTTTCGAGCATCTTTCCGCGTCTAGCGAAAGATGCCAGCCAGAGCTAGCTAAAGCAAACTTGGACAAAATTGGCCGAATTGAAGGGAGCGCTGTCCTGTTGGGCGAAATCGGAGGCGAAGCTCTGACTACATGCACCCTTATCATTTGCCCGAATTTGACAAACGGCGGAAGGTCATACGCGATCATTGAAAACGTTGTCACTGATCCTGATTATCGTGGCTGTGGCTTTGGAACCGCCATCCTAGACGCAACTTGTGATAGGGCTTGGAAACACGGATGCTACGAGGTGATGCTGAGCACTGGGTCGACACGCAGGACTACTCTTTCATTCTATGAGAGCGCTGGATTTGAGCAAAGTAGAGTTGGCTTCCAGAAAAGACGGCTACCCAAACGGGAAGAAGCATCAGACTGACCGGAACCGCAACTATATCCGTACTGTTAGTCTTGGTAAGTCATTCCGCACTTAACCGTCACATACGCCCTTGTGGTGGGCGAATGGCATTTCATTTTTGTCGCTGTCACTTCTGGACTTTTTTGGACGCCAATTCGCTCCTTCTGCACAATGTCCCAAGCCCTCGTTTGTGAAAGTCAGAATGACGGCTTCGAACCCATCTTGCGAGAATGCTGCGCTCGCACCAAAGTCAGCTTTTCGCAGCATTTCCTCGTTGGCCTTTCAGAAAGGTCACCAGCAACCTGAGGCATTCGACCCGCCTGTTCTGCTCCGGGTAGTAGACGTAAAACGGCGGCAAGTCCGTTGCATATGGCTCAAGCACCGCTTGCAACGCGCCCGTCTTCAGATGATCTTTCATCGTCGCCTGCATCGACCAGCCAATGCCGTGTCCGTCTCGCGCCGCCTGCACGACACCTGCTGCACTGTCGAAGATGAGCCGCGCGGGTGGATCAATCTGCTTTTCCTGCCCATCCTCCAGCACCCACCACTCTCGAAGCGTGCCAGATGTCGGATTTCGATGCCGAACGCATCTGTGATCCAGCAAATCGCGCGGGCTTTGCGGCGTGCCATGAATCGCAAGGTAAGACGGGGCGGCAAAGAACGCTGATTTGACCGACCCTGTGATGCGAACAGCGATCATGTCCTGGGCCAGCATGTCGCCCATGCGGATACCGGCATGGAAGCCTTCCCGAATGATGTCTACCAGTTCCTCGTTCCACGAAATGTCGAGGCTGATGCCGGGATGCTTCGCCAGAAAATCATCAAGAACGGGTGCGAGGGCCGCGATGTATGCGCCGCGCGACAAGCTCAAACGAAGTGTACCTGTCGTGGATTGCGCCATTTCGCGCGTCTTTTTGATCGCGTAGGTCAGATCACGGTGCGCAGGTGCGGCGGCATCAAACAGAACCTTTCCCGCCTCGGTCAACTCAACGCTGCGGGTTGTGCGAAAGAACAGTTTGATCCCCAGCCGGTCTTCAAGCGTCTTCAATTGTAGCGTGACGGCAGAAGCCCCAACGCCAAGAGCATCGGCGGCAGCCCGCATCGAGCCCTCGCGCACAATGGTCAGAAAGACTTCGATGCCATGTGTAGGTATCCGTTCCATTATTGAGATTTACCAAACAATCGCTTTAGAATGCAACGGATACTCAAAATAACTCTGGTGTCGTATCTGTTGGAAAACAAGCCTTTGCAGTGGGACGCGCCAGTGAGCAGTAGCGGAACGGTCAGACCAGAGAACATCCTGCGCGGCGTGGTGCTGATCATTGCGGCTGCGCTCACGATCTCGATCCAGGATGTTGTCTTCAAACTGTTCAGCCGCGAGTTGACACTGTGGCAGATTTTTGCTCTGCGCGGCCTGCTTGCGATTCCGATGCTGTTGATATTGCTTTGGATGCGAGGAGCACATCGGAGCGTCTGGCGCATCGCTCTTGGAAAATGGCCGCTTCTACGCGCTGTGTTCATCACCAGCACCTTCCTCGCATTCTATGCTGCAATCCCGTTCCTCAGTCTCTCAACTGTGGGTGCCGCAAACTATATTGCGCCGATCTTCGTCGCATTGCTTTCGGCCTACGCAATCAAGGAACCTGTCGGACCGCTGGGATGGCTGGGGATGCTACTTGGTTTCGTGGGCGTCGTTGTGCTTTTGCAGCCCGGAACGGATGCCTTCTCGCTGTGGTCGCTCCTCCCGATCATGGGGGCCGCCTTCTACGCTTTCGCCCACATCACGACGCGGGTGAAATGTCAGGACACACCGCTTGCCGCCATATCGCTGTCGCAGAACGTCGTCATGATGTCGGCGGGGATTATCTTCAGTGTGGTCTTGATATGGTTCAGTCCGCAGAGAGTCCTTGCCGTTGAGTATCCCTATATCTTCGGCCTTTGGTCAGAAGTGAGTTTGAGAGACGCCATAGTGCTTGTGGTCCTCGCCGGGTTCACAATTCTGATTAGTGTATTGTTGGCAGGAGCCTATCAGGCAGCGCCGCCCGCGATCATCTCAACATTCGAGTACAGCTATCTTGTTTTCGCCGCTATCTGGGACATCTTGCTCTTTGGAATTGTGCCAGCCGTGGCTTCAGTCGCAGGCATGGTCCTCATCATAGTCGCTGGTCTGCTGGTCTTGCCTCGCAAGAGAGGAAGGGTCGTCAAATACCGTTGAGACCAAAAGAACGGACGTTGGCCGAAGTTTCGCTGATGTCTGCTTCGTCCCATTGCTGACCATAGGGTGTCACTTTGAGTTAAGCCGTAACTGACCCCCCTTGGTGGTGGACGGCCGCCTTCTTCAAGCAAAGCTTCTCCAGCCTTCTGTCCAGTTCCTCACCATTCATTTTGGCCAAACTGGTTCCTTAGAATGCTGGAAGAGTGGGTGTTTTAATGCCCGGGTAGATGTTCTTCGGATGGCGCAATGCTGTTGAGGCAAGTCAGTTCCAACTATTCAAGGAAATCGAGTTCATGATCTTGACCGACTGGCCATTTGTCGTTGCCACGATACTTTTGATCGGGTTCACACCCGGCCCAAGTATGCTGTTGGGGCTTGCGGTCAGTATTCAATATGGGTTTGCGAATAGCATGCTGGCTGGTTTGGGTTTGTTATCCGCCTTGATGCTCTACATGCTGCTCTCACTAAGTGGTCTCGGCCTGATCTTTCTGGCAGCACCCTGGGCGATTGAAATTGTGCAATGGGCCGGGGTTGCCTATCTCACCTGGCTTGGCATCCATGCCATTTCGCGCTCTGTTGGTTGCAAAGGCCAACGTCAGAATGCCCAAGGAATTTCTGGGGCCGAGAACACACGAAATCTGTACCGGAAGGGAGTGCTTACAGGAGTTTCAAACCCGAAGGCGATCCTCTTCTTTTCGTCGGTTTTTCCTCAGTTCCTAGATCAGTCATCTCCAATATTTTTTCAAAGCCTGTTACTTGGATCGGTTTTCATTTTCTGTTGGGGATGTGCGTTTGCCTGCTACGCGGCCCTTGGTGCCTGCTTGAAGTCGTCGCTTGTTCGGGCTTCTAAACTGCAGGCTACAGAACTATTTTCCGGGGTCATGTACATGGCGGCCGCATGTATGCTCGCCGCTGTTGCTCGAAAACCTTGATCTATCGGGTAGACGCACACCTCCTGACTCAACAGCACGAGCGAAGCTTGCGATTAGTGTATTTCAGTTCCGACGGCGCGCGTTGTAGAGGCACGTCCGTGACGATCTTGATCTATAACACTTCCATCCAATCTTGAGAAAAGATCAAACCAATGAGCCGTAGGATCAAACAGGTAATCCCTCAAGTTGCTCTGGCAGTCGCTGCTGGTACTCCTCGTGCTAAATCGTCCGCAACCTTGGCGACCAATAGGCTTTCACCGACGTCATGAAATGGCATCGTGAATGAATGTGATAGCGGAAATTGAAGGTGAGCGCCGCGGATTCAACAAGGGACACCATACCTTCCAAATGCGGCGACGCGTACGAATGGCCTCTATATCGAAACCTTGTCGGCTGCAGTAGCCGCATCACCAGTATTTGGTACGCCTTTTGGCTCAATGAGTAAAAGGTGAACTTCTTCTTCGGCAACAGGGCGATGCTCTACACCCTTTGGGACGATAAACAGTTCCCCTGGCTGTAAAACGACGTCGCGATCCCTAAGCTGAATCTTCAGGGTCCCTTTCAGAACCAAGAAGAAATCGTCGGTTTCATCATGATGATGCCAGTTGAACTCGCCTTTGGCTTTCACCACCATGACATCGCATTCATTGAACTGGGAGACAATTCTTGGGCTCCAGTGCTGTGTGAAAGTCGATAGTTTTTGTTCCAAATTGATGGCGTTGTCGGTCATAGAATCTTCCTGTGATCGAAAAACAATCGTTGAGAGATTGATACCGTCAGAAGCTGGGGCTTAGAAGCAGCCATTGGCGCAATGGGTTCAAAGGGCAGTATTTCCCTTTTGGTGTGACTTCGCGCCCGGTTGGTGAACCATTAAGAGGAGAGAGCCCCACCGACTTTGCACAGATATCAGCTTTCCCAAAGAACTATTGCCAAAGACTGCATACTCTATGCGTACATTTCGCCATCAGCCTTCAATACCACGAGCCCGGCTATTGTGATCAGACCGATCCCCACCATGGTGGATGCTTTCGGTACTTCACCGAAGAACACAAACCCCCAGAAAGCGGCGAAGATAAGATAGCCGTAGTCGAACGAGGCGATCACATGTGGGCGCGGCGACTGATACGCCCGCGCAAGTCCCAGCGTAACTCCTACAATTAATACTGCCATGACAAGGAGTGTAGTGACCGACTTTGCATCAAGGGGAGACCAGGTTCCAAGGAGGAACGGATAGCTCGATGCATGTGGCGCTGGAAACAGCCAAAGGCCGCAAGATACGAAGCCGCCGCAGAAAACCAATGCGAGATTTAAGTTTATCGCAAGAGCCGACGATGTTTCACCAGCACATTTCGCCCGAGTCAGGATGGCGGCCGATGCATAAAGGAAAGCTGCAATGACTGGGATCAGGGAAAGAACCGAAAAGTTGGCCCCGCGCGGCTGAACCACAAATAGCACACCAACAAACCCTAGACCGACTGCGCACCAGTGAATTATCCCGATCCGCTCCCGCAAGAAGAGAGCGGCGAGCAGAACTATGAACAGAGGACCGGTGTAAAGCGTGGCTGCTATCACTGACAGGTCGAGCACGGGAATGGCGGCGTAGATGGCCAAATACATCACTACCAGCGTAGCGCTGCGCAAGCTCACCCATCCCAATGCCATCGGACGAATGCGGCCCTTCGCGAGTAGGATGAGAACCGGCATGGCCAAGCAGGATCGGCACACGTAGATCTGCCACAATGACATGTCCGAGCTGGAATACTTCACGAAGGCGTCGGTTAGCGCCATCGCAAAGACCGTCAGAATTATCGTGATGATGCCGGATGCCATGCTGCGATCCGACGAGGTCGTCATTTTCATGGCAGCTCGCTTTCCCACGCTAAGCTACACAGTTTTCTTTTGTTCAAAAATATGGTATTATTTAACCACAATCATTAGCCAAAGGACACAATGAAGCGAGCAAACCTCCTTGGTCTGCGGACCTTTCACGCCATTACCGAACACGGCACAATGCGCGCGGCCGCTGCGGCGCTTGGCGTGCAGGCGTCGGCGGTCTCGCAGCAACTCAAACAGTTTGAAGATCATTTGGGCACCGCTCTCTTTGTTCGAAACACGAGGTCTGTTACCCTTACGGATGCCGGAAGAAAGCTACTTGGACAAACGCGCCATGTCCTGTCCGAGGCTGATGCTGCGATTGAGCAAATTCGTTCCGAGGCGGGTGATGCCTCAGGCACATTGCGGATTACACTTCCGTTCCGCGCATGGGAGGCATCTGTCGCCCCCCGCCTTGCAGAGTTTCAAAGAAGATTCCCCGATATCGAACTGGATCTGTGTATCGACGAGGGCCTGATCGACATTGTGGCAAAGGGCTTTCATGCGGGCATAAGACTGGGCGATTTCCTCCAAAATCAAATGATCGCAAAGGCTGTCAGTGCCCCCATGCGAGGTGCATACATTGCATCACCAGCCTACCTTGCAGAGTTCGGCACGCCGAGGCACCCGTCGGACCTGCTGAAGCATGCATGCATCCGACATCGTCGTATAGGGTCCGGCAAGATCGCGCCCTGGACGTTCATTGTGGATGGCGAACAACAGACGGTCGAGGCGACCGGGCGCCTAATTCTCAATGACCTGCGATCCGTCGTAGATGCTGCTCGACGTGGCTTCGGTATAGGGTGGTCGCTGAGAACCGGTGTGGAGGAAGAACTGGAAGCCGGTCGGTTGGTGCAAATCCTTGACGAATACACTCCGGATCGGCCACGCCTTTTCATCTACTTTCCGCGTGAGCTTCGCGAGTTGCCACGTCTCCGTGCCTTTATTGATCATTTTGCCAGCAGTTAGATGAGCCAGCACTAAGCTTCCATCGCCTCAACCGCGGCGCACGACCTCATTTGAAAACTCATGCAGCGCGCGGTGAAAGCCCGCATCCTCCTCTCGAAACGTTTTCGCCACGAGTTGGAGTCGACTCTCACGGGTTGCTTGGAGAATTGTTTTTCTGGTCGTGGCAGTTGCATCCGAAATCAGGCGATATCCATCATCGACACAGCCGATCCACTTGCGACTTGGTGTGATCGGCGCGCCGCCCGGCCACCTCTGTTTCTCTTCGTTTTCTTCCCGATGCAATCTCCGTGACCTGGCCCGTCTGCCGGGCGCGGCCGTCAGCCGCCCCCTTCAAGCAGAACTTTCCCCTGGGCGCTTCGCGCCCATTCCTCGCGCTGCAAAGTTCAGCCTGACAGCCGGTCCGGGCGGTCACGGTCTCCCGTTTGCATCGAAAACGAAGGAGAACCGATATGACCAAGTACTACACCGTCACCACCCCTGACACCGGCAAGGATGGCAAGACCCGCTTCCACAAGGTGGGCGTCGCCTTCCCGCAGAACGACGGCGCCAAGTCCTTCATGACCATTCAGCTTTTCGCAAACCCGGTGAATGGCGAACTCGTCCTCTTCGAGCCCAAGGCC
The DNA here is from genome assembly GCF_059613025.1 of Ruegeria sp. BHSC223. Classification (NCBI taxonomy): domain Bacteria; kingdom Pseudomonadati; phylum Pseudomonadota; class Alphaproteobacteria; order Rhodobacterales; family Roseobacteraceae; genus Ruegeria; species Ruegeria sp. BHSC223. The sequence continues at coordinate 10,772 of NZ_JBXWRR010000014.1, forward strand.
GACAGCGACGACGGACAGGTCACCGAGTGACCCGGCCAGGGAGGGGCTTCGCGCCCCTCCCGCCAAATCTCACCGACATCTCACACGAAGGACAGACACAATGGAACTTCTGCCCCAATCCATCCTCGACCAACTGGCCGCCAACGGCCGCGCAAACCAGGCGCGCATTAAAGCCGGCGAAGACACCATCGACCATCACCCGGTGGTCAAACTCTTCACACCAGACGGCGCGGCGACCTGGCTCCTGAGTGAAACCGATCCCGAGGATGCCGACATTGCCTTCGGTCTCTGCGATCTCGGCGTGGGTTACCCCGAACTTGGCTCAGTTCGGCTCAGCGTCCTCAAGGCGCAACGTGGCCGCCTCGGCCTGCCGATCGAGCGCGACCTCCACTTCGATGCTGACGCGCCACTCAGCACCTATGCCGAGCGCGCACGCGAGGCTGGAGGGATCATCACATGAGTACCAACATTCGCCCCGATCACATCAGCGCCTTTGAGGCGCTGACTTCCGGAGAGCACGACAATTTCGCGCTGTTCTCCTGCTTTCTCGACGGCGAACCTGCGGTTGCGATTGTTGCCGTGACGCCGCCGGAAATCGAGGACGGCGAGTACCAGATCACACCGCTCTTTGTCAGTGTCACGGAAGGCATGATGCTCACGGATCACGACGGAACCGCCGCCTGACTGACCCCTGAACGCGGTCGTGTAACCTTCAAGGTCACCCGTTTTGGGTGGCCTTTTCTATGCCTGTGCCCCCAGTTTTACACGTGCCTCAGACAGAGCTGGTGGCTTCTGAATGTGCGCGGCCCCCAAGTCAACAAAGGCCAATTCGCTCAACAAGGATTGGACCTTGAGGGCATTCTGAAACGCTCATTCGACTCCCAGACTCATCCTGTATCAGCTAAAGACGAATTGACATTGAGATATGAAATATATAAAACGTAGTAAGAAGAGACATTGGCAGGATATGGCAAATGTATACACATTTTGTCCGAGGGGTCTGAAGTGAAGCGTTCGCGCAAAAACCTGACGATTGAACAGCGGATCGAAATCGCGCGACGTTTCCAGACGGGCGAGGCGGCGCGGGAGTTGTCGGTGGAGTTCGGTGTGTCACTGCGGCACATCTCGCGGCTGGCGAAGGAGGAGGTCGGTGAGGGTGTCGCAGTCCGCGATCCTTCTGAGGTTGTCACCTTTCGCGCCTCCCAATCCGATCTTCAGGCCTTCGATGCGGAGTGGCAGGGGCGAGGCTTCGCCAATCGTAGCCAGGCGCTGAAGGCGGTGGTGCGGGCGCGCTGCGGGTTCATGGATGTGACCGCAGATCGGCTCGATGGATTTGTCGAGGCTTGGCGTCAATCGCGCGATCTGACCGATGCTGGAATGGCGCTCGCCAAGGCAGTGCGGCGGGGACGCTTGGTCCTCACGGAAGAGGATCAGACACTGGTTTCCGAACTTGTTGATCTGGCACAGAAGATGACCCGCGAGCTAGGTGCGATGAAAGATTTGGCGCAGGTACAACGCGGGGCAGGGCTGCCAGATCTTGTCGAGGTAAATGAGGACGAGAGCGTAGCGGAGGTAGCAGCCAATGGCTGATCCCCTTTCCCTCTACACCTCGGTCATGGGACGTCTCTGGAAGGACGAGCGCATCCGGGGCAAGGCCCAGGCGCGGATCGACGCGCGGCTGGCAGGGTGCCGACAGGGGCGCAGCTACGCGCGGGTTGGACGGCTCTCAGTCCGCAACATCGCCAAGGCGGCAACTGGCCAAAGCCGGGCGGCGGTGTTCAAGCGGATCCGGGCTGGAGGGTGCAAGACACGGGCATCTCTTGGCAACCAGCTCTCCTACATCAACGACAAGGCGGTCTTCACCTATTCGAGCATGACCAACCCGCTGGACGAGGCAGCGGTGCTGACAGGCGAGCAGAAAGACGAGATCATCGAGGCATGGTCCGAGACCTGGCGGGGGACCACCAAGCTTGGCTTCACCTCGCATATGCTTCTGTCCTTCCCGAGTGACGTCAGCACGGACAACGTCCGCGACATCGCGCTCGACTGGGCGGAGCACTTCTTCGAAAGCGGTGAATATGGCGATCAGTGGGATTACGTGCTGGCGGTACATGACGACCGCGCACACCGCCACGCGCATATCGTTCTAAACAATCGTGGCAGGGAACAGGGGACCTGGTTTTCCTGCTGGGCGGAGGGGGTGATGTCGCCCCAGCTCATGCGCGAGAAGCAGGCGGAGATCGCCGAGGGCTATGGCGTGATGCTGGATGCCACCACCCGTCTCGAGCGCGGCATCTTCGCCAAGGCCCCCGGTATCGAAGAGATTTACCGCGCCAAGGAAGAGGCGCGTCTGCCGCGCGAGATCGCGATGACGCCAGAGGAATCCGCCATCGCTCAGGCTCAGGTCGTGGGCTTCGCCAAGGACTATGCCAAGCTTGCCGATCTCCTGGATCGCATGGATCAGCGACACCTTGCCCGTGCTGTCCGGGCCATGGCCAAGGGTCTTGGCACCAATACCGTTCACCAGTTCACCGCAGGAGAGATTGACATGAAGGACATCCAGACCGTCGGGGATGCGATCGAGTATTCCGAGCGCACCATCGAGGCCCTGCGGCTCAAGGCAGAGGAACTGGACGGCGAAGCACGCGCCAGCTTCGAGGTGAAAGCCGCACCGATCATTCGGGACTTGTCACAGATGGTGCCGGACCCCGATCTGCGGGCGCGGTTCGGACGCGACCTGGCCGAACCCTATCCGCCGGGGGCAGGAGACGCGCGTTTGGTCGAAGCGCTGCAATCCGGGCAGGATGAGGTTCTTGAGGACATCTTGTCCGATGCGCGGGAAGCCGGGATCGACGGGGACGATCTCACCGCCCGGATCGTTTCGGGCGGCACCACGAACTACGGGCTTGCCCAGGATTGGGTCGAGCGGGACATGGGTGCGGTCTTGGCGAAGGATGGCCTCATGGTGGAGACCGCCAATGACGACCAACTCGACGCCGCGCTCGAACAGGTTGATGGCGTGATGGACCGCATCATGGAGCGCGCGCGGGAACTGGGTGTGCCGGTCGGGGCGGGGCTCAATGCTGAGGATGGGCATGACCTCTCACTGGTGGACGATACCGACAGGGGACCGAACACCTATCTGCAGGAATTGGCGGATATTCTGAAAGAGGGCACGCTCACCGAGGAACAGGAAGAAGTGGTTGAACGCACCCTGCAGGCCGAGCTCTTCAAGGAACTCGGTGAGGAAGGTTTGGCCGAGTTGCGGCGCGGCAACTATGCGGTGCTGGAAGGGGCGCTGCCCGGCAAGATCGACCAGATCACGGTCACGCAGGAATTCCTCGAGATGACCCATGAGGAAACTGGTGATCAGGTGTTCACCGATCGCGCCGCCGCCCTGCAGCAGGACAAGGTGACGGAAGTGGCGCGGCAGATGGAAGCCGAGCAGACCAAATCCCGTGAACTCGGGCGCGATCTCGACGACGATCTTTCCTTCTGACCGGAGCACTACCCATGAAACCCATTCCTCTCTGGGCCGCAGTGCCCTTCGGTCTGATCTGTGGCACATTGCTTGGCACCATCGTCGCCAGCTTCTACCTGGCGCTGGCGCTGCGCACCGGTTTTGGCCAGTTCGACATGTTTGCCGTCTGGCGCGCCAGTGCGGGTTTGCGTCTCGCCCATCCAGAAGCCTTCAAGGTGGCGTTTGGGGCTGTTGGGTTCGGAGCACTCGGGCTTGGCGTCCTCGCTGCTGCCTGGACCTGGAAACGGGAACAGGATGACTATGGCTCGGCTCATTGGCAGACCAAGGCGGAGCTGCGAAAGAACGGCATGCTGCAAGGCCCGGGCAAAGGCTTTGTCTGCGGCAAGCTCGGCAAGCCCAAATCCAAATTCGAGTTCATCTCCTCCACCGAAATCCCGCATGTGATGATGGTGGCCCCAACCCGGGCCGGTAAGGGTGTGGGTTTCGTGATCCCGAACCTTCTGTCTTTTGCGGGCTCGGTTGTGGTGCTGGACGTCAAGGGTGAGAACTTCGACAAGACCTCACGGTTGAGGGCACTCAATGGCGACGAGGTGTTCCGGTTTAGCCCGTTTGACTGGGCCAACAGCACCCATCGCTACAACCCGCTGGCCCGCATTGCGGCCTATCCCAGCTTTGCCCAGCAGTTCACCGAAGTGTCGATCCTGGCCGATCTCTTCCTCGACAAGGACAACAAGACCCTCGACACCTTCTCAGAAGCCGGCAAGTCGATCTTTGTTGGGGCCTGTCTGCTGGCGATACAGCGCGGCACGCCGACCCTGGGCGAGGTCAACAAGATCGTCTCGGCGGGTGACTACAAGAACGCCCAATACAGTGCCTATGCCGAGGAAGCGAAAGAAGAGGTGGTTCGCGAGCTCTGGACCAACGCGGCTAGCGCCTCTTCGCGGCTTCTGACGTCTAACATCCAGGCCCTGATGACTGCAGGCCTCAAGCAATGGGACAACCCGGCGGTAAGGTCGGCGACCGAGGCGAGTGACTTCGACTTTGGCCAGTTCCGGCGCAAACCGCATTCGCTCTACATCGTGGTCTCCGAGGATCACATTGCCACACTGGCGCCGCTCTTGCGACTGATGTTCGCTGATCTCATCGCCAGCCTGCGCTTGAACGAGCCGGGTTCTGATGAGCCATGGCCGGTCATGATGATGATCGATGAATTCCAGCAGATGGGGGCGATGCCCTATGTCGAGCGCGCGATCCATTCTCTGGCGAGCTATGGTGGGCGCGTGGCGATGATCGCGCAGTCACTGGCGGCGCTGGACCGCATCTATGGATCGGAAGGCCGTGAGAGCCTCGAGAACGGGGCAGGGCTCAAGCTCTACATCACGCCACGGGATCAGCGCACTGTACGGGAGGTGTCGGCGGCGGTCGGCAGCACGACGCGCGAGGCGGTCACACGCATGTATGGGCGCAACAAGGGAATCCTCGGGGCAACCTCGACCAGCGCGCGGCTGGAAGAGCGGCCCCTTCTTTCGGAAACCGAGGCAAGGCTGCTGGATCCGGATGAGGTGATCATTCTGGCTTCACCGCAGCACCCGATCAAGGCGCAGCGGATCAAGTATTATGATGATCCATTGTTCAAAGCGATGATCGAGCTGCAGGAGGGCAGGGATTTCCCATTTCCGCCGAGTGTGGAAGGGGTAGGGCCTTGGGTTGATAGTGGCGATGACGTTGAAGATGTAGAGGAAGAGGAGGCCGCCATCACATTGAGATCGCGTCGGCGTCAGGCGCGCGCGATGCGGGCGGTAGCGGTAAAACCCGAAGTTGATGAGTTTCGGCCGGAGGAGATGGATCGTGACGATGGGGTGCCACCGGAGTGGGAACAAGTGCTGGACAGGCAAGAGAATTTCATTGAGGAACTTCTCAGTTGATTAAACCAGCGGACGTGGTGTCCTTTTTGCAAGTTGCAGGAACCTAAAGATGTTTCCTATGCAGGCCAAGAGCATCGATACACCGATTGCTGAAAACAATCCTTCTGCACCAAACCCATATTCAATGCCAAGAAGCCAACCTAAGGGCATCCCAATGACCCAAAAAGACGCAATCATTATCCAAAAAGGGATCCACACGTCCGCCATACCACGAAGTGCAATCTTCAGAACAATTTGGACTCCCTCGAAAACGAGATACATGGCCGCGATTTTCATGCAACTCTGGACAATGCCAACAACATGTTCGCTTGTAGTGTAGAGGTTACCAATCTGGTTCCCAAAGAGGATCAGAATCAGAGAAATTGTAGCCATCACGATAACTGTAATGGCGCATGCTAATTTGGTTTCTGAGACTAACCTGAGTCTGTCGACGGCTCCAACGGCTTGCCCAGACTGGATTCCCGCTGCGAGCCCAATTCCGATCGAAATCATGTAGATTAGGTTCAGAGTGTTCATACTGGCTTGAAACGCAGCCACTTGCGCAACACCCAATGACGCGGCGAAGAAAGCAAAGAAAAAGTAAGTGGCGCTCTCCAAACCAAAGGAAAGCGCTAGAGGAATTCCGAGGCGAAATAGTAGTTTGAGGTGAGCCGTCCAGCTTGGGTGGTATGTCGGTGTCCTTTTGGTCGAGATTCCAAAAACCAGTGCCAGCATAGCAAAGGATCCAAATGCTCGGCTCACAGTTGTCGCCCAGGCAAACGCCTCTGCATCGGGCGAAGTCAAGGCCAAGAATGCCAGTGCGTTCAACAGAAGATTCAGCAAAGCTACTCCTATTGTGATGAGCATTTCGGGAACAGTGTTTCTTTTTGCCCCGAGATACTGCCCACAGGCGATCTGTATGAGGAAGAATGGCATTGATGTTGAGTAGGCGATAAAAACCGAGGATGTTCCATGCGCCATGGCCCGTTCGTAACCGAGCGCTTCGAAGCCTGTGTTCGAGAATAGGGAAATCACGACAACCAGTATGCCGCAAATGAAAGCTAGCATAATCCCTGGCATGAGGACATCTCGCGCCTCGTCTTGTTTGCCCTGTCCTTCGAATTGAGACACGAGAACAGCGACGCCCGAAATCAGCCCAGAAGCAATGACGTAGCAAAGCGCCCATGGTGCCCAACCCAATCCAATATGGGCCAAAGTGTCTTCAGAAACCTTTCCAGCGAATATCAAATCGGAAGTGGGCAATGCCAGTTCTGCAGTGCGGGTTACGACCAGCGGGCCTGCAAGTGCAATGGTTGCAGAAAACCCGCTAGATTTTCCTTCAGATTTAGAGCGCATTTTCGTGCCGAGCCGGAAACCGGCATAGGTCTGGGCTACCGCGGATCATAGCAGATCTCTATTCGGCAGCCACCTGGCTCTGTGAACATGAAATGGCTCTTGGGGCCGTTTCCGGACAGAGTGGGAGCAAACTCAATTTCTATTCCTGGCCACTGGGATGCTAGCTCATATACTTCTTCTAATTGTCTAGGAGTGGATACCTTCAAAGCTAAATGATGGAGGCCTATGTTCTTTCGGCGGTCGAAATCTGTTGGAGCGGATGTTTGAACCTGCCAAAGCGTGATTTTTGAGACGCCATCGGTGACATAGGTGGCCGGATAGTCAGGCCGTTCGCCAAAAACCGTCCACCCTAGCAGTCCAGTGAAGAAATCGACCGATTTTGATAGATCGCCTACAGTCAAGCCGACATGATCAAGACCATTTGTTGCAGCCATTTCACTCGCCTCCGCCGTTTTCCTACCTTGCGAAGATTCTAACCTTTTGACCAACAATGATTTCTAGCATATGTGTTAGAAAATCTAATGGGTGATTTCTGCTGTGACCACTTTGAACCTAAACTCCCTAAGGGTCTTTGTACGTGCAGCTCGATGTGGAAGCTTTCAAAGAGCTGCTGAGGAACTCAACATCTCTCATGGCGCCGTGTCCCAACGCATCAAGCAGCTAGAGTTGGATTTGGGTGTGACCCTTTTTGATAGGCTACCTCGGGGTGTAAAGGTTACGGCATTGGGGCGAGCATATCTTGAAACTGTTGAACCGTCGCTTTCCGCGATCGAAGAGGCCACAGAAGAGATCCGGAGTCCGAAGGAAGAGATATCTCTTCTTGTCCCACCATCGTTCGCATCGAAGTGGTTGATGCCAAAGCTTGCAAAGTTCCTGGAGAACAATCCCTCAGTGCGAGTGGCAACAGAAGCACGCGAGGAAGTGCTCGACCGACCACTGAGAAGAAATGAAGCATCTATCCGGCATTCCAAAAAAATTCTCGCAACTGAGGTGCACGCAATTCGGTGTCTGACCCGACTGCAAATGATAGCAGTTTGCTCGCCTGAACTGTCATATGATCTCCCGTGTTCCCTCGAGCAGTTAGTCTCAGAATTTCCACTTATCCAAGATGCACACCGGCGTTGGGACAGGGTTGTTCGGGAAATCGGCGGATCACTTGGCCATCCGCCGCTAGATTTCAATCGGACGGCCCTCGCTATCGACGCGGCCATCAACGGTCGCGGTGTGGCGATTGCCCCGACCATCTTAGTGAAGGGAGATATGCAAAGTGGACGTTTGAGAGTGTTGTGGGATGATCTCCCTGCAGACGATGAATACCTTTTTCTGATTTGGTCGAAGCAACACCTTCGCTCACAATCGCTACAGAAAGTTCTAGACTGGCTGGAAGCGGAATTTCCCGCGTTTGTAAGTGTTTAGAATTTTTCTGTAATACACAGCCATTGTATTGCGCACAGTTCGGCTACGGGCTGACGCGAAGTTTGATGGGTCTTATGACCTGTCCGACTGCTTTCAGGGTGATTGGGTTCGGAGCGCTGAAATGTCGAGCGACCTCAGATCGCTTGGTTAGTGTTCAACCTTTTGCGTCGATCGGCGATAAACCTGCGTAAATGCTTCCTCCACCGAGTTTGCGAAACTGTCCAATTCTTTTGCCGCTTTGCGGCGACGGATCACGATTTCGGAACTGGGCAGGTCAGGCAGTCCATCTGCCTCACTCCATATCCGGCAGTCTTTGGGCAAGTTTCGCGATTCAAGACAGCCGATGCCCAGTCCGGCCGCTACCGCAGCCTGAACAGCAGCCACACCGGTTCCGATAAACACTTCTTTCCACTCAAGGTCGCTGGTACGAAGCGCCGCAAGAGAAACGGATCGCAGATGGCATGGCGCGGCAAGGGAAACGAGGGGTATTGGCTCGGTAGCGTCACATGTAAATTCTTTTGCAGAGATCCAGCGTAACTGATCATCAAAAAGAAATCCTCCTGAAGCGTCGCCCTGTTCGCGTCGAACAATGATCGCGTTGTAATGGCCCCTCGAATAGTCGCTGCAAAGTTCGCTCGAACCGGAGACTGTCACCAACATCCGAACATTTGGATGGATAGCTTTTAAGCCAGCCAAGATCGCAGGAAGATGAGCGCCAGCGACATGATCACTGATACCAAGTTTGAAGGCTGGACGACTTGTCTCGGCGAGAGCTGCGCGTGCGATGTCATCATGTGTTTCGAGGAGACGGCGTGCCTCCCCAAGAAATCGTGCACCAAAATCAGTAAGACTTGTTGACTGGGCGGTTCTGAAGAACAGCCGTTCACCAATGCGTTGTTCCAATTTCTTGACGCGCAGACTAACGGCAGATTGTGTAGCTCCCAACGCATTGCCAGCAGTTGTGAAACCAGATTGGTCGTTTACCGCCACGAATGCGCGGATCAGTTCGATGTCTAGATTAGGTAGTTTCTTCATAACGAAACATCATTCATTCTATTCCATAAATTCGTTTTCCATATGATACGTCTGCCGATAACTTGTGTCCAGATGAACGCCGCTGGAGTACTAAGATGCCACTCACTCAGATATCCTTGTTGAAAGGAAAACCAGCCAGTTTTCGCCAGACGCTGATGGACCAAGTCTATTTGGCGATGCGCGAAGTGTTCGATGTGCCCGAGAATGATCGGTTCATGACGATCATTGAGCTTGATCGGGAGAACTTCGACTATGGAGAGAATTACCTTGGCATTCAGAGAAGTGACGATCTCATCATTGTTCAGGTGACGGCAAACAATACGAGGACAACAGAACAGAAGAAGGCGTTTTATGAAACCGTCGTTCAGCGCCTTTCTGCAAAACTTGAAATATCTCCACAGAACGTCTTCATCAGCTTGACAGAAGTAGCGAAGGAGAACTGGTCTTTCGGAAATGGCGAAGCTCAGTACGCTTGACCCTCCTCCTAGAGTCGATCGAGGCGGAGGAAATTGCATCATGCTATCGAGCGAAATAGTACCAACTGAGCGCCAAACCCACCGCAACAATGATCGCACGCAAGATATTCGCGGGCATGAATTTGGCAACCCGAGCGCCCACGAGGCCGCCTATCACCGCACCAAGCAGTACCGATAACGTCTGTGGCCAAGATATGGCGCCAGCTATTGCAAAGGTCACGACAGAAACCGACGTTATGATCATAGCCAGCCAATTCTTTTGAGCGTTGGCCATCTGGATGTTGCTTTCTCCGATAATGGCGAGACCCGCCATAAGCAGTATTCCAAGACCGGCTCCAAAATAGCCACCGTAGAGTGCGAAGAGGAACTGTATCAAACCAGCCAATCCCGGTATCGCCGCGCGTTGCCTTGTAGAAAACTTTGCAATGTATGGCGCGAATGCAAACAGCATGGTTGATGCAAGCAACAACCACGGAACTAGCGTGGAGAATAGCGCTGATCCCGTAGCCACAAGCAGTCCAGCGCCAAAGAGTCCTCCTAGTGCAGCGAGTGCGCTTCTTTCTACTAGCTGCTTTCTCGCGGCAACAAGTTCACGCCGATAAGCAGGCACGGCCGCCGCGTGCCCTGGATAGATTGCAACCGCGTTTGAGGCATTTGCTGTGAGTGGGTCCAGCCCCACTGAAATGAGTGCTGGAAACGTGAAGAAAGTTCCACCCCCCGCAATTGCGTTTGACGCCCCGCCAAGAACTCCGGCGGTGAAAAGGAAGAGAACCGTTTCCAACCCCATCTCAGTTAACCCGATCAACTTGGAATATGTGCTGGCCTTAATCGAGCCTTGGCAACTTTTGCCTTGGCCCGACTAAGACGGAGGCACACCATTCGGTTACCTTGAGTATTCGACCGTAATGCTCGCCGAATCCAAAGCAGAGGTGTTTGCAAAGAAGCCGACCAACGCGCTTGAAGCGGTTTCGTCCAGAGGCAATTCATCCTGCGGCATTGCATAGACGGTAAAAATGTACCTGTGAGGACTGCCTGGTGGCGGGCAGGCTCCAGAGTAAGCGTTCTGCGAAAAATCGTTGCGGGCCTGTGTCGACTTTCCGACCAGGCCGTCAATCGTTGCTCCTCTGGCAAGTGTGGTGATTTCTCTCGGGATATTGAACACTGACCAATGCCAGAAGCCTGATCCGGTCGGAGCATCAGGGTCGTAGGCGGTAATCAGGAAGCTAGCGGTGTTTTCTGGAAAGTTTGACCAGGACAACTCAGGGGACGTGTTTCCGCCTTCACAACCGAACCCGTTGAGGACATGCGCGTTGGCAAGTCGCCCACCATCCACGAGATCTGCGGACTCGAGGGTCATGTCTGCTGCTGCAAGTGCTGGCCAAATCGCGAGCATGAGTGTTGGGATGCCACCAAAGGCAGTATTCAATTTCGATGTCATGGGCTTGTCCTTTTTTCTTAGTCTCCTTGTATCTTACCCGGCAAAACTCAGATGCGATCGCCCCAACCGATCAATACCGACTAGCCTGCGATCAATGTGGTCCCAAGCGGTTTTCTGAACCAATGAGTTTTATGTGTGAGATACGAGCGAAATGAATCCTGTTGAAATGGCGTGCGATAAAACCTCTCCGGTAGGGCGCTTTCTGGTTTCTGCGATCACATGCGCTGCGTCGCCGATAGGGCTCGCGTATCTTCTGTCGGCAATGCCGTAACATGTTCCAGACCACGTAACTGGCTACACTGTTTTTCACGGTCGGTTCAAACATTGGACCACACCTTTGGGCGGACTTGTTTGGGATCACAAAAGTTCCGAATCCGCTGTCCACCTGAATGCTCGAAACGTCTTTTTCGAGTGTCCGGCATTGGCATCCCATTCGGTCTCGAGACGACAATATCTGTGCGAACAATTATGAAAGATCGCGAGGCGCCATACATGATGAACTGCGCGACATGATCGTTGGATCATGTTAACACAAGCTTCAAAAGAAGTATGGATCATGATTGACGTTGGAGGACGAAATGGCCCTGCAAATAGCAGTCAACCTTGCCGGAAATGAATAAGTGTTGAGGCTCTGAAGGGTCGGCTGTGATGGAGATAAGGCTGGGCCGTCCCATGTCCTGGCCCTGAAATATCTGAAATTCTCCTTTGGGAGACTTGTCCTTTCTTATCAGCCAGCTAGCAAGTGCAGAGCAAGTTGTTCCAGATGCGGCTTCCTCATCGTTTCCTACACCATGGCACAAATCTCGCAGATAGATCCCTTCCGGTTGATTGACCCACAGACCGATTGTATCGACCCCGATTTCGTCACAGAATGCCTTGATGTCGTCACTTCTCCAATTGAGTGCGCTCAGATGTGCCCTGGCGTTCAACTCGATGAGTAGGTGTCTAAGCATCCCCACCACAATGACACTTGAGGCGGGTTCAAGGCTTTGGTGAAATGCAGCGGACAAAATGCTAGAGTCAATCGAAGCATCTTGGCATTCAGGGATGCTGACTTTTAGGGCGGGGCATGTACCAAGCTTCCCGTTTTGCCGCAAAGCTTCTAACGGTCCTCCACCTGTCACCAAATCTATTGACCCGCAGGTCGAAGGAAGTTGTGAAAACAAGTGATCTGCGACAGCTGCGGCCACATGGCCACACATGTTCATTTCTTCGGTCGGTGAGAAAAAGCGAACATTGTACTGGTTCTGGGCTTTACGAGTGACAAAGCCAGTCGTTGGAACGGGCAGCAAACTTGCAATTTCTTGCATCTCTGAGGTTGTCAGATCGAGTGCCTTCTCGACCACCCCCGCCAAATTTCCTCCATTTCGACCGTTTGCGAACACTGTGAAGAGTTTTGTCGGCAGCAATGTCATGAAATCTGGCCCAATTGCTCGAAGATCGCACAATTCTGCAGAGATCTTCAAATTTGGCGAGTATCAGATTGCCCTAATTCCTGACTTGAACTGGTGCTCGCAGAAGTAGCACACGCCTGTCAACAACGACTTGATGAGTCCATTGAGTTGTTGCAGGCAAGGCCTATGAGAGCACCAATTGTTTTGATCGCGCTACTTGCCGTCGGAATCTGGGGGGCGTCTCCCCCTGCAACGGCATTGGCGGCCCGGGACATTCCCCCTGATGTAATTGGAAGAATTCGACCACTCCTTGCGGCTCTTTTGGTTCTGCCCTTGGCATTAGCATCAAAGCGGAGTTTTCCGACCAACCGTCGAGATCTGATGGAGCTTATTCTGGGAGGAGGCTGTGGTTTCGCAGTCTATCCCTACCTTCTTACACTTGGTGTCGCGCAAACATCCGTTCTGCACGCATCCATTGCTCTGGCAAGCGCTCCGGTATTCACCGGCCTCCTTAGCTTCGCGATCGAGAGGAATTGGCCTCGGCCGGTGTGGTGGCTTGGAGCTTTGATAGCATTGGTCGGTGTCGTAGTGCTCGTCTTGGAAACCGCTCAGGACTCGATATCGAAAGCTACGTTGCTCGGGGACTTTCTGGTCCTGACTTCCGTTTTCTTCGCAAGTATTGGGTACGTATTTGGCGGGCGCAGTTCGGCAAAAATTGGAAAATGGCCTGCTACGATTTGGATGCTGACGATGGGCGGTTTATGTATGGCGCCCTTCGGAGTTCTAGCCCTCGTTCAGTTCTCTTGGTCGAGCGTTTCTTTGGCTGGATACCTGTCACTGGGATATTTGGTTATCGGAGTCTCGTTCGTCGGGTACGCCTTGTGGTTCCGAGCATTGGGGTCTGAAGGAGCAGCTCGAATTGCCCCACTCCAGTTCTTGCAACCCTTCGTGGGCGCTGCGCTAGCTGTGATTATGTTTGCAGAGCCGATATCTGCGCAATCTGTCGGAGCGCTCGTCTTGACGCTTGCTGGAGTTATGATTTCGACCAGGAAGACGTGAAAATGTCGGATGGAATTGCCCAAGTGGCAGCGTTGTGGGCGGCAGCCGCCCTTTTGCCTGGAATAGATTTTGCGATAATTTTGCGCTCTGCAGTCACGGCAGACCGGTATGCTGCGTTTAGTGCAGTACTGGGCATCTTGGTTGGAACGATGGTTTGGTGCGCAGTTGGGATTTCGGGCGTAGCGCTTGTCTTGATTGCAGTTCCGACACTTGCGACCGGAGTCCAAATGCTTGGTGGTGCATACTTAATCTATCTTGGCTTGAAAGTAGGCAAGACGCCTCTGGCGAGAACATCGCCGGATTTCGAAGCGTCGAGCATGCCTGCGGAGAACCATTTCGTCGCTGGCCTCTTGGCCAACCTTACCAATCCTAAGACTGCACTTTTCATCGCTGCGGTTTTCGCGATGGCTCAATCTGCGGGTAGCGGCCAGGTGTCCGGTTTGTCAGTCGGCTTGGTCGTGTTCCTGATATCGGCCGGATGGTATTCGTTTCTCGCGTTTGCTCTTACATCACGGCCGTTCAGAAGCGGGCAGGAGCGTTGGCAGTCACCTATCAAGTGGTTGGCTTCGGGCATCTTGATTGCACTGGGCATCCAAATGTTGGCGGGTTCAGTATAGGTATTTTTCTGGCAAGAAGTTCATTCCCGCCTGAACTAGGCAAGGCATTCGGCGGCGCATAAGCGCTACGACATCGGCTTTCGGGGACGGATATCTTGCCAATGAAGCACGAGTTAAGGCGGCGCTATGTTGGGTCGGTATCGCAGACAAAGTGAACGCTCGCCGTGCTCGCGCGCACGATCGCTTTAGGTCGCTCACGATCGACATCAACGTCGCCACGACACTACACAAGTTTGCTGCAAACGCGAAGGTACAAAAATGGCAACGGAAATAGAGTTCTCCATTGCTACGCTGCCCATATCGGCGCGACGGCACGTTCGCGTGTTTCAGGTCCACCAGTTTCTCGATCGGTTTGCGATGGGGCTGACGGTAGCAGTTGTTGCACTTGCTTTGACCGACCGGGGAATGGACCTATTTCAGATTTCACTCCTTTTCGGGGTTTACTCTCTTACGACCATGGCGATGGAACTGCCGTTTGGCGGGTTGGCTGACAATATCGGACGAAAACCAGTCTTTCTTGCGGCGGTTGTCGCCAGCGTGGTTTCACTCGTGCTCTTTCTATCGACAAGCGATTTCTATGTTCTCGCACTGTCGTTTGCCTTCATTGGTTTTGGACGTGCGCTTCGGTCAGGCACGCTTGACGCCTGGTTCGTTGAAACCTTTAGAACCGCCGCGCCGAATGTGGACGTTCAGCCCGCGCTTGCAATGGCGCAATGGGCGAACGCCATGGGTTTGGGTGTCGGGGCAATTCTGGGTGGCTTACTGCCTGATCTTTTGGGTTTTGCGGCGGAAGGACTTGGGCTCAGCAGCTATGATGTGTCCTACGGTTCGAGCCTAGTTGTGATGCTTGGCGTCTTCATTTACACTCTGTTTTTCATTGTCGAGAAACCGCGCCCATTAAACCCCAAAGCGCTGAAACAGGGTTTTGAGGCGGTTCCGCTGGTTATCAAGGATGCCGGCCTTCTTGCACTGCGACATCCATCGTTGTCGCTGCTATTGGCAGCGCTGTCACTCTTTCTGGTGGCGACCAATCCGGTTGAGGTGATCTGGCCAACCCGTGTAAAGTCCATGTTAGAGCATGATCTTGCAAATACGATTATTGGTTTCTTAACCGCAGCCTATTTCTTTTCGATTGCATTCGGCGCGTCGTTGTCTTCGCGTATCAACCGGATCTTTAAGCGGCGACACGGAATGACACTTGCGGCGGTTTTTTCTTGCATTGCGGGCCTTCAGATTGCCTTGGCCTTGCAGGGCGGCATCGTAGGGTTCGTGGCGATCTTTGTATTATACTCGGTTGCCCTTGGCGTGTCTGAAACACCTGCCAGCAGTATCATGCACAGATGTGTCGAAGACCACCAGAGATCCACAATGTTGTCACTTAGGTCGCTGATACAGCAACTCGGAGCAGCTTTGGGGTTGATCCTGGCTGGCGCTGTCGCCAATGCCTACTCCACACCTACGGCATGGATAGTCGGCGCGATGTTTCTTGTCGCTGCCGTGGTTCTGATCGGGATCCTTGCCAAACGGCTTACCTCTGAGAATGAATAGTAGTTAGTTGTTGGGGCGCGCGACATTCGACGTTTGGGCTCTGAGTGATGGCAAGAGGTCGAGTTATTCTCCCCAACTGGAAGTACTATTTTGGAGGTCCATTGAAATTCGATGTAGCTGCGGTTTCCTCGTGCGGTAGGCTGACGACCAAAATCGTTAGTACAACAGTCAAACACGCCAACCAGGCGAACACACTTGGCAGTCCTCCAAACAGGTTTAAGATAATGCTTCCCGACATATTCCCCAGTAATGCTCCGAAACCAACGAATACATTGCCGATCGCAAACACGCGTACTGCCAGTCTCGTTTCCATTGTTTTGCTCGCGTAAGCCGGAGGCAATGCGAAAAAGGGGTAGAACGCAAACCCAAAGAAAATGGCGCTAATCACCACGTAGTTTACTGATGTGGCCAAAAACATCAGAATGCATGCCGAGAAGGTAAACACTGATACCGCTAAGAAACAGGCTCGTACATTGAAGCGGTCAGTCAGATACCCGATAAGAGGCGAAGCAATGATGCCGACGCATCCGTGCAGAAACGTCATACGCCCTGCCATCATGCGCTCGATCTCCAAGTGATCTCGTATCAATGCGGTAAAGAAGGTTTGAAACGAGATGGTTATCGCTGCACCCAACATCATGATTGCCCAAAGATAGACTGCTATCCTTCTCGACGAGTTGTCCAAGGAACCGATTTCAACAACTGGAATGTCGGATGTGTTGCTTTTCTCATCTTCGTGTCGGTCGACGATTGAGAGTGAGCGGAATAGAAACGCGCTTGCCACCGTGAATAGCAGAACAGAACAACCGGTTGCGAGCCAAATCCCACGCCAACCAATGTCATCTTGTAAGAAAGGAACAATTTGACCGTTTACGATAGCGCCATAGCCACCGCTGCCTGACAAAAATCCAAACACCATGCCGCGTCGTTCGTAGGGTATGTATCTGCGGATCACTGCAACCATCGGGATCCATGTTGCGGCGGGCACAAACCCGACTAAGGTCAAGATCGCTGCTGCTTGAATTGACGTTTGAACCTGGGACAAGCCCAGCAGGCAGGCTCCGCAAAACACCATCGAGGATAGAATGTAGCGTATCTCACCGATCTTGGGAGCCAGGGCGCCGGACACAACTGATGACACGATAAAGCCGATTTGGATTCCGGCTGCCACATACCCCATCTCTGCGTAGGTGAAAACCAAATCTTGGCGCATGTCAGGACTAAGTACCGGGAACAAGTAGATTCCAAAACCGTAGGCGAATGCCAAGAACCCACTGAAAGCGATTGTCAGAATGGTGCAAATGGCCCGAGAGGAGTGCATCGCTGAAGAGTGAGTCACGTTTCGATATCCCGACAAGAATTGAAAAGAGAAATACTGCTCTATGACGACGCATCTCTGTGCGTGATCAAGGCAATACATCGCTTTTTTGCTGGATTGTTGGGTTGGAGACAAACGTTTTTTCTATGCAATATGGAGCAGAAATCCTATTCTATAATTATGTCTAAGACATTACCTCCGCTAGATCATCTGCGTGCTTTCGAAGCGGCTGCTCGGCTTCTCAGCTTCAAGGGCGCAGCAGATGAATTGGGTGTGACACCGGGCGCCGTCGGGCAGCGGGTTCGCGCTTTGGAAGGCATCTTGGATTGCGCTTTGTTTGTGAGGCAAACCCGAAAAGTCGACTTGACGCTTGAAGGGAGAACATTGTTTGAGGACATCTCGCCGGCCATCACGTCTTTGCTAGGCAGCGTCTCTCGGCATTGGAAGCGTCAGAACAGTCGTGTGCTTCAGATCAGTTCCACCAACAGTTTCACCGAATTGAACCTTTTGCCACATCTGCCAACATTCACCGAGGCGTATCCGGACGCAGACGTGCGGATCATTTCAACCAACAAGAAACTGGATTTGCTCAAACATGATGCAGACGTTTGTATTCGACTGGGTCCCGGCGCTGTGAAGGGCTGTGAAACCCACTCGTTGGGTGAAGAACCATATATTCCAGTTTGTTCGCCTATCTTGTTTAGGAAGTTTCATGAACCAACTTCGACTGTCGAAGTGCTTGATCTTCCACTTATCGAAGAGGAGTGGGCGGTAGAAAGTGTAGCGGCTCCATCATGGAGAAAATGGGCCGAGAATCGTGGGCTTAGCTTTAAGGCGACGCGCCCTTTGATACGGGTCTCTATGGAGTCGCATGCCGTAAGGGCGGCAGTGCAGGCTCAAGGTGTTGCGCTCCTGCGGCTTGGGTCAGTCAAAGACTTGATCCAAAGTGAAACCCTCGTTGAATTGTGCGCGCCATCCGGACGTGACAGAGCCGCGTTTACCTATCGCCTTGTTTGGCGAACAGATGAAACCTCTGATCTGGTTCTATCGTTTGTAAATTGGGCGAAGAGGGCTTTGAAATAGCACTCGCGTTGAAACGTGGTGTTGGAGATCAACCCAGATCGCTCATTTTGGTATCTATGCCAACCGAACCAGGATGAATGAGGACAACCAAAAACTGGTACTGCAAAACGCTTCACAACCGGTTCTGTCAATTTTAGATATTGCTTACAATTTGAAGGACCAGTTTGCGAGATCATCCATGAAGCCAAATTTGCTGACCCTCTATACAAGACCAGACGCGTCTCGGCGCCAAACGCTTGCCGTCCAGATTTACCAAGACCTGTTATCGGCAATCCGAGAAGGACGTATCGAAAAGGGAGAGAAGTTACCTTCTTCGAGATCAGCAGCGGCTACGCTCAACGTTTCCAGAAACACTATGAACACTGCCTATGACTTGTTGCGCAATGAAGCCGTGGTAGAAACCAAGCAGGGCGCGTCACCCATCGTTGTATATGATCCATCAGAGAAGGTGCCGATGGTTCGCGCCGCCGATTTAGCTGTGGAGGCACTGTCGGAGGTTGGCGAGGCGGCACAAGCGATGCGACAGTCATTCTCACATCGCCAGCCGTTAGGGCGATTGCGACCGGATTCTCCTGACGAAACTCTCTTTCCCAGAGAGTTGTGGGGTAGGTTGCTACGTCGCGCTTCTCTGAAGCTTCATGGCGACGAGGCCAAGTACGCAGGTGCATGGGGCCTTGAACATTTAAGAGTAGTCTTGAGTGACAGGCTCCGAACTGACCGCGGCGTCTCGGTCAGCCCTGAACAAATCTTGATCACACCCGGAGTCCAAGCGTCACTATCAATGATCGCTCAGGTCGTAGGAGGACGTGGCAAGAAGGTTGCATTCGAAGATCCTGGACCTCGAGCACTTCGCGCTTCATTTGAGGCCGCAGGCATGGAACTTGAGATGTTACCTGTTGATCGCTATGGCGCAAATTTGGCGGAAATGCCAAATGCCGGAGAGCAGAAACTAATTTTCTTGACGCCATCTAATCAATACCCAACTGGTGTCCGCATGTCGTTGTCGCGCCGCGAGGAATTACTGCACTTCGCGACAAAATCTGGTGCATTGATTGTGGAAGACGACTATGACAGCGAGTTCTTGTGGAGGGGCAGAGAAATACCTGCATTGCATGCTTTGTCAGACGGACAACGCGTGATTTACCTTGGGACAGTGTCCAAGTCATTGCTGCCTGGCTTGCGTCTGGGATGGATGATCGTTCCACAGCCATACATAGATGTCTTTCGAAACTACCAACAAGCAATGGGCATGTTTCCTAATGTTCATGCTCAATCTGCTTTGGCAGATTTTTTTGAAAGCGGTTTCTACCGAAGCCACCTCCGACGAATCTCGACCAAATATCATCAAAGGTGCATGGTTTTGCACAATGCCTTGAGTGAGAATTTGGGAAGCCAGATCCAACTAAGAATTCCCGATGGGGGTCTTCAGATGCTGATGCGGTTCAAGCATGCTGTTGATGATCAGTTGGTCGTCGAGGAACTGGCGAAGTTTGGATTTGCTCCCGCTCCGCTATCTCTGTTCTGTGCAAATCGTGACCAGAGCGGTTTGCTCGTAGGATTTGGAACTCTCGATGAAAAGCTGGCCAACCGTTTTGTCTCAAGGCTCTCAGACATTATCCAATGAAGGCGCACTCTGGGTTGAGTGACGCGAAATTGTGTCGAGGTACATGCGCGTTGCGCTTGCGTAGCCAAAACGCAAGGCGTCACAAGCCAAAGCATGTCCAATGGACACCTCACTTAGGTGAGGGATTTCTTCAAGAAGTGCAGGTAGGTTTGAGAGCGTTAGATCGTGTCCGGCATTTACGCCTAAGGGGCTGTTTCGGTCCGAGGAAGAAGAGGGTCGAAGAGCCCCCTCTGCGGCTCGGGCCAGTGCCGCAAGGTTTCCCTTTCGGGATGCATCATCTGGAGCCGAGCCGAACGCTCCCGTATAGAGCTCAATTCGGTCGCCCTTCAGGTCTCGAACGGTGTTTACGCTTTCCAAGTCTGGGTCAACAAAAATACTTACCCTAATCCCGGCCTCTTGTAGGCGTGAGATAGACGTTCGGACGATGTCCAAATTGCTCGCAAAACACCATCCGCGGTCGGATGTCGATTGATCTGGTCCATCTGGAACGAGTGTTACTTGTGTGGGCTGAATCGTTTCTACGAGCTTCAGGAAAGCTTCCGAGGGATACCCTTCGATATTGAATTCTGCTTGAGGAAACTCACTGCGCAGCAACTCGTGAAGCGTGACAACATCTTGAAGCGTTATGTGCCGCTCATCCGGTCTTGGATGAACCGTCAGCCCATGTGCCCCCGCACGTAGAACGTCGGTTGCAATAGTAGCAAGGTCTGGCCACGGCAGTGACCGTCTGTTCCTTAGATAGGCTACGGCATTCAAGTTTACTGAAAGGTGGGGATAGGATATCTCTTGCATATGAACGAACACCTACTTTTTCCTAGTGTTAAACACCTATTCGCACGTTGTTAGCACCGGTTTGAGTGGTTGTTTTGGCACCAGTATCCTGGTCAATTGGGCTAATCCGTTGTTACTTTTGATTTGCCACGAAACCCCTTCAACTAACGTTAGTCGCGCCCTCCATTTCCTCGCGCTTTGTTTGATTATCGATGCGATGACGTTTCCTGGCGCAGTCGGAAAAGACACATCGATTCTTCCAAGCGGTGCTCAAAATGTTGAAGTTTCAATGGCCAAGCCTCCGGAAGGCTACCTACCGTGCAGCCAAGTAAATTCGGCAATTCAGTGAAGCAACCCAACTCCGAACGAACCTGTGATGAAGGCGCAGGGCAAGATTTCATTCCGACAAATCTCAGGAAGGCCGCGGCCACCCTACACATAGGTGCAAAATTGGAGCGAGCGGCGCCGATATTTCCAATATGTCGCTGGTTGCCTCGTCCCTAAAGCCAGCTACAAGAACACAGCCCAAGCCTTCACTTGCAGCTTGAAGATGTAGGTTCTGCGCAACGGCGCCAGCTTCAATGTACACGTATCTTGCGCCCCTTTGTCCGACCGGTTCTTGATCGGAAAAATGTCGAACTGATGTAGCAAGATCTGCACAGACGGTAATAACACAAGCAGCCGAACTCACCCACGGTTGTTCGCCAATCGTTGCTTTCTCAAGTAAATGAAGAACATTTCTTGTTAGAACAGGTCTAAAGTTCCTTGCTTCGTCATCTACGGAAAACACGCCTGCGCCCAGACCTTCAACGACACCTGTGCTCACTAGGAATCTGATCGGACTAATGCCCTGGGCTGATGGCACGGTCCTCTTCCCTGAATCGCTAGTTTTGCCATAGGCCGCCCAAAGCAATCTTAGGAGTGTTTTTTGAGAAATGGCCTCGTTGCTGAAGACGCGGATCGTTCTTCTTGTTGAGATTGCTTGAGATAATGAACAGCCAGTCATGTGAGAATCCATAAGTGGTTGGTGGATGTCTTTTCTATGCGCGCTCACAATTGAATCAGTGAACGAGGACGGCTCGTTGCAATTCGCGACAGCATCGGTTCAGGCCGCGCGAATGACACCATTCATTCAATATGTGCGGCAAGGTGGGCCGGTGGAAATTGGAGTGCCCGGTTGTAGAAGTATCGGTGGCTGGGGTCTGCTTAGACACTCGTCATTTGTATGTTGGGCTGATTTTTGCATTTCGAAGCAGGGCTAGCACGAACTCTAGTGAGCCGGCGAACATGATTGCCGCAATTAGCTTGCCTACGCCAAGGTGAATGATGATCCATCCGCCGAGGAACGGGAACCCAAAAATGCCCATGAAATAGGATAACACGAACCAAGTCAGAGCGGCTTCGCGTAGCTCGGCGTCTCCAAAATCGTTGACCGCTTGCGCTTGTAAGAGCGGATAAACGAGACCGTAACCAATGCCGAATAACGACGCGGACATTAAGTGAACGACGAAGCCGATCGGACCAGGCTTGAGTGCAAGCAGAAGCATCAATCCGGTGATCATAAAAATGAGGAGAACCGGAATGCTTTTCCGAATTGGTAGTCGGCCAACGAAACTGGCAAGAAACCATCGAGCGGTGACAACGGTAAGTGTGTAGACCGCAAAGAATGTTGACGCTGATAGCTCGGACTTTTCGACGATAGTGGTCTGAAACGTCATCACTCCACCGAAGGCACTGGCGCCCAATGCGACCATCAAGATCGGAAACCGAGAAGGTCCAGACAACAGAGCCCGAGCGTTTCGGACCCAGACACTCGTTCGCTGTTGTTGTTCGCTTCGTGAAGAAGTCGCTCGCGTCGCTTTCTCAAACACGACCAGGAGAAAGCTTGCCAATATGCAGACCGAGGCAACCAGAGAAAAATATCGAGCGGTGCCGATGTTAAAGTGATCCAAAAATAATTCACCAAGAAATGGCGATGCGCCAATTCCCGCCATCTGAAAGGCAGCAAAGCGCGTAAACCAGTAGGCACGATCCTCATCGTTAACGAGTCGAGAGAGCGCCATGGGAGCGGCAAGATAAAACGCCCCCCATCCAAAGCCGAGAGAAAAACCCCCAAAAAGACTTAGGCTGTCCACTCTGCTGGTTGTTGCCAGCAACATGAACGCTAGCGCGATCGCAACTGCTGCGATACTGGCAACTCTAGCTGGGCCAATCTTCGCCGCATACCAACCTGTAAGAGGGACTCCGAGGAGAGTTCCGACCATCCCAGCACCTAGGATCGTACCAGCATCCAATTCAGAACCACCGTTTATCGTGAAGTGGCGTGACAGCACAAAAGTTGCACCATAGCCTGCTGCAACAAAGAACGTCCCCCAAAACAGCGCAAGCACGCGAGGAATTGAGCGACTTGGTGTGGCAGTCGTGGATCTCGGTTCGAATGAACCGCTTGGTAAGGTTCTCGTCATAGATCGCTTGCTAAAGAGCAGTTATGCTTGGAGCAGGACCCAGTTGCGGAGAAGACTAGCGGTCCAGAGAATTTCACTGGTTGGAGCGGTAGCGACGAATACTTGGGACCAATTCGCGGATAGGACACAAGCATGCAGTCTACGCCACCGCCAACGTGGTCAGATGCAAGGCAATGCAGAGTTCCTCGCCCACCAGGCCGCTGATTGGCCAAATAATCGCCGTCCATTGTCAGGTCATCATAGGAGTGGACCCATGGTCGATCTTCCGGTCCAGTTCTCAGGACTGATGGTTACATGCGTCCTTTCGCCTGCAACTTTTTTCCACCACGTATGCTGGTCTATTTTTCCATATTGGACAGAAGCTTGCGCAGCGCTTTGTCCAGCGCCGAAAGCTCTTCTGGGGTGAGTGCTTGTACTAATGTTCGCTGTGTTTCAACATGATCGGCCACGGCATTATCAATCAACTGACGTCCCTTTTTGGTGAGTCTAATGACCGCTCGCCGAGCATCTTCGGCGTCAGTTTCACGCGTGATCAGACCTTGTTTCACTAGCTGGTCAATCCGGTTCGTCATTGTCCCGGAAGTAATCATCATCGCATTCATTAATGCGCCAGGAGACAGTGCGTGGGGTGCCCCGGCCCGGCGCAACGTTGCCAATACATCGAAGCCCGCAGCATTTAGCCCGTGGCGCGCAAAGGTCTCGCCCATTCGGCGCGAGCTATGGCCAAACACGCGCGACAGACGCCCGATTGTGCCCATAGGCTCGACTTCAAGGTCGGGTCGCTCATGTCGCCACTGGTCAAGTATTCGGTCTACTGCGTCCATACAAACATCATAGCGCACATTTATCTTGACATCAAGAGAATAGGTAATACCTTGACGTCAAGATAATGGGAGGGAAGCCGCATGACTCGTTCGTTGGATTTGATGTTGACGGCTCTTGCCCCGGTCGTTTGGGGTAGCACCTATATCATCACGACCGCTCTTCTGCCTGATGGATTACCCATGACTGCGGCTCTGCTGCGGGCTTTGCCTGCAGGACTTTTGTTGCTCGCTATCACCCGGTCGCTGCCACGTGGCGTTTGGCTGGCCCGTTCAATTGCGCTCGGAGCGCTCAACTTTTCAATCTTTTGGTGGCTGCTTTTCGTGGCCGCTTATCGACTTCCTGGTGGTGTCGCTGCGACAGTGGGAGGCATTCAGCCATTGATCGTACTCATGCTTTCGAAACGACTTCTCGAACAGGCTATTCGACCAGTGACTGTTTTCGCCGGCATCGGAGGTTTCATCGGGGTGGCATTGCTTGTTCTATCGCCTGAAGCGGCTCTTGATTGGACCGGCGTTTGTGCTGCTTTCGGGGGAGCAGTTTCAATGGCGTTCGGAACCGTGCTCACACGCAAATGGCAGCCGCCAGTTTCTGCGCTTACCTTCACGTCGTGGCAGTTGACGGCCGGTGGCTTGCTTCTTCTCCCTATTGCGGCGTTGACAGAGCCGTCACTACCGCCGCTTGATATTCCTGCAATCCTCGGATTTGCCTACCTCAGTTTGGTTGGTGCTGCGTTGACGTACCTCCTCTGGTTTCGTGGAATAGCGCGCCTTGGACCTGCTACCGTGGCACCACTCGGCTTACTTAGTCCTGTGGCAGCGACTTGTTTGGGCCTGTTGTTCCTAAGCGAAACCTTGAGCCTCGTTCAGGCGATCGGTGTGGCAACTGTGCTGACGAGCGTTTGGCTTGGGCAATCGGCTCAGCAGAAGGTCATCACCCCGGTGTTTCGGCCTAGAAGGTAATCCGCGCGCAACTTCCTCCTTGTCAGACTTGTTGCTACTACGGCTCGCGCTGACAGCAGCCACAAACCTTCGACAAGCCGGGCGTTCGTAGCGAACAAACTAGTCGCTGCTTTCGCCCCGCTCACCGAACTCATCGACGAACCAATTCTTTACAGTTTCTATTACGTGTGTCTTTGCGATGTTTTTGGGCCGAACAAACCAATGGGCATGGCTGGCATCCAAGGACAGAGCAAAAGAGGCTACAAGCGCCCAGTCGCTATGTCTTCCGCAACGAGCAGCGAACGTCCGAGGGCGACCCCTTGCCCGTCAATAGCTGCCTGCAAGATCGCGCCATCATCCCCGAGACGCGGTCCGGCAGATTGAGGCTGTTTGCATCCGTCGGCTTTAAACCATGTTGGCCAATCTTCAGGAATGTCTCCGTAAAGTAGGGTAGTGCGATGCAGGTCGGCCGGCGCGTATAGCGCGTGATCTTCGGCATACTTCGGGGAACACACGGGTGTTATGACTTCAGTGCCGAGCTTGAATGCCTCTAACTCGCGGGAGGGTGCCGAGCTATAGCGATTAGCTGCGTCTACACCTTCCACAGAGAAATCTACGAGGTGTCGAGAGGCTGTGATTCGAAAATCAATGTCGGGGTTCGCCGATATGAAACCAGCCAAGCGAGGCGCAAACCAACGTGTTGCTACCGATGGCAGCATTGAGAGTGTGACGACCCGATCGGATCGCCGGACTTTCGCCACTGCAGACCAAGTCTTAGCAAACGCGTCAGTCAACTGGTCTGCCAGACGCTTGCCTGCAGGTGTCACGCTCAATCTTGAACCGCTCCGCAAAAACAGTTCAACGCCGAGCGTTGCCTCTAGGTCAAGGCAACCGACTCACCGAATGATGAAGAGTCGACCGACTGGCACGAATTGCCGTGAACAGACCTGTCGTTAAATCCTATCCTCAGCCATGGAAATTTCCAAAAGGCCCTGGCAATGGATTTCGAGAGCATCGATGGTCGCAAAGCCGGGATCGAAACCTTCAAATGCCAGCCCAAGGTCTGTACCGGCAAGTAGTACGACATCGGCGCCCTGCTTCCTGACCATGTCAACTCCAGCCGAAAAGAAAACCTCTCGACAGTCCTCGCTACAGTGGCCTGTTTGCGCCATATTCATGTAATGTTCCCCAATGTCTTCCAAATTCTGCATTGGGCACACCGCTTTCACCTGTCGAAGTAAACCAAAGAGGTGTGATTCCATGACTGGAAAACTGCCGAGCAACCCGATTTTCTCGATACCCAATTCTTTGCAATAGCTCTCGATGAGGGTTATTGCATTTACCAGAGGCAGTTGGGACAGCCGCTGGGTTTCATCAAAGCAAAAGTGCCCTGTCAATGCTCCGATAGTAGCTACATCGCATTCAGCGCCCCGAAGTTGCGAGAGATGACGCGCAAAGATTTCAGCCTGGTCGGCCGTGCGATTCAACTTCGCGTTCTCGGCCAGAGCTGCGATGTTTGCGTGTGAGATCGTGATTTGCAGTGGCATTCCTGCCGTTTTGAACTTCGCTACCAAGCAGGAATAGTACGCGATCGTTGCGGCGGGCCCTAGTCCGCCAATGAGGCCTATGTGCATGTCTTGACTACTCTTGCTTCTGATCGTGTTCCGGTGCCATTCATTAGTTCAATTGCATTTGAAGATGGAAATCCAACGTTGAAACCGAAAATCGGGGTAGGTGGAAGAGGGCTGCAAAGCATCGGCAGGATAAATACTGCAAGGATTTCAGTGTTCGAAAATTAAGCTAAGAATAAGAAAACACGTAGTTTTTGATGAACAGCTCTCGAAAAAGGGCAAGCCGTATGCGGAGCAAAGCTTGCTAACTTGGTACTGAAGGGTTGTTGAAACTGGTGCCGAACAAACGTCCAGAATTCCCATCGGCTATCAAGGCCTGAGCAGCAGCAACTCGGCGATACCTCTGGCACCAGAAGACCTACCTAACTGCACAATGACATCAATCGACTTTCTGATGTAGGTCTGTACTTCTGCAAAGGTCAGCGGTGTTCCGGCTTGAAGAACCATGATCGCCAGCCGATCAATGGCCAGTTCTGCTGTTTCGGCGTGAATTGTCGACACTGATCCGCCATGCCCCGTGTTGATCGCCTCGAGATAGGTGAGCGCTTCCGGACCTCTAAGCTCGCCTACCACGATCCGGTCCGGTCTCATCCGCAGAGAAGCCTGAAGCAGGGCACCAGCCGACCGCGGGCTATCCTTGATCCGGTCGGCAAGCAGACAAACTGTATTCGGCTGATTTGGAAACAGCTCGAATGCATCTTCGATGGTGACGAGCCGTTCATTGTCGGGAACATGCGTAAGGAGATGGCGGGCAAAGGTTGTCTTGCCCGTCGAGGTTCCACCGCTCACAAGGATGTTCAGGCGGTTTTCAACTAGCTGCCTCAAAGCTCCGGTTAGATCGGTTTCTGCCTGTTTCGAAATTGCTTTCAGCTTCTCCGCCCGAATATCGGTCAGAGAAACTGCCTTGCCCTGAAGGTAGGCGGGCTCGTAACTACGAATGTCGGTTTGGCCAAACAGGCGTATGGTGATCGCGGCCCCTTGCTCCACGGCGGGCGAAACCACGACCTGAACGCGCAGAGGTCTTCCCCGAAATTCCACTTTCCCAGATACCAGCGGGTTCTTTTCCGAGACCTTGGCTTTGGCATCGCCAACCATGGTGGTGCCAAGGTTGACCGCATCAGCCGGGTCAACGGCCTTGTCACCACATTCCATTGCAATTGAGCTACGTCGCTCGACCCAAACGCGCCCATCCGGATTGATCGCCAGCTCGATGACGTCATCATCGGTCAGCCAATTTTCGAAGGGCGCAAGGTATCGCTCAAGGTACGAAGCGGGCAGGGGTTCCGTCATGGAGAAATTGTTTTCTGATGCACCGAAAATCGCTGCCTCTCGCTAACGCTTGAACGCGTTTTCCGACTCATTTTCTCTTTCTTAAAACAACCCCTCCTCATCAATAAATCACCACATCCCGATCCACGAGCACGGTCACACCTGCACCTTGATCCACATAGATTGTCGGCGACATCGAAACCTGATCCGCAATAACCGAACTGGTTGCGTCTGAGAGGTCTGAGCCAATGTTTGCCAGCACGTCGGCGGCGGTTTCATCCTGGACGCGTTCCGCCGCCACCGATGGCGCTGCACCAATGATCGAAATCAACGCAGCCCCGCCAAAGCGTTCCAGGAATTTGGTATCGACCAGACCTGTTAACCCAGACCTACCAAGCTGATCCCCACCAACGGCGGAGATATCGATCGAAGTGCCATCCGGCGTGAGGATACGGGTCCAGAGGATCAGGATGCGTTTCTGACCGACCTCGATGCCGGAGCGATATTGGCCAAAGAGGCGTGACCCGCGCGGGATCAGGGTCCGGTCTCCGGAAAAGGCCAGAACAGGTTCCGAAACGACTGCGACCACATTGCCTGGCAGGTCGCTGTTGATCGCGGTTTGCAGGGCGGCCTGGATCACGGAGCCTTGCGCGAGGGTGCGATCCGGGAACTCCATACGCGCGGCCTCTTCGATCTCAAGAGGGCGCGCGGCGGTTTGCAGATAGGCTTCGTTTTCATCGAGGGGTGCAGCCGCCCCGGTTGGCGCTGCGCCAGGCGATCCGGATGTTGCGGTGGCCGACCCCTTGCCATCGGCATAGACGATGGCGGGTGACCGGATTTGCGCATTCAGCAGTTCGGCGGCAGCACGTTCAGCTTCACGTCGTCGTTGATCTTCTTCCTGCCGACGCCGCTCTTCGAGGAGACGTTGGTCTGAGATGAGAGCGCCTTGCTGCAGCTCGCGTTCGAGCGCTTCCCGCTGCGCCCGTTCCGCATCGAGAAGGCTTTGCAGGCTGGAAAGGCGTGTCGTGTTTTCGCGCTCGAGGGTGGCCAAGTCACGATCTCGTTCCGCGATCTGTTCTTCAAGTGCCTTGGTTTGGGCATCAAACGCTTCACGCAGATCACCGACGGCGGCCTGGATTTCAGCATTACGTTCTGACTGGCTGGCAGCAAGGGCCTCGCGAAGCCGCGCGAGTTCGTCGAGCACCTCGCGGCTCGGTTCCGGAGCAGGGGCCGCGGGTACATCAAGCGCTTCCTCCACTGCAATCAATGCGTCATTGACGCGCCGGTCGGTTTCATCTGGGGGGAACTCCAATCGTCCGCCACCGGGTCGGCCGTCCTGAAAGGGTGTGACCTCGGATGTCTCAAGTTGTGCTGGCCCGTCCTGAGCGCTGCTAGCCAACCAGTAGGCTACTCCCGCGCCGCCAAGTGCGAGGGCGATTGCCAATGCCCCCACACCGATGCCACCGGACCGGGGTTTCGTCTTGCCTTCCTTGAACGTGTCGAGGCGCTTTTGCAGATCAGGATCGTCGGCCATGGTTAGTTGCTCACATAAACGGCGGAGCGATCCCGCGCGATGCAGAGCGCCTCATCATCAATCCGCAGGGTCCAGAAATCATTCACACCAAGAACCCGGACAGTGTTGCCATCCTGGGTCCAGTTGACAGTCCGCTCGCGGCCCTGATCGTCGGCCTTGAAGACGGCTGGCTGTCGGCCATTCTCAGGGAAGGTGAAGTAGGTGTAGCGCCCGTCGTCATAGACTGACGCAGGGCGGAAATCGCTCTCTCCAGCGATGAGATAGGCGTAGTTGCGCGGTGCCTCAAAGCCTTTGGGAGTGGTGGTCCTTGCTCGCCGTTCGTCTTCTGGATAACGAAACCGCACCTCGAAGAACATCCCCGTCCGGTTCGGGATCGATCCTTCGCGCAGATGAAAGGAATAGCTGCGGCGATTGGTGATCACCGTCATATTAGTGGAGGCCTTGGCCACATGCGGCTTGATGGTCAGCACGTTGCCAAGTTCCGGGATCGGATCGACCTGAAAGCTTTCGGTGTCGCCAACGATGACGGCTTCGAACCGTTCATCCCGTCCGAAGTGGATGGTGGTTGAGTGGCGCAGATCGGTTTCGATCCGGAACACCTGGTTCTCGTTGTAGGTGGCATAACGGATACGGATATCGAGCGGGCCACCTTGTGGTGTGGCCTCGGCGAGCGCGGTGGCTGGCAGCGCAAGTGCCAGTAGAAGCGGGGGCAGCAGATTCATGATGATCAATTCTCAAGGGTTTCGGCATCGACGCGATAGGAGGTGACGACAAAGCCGAGGGGATTGGCCCAGACGTCCTGCAGGCGCTGGCGGGTTTCGGGACGGAATTCATAGGCGAGGGTTGCCACATAGGGTCGGGTCACAGTGCGGGTATCGCGCTCCCGCCGGAGCGTGCGCGTGAAACGGACCTGGGCGACGCCGGGTTCGATCTGGTTCACAGAGCGGATCACAACGTCGATTTTGGCTTCGCGACCATAGACTGTGATCGGATAGTCCTCGTTTGAGGAAGACCAGAGATCGCGCAGGGTGCGTGCGGCGTCACTGTCAGAACGGTCCAACACCGAGTTGATGCGCTGCTCGCCATCAGTGAGGTCATAGGTTTCCCGATCATCGACATAGGCCACGAGATTGGCCTGGATGATGGCGTCGCTTTCATCGAGGGTGAGGGCGGCGACCTGCGAGACGCGGTCCATCTCGCCGGTTTCCTTGTCGACCACCACGACGAAGGTCTCGACCGATTTCAGCGGGAAGAGGGAGACCGCCCCCAAAAACCCAGCCAGCCCAATGATCACGCCAGCGGCCGCCACGAAATACGCAAACCGTTCTCGTCGTCGTGGCCCATAGATGAAATCCGCCTCGAAGGCGTCGCGTGCTTTGCTCATGGATCAGGTGGCCTCGTTGGAATTGCGAAAAGACTTGGCGCGCGCCAACATCGCGGCGGGTGTTTGGCGGATGACCTGGCCGGTCTTGACGAGGCCGTCGCTGGTGGCATGGCGCAACTCGTGGGGTGTTTTGCCGGTGGCCAAGCGGGCCCCGCCACCGGTTCCGTATTCGCCGGCATTTATGACGCCCTGCCGTGCCAAACCAGTGAGGCCGATGGCATTTGAGGCGATGCCAACCACGCCGGTCAGGTTTGAGGCGATGTAGGGCACCGAGGCCATGATGCCCGCGCTCAGGATCAGGATGACGAGGAAGGGCAGGATGAGGCTGATTGTGGCGACATTGTCGGGGTCGGCGGATGAGGCCCCGATACTCTCGGCGATGGCAACGATGATACCCGCCGCGCCCGCCGCAGCCACAGGCATAAGCGCATAGCCGATGGTGGCGCGGGACCAGGCCTCGAAGAGTGATTGTGTTGGTTTGAAGAGCGATGCCAGGATCATGAATGGTGCGATAACGATCATCAGGGTGAAGACGATCTTGGCAAAGGCGATGATCCCGGCGGTGACAGCGGCAAAGATGGCCGAGAGCACGAAAAAGATCGCGCCCAGCACCGCGCCAAAGACCCAGCCCGCATTGTCTCCAATCGCATCGCCATAGGCGGTGATGCGGTTCACCATGGAATCGAGGCTCTCGTAGACGCCCACCTCGTCACGGCTGTCGGTAAGATCGAGAATGGCTGCGCCTAGGCTGTCGGGGACAGACGTGGCGATATTGTAGATGACGGCAAAATTGTCCCAGCTTTGCGCGAATATCGATACCAATGTGAGCTTGATACCGAAGGCAAAGCCACTCCCGAAACTCATTGGGCGCAACTGCATGACCACATTGATGCCGAGCAGGATCAGTAGAACGACGGCGCCTGCAGAGATCACGTCGCCGACGACGCCCGCACCGTCGGCAAAACCGGACTCGGCCACGCTGTCGACGGCGTCATCGACTTGGGAAAGGATATCGCGGATGATCCCCACCTCAGTCCGCCTCGCAGGCCGCAGTTCGCTCAGCTTCCAGGCTTTCGGCGAGCAGGCGTAGGTCTGAGGTATCGAAGGGACGGAGGGGATCGTTGCTGGTCACGAACTCTTCGCCCATTAACACCACCTCGTCCCAAGTGATGTCGTTGATTCCGCAATCGCAACTACCTGTCTCCTGCCAATGTCGTACGGCAAGGATGCGCAGGATCGCCCGGTAGCCGTTGCGAATATAAGCGGTCTTGGCGAGATCGCGCGGCGGTCGCGGCGCGATGCAAGCCTCAGTCGTTTCCTCAGGCTGCGCCATGGTTTCAAAGCCGCCGGACGTCTGGGCAAAGCCAGGTCCAGCGAAAGCCAACAGCAGCCCGAGTGCGATGTCGATGCGCCGGATCACTGTGGCACCTCCATGGAGCGGAACTTGCGCTCGGCGGCGAGGGTGGCGGCATCGACCACGCCAAGTTGACCGGCGCTGACGCCTTGCGCTGCTTCCAGCCGCCAGATTTGGGTCATGATGATCCCGAGCTCGGCGGTCACGCGGGTATTGAGATCAACAGCGGACTTGAGCCCGTCCTGATCGTCGATGAGGCCCACCATAGTCTCGAGACGCTCGAGGCTGGCACCGGCTTCCTCGTGGGATTCTTGCGCTGCCACAGACAGCATGGCGCTGGCACCCGCGGAGGTGGCGAGGCGATTGTCGGCAGGTTCAGAAGAGGAGGAGAGGCCTGAGAGATCGGTGGACGTCAACCCGGTTCCCGAGAGGGCGCTCTCAACCTGACCAGATAGGTCAGAACCAGAAACAAACCCGGAAGTGAAATCCCCATTTGCCAGCGCCTGCAGGGTTTCCAAGGGACCGATCAATGCGCCACGCAGCTCTTCGAATTCTTCAATGGTGGCGAACAGGTCGCCCAGCCCATTGCCGTTAATCAGAGAGCGCAATTGGGCTTCGAGGTTTTCGAGCTGCATCAGCTGGGTTTCCAACTCGCGGCGTAGTGTGGCCAGCTGTTCATGCTGAATACCGAGGTCTTCGGCCATGTGCTCGAGTTGCAGGAGAAGCTGGCGCAAGGCCTGGCCATCGAAGGTAGGCACGCCTTGAGAGAGGGCAGGGGATGCGCTGAGGGCGAGCACGGTGGCTGCGCTGAGCAGAAAACGTTTCATCTTGATACCTCCATGGCCATGAATTTCCTCTCCTCCAGACGATCGATCATCAGATGTTGAGCGTGCGCCGCCTCCCGCATCTGGTTTGCCGCCATAAGCCGGACACGGAGGGAAAGAATGCGAGCGATCTCGGCCCGCGCGTAGGTGTTAAGCTCGATCGCCGCTTTCACATTGGGCTGCGCATCGATCTGGCGGATGATGGCCGCGAGGCGATTGACAACCTGCTCAGTCGTGGCATGCGCATCGGCGGCGTAGTAAAGGCTCGCATCCGAGATGTTCGAATACTCGGCCAGCGCCATGTCGGAAGGAGTAAGCGTGCCAAGCGCGTCGGCCCCACCAATCACGGCGAGATATTCGTTGTAGAAACGTGAGATGTTGCGGACGTAGCCCTGGGTTTCCTTGAACGGTGGCACACCACCATATTCAATGACGCGCCCAGGTCCGGCATTATAGGCGGCCAGCGCATTCGGAATGGTGCCGAAGCGGTTCAACTGGGTGGTGATGTAGCGCGCCCCGCC
This sequence comes from Ruegeria sp. BHSC223, assembly GCF_059613025.1. NCBI lineage: Bacteria > Pseudomonadati > Pseudomonadota > Alphaproteobacteria > Rhodobacterales > Roseobacteraceae > Ruegeria > Ruegeria sp. BHSC223. The sequence continues at coordinate 44,037 of NZ_JBXWRR010000014.1, forward strand.
GCGCAGATTGTCCATCACGTCATAACGATCGACACCCATGTCGGCGGCAGTGCCCGGCATGAGCTGGGTGAGGCCATAGGCGCCGACCGGGCTTTGGGCGGTGATGCTGAACCGGCTTTCCTGCTTGATCAGCGCCTGAAACAGGCAGCGCCATTGGGTCGGTGAGAGGCCGGCCCGCGCAACGCCGGGCGACCCGGCATATTCGCCTGCGACCTGGACGATCAACATCTCGATGGTTTCGCGACCCTCACCGAAGAGACGGCTATCCATCGGATGGTTCGATGCGGGCGGATAGACGGCGGAGGCGGGGAAATTGGCATTGCCTTCTAGCGTCTGGATGTTGAAGCCCTGCCCGGTGATCGCGTCTGTGATCTCTTCGAGCACGCGCAACTGTTCGGCCTGGATTTCGGCAAGCTGTTCCTCTGTCGACAGAACCTCGCGCTGCGTGGTCGCATCCGCCCCTAGTTGGCTCAGGATTGCCGCCAACTGCCCCAGCCCGGAATTGTCCTGGACCGGCACACCTTGCGCATGGGCGCAGGGAGGCAGGCAGCAGAAGGCTGCGGATATGAGGAGCGCGGCGCGCATCAGCCACCCTTCACCGGCTCGAAGTCACAGTCTTTGGTGAGGTAGGAGGATTTCGTGGATAACGTGAGTGGTGAGGTCGCGCTCCGGGACACCACCGGCTCCCCATTTTTGCCGAAGCAGGGCGAGGTTTTCTCGGTGTAGCGCTCGCAGGCGGCAACGCCGAGAAGGGCAATCATCAAAAGTGTCACACGCATTTCATTCTCCAGAAGTCAGGATTGTTGCGCCAATCGGGGCCGACCTGCGCCTCTCCGGTCCGCCCGCCCCCTAGGATCGGGAGCAAATCCCCGAGGGCAGACAGATCGGCATCGACAAAGAGGCTGTCACCGGCGGACCGCACCAGTGCGATCCGTTGACCGGCTGTCGGCTGGGTGAGCAGGGCAGCTTCTTTCTCTGAGACGCGCAGGAAGTCGTAATCGGCCGCTGTGGCGCGATCGTTTGGGAAGAGGATTTGGGTCGGGACGGTTTCAACGATGGTCTTGCCGACCCGGGCGTCACGCAACTGGCTCGGGTACTGCGTCATCATCACGACGACGCAGTTCATCTTCCTGAGCGTGACCAGCCAGTTTTCCAGCCGCGCCCCGAAATACGCGTCATCCAGCAGCTTCCAGGCCTCGTCCAGCACGATGATGGTGGGGCGGCGATCTTCGACCACCCGTTCGATCTGGCGGAAGATGTAGGAGAGCACAGCCATGCGTTCGGTCGACATGTCGAGGATCTCGGTCATGTCGAAGCCGACGATATCGCTGTCGAGGGCCAGGGTCGGGCCGGATGGGCCCGTGGCAAAGACCCAGCCGTAGCGCCCACCCGGCACCCATTCACCAACGCGCGATTGCAGCTCACCGCCATCATCGAGGGATCGAAACAGCGTCTCGAAGCTCTCGAATGTCTGCAGCGATGCTCCGGCTTCCGCGTTCTGCCGCACCGCATTTTGGATGTGGCGGGATTGTTCGCCAGACAGGGTGCCGTGGGTGGAGAGCAGAGTGCCAAGCCAATCCGATAACCAGGCGCGACCGCGTTCATCGGTTTCCGTGGTGAGGGGGTTGAGACCTGTTGGCACGCCGGCGCGGACCTCATGGTATTTGCCGCCAAGAGCGCGCACGGCCATCTCGAGGCCGCGATCCTTGTCAAAGAAGAAGAGCCGTGTGCCGACGCGTTGTGACTGTGCCGCGAGAAACGCGGTGGTAAGGGTTTTACCTGTCCCGGTTCGGCCCAGCACCAACGTATGTCCGACGGTCGGTTCCTTGCCCGCATCGCCTGCCTCATGGAAATTGAACCGGTAGCCGGAGGTGCCCACCGACGGCAGCACGGTGATCGGTTCACCCCAAGGGCTGTCCTCGCCACCTCGGCCTTCAACTGATCCATGCAGGGCGGCAAAGTCCGCGAAGTTGATCGAGGAGATTGGTGTGCGCCGCGCCCGGTAACCGAAGTTGCCCGGATGCTGCGCGAAGTAAGTGGCTTTGAGCGCCATGCTCTCGCGCACGATCACCGCCATGATTTCCTGACCTGCACGTTTGATCTGGGCGGCTGCGCGTTCGAGTACGTCGCGACTTTCGGCATAGACAGCGACGGAGAGGTGATGATTGCCGAAAGCAATCCGCCCAGCCTCCTGGTCGTCGGCGGCAATGGCGAGTTGGTCGCGCAGCGAGACGGCTGCATCATCCGAGGCATGCATCTGGCGAATGATGCGCTGGATGCGTTCCGCCATGATATTGGTCGGGATCGGCGTGAAGGAGTTGGTCAGCACGATGTCGAGTGGCAGGTCGAGCCCGTCGAGCAGGGTGACATCGGTAAGCGCAGGATAGGACTTGACGCTGAAGAGCGCGCCGTAGCGGGTGGCGCCGGTTGTGGCGCAGTCGATCCGAACCGTGTCGCCCTCAAAGGTGGCGCGGATGTCCCCCAACTGATGCGACAAGGGCAGGGCGCTCTGACCAAAAGCGACGGGCGCGAAGGAGCCTGAGTTCAACGTGTTCAGGAACCCAAGCCATTCGCCACCCGCGGTGGTGAGCCGTTTGGGCTTGGCTTTGGCGAGCGCGACTTCAAAGAAGCCGACAACTTCGTTGAGTTCCTGCATCCGCGCCGCACGATCCTTGACCCAGCCTTTACGGGCCAGGCCGCGCAGGAACGGCAGGCGCGAGGTTAGCTCGGGGCGGCGCAGGATTGTGAGGTAGAGCTGTTTCTTCTTGGGTTGCAGGCCCGCGACATGGTGCTGCCAGCGTCGGTCGATCTCGGCGGCAAAACTGTCGCCGTCTATAGGCTTCAACGCCAGATCCTGCGAAACGGAAATCCGGTGCACGTAGAAGCCGAAGAGATCGCCGGTTTGGGCCACGATGGCCGCGACGGCCCGGCGCAGCGCGTCGAGTTCTCCATCCGGCGTGGTCATCGGGTTGAGACCATCGAGGCGCAGGGTCGCCATCAGGTCCCCCTCGCGCAGGATCAGCACATCTTCCGCCACCACAGAGAAATACGGTAGGTGTTCCGCGAGAAAACTCTCCCGTGCGAAGGCGCTGCCATCGGCTGCCATGAGGGCAGGGGGCACGGATTTGGTGCCATCAAGCGCCAAAGCTGTCACCCCCATGCAGGGAACGGTTCTTCGTGGACCGCACCGTTCCATAGGAAACCCGCAGAACCTCAAAGAAATGCGGCTCCTTGTCGGCCACAAACCATAGTACCGGGTAGGCGATGATCCCGATCAGAAAGAAGACCAGCGACTTGGTCCAGATGAAGGGCAGAACGACCCCCATGGCCAGCACCACAAGGTAGCCAACGGGGAGGCCGAGATACTTCGGCGGGCGTGCGAGGCCGAGGAAGAGGGGGGATCGTTCTACCACTGATCTACCCGTGCCTTAGGTGAAGCCGTCGACGATCGTACCGGCCGAGAAGATCAGCACGATGCCGATGATGACGGAGGCGAACCATCCCCAGTTAAGCCTTCCCATCATGCACATGAAGCCGGTGCCAATGACCGCGAGCGTTGCAACAGCGATGCCGATCGGCCCCGTCAGCGCGGCTTCGACTGTCTCCAGCATGGTCTGGATGGGAGAAAGGTCTTGCGCGAAGGCGGGGTGTGCCAGAAACGCTAGGGTTGTGGTGGCAGGCAATAGGTGTCGGAGACGAGGTTTTCTCATGGGGATTTCCTTTGGTGAATTAGTTCAGGTCGATGACGACCGGGGCCCGCGATGTTCCGTGAGTGGCGATGCGGGTTACGGGCTGCTCGGCTAGATGACCGGACAGACGTGCCCGAATGCGATGAATACGCGCGATGTAGTTGCGCGTCTCATTGAACGGTGGGATCCCGCCATATTCACGGACCCTATGCGGGCCGGCGTTGTAGGCGGCCAGCGCCAGGTCGACGTCGCGAAACTCGGAAAGCTGAGCGAGCAAGTATCGCGCTGCGCCTTCGAGATTCTGATTGGGATCGCTCCGATCAACGCCCAGACTGCGGGCCGTTGCAGGCATCAACTGACCAAGCCCGTATGCACCTTTCGGACTGACGGCTGTCGGGTTGTAGCTACTTTCAGCTTCGATCAAGGCTTGGAATAGTGCGTGCCAATCGGCGGTTGACATGCCAAGCGCACGCAGACCGCGGTTTTGCTCATGCCGTTCGGAAGTTGCGCGGATGGCGGTGAGGATTGAGTGACGACCTTCAGGAACGGGCCCGTCTACACGTGCGGCAACGGGCTCCCCAGCTTCTAGCCCATGAAAGTTCCAGCCGGAGGTTCTGACGCTGCCGTCAGCCCCGATCACCATCAGGTCCGCCATCGCCCTCTGGGGCGTTGCGGATATTGAGATCGAGAGAGACAGGGCGACCGTCACCATAATTGGTGTGATGATTGACGAGCCCCGGCCAGAGCGCGAAATGGCGCACTTTCGGCCCGTGTTTCTGGACCTTGGCAGCGACCAGGATGAGCTCTTCATCCCCGACCGTATAAATGCACTGGTAAAGTGGCTTGCCGTCACCTGTGCCCCCCACGAGTTCATACCGACAGGTAAAGTCTACCTTCCTCGCGATGAGGTCCTTCACACCATCCAGTGTGATCAGACTCAGGTGTCTTGCTATCGGCATGGTCTCTCCCTCTGAGAGACCTTCTTACATGATGCAAATGACACGGAAACTACAGTTAGAGTCAATATATATAAAACGTATAAAATAGAAAAAGATGGCAAAAGAGCGAATTCGCCGCTACGTTGAACGAGATTTTGACCGCCACACGGAGGGGCAGATGCGATCGTTCATTCTGAGTTTGGTTGTTGCAGTGGTGATTCTGCCGGTCACGGCCAAACCTTCTCGTGCCTATGACATGGACTGCGCGATCATGCTCTGTATGGCGGGAGGTTTTCCGCCAAGCGCTGTCTGTTCAGCGGCTTACGCGACCATGATCAGACGGATCACGCCATGGCCAGTGAGACCTCCATTCGGAATCTGTACATTTGCTGCGGTCCCCTTGGAGTTGGGAGGTCCAGGAGGAGAGAGAGAGGTAGATATCTCCGTTCCGGAATATGCTTGGCTTAGGCGAACGCGGGTGCTTTGGTTTTGGGGTCGTAGCTACGAGCCTCGAGACGACTCTCGGCACTGGGACTGGAGTATTAGGTCGTGCAATCATGAGAATGACAACTGCCGCTACCTCATCAGAGTTTTCGGCTCTCGAACTCCTTGGCCCTCGACGTTTGAAAGTGATAACGGCCAATTGATACCCTATCCTTCCAGCAGCGATGCAACCTATTTCTATCGTCGCGCGGTAATGGTCGAGTTCGGTGACTACGAAGGCAATATGGACCGATCTGAATGGTTTGCCTACTAGCGAAAAGAGACTAGACGCAAGGCCGTTCGATTGGCTGAACTGCTATTTCTTCGCCAAGGATCGATTCAGGATCTATGAACCACATTCGCGTCACTTGACCTGAATTCCAACGAAAATCGCGCCAAACGATTTTCTTTTCTATGCCTTGGACAACGTAGCCTTCACATACTGGACGCGCGATGAACTTTTGGGCCACTTTCTCGCTCACTCGCTGCCTCGTCGATTGAAATGAAAAACAGAGTCTTCCCCTCTCTGTCTTGCGCCAATGGAAGGCTCAACACACGAGAGGAAGCTGGGAGACAATTGATCGGTATCGGATGCAAATTGAGCGAATGAGTAGCTTGAGGTGGTTGACATCTGAACGAACGGGACTCTCGCTAATGGGATCGTCCGAAGTTCATGCCGCTCGACATCGTGATCACGCGGAAAAGACACCCAGGCTGTCGCAAACCCGACAAGAACGCCCAGTTGGCGCGAATTATTGCATGAATTGATCGGCTTTGTGCGAGTTTTGATCGATTTAGAGGCACGCGCTGGATTCAAATTTGGTCTGCGAAGTGTTATGCTCAAGTGCTACCACCCACGGAACAACTGAACGGCGCAAGCAGATGTCGAAGCAAGAAAGAAATACGGAGCCAGGCTTTCATATTTTGCAAAGCCGATATGCTCGATTTCACAACATCATCAGCCCTGTGCCGGCCGTCATTTGGGTGCTCCGAGGGGTAAAACGGATCTCGACTGATCGAGAGAACAGGGAGGTGGAGCGCGGCTATTTGGTTCTTTTGCCAGAAAATCGGCCAATAACGGTTGAGAATACTCCCGACGGCTCTGCGCCGTATGAAGCGCGAGTTTTGGCTTTTGACAGGTCCATATTCGAGAGTGTCTACTCGCGAATTCAGATCTCAGAAGATGCCAGAAGACGGAGTTTTGCCAGCGTCCCTTCGGACGGCGATTTGGAAGCCTCTTTCGAGCGCGCTCGCCAAGCCATGCAAATTTCTTCCGAACTGCCTAGTTCTATCTATCAGCATAGATGTGAGGAATTGGTCATCTGGCTGGCCGAGAAAGGGGCGTGTTTGCCTTGGGCATTTCCGGCGTCAACAGCGGATCGTGTGAGGGCACTAGTAGCAACTATGCCAAGCCATCCCTGGACTGCTGCGGATGTTGGAAAGCAATTGGCCGTAAGTGAAGCGACTCTGCGGCGGAGGCTGGCTTCCGAGGCAACTAGTTTCTCAAGAGTCCTTTCAGAAGTACGGATGTTGACCGCACTCAGCCTTATTCAAACAACTGACTGGCGCCTAGGAGAGGTCGCTGCCTCTGTCGGTTACCAATCAACTACCAGGTTTTCGAACAAGTTCTTAGAACGATATGGTGTTCGCCCATTGGAACTTCGTCGGGAGCAGAAACCGAACGCGCCCATTCGGGTTGCCAACTGAAAGAATAGAGATGTCAAACTCGGAAAAGATCGCGATCACCGCAACCGAAATTCCCGTAAGGGACAAGCCATCTGCATATCCTGAGCCTTTTTTCTCGCGGATGGTAGGCAGATCAAAACGCCAATTGGGAAATTTTTTCGGACTCCAAAACTTTGGCGTAAATTTGACCGAGCTTGCTCCTGGGGGTGAATCGGCACTGATGCATCGACACACCCGCCAAGACGAGTTCATCTACGTCCTACAAGGAAACCCGCTACTTCGAACGGATGAAGGCGAGTTTCAACTTTCCCCAGGCATGTGTGCTGGTTTCCCAGCAGGCGGTGTGGCTCATCACCTGGTCAACAGAACCACTGACTCAGTTCTTTACCTGGAGATTGGTGACCGAACTTCGGGGGATGAAGGACACTATCCAGAAGACGACCTGTTGGCAGTCATGGAAGATGGAGCATGGGTCTTCAAGCACAAGGATGGTACGCGGTATTGATCACCCTTCGCTGTGGTTTGTAGGTCGCTTGATGGAATAAGGTGTTTCCCCGGTTCAAGCTCTCAATGGGCGACGGGCATAACTGACTGGTATGCGATTTCTATCGGGAAGTGGAAGACGCGTCGTTCTTAAGTTGGTCTTACACTGGTGTGGTGTCCTTATGCTGGGGCCACAACTACTCGAATTGCAAGGATGCGTCCCATGTCTGCGTTCCCGATAAGTGCTGTTCAAATCAATGTCCACAATATGGACAAGGCAATGAACTTCTATTGCGATATCCTGGGCTTCGAAACTGACAACACGCTCGGATTTCCAGAGTCCATTACCCTTCGCAACGACGGTTTCTACTTGATCCTGAACACTGTGGCGCTTCGGTCTGAGAACTCTTATCCCACCAACGCCCAGGTCATTGTGAATCTAAGAGTGCAAGACCTAGAAAAGGTAGTTGCGGGAGTAGCGAGCAAGGGGGCGAAAGTTCTGCATTCAACACCACAAAACTGCCCGGTTGGTCGCTTTGTCGCCGTTGCCGATCCGAGTGGCAATGTGCTCGAATTGGTTCAGTTTGAAAACGAGAAGGACTCCTGAGTTCTGGCGGGAGATCTCAATCAAGCATCCCTGTTAGGTAAAGTTCATGACAAATGAGCAAAACAGATTTGTTTTCATTTTCGATGTCGATGACACCTTGGTCAGGACTGGTGGTCTTGAAGATGAATTGTTCCCGGAAGCTGTTCGCCTAAGCCTTGGGCCCGTAAAGTTTCGGAGCAGTTGGGGGGACTATGATCATGTCACTGACGCGGGCATTCTACTTGAACTGGCACATGACAACAACTTGAAGACCTTGAACGTTTTCGAGATCAAGCAAACATTTTATCGTCTTCTCTCTGAAAAGCTGGCGAGCAAGAATTGTTGTCAAGTTCCAGGAGCTTCACGATGGCTAATGATGTTGAAGTCTCACCCCTCGGTTGATGTTGGTATTGCGACAGGCGGGTGGGAGGAGACAGCCAGGCTCAAGCTTGCAAGTGCAGGGTTCGAGGTGGATGATGTGCCCATTTTCTCTTCCAATGACGCTATCTCACGAACAGAGATCATGTCGTTGTGCGCAAAGAGAATTGGCGGTCGAAGTGACCGAATTCTCTACGTCGGAGACGCAACGTGGGATGCTGACGCTTCCAGCAAGCTGGGATGGAATTTCCTTGCTGTCGGAAGTGCGCTCAGAGGAACTCATGGCTATTGGGTTCCTGACTATGATGCACCTGGTTTGGCTTCTGTTGTTGCAGAAATTTTTCCAGATCTGTGTTTGTGAGGCGTGGGAGTAGGATTGTTGTCGAATATTCCGAGAAGGTTCACACAATGCGATGTTTTCTGCTCCGTGAGAGGCATGGGTAATGCTCTTGCGGTTGTTGTTGATGGAGCAGGGCTCTCAGATGAACAAATGCAGCGATTTGCTGCGTGGACAAACCTTGCGGAAACTACTTTTCTTTTGCCTCCTACCGATCCCGAAGCCGATTACAAGGTTCGGATTTTCACAACTGGCATGGAAATGGATTTCGCGGGCCATCCCACTCTTGGCAGTTGCAAGGCTTGGCTCCTTTCGGGAGGTAAACCCAAGCGGCCTGGCCTTGTAAAGCAAGAGTGCAATATCGGCCTGGTAGATATCCGCGTACACAGCGAAGTCCTTGCCTTCCGAGGCCCCCGCACCATCGTAACTCAAATGCCAGAGGAGAGGGTCCAGGCTTTATGCAATGTCATGAAAATCCCGAGATCGAATGTTCAAACAGCGGCAGTTCTTTTCAACGGCTCAAGGTTTGAGGTTCTTGAACTCCCAAGTTCTGAAGATGTTTTGTCAATTGACGCGACTCTTACACAGTTTCCGAAATTCAGGGGTATCGGCGTGTTCGGCCCCCGCCCTAGCACACCAAACCTTTACGAGGTTAGGAACCTAGCTCCTTCGAGCGGGATGGTTGAAGATCCGGTAACCGGCTCTATGAATTCTGCTATTGCGTCATGGATGTTTGACTGCGGTAGGTGGGATGGGAAGGTCGAAATATGGCAAGGTACCGCACTCAATCGAGGCGGGACTGTTGTGGCCTATAGTTTTGACAATTCGGTTTGGATCTCAGGAGAAGTGGCGGTCTTGATTGATGGAACGGTTTCGTTGTGAGCGCAGGCATTCTTCGAGTCTTGCGCTTGAACTGCCTATAGTCAGTCGAACGATGCCTGCCGACCTCAGCCGCAATTTTGCCTATCGGCACTTATGCATTCAACAAGATAAGGGATTTGTCGCAACCCAGTTTAGAATGTGCCGGCGTACAAGTGTTGGGCGGATAAGGTTTATTATGTTAAAGGTTATTCAATAGCATCTTATTCTTTCCATGACCGATTGTGTTTTAGCTGACGCTAAGGCAACAGACCTCAGAGATGGTTTTCAATGGCATGAGGTTCCGTCCTTTGCTCGGAATGAAGTTCTCCAGATTTTGCGCTTGCTGAAACGATTTGGTCTTTCATGTAACGCCAATATTCGGTCATCTCTTCTGAGCCGCCTGATTTGTTTAACTCTGCCTGCATTGCTCCAACAAGCCTGTCAGCTTGCGTTCTCGTCACCATTCCAGATAGTGCTTCTTCTTGGATCCAATGCATCTTGATGCGTCTGGATAGTGGACCATCTTTGTCGGCTTGCGCTGTCTTCAGCGCTTCGAGATATCGAGACCGACCCGTATCGTGATTGCCCAAAGAGAAATTAAGCATTCCATCAGTAGCTAAGTAGACAGGCGAATTCTTCCAGGCACCGTGTACTGACTTCAACCTTTCCATGGTCTTGACCGCGTCGTCCAAAAAACCCCGCCTGCATTCTGCATAGCAAAGATTGTTTAGAAGACTGTGCGAATTCGAGTTAGCTAGCAGCCCATTTCGACATATCGAAATTGCTGCATCATAATCCTGAGCGAAGGATATCGCGTAAAATGACCCTTCTATAGCGATATGGCCTGAGAAGCTTTCTTCGTTTTGCCACCTAGCGAAGCTCTGAACCGCTTCGTTCCATTTCCGCTTCTTGAGCAAAGCGTAAGTTAGCGCCTCTGCCGACCTCCCGAACATAGGTATTAACAAACCTGACATTTCTTCTGATAACTCACCAGGAACCTCTCGGAAAAGCCAAGTTGCCTGAGCCAACGCGTTCTCCGATGGGTGTGAGAGGCTTTCTTTGAAACGTTTATTGAATCTCTTTCGGTGCCCCGAGTGCCACTCCAAGGTTGCGAGGGCAGTGGCCAACTCAGAGATGTGTACGTTCCGTACCTTCAGGGAATCCAGCATCTTCGAAGCAGACTTGGCAACTCTTGAGCCGACGTTGTGATGTTCGGAAATGGCAATTTCTGCAGCTTGGACCCAGGGGTCTGTAGCAATAGCAGAACTCTTCCGTAGCTTGCTCAACGCATCTTCGGGCTGTCCGATATGCACCATGAACCGTGCAAAGGAACGTAAAATGTGCCGATTGTCCGATGTCGCTGCAAGCGCCCTCGCAAACGAACGTTCTGCGGCATCTGTTTCGTCAATGATGGCATAGAGACGTGCCTGCTCGGCATGAAGCAGTCCGTTTCTCGCTTGGTCGCGCAAACGAGCTCTGTTGTTAGCTATCGCACGATGGATATGTTCTTTGTTCGTGAAATCGTGCGAAGGCGCTACGCTCATGGGCTCAGGACGAATGACCCGTTGTGCAACGAACTTTGAAGTCTTGGTCACGTCATGCGAGTTGATGATCTGAGCTGCAGGGCCATAAAACAGGCCTTTATCATCTATGAAACTGGCGCAGTCGAGCAGTTCTAGTGCATGGTCAATTGTCGGTGTTTCCTGCCAACGAGCATACAATGCGCGCATACGATCTGCTCTCGCGATCGCTAACTCCTGATCAGGCTGAACGTTTCTCGAGCTAACCAGTTCGGTCGACGGTGTATTGGAAAGCGCCCGCCATTTTGGGACGGGAACCCTTTGGTGCTTGTCATCTAAATTCATGGTTTTTCCATCAGGGTGAGCTTTTTCGACAAGATGTCTGTTCGCGAAATCAGCCTTTGAAGGTCGTAGCTTGGTAGCCCTGATATGAAATTTCGCGGATCGCCCCGGACTTCGGGATCGACATCAGTGAGGTACTTCACTGCCTGTAAGATCTCTTGGAGGTTATTGAGGCCATCCGGCCCGTAGGTTGCTTCTACCTCAGATTCCATTACGGCCATGGCATCGCCGTGGACGTCGCGTAGGTAGGGTAGTATTCCGGCAAAGTCGCCAGTCCAGTTCGATGGGCCGTACTCCGGTCGAAGATAGACTGACATCACCGAATTCAATGATTGTTCAGTTAAAAGAAAGAAAATCAGGCTGCCCAGCATGTAGAGATCAAACCGTTTTCGATACTCATGGCTGACCCGCCGGCCCGTCATTGGCAAAGAAAATTGGTAGCCCCATGCTTCTGGCGCAGAGTAGTTTCGATCTCCTGCTTCTTTTAGCCCATCCCACGGACCTCGGTGATCATCGCAAGTCGCTCTACCTAAATCGGAGAGTTTTTGTACGGCGACATCAAAAACGAGAAGGTTTGATGGCTTGATGTCATTGTGCGAGATATTCTTTCCATGAAGTTGGGAGGTTGCCACCGCCAGATTGTGCACTACTTGCGGGATCCAAGAAGCACCCGTGCTCCTATAGTCTCGAGCGGACGCACGGATGTCGCCAACGGCCTTCTCAAAGACGATAAAAAAGACGAACTCCTTCACTCCGTCGTGAACAACTTCTAGCTCTCCATAGTCTACAGCACGGACAATTCGGTTCATGCCGCTAATCGTGCATATGTCGAGCATCTCTCTTTCGAAGCGCTGAAGGTTGAGCGCATCTGTCATCTGCTCGAGTTTCGATTTTCCATCATCGATGCGGAGCAACCCAATGTCGGTTGCTTTCAAAAAATACTCGTCCCCGGCTTCGTCAGTTGCCAGATACCCGACTGAAAAGGTCCCCCCAGAGCCGCCTTTCGGCCGCATAATTTTTTCCTGTACTTGCCAGGTGAGGCCAGCTTTTGCGCCGTTGAAAGTCTTACCAACAAGTTCGTGAGATGGGGAGTTGTGGACATTCATGCTCTAGCCTTGTGTGCTCCGATAGTACTTCAGGTAACGGAGCAATTCCGTCTCTTCATCTGCGGTCAGGTTTTCGATTGCATATTTTCGTTCTGTGGACTGCGTGACATCGGGCCCTTGTCGGCTTGCTGACTCTGAAATGTAGCCCGCCCGAAGCATCAGTTCATCGTACTCAACCCCTAGTGCCTTCGAGAGCGCGTAGAGGATGTTCGGGGACGGCTTCGCGATCTTTCCGCTCTCAAGCTGGCTTAGATATGCGTTGGACACTTGACCATCAGTTTCTGCTTCAACTCGCCTAAGTGAATATCCGCAGTCGTCTCGTGCTTTTCTCAGATAGGGACCAAGATTGCCTTCGGTTGGCTTGCCGACGTTTTTTTCCATCTGGTTCGCTTTTGGGTTGGGGGGTCCAGCGTAAGTAACAAATTTCGCTAAGTATGTCAAGCATGCAAAGTAATGCTTGACAGACTTAGCATGCACTATCTATCAAGCAGACATCAACTGAAACGATAGGTGACGACTATGAAACCTTCTCTGATCGACATTGAAGAATGGGTGCGCGCCCAGCCAAACGCGCAAATTCCTGAAGCTGAGAGCTACCGTTTGCGTCTTTGGGGCGGCGACGGCTTTGACGAAAAGCGTTCACTGAGCGATGCAGAGCCGACAGGCCGGCAGATTCTCGATGCCTTCGACCGATCTCCGGCGGATGAGCATGTGTTGCTCTACCTGCCTCGTCGCGAAAACCTGGAAGTGATCGAACTGGATGACACCATCGATCTGCGAGCGCGGGGTCCTGAGCGGTTCTTTGCATTCAGGACCGATCGCCTGCTAAATTTCATCGTGAACGGGCACCGGTTCAACTGGGGGGCGTCGACGATTTCCGTCGCTCTTATTCGTCTCATCGCCCGAATTCCCGACAATGAGACCCTTTTTCTGGAGCGCGCAGACGCACCTGACAAGGAACTTGCTGATGACGATACAGTCCGTCTGTCAGGCAAAGGTCTTGAACGGCTTGTTTCGCGGCAGCCTTCCTGGAAACTCAATGTACAGGGTGTGTTGTTGACGCTGACATCTCCTGTCGTTGTGGTCAAAGATGCCTTGGCACAGGCCGGTTTTGACCCGAGCGCTGGATGGATTGCGATCCTGAAGCGAAGGGGTGAAGCGAAACTCCAGGTCGCGCTGACCGATACGATCGATTTGACCCTTCCGGGGATCGAAAAGCTTCGGCTGACTCCGGCTCAGATAAACAATGGCGAGGTGCAAACAGCGCCTCGCCGCGAATTCGGACTGTTGGAAAAAGACGAGGCATATCTGAATGAACGCAGCTTGCACTGGGAGACCTTTGTCGATGGTGGTCGCCGTTGGCTGCTGTTGAGCAACTTCGTGCTGCCAGAGGGCTATAATCACTCGGTTGTCGACATCGCAATTGATGTGCCGCCAACCTATCCTCGGTCTGAGATAGACATGTTTCATTGCTTTCCCCACCTGACGCTCAGCAATGGCCGTGTCATTGGCGAAACATCGGGGCGGACGGCCATCGCAGGTCAGACATTCCAGCAGTGGTCCCGTCATCTGAACGGTCAGACGCGTTGGAACCCTGCGACCGACAGTGTGATGACGCACATTGCCGTTGTTGAAGCTGCACTTTTGAAGGAGGTGGGCGAATGACGAGAAGTCTCACCTTAACAGAGCGTCAGCACGAGGAACTACGGGGCATGCTGTTTCCAGGCGATGGTTTGGAATCAGCGGCAATCCTGATCTGCAGATACACCGGTCCGAAACGCGAAAGACTGATCGTTGCCGGTATCTTGAACGTTCCTGATGGCGCGTGCGCTACCCGAAAGCGAGATTTTGTGAGCTGGCCAGGTTCAAGTATCGAAGAGGCTATCGACGAGGCCGAACAACATGCCGACGCCATCGTGTTGGCCCACAGCCATCCTGGCGGCTGGCTCAAATTTTCTCGTGTCGACGATGCGAGCGACCGGGTAACTATGCCGGGATTATTCGCGGCAATCGAAGCAGATGGTCCCTATCATGGGTCCGCAATCATGACGCCAGATGGAGCGATGAAAGTCCGCGTGTATGACGAAATTGGCGGGCATCAGGAGATTGACCAAGTCTGGCGCGTTGGGAGGAACATTACGAACCTCAATACGCCCAGTGCATGCCATGTTATGCCCTTTGGAAAGCAGATGACCGATACCTTTGCGCGTCAGACCGCATGCGTGATTGGTGTGTCCGGTACTGGATCTTTGGTCGCCGAACTGTTGGCGCGTAAAGGTGTCGGCCATTTGATTCTGATCGATTTCGACACAATCGAACACAAGAACCTCAACCGCATCGTCAATTCCACCATCGCGGATGCCGATGAGAACCGATCCAAAACACAGATGATGGCCGAGGCTATTGCGCGATATGCACCCAATACCAGAGTCACCATCATCGACGCGCCAATTGATGAGCGAAAAGCGGTCATCGCAGCATCATCTGCGGATATTCTGTTCTCTTGTGTGGACAGCATGGTCGGCCGGAGTATCGCTGAACTAGTTTCGCGGTACTGTCTGATCCCATTGATCGATATGGGTGTCACGATCCCGACACGTAGGGATGCAGATGGACATCCTCACGTTGCAGACGTTTGCGGGCGCATCGATTTCGTGAGCCCCGATGGGCCAAGTCTGACTGATCGAGGTGTGGTGACGGCGGAGGGATTGCGCGCGGAATACCTGCTTGCCAATGCGCCTGAAGCAGCCAAACGGGAGATTGAGGCTGGGTACATCTCGGGGATTCACGAAGAGGCGCCCTCCGTCATGGCACTGAACATGCGGGCTGCCTCCGATGCTGTATTGGAATGGATAGAGCGACAGTATCCCTATCGGCTGGACGGCAGCACTGGCTTTGCGCGCACGCTCTTCTCTCACGCGGCAGGCGAAGTTGAGTTCTTTTTGGAAGATCACTTCGTGTGCGATTCAGTACTCGGCTTAGGGCAAGGTCTTGTCGAACCACTGCTCGGAATACCGGGCCTGGCGCAGCCCGACCGAAAGGATGCAGCATGAGAGTTGGTTTTTGGCTCAGATCCCTTTGGCAGCGTCATGGTCCCAAGAGACGGCTTATTGTTATCGAAGGAGATACACCCCCTGCTCCAATCCCATCACGCCACATTTATCTCTGTCGCGACGACGGCGACGATTGGTCTGTGGCCTTGCGGTGCCCTTGCGGTTGCGGGGATGACCTCGAGCTCATGTTGTTGAAAGAGGTGAAGCCCAACTGGTCTCTCAAGACCAAGGATAACGAGCCGCCCACCCTTCGACCGTCCGTCTGGCGAAAGTCAGGGTGTGAGGCGCATTTCTGGCTTCGCGACGGTCACATTCACTGGTGTTAAATGTTGTCTCCATTATGCGGTGCCTTTCTGATTGCTGATCGGACGACCTCGCACTCTTAGTGCGGGTCAAGGCGGGCTGCTTCTGCCAGCAGCCAATCCGCATGGTCGTCACCCTCTTCAAGCTCCCAATCCCGGGCTTTCGCTATCTCGTAGCCGATAAGGTCGCGCGCCTCTGAAGCGGTGCAGCCAGCTTTCCTGAGCCTGATCTGTTTGATGCGAGCATCTGTGGCCCGACGCTGGTGGTCTTCAAATTCGGCAATCGCTTCTAGAAGCGATGAGTTGTTGGTGATTAACTCTTCGACACTCTCGAAGTTTACGTCGTGAGCAACGTTTGCCGTGGCCGGAGTTGCCAGTTCTCGCAGATATTCCAGTGTTAGTGCACGGGCGTCCAAGTCCGCTCGTCGCTGTCTTTGTTTGGCGACGATTTCTCGGCAGTCTTGGCAAATCAGCTCGTAATTCGGTTCGGAAATGACGATGTCTCCGGCTCCATCAAGTCGACGTCGCCAAAGTTGTTCGGCGTCATCTTCAATGGCGAACTTTTCAAAGCGGTGGATCCTTGCTGTCCATTCCCCGCGGTTGGAGCGTCGGCAAATCTCTCTTTTGGTGCGCTCGCAGCACGGGCACCTCCACGTATCTCCAGCGTTACGCCAGTGTTTGCTTTTTGCACTTTGTTCGGCATCGAGCATCGCGTATTCCGCATCTGTTGGCGGCTCTACAATCTTCCGTTTAGCGGGCTTTTGTGTTGCGCCCACACCATCGCGGGCCACAGATCGAGTCTCAATCGCTGCGCCAAGGTGCAGACTATGGATGTCTGGTAGTTCTTCTTGGCAAAGTCGAAACAGGATGTCTCTGGCCTGCGGTTGGCCTTGCATCTTTTGACCCGGCGCAACCTCACGATGATGGCGGCCTTTTGCAATTCTCGCCGCCATCCGCCTGGCAAAGTCGACACGGTCAGCTAGGCCTTCTTTCTCTTTCTCCCAAATGGCCCGGGCGCGTTCGAAATCTATTTCGTGCACGCGGTTGTCGCTCACAGTGATGAAGTCGGCGATTTCCGATGGTGTGAAGGTGAAATGCGGCTCGATTTCATCCCGAAGCTCACGCTTCACACGCCCGTCGGCGAGATTGCAATCCGTGCAGATCAAGGCGCATTCAAAACGCTCCACAAGTGGCCTAAGTGCCCCCTCTGCACGGCTGATCTGCACACGGATTTCCGGATTATCGCAACAGGAGAGGATTTCCTCGAATAACTTCTTCAAAAAATCATCTAGGTGATCATGGTGAAGTTCTAGGTGGCAGAGCAAAACCTCTCCGCGCGTCAGCCTGACGATCTGGCGTTTGTGTCTCTTGCAGCAAGGACAACTCCAATCGGTCCAGGTGGAAGCCCAACCTCGGTTTAGATCGAGTGCCTTCGTACCAAACTTGGCTAGTAGCTCTTTGGTTTGATTGCTCCACCGGCCGTCGCGAAAAGGCGCGATGGCCGGCATGTCATCGTCACCAAGCGAAGCAATGTCCGGAATAGTGATGGAAACTTGGATTCCTTTATGCGTATCGCAAGTCATCAGGTGCGGATCGGGACTTCCAAGATCGGCCGCAGCGGCTCGATCTGTGTCGCATACTGACGTACAACTTGATCGTAGAGATCAGCGACACCCTTGGCTTGGACAGAAACAACCATCGCGTAGCTCAGGTTTTCAGGAGGAGCAAAGTTGCGACCTTCAAGCCGGGCGTTGTAGTGGATGTCGAAGCAGGGATTGATCAGCGAACTACCGCGTTTGCGTTTGACAGCATGAAGGCAGTTCTCCCACTTCCAGGCGTCGCGTCTCAATTCATCCTCCGTCGCGCCCGGTAGAGACGAGCCAAAGAAGCTGTCGGAATTAGGATGTACCTGTTCGTCGCGCGAATATTTTGTGTCGTTGGGGCGGAAGGTCACCTCCAACCCGGCTCGGGTATAGTTCCCGGGGTGATGCGGGTCTGTTTGGGTCTTGTAACAGAGCGTGGCCTTGATAGAGACCATACCGCTCATCTGCTCCGACGGTACCGGGATTGCTGCGCGGATATACTTGGCCGGGGAAATTTCGCCCTGGTAAACGACCCGAACCGTGTCGTCGTCACAAAGGATGACGTCGTCCAAACTGCGCGCAACACGCCCCCAACCTATTTCTTTGTGATCCTGGGTGCCTTCCTCGCTTGTATGCACAAGGAGAGTACGGATGGCGAGATGGTTCAGGTTGCCTCCGAAGTGGGCGCGAATGCCGGCGCCCAACCGCAAGACACTTGGCGTGGCGAAAGATGTACCACCCGTCGTTGTGAGCGAAGGTATTGCATCGGGTGCGACAACGACAAAGGGTCGGCTGAATTCGCCTCCGAAATCGACCAAATCCGGCTTCACAAGGCCCGGGCTGCGCCCAGGGCCCTTGGAGCTGTAGGGCGCGCGCTGCCAGTTCTTTCCCGGAGTGTCGCAGGCGCCAATTGCCAAAGCGTTCACACAGTCGGAAGGAACCTGAACACGGTCCAGGCCGAGTATGGAGTCCCCTTCCCCATCGTTTCCAACGGCAATCATTGCCAACGTTGATACTCGTGAAAGGCGGTCGTCCAGCACGGCGGTCCAAGCGTGCACGTCATCGTCCTCGATGGGAAGGCAGGGGCCGAGACTCAGATTGATGAAATCATATTCCTGGCTCGACAGCACGCCTTCTATCCTTTCGAGAATTTCGTAGAGTTCGTGAGGGTTTTGCCCCGGATCCGCGTCCAGAACTCGATAGTGATCGATATTTGCATAGGGTCGCGGCAAAGGTTCTTTGGTGTTGATGTGGCCAAACAAAGCCGCTGATGTCACACCAACTCCGTGTGACAGGTCGTCATCTGTCGCTGGGAGCATTCCGGGAAGCTCATGAGGTATCGCCCACTGAGTCAAAGGATGGTTCTCCGGTATGCCGCCATCAAAGATCGCCACCCGGACATCTTCTGACACGGGTCCTTCGGAGGGCAATTCCAGATCGGTCGTTGGGATTCCCGCCGAACGAATGGTCGGCCGTAGAATTCTCAATCCGGGCATTTGCCGCAACGTTCGAACACCTGTAAAGAGGGCGATGTCATCTGCTCGTTCCACAGGCGCATCGAGTTCGAGGAAACACAGACCTTTGGCGAAGAAACGTCGGCCGAGCTCCACTTCGATTTCTTCACCTTCTAGGTATGCAACGAATGCTTGAAGCATGCCTCGCTCTAGCTCGTTGGCATGCAATACGGTCTCTAGTGTCATTCGCCCTTTTTTGGGCAGTGACCCTTTGATTTTGGTGTGCGGTACTGGTGCCGAGACCTCCTCGATTGAAATGAGTGCGTTCGCGCTACCTCTGTTTGCGTGCCAATCCGGAAGTTGCTGGCTCCATGACCGGATAGCTGACCTGCGGCCTTTCGCGAATAGTTCGGTCGTTACGGCCTCTTCTGGCTCCCTGCCCCGTGATCGTTTTGCTGGGGTTGTCTTTTTTGGGCGGCTACCAATCACTTCGATGCCCACATCCCGCATGAGTTCATGGGGGAAATAGGATTTTGCGATGTATTCCGGATTTAGCGTCAGCGAGATGACTGCCTCATCACCCGGGCAAGCCGCTTGAGGGAGTTCATCAATGCGGGACGACGTCTCAGTGACCATCGGCGAAAGCCTGCTGCGAGCCTCGCTGAATGTGTAGGGCGGTTCCTTGGGAGCGCCTCCACCTTTGATTACGATATCGTCGGTGAGGCGTTCACCCCGGCCCAGAAGAAAATTCTGCTTGCTCATCGTTACCTGTTTAAACCTCTAAAACTGCTTCGTTTTTTAAATGTGTGCGGATCGTGTCGCGCGCGACGCCCGTGATTTCATGCGCTTTTCTCTGGGTTGCCAGACCATTTCTGACCAGCCGGACTGCGATTTCGATGCGCTCTTGTTTTGAGTGTTCGTCAGATGCGACGAGCTGGGAAAGGTAATGATCTAACCCTTTGCCGTTCAGCGCTGCCGAGCGCCGTGCAAGGGTGACTTCTCGTTCGATATCGCTATAGGATCGCCCGATCAAAGAGACCGAAAGGATGTCGACCCAGGCGGACATATCCGGTGCGACTTCTTCAAACAGCGCCCCCAGAAATGCCCGAATCCCTGCTTCCTCCGGCAGAGCGAAGTCGACAGGTTGTTCGAAGCGGCGCCATACTGCGGGATCTAGCAGATCGGAATGGTTGGTGGCTGCGATGAGCAGGCCGGACGAAGGCCAGTCATCGAGCTGTTGAAGCAAAACCGTGACCAGGCGTTTAAGCTCTCCGATCTCACCAGAATCGTCACGGCGTTTTGCGATCGCATCCAACTCATCAAGCAGAAGCACGCAATCAACGGATTTTGCGTAATCCAGCACATGCCTCAAATTGGATCCTGTGCGTCCAAGATAGCTGCTCATGACCGCAGACAGATCGAGGATCATGAGCGGTAGCCCGAGCTCGCGTGCAACCCAGCGTGCGCCCAGAGTCTTTCCGACGCCGGGAGGACCCGTGAATAAAACCGTTCTTGTCGGCTCCAATCCTGCTTCAAGCAATGCGCCAAGGTTTTGCCTCTCCTCAACAAGGCGGGACAACGTGCTTTGGATGTGCTCCGTGTAGACCGGTTCCATTTGTAGAAACGGAGTTTCCTCAACCCGCAACAGCTGGAAGCGAGAATCCGTGTCGGTTGGCAGAGCCGTCTCCATGCCCTTGCGCAAAGGAGATGAGCGAGTGGGGTTTTTGCGAAGTAGCTCTATCAAGGCACCTGAGAATTCCTTATTCAGGCCGCGGCGCTTCGCAATTCGATGCAGATAAGTTTGGACGTCCTGAGTGCGTCCAGACAGCGCCACCCTTGCGAGATGGACGAAATCTTTCTCGATTTCACCATTATCTGCCATACAGTTACCTCAGTTTCTTATTGCATTCAATTGAGTGTCAGCATAGATGGACGAAAAACAATTTACAAACCAAAAATTCTTCCACTTTAGCGTTTCTGTTCATTGGCACGTCAGCGCCTTGCGCTGACCAGGCTCTTGGCTGCGCCCGGAGCCGCGTGTGTCGCGTCTCCGCCAATTCTGGAAACGATCCTTCGTGCATGTCTCAGATGAGATCGCGGGCGAGACCGCGATCGCTTGAGCCAGCGGTCAGCCGGGTCTCCGCTTTGCTCTAACCCGGCTGGCAGGTTTCCATTTTTGAGTTCCGCCTGCCATCCGGCCAGCGCCCCGAACAGGGGCCCTGGTGTCGCGTACCGCGCCAGCCTCCACTGGAGAAATCCGGTTCCTCCCGCGCGTACGCGCGCGGGTCCCTCCCGATTTCACCGCTCCGGCCCCCTGTGTCGGGTCGCCGTCCGGCCGCAGGAGGGCTGTCGCCCTCCCCTGCTCTGCCCAGCCGAAAAGCACGGGGGCTTTTCGGGCTGTGAGATCAGTCGAGGCCTCCGCCACTGGCGGAAGCGGACAAGGCCGAGAGGTCACAAGCAAAAGATGCCGCGCCGCTCTAACCACGAAAGGAGTTGGCCAATGGGCCTTGATCAATACGCATATGTCAAAACCCCCGAGAGCGGAGAGGAGGGCGAAAGCCCGAAATTCGTCTGGCGCAAGCATTCCAAGCTCCAGACCTTCATGGAGGCGCTCTACACCGAGCGGACCGGGCTTTCCGCCTCCGATCTTAACTGCGGTGAGTTGAAACTGGAAACCGCCGACATCGACACATTGGAACAAGCGGTGAAGGGCAGCGCCCTGCCCCATTGCGAGGGCGGTTTCTTCTATGGGCATCAGTTTCAAGACGAGCAGGCCAGCGAATACCACGACTACGATCTTGAGTTCTGCGCATGGGCGCGGGCCGAGATCGAACAGGGATCGACCGTGATCTATTCCTGCTGGTGGTGACGCCTTGAGGGCGGGGTCGCATGAGCGAGCGGTCCTGCCCCCCCTCCCCTTCCCATCAACAAAACCAGCCGCTGAGTGCCTTTGCCGCGCTCCGAGCGGGCCTGACATCCATCCGAAAGGACAATCCAATGACCAAGCAACAATCCATCCAAGCAGACACCGCCAGCGCCGTGATCCTGCAAGTCCCCTTGGAGATGCTCTACATCTCTGACCTGAACCCGCGCAAAGCGGTCTCCGAGGCGCATATCGAAAGCCTTGCAGACAGCATCGAGCGCTTCGGCCTTATCCATAATCTTGCGGGCCTCATGGACGAGGACGGCAAGGTCGGGATCGTCGCGGGCGGGTGCCGCTTGCGGGCGATCCAGATGATCGCCGAGCGGTCCGAGGCCCATCCCTTCAACACGGTGCCGGTCAAGCTTGCGGCTGACGCTGCCGAAGCCGAGGATTGGGCCAGTGCCGAGAACGCCGCCCGCGAGGACATGACCCCTGCTGACGAAATCCGCGCTTTCGGACGGATGAAGGAACGCGGTGCGACCGTTCCTGAAATCGCCCTCGCCTTTGCTGTGACCGAGGCCCGTGTCTATCAACGACTGGCCCTTGCCGGATTGCCCGAGCCGGTGCTGGACTCGCTGGCCGCAGGTGAAATCAGTCTCGGCACCGCCAAGGCCTTCACGCTTTCCGATGACGAAGCGCTCACCCTGAGCCTTCTGGATCAGGTCAAAGGTCAAGCGGTTTCCGAGAGTGCGATAAAGAATGCGCTGCATCCCGACGCTATCAAGGCCACCGACCGCCGTGCGAAGTTCGTCGGCATCGAGGCCTATGAGGCTGAGGGTGGCACGGTCACGCGTGACCTCTTCTCCGATGAAGCCTACCTTGCCTCCCCTGCCCTTCTGGATCGGCTGTTCACCGAGAAGCTGGAAGCCGCCCGTGCCGATCTGATCGACACACAAGGCTGGGCGTGGGCCGAAGCCCGACCAGAGGCCTGGCTCAACTACTATGAGTTGGACCAGATGAAACTGGCCCGTCTCTACACAATCGAAGGGGAACTGACCGAGGAAGAAGCCGAGGAATACGACGAACTAGCAGACCTCGCCAATGGCGGGGTTCTGGACGAAGACGGCGAAGCACGGCTCTCGGAATTGCAGGTCCTTCTCGATGGCGATTATTCCGAGGATCAGAAAGCCCATGCAGGCTGCGTCATCCTCGTGAACGCATCGGGCAAGCTCGAGGTCACAGCCGGTCTGGTCCGCCCCGAGGACAAGAAAGCCGCCATTGAGGCGGGTGTCCTGCAAGCACCGCAAACCACCAAGTCTGACACCCCGAAATCCCCCTACTCGCAAAAGCTCGTGGCAGACATGCGGGCGATCCGGCTGGCGTCTGTACAGGCGGCGCTTCTGGCCAAACCGGAGCTTGTTCTGGACCTGCTGGGCTTTGGGCTGTCGGAGGCGTCAGGCAGCTTTGAGAGTGTGTTCGGCATTCGTCTGGATCGCCCCACGAATGCACCAAGCATTGAGGATGGATTCACCTGCGAACCGCGTTTGGAACATGGGATCGATTCCAGCGATTACTGGCAGAAAGGCACTCGTGTCGAAGACCTGTCCAAAGCTTTTACCACCTTCCGTGAGACCGGCAAGAAAGCCCGCAACGCCCAGATCACCGAGGCGATCGCGCGCACCCTGCCCTATCGGGCTGGCGGCACGGAGTTCTTCGATCTGATCGCGGAGGAAGCCGGAGCCGATATCCGCAAGTACTGGACGCCCACGGCGGAGAATTTTTTCTCGCGGGTCTCAGTTAGCCACCTTGTCGATCTGCTTTGCGAGTTCCTCGACTGCGATGCCCGCGACGAACGTGTCGTCGCTTTCGCCAAGCTCAAGAAGGCCGAAAAAGCCGAGAAGATGGAAAAGCTCGTGAGCGACCCGACCACCCAGAAGCTCATGGGCCTGACCCCCGATCAAAAAGCCAAACTCGACAAATGGGTGCCCGACTGCACCTGACGGCTCCTTCGTGGGAGACCCAACTGGCCCCGCTTCGGCGGGGCTTCTTTTTGTTTGAATTAACGTCAAGACGCGAGGCTTGGGAAATTGTCCGGCGGCGGGGCAGAAGGACAAGCCCCTGCCCCGCCGCCGGACCGGCGCTGTCCGCGCGGGAGCACCGCCGAGGCGGTGCGGATTGATTTCAGAAACCGAACTAGACCAGTACTTGACGATCCTTGGTGGAAACCCGATATTGTAGTTGGCCTTCCGCACAGGCCGGTGTGCCCGCCACGCAAAGCCTTGCAGTGCTTAATTTTTTTCATCGACCCCTTCTTAGCGGATCGATTAGTAGCGGGCACCTAGTCAGATCCGGAACTAGGAATGGATCATGACACAAGATCGCAAAATGAAAGACCTGAAGACCATCGCAAAGAAGATTGCGAGGTCAAAACGCATCGAACACCATGAGGCACTCGATATGGTGGCTCAGGAACTCGGACATGCCCATTGGTACGCGGTGTCCGCTGCCAACAAGAATGGGTGGAACCCACAGCCGGAAGACCTGGCCAAAGCGACCAGCTTGCTCGAACAAGTCAATCCTGGCGCGGTTCCGAACGAAGGGGAGCCGGACGAGATCTCCGAGATGTTCGGCGATCCCGGCGGTGAAAGCCAGGGACAGATCGGCCCACATCACTACAGGATCGATGTCTCTATGGATGACGTCTACATGAGCGGCCGCGGCTGGCTCATCCATGTCCCTGAGGCGCCTTCGAGACCACCAAGTGTTCAGGTGACCGACAGGCGGTACAAGGTGAACCCAGTAAGTGATCCCGACTTCGTTGCTCGCGCTTTGGAAATTGCCAATGTCAAAGCCGAACAGGTGCGTGCACGCATTGCATCGGACTGGCCAAGGCGCTCAACGAAACCGGACGCCCAAGGTCGTGTGCTTCATCCGATTCATCGGGATGAGAGTGATACTTGGTACTGTTTGCACTGCGACGAACAATCATCAGGAAAGGCAGTTGCGGCAAATCTCTGGCATTGTCCGGCCTGTGGCGCATCGCCGATTGACATCTTCAGCTCCCCCTGGTGGCTTGATGATTTCTCTGAGGCTCGCGAAAGCTTGGCGTAGCTTGTGCGGGAAATACTCCCGAATGTGAAACGGGGCCGGTGGTGAAGTGCGCCACCGGCCCTTTCACTTGACCACTAGGCGCTGTCGGCGTCAGAGATTGCTCAAACCATCCATGGATGTCGCAGGCCGCTCTCTTAGGGAGTCGAAGTGGGAAGGGCGGAGTATTTCGGCCCCTTCACTCTTGCTGTGCCCGGCACTTCCTGAACGCCGCTGGTTGCCCGTCTGTGCACCTTCATTCGGTGTTGCATGACATGCTGGTCGCAGGGTCTGTCCCGAACACAAAGGGCGGTTGCCTGAATTGTCCCCTGCCCCTTCGGGTCATTCCTCGCGGGGCAAAATTCGGGCCCCCTACCCTTCTCCGCTTCGCTCCGCCTGCGGTGTGTTCAGGCCATTTTCCCCTGCCCTCTGACCATCATTACAACACCAGAAAAGGAGCAAGGCAATGACCACCAACTGCATCAAATTCGAAAGTGCCGATATCGAGGCCGCAAAAGGCGTCGGTTCGATCTCCACCTTGACCTTCGACATCGATATCACCGTCGAGCCCGTTACAAGCGACAATCCGATGGCACCGACGCACCGTGTTCTTGGTCGCTCTCCACGCGGTCGCCTGGTCGAATGCGGCGGTATCTGGAAGAAGCAGAACCGTGACACCGGTGCTGACTACTTCACAATGAGCATCCGGGACTTCGGCTTCAACGCCAATCTCGGCAAGGCTGCACATCAAGAGGACGACACGCTTCAGGCGGTGATCCCTTGGGGGCCGAAGGACGCTCAATAAGCTCAGCGCCGGGCCTTGCGAGGTCCGGCGATCTTGTCTCACGCGTGCTGTTAACAGCTGTTAACTCCGCGTTGTGGCCATAGCTTCCCTAGTGCGCGGTCTCTTGCGAGGCACAATCTGTGGACAAAATCCTTGACTTAACAAGGTGAATCACGGCCTTTAGAGTCAAGTTGCGCAAATAAGCGTGTTCGAGCAGAGAAATAGCAACCATGTTCCAGACGGCACCAATCGAAGCGGCGTCTCAATCCGAGCTTACAAGCCAGATGGCAGCGCGTCTACACACCGCGCTCACGACTCATCTGCAACAAGCATATGCGCCGGATCAGCGAAAGAATTTGAGACTATTCAGCGCTACAGAGACTGCTGAGCTCCTCGGCGTGACCGGTCAATTCTTGCGCAAGTGCCATAGCGACGGGTCCTTGCCGGAGCCGCAATTGATTAAGAATGGGCGGCGCTTTTATTCCGGCGCGGAGATCCTAAACGCGCGGCAATTGCTGGAGGCAAGCTCACGCAAGCCCGGAAAGTACCTCCCTGGCCGCCGTGAGGGTGACAAGCTTCAGGTCATTCAGCTGATGAACTTCAAAGGCGGATCTGCGAAGTCCACGTCCGCCATCCATCTTTGCCACTACCTTGCCCTGAGCGGGTATCGTGTTCTGGCAATTGATTTGGACCCTCAAGGAAGCCTCACCGGCTTTTGCGGAATTCAAACGGAATTGGAATTCGAAGGTGCCTCAATCTACGACGCGCTGCGTTATGACGATCCGGTGCCGATGTCTGACGCTATCGTGGAAACCTATTTCCCTGGCCTGCATTTGGCGCCTGCCCGCCTCGTGCTGAGCGAATTTGAGACTGAGACCGCGGTTAATGCTGGACGTGGCGTTGCGTTCTTTGAGAAGCTCGACCAGGCGATTCAGTCCGTTGAGAGCGATTATGATGTGGTGGTCATCGACAGTCCACCAGCGCTTGGCTTTCTGACGCTGACGGGTCTTTACGCAGCGACTTCCGTGATTGTGCCGATGACACCGAGCATGCTCGATCTTGCTTCGACACAGCAGTTTGTCGAAATGACCTCGGCTTATCTCGGTGTGATCGAGGACACGGGCGTTAAACTCGATCATGACTTCTTCTCCTTTCTCATTACGCGAGACGATCCGAGTGACATCCCCAGTCAGCAGATCGTGAGCCTTATGCGCGCGCTCTTCCAGGATCGAGTCGTAGGCGCGACCGGCCTGCGAAGCACTGCGATAGGCGATGCATCGATGCTCAAGATGTCGATCTATGAGGTTGCACGATCCGAGATGACCCGGTCGACCTATGATCGGGCAAAGAACAGTATGGATGCAGTCGGTGCGGAGATCGCAGGGATGCTGCAAAAGGCATGGGGACGTTAATCATGGCGATGGGGAAAAACAAAACCGGCATCATGGCGGCGATCACAGCGGCAAGTGAAGCATCTAAAGAGGGCGGTTCAGAAAGAGCCCACCGAACCTTGCCGAAAGGCACCATCGGGTCTGTCCGTGCTGGTCTTGGCGGCATTCAGGAAATCGACACGAACTTGATCCTGGCCTGGGGCCCGAAGGACCGGCTGGATATCGAGTTAACAGCTGTTAACAACGAAGTTCCGCACGATTCCATCCAGGACCTCGCAACCAGCATCGCAGAGGCTGGACAGCAAGTCCCAGTGCTTCTGCGCCCATCAAAGGACCGTGACGGTCATTTTGAAGTCATCTATGGCCAACGCCGCATTCTTGCTTGCCGCCATTTGGGGATACCCGTGCGAGCCCTAATCCGGACGCTCGATGATACCGATGCCTTAATGGCGAAGGGCCTTGAAAACGCAGGCCGTGCAGAGTTGAGTTACTATGAGCGTGTTCGGTTCGCTCAAGCGATCCTGGAGCAGGGCTACTCGCGTGCCGAGGCATGCCAAGCTTTGGCGATCAGCAAAAACACCCTGTCGCAACTTGAGCGTATCAACCGCTTGGTCCCCTCCGCTGTCGGTGAAGCGATCGGCGCCGCGCCGGGGGCAGGGCGTCCCAAATGGACGACCCTCGCGACGGCGTTTGAAAAGGAACAGCTGACCGAAAAGGCCGCTCTTGGGGTTCTGCGCCGATCAGGTGAGTTGGAATCCGACGGTCGCTTGGAGCTTGTGCTCAAAGAGATCGGTAAGCGCGGCAAGCAAGAGCGTGCTGTTGAGGAGCGCTCGCCACTTCCTGGCGTCCAAATCAAGAGTGGACAGTCCGGTCTTTCGTTGACCGTAAGGAGGGCGGGAGACCACGCGAAATTCGCAAATTGGCTGGATCAAAACCTGGACCAGCTCATTCAGGATTCCTTCGAGCGGTTTCAATCAGAAAACCATGAAGGATAGCGGCGGTTAACAGCTGTTAACCGTCAGAACAGAGGCAACGAGCAGAAAGGAGGACGGCACCAAAAGGAAAACCCTCGAAACCGAAGTCCCGAGGGCTGCTGCGCACAAAGCGCGATTTGTTTTGACACCACAATCCTAGCAGCCCGCGAATCGCTAAACAACGAAAAACGTCTTCGGGCGAACAGGTTTTCTGTGCCTAGTTAGAAAATGACAAAATTCGATGATGCTCCGCATGGAGCGACTGGGACAGTCATGCCTCAGAACGGTGGAGGTATGTCCAATATCAACCAACCCTCGGGGTGGCGCAAAGCGACGGCCGGACTCGCGGTCGCTGAACAGCTCGCACAGGTCGGCGAACAGGCGGGCGTACCCAAAACACGGGCCTTTGTGGCAGTAAAGCGCGTCGGCGCTCACATTGGCCTCAAGGCCGGCGACATGCTGCTTCTCGACACGCTTGGGGCATTCACGCAAGCCCAGGATTGGGAAGAGGGGCAGCGCCCGATTGTCTGGGCGTCGAACGCCTACCTGATGGAGCAAACGGGCTTCTCGCTCTCGGCGCTCAAGCGCCATGCGCGGCGCCTGACCGAGATCGGGGTGATTTCTTTCAAGGACAGCCCTAACGGCAAACGGTGGGGCCACAGGGACGCTGACGGGCGCATTATCGAGGCCTACGGCTTCGATCTGTCCCCGCTGTCAGCACGTGTTGAGGAATTTGAGCAGCTCCAGGCCGAATTGCAGGCCGAGCGCGAGCTCTGCCAGCGCCTGAAGCGTCAGATCACGGTTGCACGCCGTATGATCCGCGCCCGGATCGAAGCGGCCTTCAGCAGCACGCTGAGAGGGCCCTGGGAGCATTTTTCAGGGCTGTTCGAGGATCTCCTGGACCGTCTTCCGCGCCGGAACACGGCCTCTGAGACGCTCACGCGGCTCCTGGCTTGGTTCAAAGAGCTCCAGGAGCGGGTCGAGGCGACTTATCTCAAGGCAGTTCGGGCGGATGACGTTGTGGAGAACACGGCCGAAACCACCGAACAAGTCGGTGAAAAGACTCAAAAATTGGACCCCAGGGAGGTCAATTCTGAACCTCATATACTAATTACAACCCAACTTAATCCTGTATCCTGTAATCGCTCAGAAACTGAGCAAGCGGCGGGCGTGGCGCCCAATGCGCCACCGGAAGAGCAGGTGGATAGGGAATTGGAAGATTGGGTTGCTGAAACCCGCAAAAAACGTGGGGTTGCGCTTGATTTGCCGACAGTGATGCAGGCTTGTCCTGAGTTTGCGTCCTGGGCGCGCAATATGGGCGGATATCTGAAGGATTGGGGCGATTTGCACCGGGTTGCCGGGCAGCTGAGGCCGATGATTGGCGTTTCCGAGCATGCCTGGAACCTCGCTCAGGATCGTCTTGGGCCACAAATCGCGACAGCTGCGCTGGTTTTGACCTTCGACAAGCATTGCGCCGGTGAAGTGGCCTCTCCGGGTGGCTATCTTCGAGGCATTGTCCAGAAAGCCGGGGCAGGGGAGTTGCATCTCGAGCGCAGCTTCTACGGCAGGCTCAGCGGGCAGGCGGCGTGATGGGTTGCGCGATTAAAGACCCGCGGCCTTGGTCAGGTTCACCCGAAACCGGTCCCTGCGGCGCTGGTAGCGGCGGGTCATCTCGGCCGAGGCGTGTCCAAGCTGCTTTTGGACATAACGTTCATCGACTTCGGCCGAGCTGGCGAGGCCGGCGCGCAGGCTATGGCCCGAGAACAGGGCGAGGCGGTCCTTCTCGGGCAGTTCCGACCGGATGCCGGATTTCAGGACGGTGGCTTTGATGAGGCGGGCGACGTGTTTGTCCGACAGGCGGGCCTCCAGCGCTTTCTTTCCGTCGCGCGAGGTGCGCACGAAGACTGGACCAAAATCGATCTTGGCGAAGTGCAGCCATTGTTCGAGCGCATGCACCGGGCAGGTCTGGTCCGAGGATCCGCGACCGATCTCGACCTCGCGCCACCCTGTCTTGGCGTTCAGGATCAGTACCGCGCCATCGTCGAGAACCTCGATCCAGCCGCCACTGTCGGGTGTGTCGTCTTTCCTGAAATCCAGACTGACGATTTCCGAGCGCCTGAGACCACCGGCATATCCCAGGAGCAGGATGGCCCTGTCACGTAGCCCACGTAGGTCGAAACCCAAAGTAGCCACCATGGCGAGGATGTCCTCGGGGAGAATGGCCTCTTTCTGGACGGGTGGTCGCGCATGCTTGCGCTTGATCCCGGCCAGCACGGTGGCGATGTGACGATCCTTTCGGTCGAGCGCGAACCCGCGCTGCGCGTAGTTCCAGGCGAGGCCGGACAGGCGGCGGTCTATTGTACTGACGGAAAGGGCAGGGGAGGGGCCTGTCGGCGCAGCAAGATCGGTCAGGTAGAGGCCGATCATTTCCGGGGACAGAGGTAGGGGCTCCGCACCCTTCAGCCTGCACCAACGCGCGAAGTGTTTCCAGTCGGCAGCATAGGCCTTGTTGGTGTTCTCGGCCGTCGAGGCCCTGGCGTAGTCGCGCGCGTTCTCCACCAGTCGATCGAGTGTCCCGGATCCAGCGACATGGGAGGGCAGGGCGATCCCATCGCTTTCCTCTTGATCTCTCTCGTCGACGCGAGCATCATCCAACCCACCAAAGGGCGCTGACGTCGATTTCTCAGTCTCTGAGGCCATCTTCCAGAAAATCCAGCGGTGAAATTCAACTGTTTCCCAGCATATCTTTTTATGTCCGATAATGCAAACTTATTGGACATAAATGCAAACTGTAAGGCGAGGCGGTTAGTTCGCTATTTTCTGGTATAAAGCGCCGCGACAATGTAGGCTCAGGGCATGACATTTGCTCGACCGGATCAGATCAACGACTTGGACACGTTACCCCGGATGCCTGTCTGGGTCACCTCTGCACGCGCTGAAACCCTTGAAGATGTTGCGTTTTTGTCGGGTGCGTCTCTGAGCCACCTGCATCTTGTGTTGCAACGCGAGGCGGTCCCCCAAGCCTTGTTGCGGGACCGGCTCGCGCTGCGTGCGGCCGAGGCCTGTATGGTGTTTTCGGGGCGCCCGGAGCGGGCAGGGGAGCTGCGCGACGCGGTGCACCTGTTGCGGCCCGGCGATCTACCCGGACCGTTCGGTGAAACCTACCTTGCCTGGCGCCGCGCGGCAGAGCGGCCGGTGTCGATCAAGGCTTTGGGACGAGCCTTACCGGCCTTCGAGCCGGGCCAGATCGGGACCTGGCTCGGTGCGTGGAAAGGGGCGCCCGTGACCCGGGCCGCGATGGCGCTGGACGCCGTTCTGCGCGAGGCACCGCGCGCAGAGGTAGCAGGGCTGATCCTCGCGGATGCGGCTCTCGCCCAAGTCCTCAGTTGGGATCACGTTGTGCCGCTGCTGGCCCCCGCCCTGAAACGCGCCGACCTGCGCAAGCGAGGCGAGGACTTGCTGCTCGCCTGCCATCGCGCGCTTATCGCCTCAGCGGTCGAGGCCGTGCGTCTCTCCGCCGACCTCGCGCGTCGGGCGGCGCATCTGAAAGCGGTGGCACCAAAGCTGCGAGCGAAGGGGGCGGGCGACGCGGTCGCGATGTTCCTGACACGCGATGCTCTCGCGCCCTCGGCTCTGCCTTTGCCGGATCGCGCCGCGCGGCGGCTCTGCGACCGGCTGGTGGACCTCGGCGCGGTGCGCGAGCTGACCGGCCGGGACACCTTCCGGCTCTACGGGGTGTAGGGATGGCAAAGGATCGACTCGAACCGGAGCTTGATCGCGAGTTGTCCGATCTGCCGCCTGAGCTGCGTTGGAGGGAATGGATGCGCCGGATCGAGGCGGTACTCTTTGCCTCGGCCGCGCCAGTGCCGCGCGAAGACCTTGCCCGCGTGGTGGGGCAGGGGGCCTCGGTTGACCTGCTGATCGAGGACCTTGCCGCCGATCTGGAGGGGCGGGCGTTCGAAATCGCCCAAGTCGCCGGCGGCTGGTTGTTTCGGACACGGGCGGCCTATGCGCCCGCGATCCGGGCGGCGGCGGATGTCGGCGATCAATTGCTGGAACTGAGCGAGTTCGACATCGCGGTCCTGGCCTCTATCGCCTATCACCAGCCGATCACGCGCGACGGGCTCAAGGACATCTTCGGCAAGGAAATCAGCCGCGACCTGATCGGCCGGCTGCATGCGCGCGACCTGATCGGGTCCGGGCCAAGGGCGCCCCGGCGAGGGGCCCCCTATACATTCGTCACCACGAAGCAGTTCCTCGTCGCCTTTGGGTTGGAAAGCCTGCGCGACCTTCCTGATCGTGAATTGCTAGAGGATGCGGGGCTGAATGCTGAACCCTAATCGGTATCGACCGGCTTCAGAAACGCGTGGGTCAATGCTGCGGCGCGGAGGACTCTGACCAACAGCTGCTCGAGTTCCAGTTGATTTTCGATTTGAACGGCGTGGTGGACAGAGCCACGGACACGCGTCGCAAGAATGAGGTCCGCCGCTTTTTCATGTTCTCTGCCGCTACCCCTGAGCGCGTCTATCTCTTCGAGCAGGTCTTCAAATGGCAGGCCGCGCTCCAGTAAGGTTTTCTGTTTCTTTAAGATCCGCCCGACCTCGGTTCCATCCCATAGGTCACGGAACATTTTGGAAAGCTGGGTGCCCTGTCCGCCCAGGGCACGAACCACTTGTTCAACCGCAACCGACATTCCCTGAAGGTCACTTTGCATGCCGGCGATCCGGGCGTGACCGTATTCAAAAGCGTGTTTTTCGAACGATTGCAGCCGATGGAAAATCGCGTCCTGAAAGTTCCCACGAAGAAACGCTCCAAACTCTCTCACTTGGTCTTCCGACAGGTCCGGGGCGCGCAGCGTGTAAACCAGGCGTTCGACCTGTTCCGCATCCCAATCGGGCCAAATGACTTCTAGCGTGCGATGCATGCCGGAGCCTTGAAATCCGATGGCTTTGTTGATCTCCACGAAACTCATTTCGAAATGGACTTGGAGCAATCGAACCCCTTCCGCGAGAAAGATCTTATAGGCGTCGGCGATGAGGGGACGGCCTTCCCGATGCCATTCATGCCATTGCTTCGCCAGAAACTTGCAGCAGTTGATTAGGTCGTCCGAGCCCACGCTGAACCGCTCACAGGCTTCTTTTGCGACGGACCGGCGTATTTCGTCTCTCTCCGCGATCTGTTCGTCATTGAGAACAATACGCCCGCCACCCAAACCTTGAAGCAAGCGAATTGTACGGTACTGCTCCTCCTCACGCGACCACTCGATCGCGTCGAGAGTGGTCTCATGCGTTTTGAAGTCACGGAGCGCCCGGATCGAAGAAAGTGCTTCCGAGGCCCTTCCTCCTGGCCAACGCCCATTTTGGATGTCGTCCCGGACGCGCTTAGCTACGTCATCGCTCGCCATATTCACCCGGATGTGGATACCCATATCCGCAAGCTCGGCCGCCAACAGCAACTGCCAACTCGAGTAGAAGTCCTGGACACTGTCGCTGTCGTGAAGATCGGGGCTCTCATCGCTCGATACGCGAACACGTCGATCACGATGGGGGATGAACGATTGTTGGGCCGGTTCTTGTAGGAATTCCGCCCATTCCGGTTTTGGGGCATCGAAAGGGTGAGCTTTCGCATTGAGGCTCTTGAAGCTGGCATCCTGAAGAGCATTCCAAAGGTCGGCGGCGGCTTCCAATCTCGGACCATCGGGTTCGACCGGGTCATGGAGGGTTTTCGCCCATTCGTGGGTCTCCAACCAGATGCGCCGGGCGATGGGATCGGGCCAGAAGAGACGGATGCGCGGACGCAAGAGCCCCAGTTCTTCCAGGCCCTCCAGCAGCGCGGGTCCGGCATATTCGCCGCGAAAGGCCTTCAATTGTGCGAGGTCAGACAGGAAGTCGCGTGCGCGCCGGTATCTTCCAACAGTGATCCGAACCTTGTAGTCCATTGGTTCTTCACCGAACCGCTTGAGAAGCGGTCAAGGCAAACGTTTTGACCAGCATCATGCCGGCAAATCTCCATCGGCGAACAGGTTGGGGAACAGCCGTTCGCGGTAGTCCAAGGGAAACGCCAGTCTTACAGGGGTCTTCGGAGACGCAGAGGTAAGGTACCCGGCGGAGGTCAGTTTACT
>NZ_JBXWRR010000015.1:0-74995 GCF_059613025.1 Ruegeria sp. BHSC223
TCGGCCACCGAGACCGTGTCATCAACCGCAACCGGCGCGTCGTTCACGCCCGTCACCGTCACCGTCACCGTTGCCGTGTCGGCACCGCCATTGCCGTCGCTCACCGTGTAGACGAAACTGTCTGTGCCAGTGAAATTCGCATCCGGCGCGTAAGTGAATCGCCCATCCGGCAGCATTGTCAGAGTGCCGTGTGTCGGGGCAGTCGTGAGCACGACCGCCAGCGCGTCGCCCTCGATGTCAGAGTCGTTCTCTAGAACTGAACCCGCGACGCTACCGTCTTCGCCGACCACGAAAGTATCCGGAGCGGCAATCGGGTCGTCATTTACGGCTTCGACTTCTACAGTCACGGTGCCAGTGGCAGAAGTTCCGGTCGTGTCGACGATCTCATATGTAAAAAAGTCTTGCCCGAAGAAATTGGCCTCGGGCGTGTAAACGAATGTCCCGTCCGGATTAACCGTCGCGGTACCGTTCTGTGGCCCCTTGTCTAACGAGAAGACAATTGAATCGTCCGAGGCATCCGCCAGCTCAATCTTGCCTGAAATGGGCGAGGAGCCGCCAGAATCCTCGGGTCCGGAAACCACAACATCAACTGGTTCGATCTCCCCAAAAGGGTCGCGAATATTGTCAATGTTCAGATGCGTGTCGTCGAAATCCCCCCTTGTTTCGTTGGGGTTATTCTCCGGTTCCTCGGGTTCAGGTTCAAATCCCTGCGAGGGTGGAAGTGTGCCATCATCCGGTGCATTTTGCTGGATGAGAGGTGAGCTAACGGATTTGATCTCGACGTAATTCTGGCCTGCGAGGATACGCTCTTGAGCCAGTTGATAGGCGACAAGTGCATCCCCCACCAACAGTGACTCGTCCATTTCTTCTCCGTCCGAACGCGGCAGTTCGACAACCTGGCCAGAAACAGGAATCACCCATTTTGTGTCGGTCGTGGTGATTGTCGTGATCAGATTTCCGTCAAGATCTGAAAGCACGATCGAACCCAGGCTGCCGTCCGGGTCGTAGTTGAGCGCGACAGTTACTTGGGTGACGGTCTCTGCGCGATCGACCTCGGCATAAACATTGGTCCCACGGATGCCCATCGTGGCTGCAGGAGTGCTGACATCCATGTCGCCGGTTTTCGCCAGTTGTCCAGCAATGAAAACGAAGCCACCGTTGATGAGGTTGAATGACCCCGCGTTATTGGTTCCCTCCGGCTGATAGACAAGCTCATCGATGACCATGCGCGACGCTTCCGACATCGAAAACACGGTACCATCGGCGAAGGTAACAGACAGTCTGCCATCCGCGTCGGTCAACAGGACATCGCGTTGGTATATCTTGGTTCCTACCGACAGATTGTCTATCGTTCCGTCGAGCCTCTGTACCCGGGCACTGCCCGATACCACTTCGACTTGCCCGATCGGAACCGGCACCGGGGCGGGCCCGAGCTGGGCGAATTGCGCATCGACCGCGGCACCCGCCAGCAATCTGACCGTATCGCCGTCAAGCACACCACCCTCTGCCGAAACAAGGTCAGCAGGGCTCAGGCTTTCAAAATATTCCAGGACGCGCACAACAGTCCCTTGTGCATCCCGGACGAGCAGATCTTGCTGCGACTTTTCGAAATCCGCTCCAAAAAGCCCGAAACCATCGGGGAACACAAGAGGACTACTATCGAGAGACGTGATATCGACCGCGGTCTCAAGCGTACCGACTGGTTCCGAAAATGCTACCCGAGCCATCCTTCGCCCCCCAGTACAAACATTAACCAAAGGTTAACCTTAACACAGGCGGTCGATTCTGCCTAAAAACATCAATGAAGATGCTATATTATGTCTACATTTTGGCCGATATAGGGTAACATTTACTCCAAACTACAAGCTATTGTTCACACCCGAGCCTCTCCATTCCCGGTAAGATAGATTGTAGATTGGGCCCATACTCGCCACAGGTGCGGACGGGGAAGCGGTACGGTGTTTAAGACGCTCACAAGCACGGTCAATCTTGGTCGACTTCTCGGCCTGGCTTTGCTTGCCGGCCTTCTGGTGCTGCGGGCCATCGATCCTACAATCGTAGAAAGGACAAGGTTACAGACCTTCGATCTGTATCAGCGCCTTGTGCCCCGCGAGACCGGGAATTTTCCGGTTGTGATCTTGGATATCGACGACCGGAGCCTGGCCGAACTCGGTCAGTGGCCGTGGCCCAGGACATTGCTTGCGACCTTGACGGAGCGCGCCATGCAAGCCGGTGCGGTGGCACTCGCTTTTGACATCGTCTTTTCGGAACCCGACCGGCTGTCGCCTGCAGTCGTGGCAGCAGACAACCCGCAACTGCCGGAAGACTTGCGTGCTGTGATGCTGGAGCAACCCTCAAACGACCGCATTCTGGCAGATGCCTTTGCACGGTCGAGAGTTGTCGTGGGTCAGACCAGCGTCCGTATCGGAACGCAGCGGACCGACCAAACCAAGGATATTCGGCAAATCCCTCACGCCTTTATCGGGCATGATCCGACGCCTTTCCTGCTGAAGTTTCCCAATCTCATCGAAAACCTGTCCGTTCTTGAAGACGCTGCATTGGGACACGGGGTGTTCACCGTGCTTCCCGACTCGGATGGGGTTTATCGGCGTGTCCCTATCGTGATGATGGTCGAAGGCGCCTTGAGACTGAGCTTGTCGGTAGAGTTGCTGCGGGTCGCGACGGGCGGAAATGCGTTTGCGACCAGGGCCAACGAGGCCGGAATCGAAGGGGTCGTTGTGGCCGGCCAGATGATCAGGACCCAGGGGGATGGAACAGTCTGGACACGGCTTTCGAAATCCGATCCCGATCGGTTCGTTTCCGCCGTCGATCTGATACGGGGCGACCTGCCACCCGAGCGTCTGCAAGGTCGACTGGTTCTAGTTGGCACCTCGGCCATCGGGCTCGAGGATTTTCGCGCAACGGCCCTTGGCGTTCCGATGGCCGGTGTCGAGCTGCATGTACAGTTGCTGGAGAATATCCTCGGCAATGAGCTGCTAAAGCGTAGCAACACCGCCGATGTGCAGGAATTGTTCTGGGTGGCTTGTCTCTCGCTTCTGGTCATCGCGCTGGCACCGATGATGCAGGCGAGCTGGCTGATCGTCAGTTCACTGTTGCTGGTCTCTGCCTACGCGAGCTATTCCTATCTTTCGTTTGCCTGGACCAGTACCTTGGTCGATCCGACCTATCCGATGTTCTCGACGATCCTGTCTTTGATGCTGACGTCGAGCACGAACTACCTGCGTGAGGAACGGCGCAAGCGGAGGATCAGAAACGCGTTCGGACAATATGTGTCCCCCGATCTCGTCGCAAAGTTGGCGGATAGCCCGGAAGGACTGACACTCGGTGGCGAGCGACGGGACTTGTCCGTGCTTTTCAGCGACATTCGTGGTTTCACCACCCTAGCAGAAACCTTTCGCGAAGACCCGCAGGGGCTGACGCGACTGATGAACCGAATGTTGACGGCCATGTCTGAACCGATCCTGCAATATGGCGGTACCATTGACAAATTCATGGGCGATGCCGTCATGGCGTTCTGGAACGCCCCCCTCGACCACCCCGATCATGCCTCCGATGCCTGCCACGCCGCGCTCAAGATGGTGGCAGCCGTTCACGAGCTGAACCAGCAACGCAAGAAAGACCGTTCGTCTGGAGAGGAGGTCCAACCGATCGATATCGGAATTGCTGTTAATACAGGAACCTGTTTCGTCGGCAACATGGGCAGCGATACCCGCTTCGACTACACCGCTGTTGGCGACACCGTGAACGTTGCCTCCAGACTGGAGGGTCAAACCAAGTCATACGGGGTACGCATTCTGGTCGGCGAAGCAACAGCCAAGGCCATCGAAGACAGCTTCGCGGTGATCGAACTGGATCTTGTCCGGGTCAAAGGCAAGACCGAACCCGAACGGATCTATGGTCTGTTCGGAGACAGGGCGCTTGCCGAAAACCTTCAGTTCCGCGCGCTAAAAAAGGCCGTCGAAGCGATGCTTACCGCCTATCGAGCCGGTGAATGGGGCCTGGTCCTAAGAAGGGTCGGCGATGTCGAGAAGCTGGTTTCGGCATTGCAACTCGAGATGTGGGGCTATTGCGCCCTGTTCCGAAACCGTCTGAGCCAGCTTCAGGAAACGCCGCCCGACGAGAACTGGACAGGGGTCTACGATGCGCAAGAGAAGTAACCTAGCGTTCGCGCATGGCCTCGTATTGTGCGCGTCTCAATGGCTTTAGCAGGTAATCCAGCACCGTCTTGCGTCCGGTCAGGATATCGATGCTCGCCACCATGCCCGGAGAAATGGGAAGCGGCCTTTCTGCGTCACCCAGATGACTCTGTTCTGTCTGTACGACAACGCGGAAAAACTCGGTCCCGTCATCTGCGGCAATCGTGTCTGCGCCGATCCTTTCGACATATCCCGGAATATCGCCGTAGATCAGATAGTCATATGCCGTGATCTTGACCGAAACCCGTGCGCCCGGCCGGACAAAGGCGACATCCGCAGGACGCAGGTTTGCTTCGATCACCAGGCCATCATCGACCGGCACAATTTCCGCCAGCGCCTGTCCCGGCCCGACCACTGCACCAAGCGTTGTGATCGGAACGGCATTTACCGTTCCATGCACCGGTGCACGGATGCTCGTTCTGGCCACACGGTCGCGGGCAGCGCGTAAGCCTTCTTCGACAACCGCGAGCTCGACCTGCAGCTCTGCCAGCCTCTGACGCGCCGTCAGTTCATAGCCGGATTGGGCCACTTCGATCTCGGTTTCGGCTTGCGCGATGACCGCTTCCAGCCGGAGTTTCGACGCTTCCCCGACAGCCAGGTCCCCTTCCAGTGCGGCCATCTTAGACATCAGCCGCAAGAACTCGATCTTTGGCACTGCTCCCGTTCTGGTCATCTGTTCGGTCAGTTCCACTTCTTCACCGAGCGGGACAATCATCTTGCGGCGTTTGACTTGCTCCGCCTCAAGCTCGGCCAGTTCGCTTTTGCGTTGGCGCAGCCTGTCATCGAGAATCTGCAACTCCCGGTTCAATTGCGCTCGCCGGGTTCGGAACAACTCCCCTTCGGCGCGCGTCGCAAGGGGGTTCGCCTCTCTCAACTCGGCCGGAAAACTGATGTCGTCATGGCGCATGGATTCGCCGACCAAGCGAAGGCGTTCAGCCAGAAGAGCCCCCCGCCGCTGTTTTAGCTCGCCAAGCTCGGAGGCGAAGCGGGTATCGTCGATCAGCATGATCACGTCCCCTTCGGCGACGGTGTCCCCCTCTCGAACATAGATCGCGCGCACGATGCCGCCCTCAAGGCTTTGTACGACCTGTACCTTTCTGGAGGGTATCACCTGGCCTTGCCCCTTGGTGAACTCTTCGATCTCACTCTTGCTGGCCCAAACGAAAAAGCCGAGGACGGCCGCGGCGACCAACAGCAGAAGCCGCGCGGATGTACGGCCCGAAGCGGCCTTACCGGACCCCCGAGGATTGTTTGCGAACATGCCTTCGACATTCTGCTCGAACATCTATCCTTGCCCCGTTTGCTTGAGCGTGGTCGCCCTGGACAATTGCGCCGAGACATCCTCGCGCGTTCCGTCCAGCACCTTCTTGCCAGCATCGAGAACGACGTAACGCGAGGCGATATTGGCCAGCGGTTGGCGGTGTGTGCACAAGATCAAACCAGTGCCCGGCCCAAGTTCGGTATCCAGACGTTGGCACACACGCGCCTCCATCCCCTGGTCCATCGCATTGGTGGGTTCATCGAGAAAGAGAAGCCTCGGGCTGCGCAGCAGCATGCGGGCCAGTGACAACGCCTGCGCTTGACCGCCCGACAGCCTTGCACCGCGCTGGCCCACCGAATAGTTCAGCCCCTCGGGCACGCTTGATACGAACTCGTCC
This sequence comes from Ruegeria sp. BHSC223, assembly GCF_059613025.1. Lineage (NCBI taxonomy): Bacteria > Pseudomonadati > Pseudomonadota > Alphaproteobacteria > Rhodobacterales > Roseobacteraceae > Ruegeria > Ruegeria sp. BHSC223. Next base: position 5,876 of record NZ_JBXWRR010000015.1, read on the forward strand.
AGACCCGAGAGATAAAGCGCCCGTTCAATTTCCGATTGCGAGCTGTTCGGCCTACCGATCAACAGATTCTCACGCAAGCTCCCGGTGAAGGCTTCGACGGATTGCGGCAAGTAACCTATGCCGTCGCGCAGCTCGGCCGGGTCGAATTGCGATAGCCCGTGATTGTCGACCAGAATGGTACCCTTTTCGGGTGAAATCAGCCCCGACAGCAGCATGCCAAGTGTAGATTTGCCAGACCCGACCCGACCGAGTAGCGCAATGCGCGCGCCTTCGGGAATGTCCAGTTCGACCGCGTCAATAGCCGGCCTGCGCGCGCCGGGATAGGTGAACGTGACCTCGCGAAAACTGACCGCACCCTTTCTGACCCTCAGATTGGACTGCACGGTATCGTGACGTTCGGTAGGCCGTGCCATGATATCGTTGAGCATACTCAGAGACTTGCGCGCGTACTGGGCGCGAAAGATCGTCTGCGCGATAACAGCAAGGGGCGCAAGCGCCCGGCTGGCAAGAATATTGGCAGCGATCAAGCCACCAACGGTGATTTCGCCAGCGACGATGAGATAAACGCCGAGCACAACGATAAAGACACTGTTGAGTTGCTGGATCGCAAGTGTCGCGCTTTGGGCAAATCCCGCCCAGATTCGCGCCCGGCCGTTCAGGCGCGACGAGGACGCGACCGCGTTTTCCCACTCGCGCTGAAGCACGTTTTCCGCATTCAGCGATTTGACCGTGGTCACCGCGGCGAGTGTTTCGGAAAGAACGCTTAACCGGCGCGCGGCCACCTGTATCGCGGTCTGTGCCGTTTTTGCCATCGGCAGCTGAGACACGCTCGCTATGACCAGGGTCAACAGAATGGCGGCCAGCGGCACATAGGCGAGCGGCCCGACAATTGCGAAAAGAACGGCAACGAAGACGCCGACAAAAAGGAAGTCGACGAGCGCGACAAAAGAGGCCGATGCAAAGAACTCCCGAACTGTTTCGTATTCTCTGATACGCCCTGCCAGTGTCGCGTATTCCGCCTGACGATCCAGGTGCCGGAGGTTCAAAACCTGCCGGAACAACGCGGACGCAACCTTGAGATCGACGCGTCTGCCAATGCCTTCCAGTGTTCCGGCTCGCAACAGGCGCAGCAGCAGATCGAGCGATATGGCAATGCCGACACCGATGGCCAGCGTCCAAAGCGTGACGGTAGAGTTGGTCGGGATCACCCTATCGTAGACATTCATAACAAACAAAGGCAGTGCCAGCGCCATGATATTGATAAGCAAGGTGGCCAGCATGACCTGGCCCCACCCTTGCCAGTTCGAAAAGACCGGCCCCCAGAACCAATGCCTTCCGGTTAGGGTCTCGCTATTGGTCTCGGCTGCAAAGGACGCAGATTGCACATCCTCCAGAGGTGTCACCAGAAGCAGATCAGGCCTGATCCGCTTTTGCACGATCGAAAGCGGCCGCACCTCGGTTTCACCGGTTGCCGGGTCGAAAACCGTCACCGTTCTTCGTTTCGCATCAATCTCGATGATTGCCAGCATGTCGCCGCGTGGCCCGACCGAAATGCAGGGCAGAACGATCGGGTCCAACCGCTTCAATTTAGCGCGATGCACCCGGGTTCGGAACCCAATGGCACGCAGGGCGAGTTCAAGGTCGTCGACCTCACCCAGGTTTGCGCCCGCTGGCAATCTCGACATAACGGCGATCGGGGTGAAAGATCGCGCATAGTAGTCGGCAAACCACTCGACCAATCGCAGCGGCGGCGACATCTTCCGTGCCTCTTCGCCACCGCCGAGCGATATCCCCGGCGCTTGCGTTACAGCTATCTTTGTCTCCGTCGCTGGGGTTGACTTGTTCATCTATTCACGACGGGTAAGGCCTTGTCGATTACGTTGAAAGGCTTTTGACTTTGAGTTGCCCCCACCTGCAAGGCAAGAACCTCGCCGGTGCTATCGATGCCGAAATACCGCGCCAGCTGGCTTTGGGCGCCTAGCATTCGATATGCGCTCATGACGACCGCCGCGTTGGAATTGACTTGTTGTACACGGGCATGGAACAACTCGGTTTCGGCGATCAGGACATCCAGCAGACTGCGCGTGGCGAGTTCGAATTCCACAAGATACTGCGCCACCAGATCACGGTTCAGCGAAACCTGTTTGGACGCCAAGCCCGAGATACGCTGGTTGGAGTGAAAGGAAGTCCAAGCGGTTTCCGCCATTTGCTGGACTTGTCGGGCGATGGCCATCCGGTCGTAGAGGGCTTCGTTCTGTCTCTCCACCAAGGCTCTGCGCCTTTCGTTCCGACCGCCGCTATACAGCTGCCACGTCAGATTGAAGCCTATAAAGGCACGGGTTTCCTCACCACTCGCCCCATCGAGATCGGCCCCGTAGGAAGACCCCGCATTCAAACTTACTTGTGGCAAGTACTCCGACTCGGACACCCCCCGTTCGAATTTCCTTGCATCTACATGCGCCTGAGCGCCCTTCACCCTGAAATTATTGGCTATGCTGGTCCGCACCAACACATCCAGGCTTTGCGGGATAGCCGGGACAGGTGGCACCGCCAGGTTCGACTTCGGCAAACTTCCCACCAGTTCCTGGAAACGCCATTCGGCGTTCTGAAGCTCGCGAGAGATTTCGCCGATTGTTATGCGCACGGCTTCGACGCGTGCCTCGGACTGCAACTGATCGCTCAGCGGAAGGCGCCCACCCGACACCTGGTTCGACACCTTGTCAGATATTTCCAGGTGCCGCGCCAATTGATCTTGCGCCGTTGCTAGCAAGGCTCTGTTTCTGGCAACGTCAATATGCGCTTGCACAACGGTCAACGCCATGGTTTCCGATGCGTCAAGATACTCGAACATCGTGCGATCAAGCCGTGCCGCCCGCACGTAGACGGTATTGGCGCGTCGATAGCCATCGAAGACCGGAAGCTCTACCACGAAACCAACCTCGCGCGAGTTTTTCGATCTTGCGTTGTCCGCCAAGGACAATCCTCCCGGATCATCCACATACTCCGGAACCAGCGAGCCGAAAGCGGTCACCGTCGGCTCGTAGGCCCCCCGCATCTCCAAAAGTTCGTATGCAGCCGACCGCACTGCAGCGTCTTTCGCTCGTACACTTGGGTTCGAACTGAGTGCCGTTCTTACAGAGGTCCTTAAATCCTGGCTCATGACTGGTGGCGCGGTCAGAAAGAGCGAAATCAAAAAAATAGACGAAACTAACCTAACTCTAAACATTCAACGCTCCCCTACGGACATTGAAGATTGAACTCTCACCGTAGCAAAATATTCGAATTTTTAGAAGCTATTTACCGACCGGACCTAAATCAGAAGACAATCGGAGGACCAGACGACAAAACCGCATCTCAGTAACGCGAGTTTGCTTGGCATTGCCGCACCGTGCGCTGGTAAGGCTGAAGTGCTATCGCAATACACCGTTGAACGCCAGGGACAGACGTTCGGCGATCAAATCGGCATCCGATTCCTCCATGATAAAGGGGGGCGCCAGCAAAACGTGGTCGCCATGGCGCCCGTCGCGTGTGCCGGGCATCGGGTAACAGATAAGGCCATGGGCAAAAGCGGCTTTCTTAAGCTTCCCGGCCACCCCCTTGGCCGGGTCGAACGGGTTCTTGCCGTCACGATCGGCTACCAACTCGACACCCCAGAACAGGCCCCGTCCACGAATATCCCCCACATGCGGATGCTGGTCGAACCGCGCGCGCAACGCCGCTTCCATCACCCCGCCCAGCGACTGCACCCGCGCGGGCAGGTCGTGTTCCAGCATCTCCCGCACAACCGCAAGCCCGGCGGCGGTGGCGACCGGGTGGCCGATATAGGTATGCCCGTGCTGGAAGAAGCCCGAACCGTTCGCAATGGCCTCGTAAATTGCACCTGAGCACAGCATCGCGCCCACCGGCTGATAGCCCGCCCCAAGCCCCTTGGCGATGGTGACGATGTCGGGCCGCACCCCCTCGCCCGTGCAGGCAAAGAGGTGACCGGTGCGCCCCATACCACACATCACCTCGTCCAGGATCAGGAGCACGCCGTAGGTGTCGCAGATCTCGCGGATGCGGGCGAAATAGCCCTCGACCGCCGGAACCGCGCCCAGCGTTGCGCCCACCACCGGCTCGGCGATAAACGCCATCACCGTTTCCGGGCCAAGCCGCAGGATCTCGGCCTCCAGCTCATCCGCCGCGCGGCGACCATAGTCGGCGAGGCTCTCGCCCTCGGCCCGCTCGGCATATTCATAGCAGGGCGCGATATGGCTGACCCCGATCAACAGCGGGTCGAATTGCGCCCGCCGCCAGGCATTGCCGCCCGCCGCCAGCGCCCCCAGCGTGTTGCCGTGATAGCTCTGCCGCCGGGCGATCAGGTGGCGCCGTTCGGGCTGGCCCACTTCCAGATAATACTGCCGCGCCAGCTTGATCGCGGCCTCGACTGCCTCGGACCCGCCCGAGACGAAATAGACCCTCTCGATCCCCTCGGGGGCGTTTGCGATCAAGAGATCGGCCAGATCCTCGGCAGGGTCCGAGGTGAAGAAACCGGTATGGGCAAAGGCCAGCCGGTCCACCTGATCCTTGATCGCCTGTTGCACGCGGTCGTTGGAATGGCCAAGGCAGGACACCGCCGCCCCGCCCGAAGCGTCGAAATAGCGCTTGCCGGTGCTGTCTATGAGGTAACAACCATCGCCGCCCACGGCGGTGGGGAGTTGCGCGTGACAGTGACGGGGGAAGACGTGGCTCATGCCGCTTTCCTTTCCAGATGATGCCGCAACGAGGCCACCGCGGCGGCATTGTCGGGCCAGAGGGTGCCATCGGGCGACAGCAGGTTGTTTTCAAAGCCGACGCGCAGGATCTCGGCGCCCACGCGCGCTCCGGCCAGCAGGCAGGCCTGTTCCTGCGGACCAAAGGCACACAGGCCCAGCCGCAGCCCATCCAGCGCCGGGGTAAGCGCGGCCAGTTCCTCGGGCCGGCCTGCACGCGGCGGCGTATAGGCACCCAGCACACAGATCACCTCGTCCTGCTCGGGGCGGATGATGCCTGCCGCGCGCCCTTGCGCCAACAGGTCCAGATCGGCGCGATCATAGGCGATATGCTGCAAGCGGATGCCGTTATCGGCGGCCATCGCATAGAGGCGCGGCGCCAGATCGGCGTCGCGGGCGATCTCGCGCAGCGAGACGCTGGCCCAGGCCGGGCGCAGTGCATCAAGGCAGGCATATTGCTCGGTCGGGCTGTAGATACCCGCAGCCTCGGTTGTGATCTGCACCTGCATATCGGGCAGCACGCGCGCCAGTTCGTCCAACGCCTCTCGGTACCGGCCCGCATCCAGCGAATGCGCGCCGTCGGCGTTGCGCACATGCAGGTGCAGCGCATCGGCACCGGCGGCGCGGCAGGCGCGCGCCTCGGTCAGCATCTCGTCCAGCGTGATCGGCAGGCGGGCATGATCGGCCTTGCCGCGCCGGGCGCCATTGGGCGCAACCATGATCAGGGGGGCGGTCATCGGAACTCCTTGGCTCATGAGTGTCAGGATAGAGCGGTTTGCCTGTCTCAAGATGACCTGATCCGACACATCACGTGACCTAATCCGACATGGCGTTCTGCCGGTCCTCGGAGGGCAACAGGCCAAACAGCCGCCGGTAGCTGCGCGCAAACCCCGCCGGGCTATAGCCGTGATCCAGCGCGATCTCGGTTAGGCTGCGGCGACTGTCGCGCACCTCGGTGCGGGCATCCTGAAACCGTAGTTCCAGGTAGAGCGCGCTGGGGGTCTTGCCGAATTCGCGGGCAAAGACGCGCTCCAGCTGACGCGCGGACACGCCCTGCGCGCGGGCGATGGCGGCGATCGGCAGGGGCGGCAGCAGGTTGGCACGCATCAGGCGCAGCGCGGCAAAGGCGACCCGGTTACGGGTCTCGAACCGCATGTCCAATGCCCGACGCTGACGGGTGCCGCCGCCCCGCACCGCGTCGATCACCAACCGGGCGGCGATCTCGTCGGCTATCTCGCCACCCAGGTCGCGGCGCAGAACGCTCAGCATCATGTCGCTCGCCGCCCCGCCACCCGCACAGGTCATCACGTCACCATCGCTTACGAAAAGCGAGGCGGTGACCTGAATCCGGGGGTGGCTGTCGCGCAGATAGGCGACGTCCTCCCAATGCGCGGCCACCCGGCGCCCGTCGAGCAGCCCCGCCTGTGCCAACCGCACCACGCCCGAGGAGATGCCCCAGACCGGATGCCCCCGCCGCGCCCAGCCGCGCAGCCGCGCGGCAAGCGCCGATTCTGCGCTGTGCCCGGCCCGCACGCCCGCCACCACCACGATGACCGACCGGGGCGGCACCGCCTCGGCAGCAAGGTCGGGGATCAGACGAAACCCGTTCGACGCCGCCACCGGCCCGCCCGACAGGCTGACGGCATTATAGCGATAGCCGGTGCCGGGCCGTACCCTGTCGAGCAGGCGCAACACCTCGACCGCCGACGAGAACGCCTGCATCGTGAACCCCTCGTCGAGGACAAAGACGAAATGCCGCCCCGCCGTGTACTGACCCATGCGCACCGCCGTTCCCCCGTTTCCCTGTCAGCATAGAAACGCGCGCCACCGGGGCAAGCGCTACACCGTGACACTTACCGGAAGCTGAGGGATTGCTTGAGAAAAATGGACAGAGCCTGCATTGTCGAGGGTATATCATTCCGACTCGGCCCTGGCCGTTCCGATTATCGAGAGCGCACCGTACCAGACGAAAGAGGTTTTCCATGCAGACCCGCTCCCCTTCACTCCTGATGCGTATGCGCTGGGTACCCGCCACCCTCACCGGCCTTGCGGTCGGACTGACCGCCCTGCCGATGGGCGCGCAAGAAGCGCCCAAGGTGTCAGTTGCTGCTGCCTACACCCAGGAGATTACCGAAGAGGCGGTGTTCATTGGTCGCGGCGAGGCGATCGACAAGGTCGATATCGTGGCCCGTGTCAGCGGGTTCCTGGACGAACAACTGGTCGAGGATGGCAGCACCGTGGCCGAGGGCGATCTGCTGTTCCGGATCGAGCCCGACCTCTATCAGGCGGTGCTCGAGGCGCGGCGCGCCGATCTGGACAAGGCCGAGGCCAATCTGGAACTGGCAGGCGTAGAACTCGCCCGCAAGGAAGAGCTGCTCCGCCGAGAGGCCACTCCGGCCTCGGAAGTGGACATTGCCCGCGCCAACGAACTGGTGGCCGAAGCGGCGGTGAAATCGGCACAGGCGGCGATCCGTCAGGCCGAGCTTGATCTGAGCTATACCCAGATCGAAGCACCGTTTGCCGGCCGGCTGGGTCGGGTCGCGACCTCGGTCGGCGATGTGGTGGGGCCGGCCAACCCGCCGCTCGTCACGCTGGTGCGCGAGACACCGATCCATGTCACCTTTGCGCTCAACGAAAAGCGGATGATCGACGTGCTGCAACAGCTTGGTGAAACAGCCGAGACGCTGGCCGAGAACCAGCGCAGCCCCGACGTTCACGTCACCCTGCCCAACGGCGCACCGCTGGACGAGGTCGGGCGACTGGTCTTTGTCGATAACCGGGTCGATCCGTTGACCGGCGCAATCGTGATGCGGGCCGAGTTCGCAAATACCCAGAGGCTGATCGTGGATGGCGCCTTTGTCCATGTGCGCATCTCGGCGCTGGAGCCGACGTTGCGGGTGCTGATTCCGCAGGCGGCGCTGCAACGCGATCAGCGCGGCGATTTCGTGCTGGTGGTCAATGACAAGCAGATGGTCGAACAGCGCTATGTGACGCTGGGCGACACGGAAGGCACTGCGGCCATCGTGCTCGATGGCCTGCGCGAGGGCGAAAGCGTGATCGTGGAGGGCCTGCAACGGGTGCGCCCCGGCGTTGCCGTCGATGCGGTTGTCGCCGCAGAACAGCCGGGAGAGTAACCCATGTTCTCGGCCCTTTTCATCAGCCGGCCAAAGCTGGCCTTTGTCATTTCGCTGGTCCTGACCATTCTGGGCGGGATCGGCTATCTGGTCTTGCCGGTTGCACAGTTCCCCGATATCACACCACCGGTGGTCAGCGTTTCGGCCAACTATACCGGCGCCAATGCCGAGACGGTGGAAAATGCCGTCGCCGCCCCGATCGAGGCGCAGGTGAACGGCGTCGACGACATGCTCTACATGACGTCGACCTCGGCCGATAACGGGTCCTATTCGCTGAGCGTTACCTTCGAGGTAGGCACCGATCCCGACATCGCCTCGGTCAACGTACAGAACCGGGTGGCACAGGCGCTGTCCTCGTTGCCGACCGAGGTGACCAATTCGGGCGTGGTGACGCAGAAATCCTCGACCAACATGCTGATGGTGGTCACGCTCACCTCGCCCAACGACACCTATGACAGCGTGTTTCTGTCCAACTATGCCTCGATCAACCTCAAGGACGCGCTGGCGCGGGTGCAGGGTGTCGGCAAGGCCGATGTGCTGACCGACCTGCAATATGCCATGCGGATGTGGATGGACCCCGACAAGATGGCGGCCCTGTCGATCACGCCCGGTGACCTGATCGCGGCGGTGCGCGAGCAGAACCTTGAGGTATCTGCCGGCCAGATCGGTGCGCCCCCCGCGCCCGAGGGACAGACATTCCAGTACACGATCAAGTCCAAGGGCCGGCTGAGCACGGTTGACGAGTTCGAGAATATCGTGATCCGCACCGGCGAGGCCGGCGCCGTCGTGCGGGTGCGCGATATCGCCCGGGTCGAGCTGGGGGCGCAGTTTTACAGCGCTTCGGGCTATTTCCAGGGCAAGCCGGCCACCGTGCTGGGCATCTACCAGGCGCCGGGCGCCAATGCGCTGGCGGTCTCCGAGCGGGTCACCGCCGAGCTGGAGCGACTGTCGCGCGGCTTTCCCGAGGATGTGGAATACGAGATTCCCTTCAACACCACCGATTTTGTGGAACAGTCGCTGAATGACGTGGTGACGACCCTGATGCTGACCTTTGTGCTGGTGGTCTCGGTGGTCTTTGTGTTCCTGGGAAACTGGCGGGCCACGCTGATCCCGGCGGTGGCAATCCCGGTCTCGCTGATCGGCACTTTTGCCTTTCTGCTGGCCTTCGGCATGTCGCTGAACACCATCTCGCTGTTTGCGCTGGTGCTGGCCATCGGCATCGTGGTGGACGACGCCATCGTGGTGGTGGAAAACGTCGAACGCATCATCGCCGAAGAGGGGCTGAGCCCGCCCGAGGCCACCCGCAAGGCGATGGGCCAGATCACCGGACCGGTGATCGCAACCACGCTGGTGCTGCTGGCGGTGTTCGTGCCGGTCACCTTCATGCCCGGCATCACCGGGCGGCTTTATTCGCAATTCGCCGTCACCATCTCGGTCGCGGTCGCGATCTCCTCGATCAATGCGCTGACCCTGTCGCCGGCACTGTGCGGTCTGGTGCTGCGGGCGCGCTCGGGTCCGCCCAAGGGGGTGCTGGCCCTGTTCGAGCGCGGCATCGGCGGGGTGCGCGACGGTTATGTGGCGCTGGTGCGCAAGCTGTTGATCCTGCCGGTGATCTCGCTGGCCATCGTGGCCGCGATCGGCGCCGGGGCTGGCGGCATCTTCTCCAACACCTCCAAAGGGTTCCTGCCGCTGGAGGATAACGGATACCTGTTTGTCGACGTGCAACTGCCCGACGCAGCCACGCTGGGCCGGACCGAGACGGTCACCGCGCGGCTGAACGACAAGCTGCAGCAGCTTGACGGCGTGGCCAACACGGTTCTTGTGAACGGGTTCTCGATGCTGAACGGGCTGACGCCCAACGGCGCGATGATCATCGTCAACCTGACCAACTGGGAGGAACGGCAAGAGCCGGAGCTGAGCGCCGATGCCATCCTGAAAAAGATCCTGAACATCGCCTATGGTGAAAGCGCGGCCTCGATCGTGGCCTTCAACCCGCCCCCGATCCAGGGTCTGGGCATGTCGGCGGGCGTCGAGATGGAGGTGCAGCAGACCGGTGGCGGCTCGGCCCAGGATCTGGCCGCGGCGGTCGGCTCGCTGGTCTATGCCGCCAACCAGCGGCCCGAGATCGCACAGAGCTATACCACCTTCCGGGCCAACGTGCCGCAGCTGTTCGTCGATCTGGACCGGGAAAAGGCCAAGACGCTGCAAGTGTCGGTGGCCGAGGTGTTCCAGACCATGCAGGCGCATCTGGGGTCGTATTACATCAACGACTTCAACCTGTTTGGCCGCGTCTACCGGGTGATGATCCAGGCCGAGGGCAGCTATCGCGACAAGGTCGAGGATATCGGCAACCTCTATGTGCGCTCGCAACAGGGCCAGATGGTGCCGCTGGGCACGCTGATCGACGTGGAAAACGTGCTGGGGCCGGTGCTGCTGAAACGGCACAATCTGTTCCGCTCGGCCACGGTGACGGCGGTGCCTGCTCCGGGCCTGTCCACCGGCGACGCGATTTCGGTGATGACCGAGGAGACCGCGAGTGCCCTGCCCCCCGGCTATGCCTTCGAATGGACCGGCAGTGCCCAGCAACAGCTGAGCTCGGGCGGGCTGGTCGCGGTGATCCTGGGGCTGGCGGTGCTGTTCGCCTATCTGTTCCTGGTGGGCCAGTATGAAAGCTGGTCGATGCCGGTCTCGATCCTGCTCTCGGTGATCGTGGCGCTGTTCGGGGCGGTGGCGGCGGTGGCCGTGGTCGGCTCGGACATCAACCTCTATACCCAGATCGGCATGATCATGCTGGTGGGCATGGCGTCCAAGAACGGGATCCTGATCGTGGAATTCGCGATGGAGCAGCGCGCCAAGGGGCTGAGCATCCGTGAGGCCGCTGCCGAGGCCGCGCATCAACGCTTTCGCGCGGTGATGATGACGGCGCTGTCCTTCCTGCTGGGCGTGGTGCCGCTGCTGACCGCCAATGGCGCCGGCGCCGCAAGCCAGAAAGCCATCGGCGTTGCCGTGTTCGGCGGCATGCTGGCGGCCACGGTGATCGGCGTGGTGCTGGTGCCGGTGCTCTATGCAGTGATGCAGGGCGCGCGCGAGCGGATCAAGGGCAGCCCCGACGCCCCGACCCCCGCTGAGTGACCCCGACCGGCTGAGAGAGGAGCGCAGTCCATGTTCGACGTGCTGCGCCACCGCGCCTATCGGCACCTCTTTGCTGCGCAGGTGGTGGCGCTGACCGGGACCGGTCTGGCCACCGTCGCGCTGGGGCTGTTGGCCTATGATCTGGCCGGACCGCGCGCGGGTATGGTGCTGGGCATCGCGCTCACCATCAAGATGCTGGCCTATGTCTTTCTGTCGCCGCTCGCCGCCGCGCTGACCGAAGCCATGGACCGGCGCCGGGTGCTGGTGGCGCTCGACCTGGTGCGAGCGGTAGCGGCGGCCAGTCTGCCGCTGGTCACCGAAATCTGGCAGGTTTACGTGCTGATCTTCGTGCTACAGGCGGCCTCGGCCGGGTTTACCCCGGCCTTTCAGGCCACCATCCCAACCCTGCTGCCTGACGAAGAGGACTATACCAAGGCGCTTTCACTGAGCCGCCTGACCTATGATCTGGAGAGCCTGGTCAGCCCCGCCTTGGCGGCGCTGTTGCTGGGGCTGGTCAGTTTCAACGCGCTGTTTCTGGGCACCGCGCTGGGTTTTGTCGGTTCGGCACTGCTGGTGGTATCGGTTGCCCTGCCCCGGCCCGGCGCCAGCCGCACCGGCGGGCTGGCAACGCGCAGCCTGCGGGGTCTGCGTCTCTACCTCGCCACCCCACGGCTGCGCGGGCTGCTGGCGCTGAACCTTGCCGTGGCGATGCCCGGCGCGATGGTGCTGGTCAACACGGTGGTTCTGGTCAAGAGCGAGTTGGCCGGGTCGGACCGGATGGTGGCGCTGGCTCTGGGGGTCTTTGGCGGCGGCTCAATGCTGGCGGCGCTGGCCCTGCCCCGGCTGCTGGACCGTTTCAGCGACCGGCCCGTCATGCTTGCCGGAGGCGTCGCGATGGCAGTGACCGGGCTGGGTCTGGCGCTCTGGGTGGCGCTTCTCGGTCTGACATCGGGCCCGCTGCTGCTGGCCTGGTTCCTCAACGGCATCGGCTTTGCCTCGGCGCTGACACCGTCGGGCCGGCTGTTGCGCCGCTCGGCCGGGCCCGAGGACCTGCCCGCGCTGTTTGCGGCGCAGTTCTCGCTGTCCCATACCTGCTGGCTGCTGGCCTATCCGCTGGCGGGCTGGCTGGCCACGGTCACGACACCTCAGATCGTCCTGACGGTGCTTGCGCTGATCGGTGCCGCGGGATGCCTGGCTGCGGCCCGTCTCTGGTCCCCTGCTGTCCCGCCCCAACCGCAGGCATGACAGTCAGACTTGCTGGGTCCGGGAGAATGCGCGCCCGGATCACGTCCGAAACCCGATTGGCCCGTCGCCTCAGCGCTGTTTTTCCTCGATAAACCCACCGACCGCGCGCATGTTCTCGGGCCCGATCTCGGCGCGGGCATCCGCCATCAGGTCCGCCAGCGACTGGCCCCGCAACGAGGCACGCCACGCCTGTTCAGCGACCAACATCCGCCGCTTTATGAAACAATCCTTGCGATAGGCGCAGGGGTCATTGCTGGTCACCTCGCCCTTGCGCCGAATCTCGCGGCAGACAAAAGCCGGGCCGGGACCATCCACCGCCTCGACCACATCAAGCAGCGAGACCTGCTCCGGCGCGCGGGCAAGGCGAAAGCCGCCACGCGGTCCCGGCACCGCCTCGGCCACACCGGCGGCTGTCAGCGCGCGCATATGCTTGAGCAGATAGCTTTCCGACAGGCCGTGCAGGGTGGCAAGATCACGCCCGGACAGAACCTTGCCCTCTGGAAGCTCTGCCAGAACCGCAGCACAGTGCAGCGCCGCCTCGACCCCATCCCCCAATCGCCGCATGCCTTCCCCCCGCGCCGGTTCCGCCGATCCCGCTTGCGTCGGCCATTCATGGATATAAACTATCTATGATTCGACTGCAACACCCGCATGAAAGGACACGTGACAATGCGCTTCAACTTCACCAGACAAACACCTCAGGTCTTTGACGCGATGCTGGCGCTCAACGACACGATCTCTCAGGCCAATCCCGACAGCCGCCTGGTCCATCTGACCAAGATCAGGGTGTCGCAAATCAATGGCTGCGCCTATTGCGTCAACATGCATGTGAAAGAAGCGCAGCAGGACGGACTGCCCGACACCCTGTTGCATCTGATCGCTGTCTGGCCCGAAACAAGTGTCTTTACCGCCCGAGACCGCGCCGCGCTGGCCTGGGCCGAAACGCTGACCCGGCTTGAAGGCTCCGAGGTTTCGGATGCCGATTATGCCGCCGTGCGCGCAGAACTGTCTGAACAGGAAGTCGCCGCGCTCACCGCCTCGATCGGGATGATCAACCTGTGGAACCGCATGGGCGTCGGCGCCCGCCTGCCGGTCTGAAACGCGACAGGCGGCGTTCGCACGGGATGCGGGCGCCGCCATAAGAGGCACAGATACCGGATTTGAGAATGGTGCGGTCGAGAAGACTCGAACTTCCACGGGTGTTACCCCACAGCGACCTCAACGCTGCGCGTCTACCAATTCCGCCACGACCGCACTGCCAGTGACTTGGTAGAGCGGCGTATAGACGAGGGTTGTCGGGATGTGAAGAGACAAAAACACATGACTTTGATTTCTTGAACGACGCCCTATCTGCTAGCGGATGGCACGATACGCCTCAGACTCAGGAGCCCGCAGATGACCGGTCAGTCCCCTCGCCCCGAACTTCAGATCGACATCGTCTCGGACGTGGTCTGCCCTTGGTGTATCGTCGGGTTTCGGCAGCTGGATCAGGCGCTTGCGACAACCGGCGTGCTGGCGCGGCTGCGCTGGCATCCGTTCGAGTTGAACCCGCAGATGGGACCCGAGGGCCAGAACCTGCGCGAACATATCATGGAGAAATACGGCTCGACGCCAGAGCAGAGCGCCGAGGCGCGCGCTCGGCTGACCGCGATCGGGGCCGAGTTGGGGTTCACGTTCAACTTCACCGATGAAAGCCGCATCGTGAACACCTTTGCCGCGCATCAACTGCTGGACTGGGCCGAGGGTCAGGGCCGCCAGCATCCGCTGAAACTGGCTCTGTTCGCGTCCTATTTCACCCGAGGCCGGGATGTGTCGGACCCTGATATCCTGCTTGACGCGGTAGAGGCGGCTGGGCTGGACAGGGAGGCTGCGCAAACGGCGCTGACCTCGGGCGCGCATCAGGCGCCTGTGCGCGAAAAGCAGAGGTTCTGGGCGCAGCATGGCATTTCCGGCGTCCCCTCGATGGTGTTCGGCGGCAAATACCTGCTGACCGGCGCCCAGGGCGCCGAAAGCTATGCGCAGGTGATAGAGCGGTGCCTGGCCGAGGCGGCCTGACGCCACCCCTTCGCCTGCCCCCTTCCCCTGCCCGGGTCCGCGCGATATGACAGCGCCATGGAATGGAAGATCACCGACGGGCTGACCGATTACGACGAGGCCGTGGCCTTTATGGAGGCGCGCGCTGCCGCCATCGCGGCGGGCGAGGCCGAAGAATGTATCTGGCTGCTGGAGCATCCGCCGCTTTACACCGCCGGCACCTCTGCCCGGCCCGCAGATCTGACTGATCCCGACCGCTTTCCCGTCTATGACAGCAAGCGCGGAGGACAGTATACCTATCACGGCCCCGGTCAGCGAGTGGTCTATGTCATGCTCGACGTGGGTAAGCGCGGCCATGACGTGCGCCGCTTTGTCCAGCAACTCGAGGAATGGGTGATCGCCGCATTGGCCGAGTTCAACATTCGCGGCGAAATCCGCGAGGGCCGGGTCGGCGTCTGGGTCAAGCGCGAGGACAAGCCGCTGACGCTCAGTGGTCAGCCCGCCGAGGACAAGATCGCCGCCATCGGCATCCGCCTGCGCAAATGGGTCAGCTTTCACGGCATCTCGATCAACGTGGAACCTGATCTGAGCCATTTCTCGGGCATCGTGCCCTGCGGCATCACCGAATACGGGGTGACCTCGCTGGTCGATCTGGGCCTGCCGGTGACCATGGGCGATGTGGACGTGGCCCTGCGTCAGAGCTTCGAACAGGTGTTCGGCGCCGATTGATCCCGCTCAGCGCGCGGGCAGCATCTCCTCGATCACATTCAGCACCGCATCGGGACGTTCATAGATCAGGAACTGCCCCATGCCTTAGAACCGGCGAAAGCTGGCGCCGCGCATGCTGGCGGCGAAACGGCGGCTCAGGCCACCAGCACCGTCACGTGTATTGCCGCAATCACCTGCTCGCCGTTTGGTGCTACCTGAAATGGAGGTTGGTCCGGGCTCTCGTTTTGCTCTCCTTCTATCAGACCGCTAACCCCCAATTCTAAGCTGGCAACCACCAGATTGGGTCAATTCAAAGAAAGGAAACTTCTCTGCTGGTCTGAAAATAACCCATTTGGGTCATGTAACGGACAAAGTTCCGTGTCAGGTTAGGCTTACCGTTCAGTGAGTGAGTGGTGTTTTCAACAAGTTCGGCGCGGTCGCCTGTTCCCATAGCAGTACCTGCGCTATTGTTTCGGTTCTGCCGCCCCGCCCCTTGGCGGGGCGGCAATTTCTTTGCTAGCTCCGCTCTCAATCACCGCCGATGCGCTGCGGATGGGCACAGGCATGCACCACGCACTCCATCTCAAGCGTGACATGTGTGATGCCCAGACGTGTCTCCAGAACGGACTTCACCCGTGCCTTGATTGCATCGGCCTGCCCCCAGGCGCCGGGTTCGATCACCAAATGCGCGCTGAGCGCGGCGGTATTCTCCTGAAGACTCCACAGATGCAGGTGATGCAGCGATCGAACGCCCTCGACAGCTTCGATTTCTTGCGCCACCGACTCGGGATCGTGTCCCGGCGGCGTACCCAGCATCAGCACCCCGATGGCGGCGCCGATCTCGGCCCGGACATGCCACAGGATGTAGACCGCGATCATCAGCGTCACCAGCGGGTCGACCCAGGTCCAGCCGAACCAGATCACCGCGCTGCCCGCCACGATCACCGCGACCGAGCCCAGCGCATCGGCCAGATTGTGCAGAAAGGCCGCGCGGATATTCATCGAGGTCTTGGCCATCGACCAGGTCAGCGCCGCCGTCACCAGATCGATGACCAGCGCCAGCGCGGCGATCCAGACCACCAGCCAGCCGTCGATGGGCTGCGGGTCGAGAAAGCGCATGATCCCCTCGTAAACGAGGTAGAGCGCCAGCACGATCAGGGTGGTATAGTTGATCAGTGCCGCGATCACCTCGGCGCGACCATAGCCATAGCTCATCCGTGCATCTGCGGGGCGCCGGGCGATGCGGCGGGCGCCAAAGGCGATGATCAGCGCCACCGCGTCCGAGAAATTGTGCAGCGCATCGGCGATCAGCGCCAGCGAGCCCGACAGGATCCCCCCCACCACCTGCGCAAGGGTGAGCAGCATGTTGACCGCAATTGCCCAAGCAATGCGCGCATCGCCGGCGGATGGGTCGATGTGATGGTTGTGGTGCCCGTGGGCATGAGTATGGGCCGATGCGGCCTCATGGTCATGTGGCATGAGAAAGCGTTCCTGATTCCGGTTCGCTTTCCCACCTAATTGCTACAGCGGCTGTAGGTTCAAGAGGTGATCCGTCTTTTCAGCCCAAGGCGGCGCGAATCTTCTCGGCCTGTTCGGCAATTGCCGCCATGTCGCCCATCTGGCCCGGCGGGCGCAGGCGCACCCCTTCATGACGGGGCAGCACGTGGAAATGCAGGTGGAACACCTCTTGCCCGCCCGCCGCTTCGTTGAACTGCTGGATGGTCACACCCTCGGCGCCAAAGGCCGCCATCACCGCATGGCCCAGCTTTTGCACCGTCGCCATCACCGCAGACAGTTGCGTGGGGCTGGCATCCAGCAGGTTGCGGCAGGGTGTCTTGGGGATCACCAGCAGATGCCCGTCGGCACGCGGCATGATATCCATGAAGGCAAGCGTGTCGTCATCCTCATAGACCCGGGTCGAGGGGATCTCGCCCCTGAGGATCTTGGCAAAGATATTGTCGGGATCATAGGCCATGGTCATCCGTCCTGTTCTGTACGTCGCACGAGTTGTGAGCGAGCCGCAGGGCGGGGTCAAGGCGCGGTACGGTCTTCTGTCCGGGGATGCGGGGCCACGGCGACGTGGCCCCGCGCTGTGTCACTCGATCCGGCCCGGCAGGCTCAGATCGCCCGAGGCGATGTCGAACACATCGGTCACGCATAGCAGCGGCGCATGAATGTTTGCGTTCACCCGCAACGCGGCGGTCACCCCGTCATAGGCCGCGCCCGCCACCGCATCGGCATCGGCAAAGGGCACGGTCAGCGTGATCTCGGGCCCAACAAAGCGCGGTGTATATCCGGGACTGTCGATATAGATCGGCAGGCCGGGCCAGGTCAGCGGCATCGCCGGTTTCGCGCCCTCGGGAATGTCGCGCACCCCAAGCGCTCCGGCCCCGCAAGCCTCGGTCGGGGTCAGCACCACCCAGTGGCTGTGCCAAAGCGTTCCGTCATTGGCCGGATCGCCGTCGCCATCCTCGTCAAACAGCGGCGTGTCGTCGAAATCCGGGTGGCTGGTGGCGGCCAGCGCCAGAATGCCGGTGCCGCCCTCGAACCCGACAGTCGCGGGGTCCAGCGAGGTGGGCCAGACATAGGACAGCACCGGTGCCCCGCCCAGCGCCCCGACGGGCTCGGGCCGCTCGGCACCGGCGATGCCGCTGGTGGTCATGTGAAAGGTCACCAGACGGCCCTCGCGATGGGCATGGGCCGCAAGGATGTCAAAGGCGGCCACCCGCGATGCATCGGCGGCGGACAGCACCGCCCCCTCCTGCTCGACGGCATGAGTGCCCCCGGCCAGGCCGGCACCCGCGCCGAATGGCAAGACAACGGAAAGAAGCAAGGGTCTGAGCATGTCGGTCTCCTGAATGATATTTAGTAGCGATTCGCTATCATATCGCCCGCATCATTGCAATACTCATAGCGAGTCGCTACAAATACCTCATGACCGAGACCGAGCAGATCCGCGCGCTTGTCACCCGTCTCGCCCGTCTTGATGCGGCCGAGACCTGGGAGGACGACCTCAACCCCGTGCAACTGGCGGCGCTAGACTACCTGTCGCGCGCCAACCGTTTCTCGCGCGCGCCCTCACATGTGGCCGCCTATCTGGGCACCACCCGGGGTACCATGTCGCAAACGCTCAAGGTCTTGCTGCGCAAGGGATATCTGGAGGAAACCCGATCCGAGGCCGACAAGCGCTCGATCAGCTACACCCCGACCCTAACGGGGCAAGAGGCAGCGGGCCGGAGCACTGCGCTGAGCCATGCTATCGACGGGTTGGGCAAGGATGGCAAATCGGCGCTTTGGCAACAGTTGAGCGCCGTTTTGTCGGCCATGCTGGTGGCCAATCAGGGGCGGTCCTTTGGGGTTTGCCAGAATTGCACCCATTACAGGGCCACCGGGACCGGCGGCCTCTGCAATCTTCTGAAGGCACCGCTTCTGCCCGAAGAAGCGCAGCAAATCTGCCACGAGCAGGTGCCTGCCTGAGCCGCATCCCCGGTTTTTGCCGCCCCGGTTCAAGAGGGGTGCGGCCATTTATCTTGATCCAGATCAAACTCCGCCATTGATGCGCCCTGCCTCACATTCTAAAACCGCAAGGAATCCGCGCGGCCCGGAGCGTTTCGGCTGTGCGTAGAAATCTGCAAGGAGGCACCTAAATGGCAGACGCAGCCATTCATGGTCACGGGCATGAGGACAATCGCGGCTTCTTTACCCGCTGGTTCATGTCGACCAACCACAAGGATATCGGGATCCTGTACCTGATCTTTTCGGCGCTGGCCGGTCTGATCTCGGTGCTGATGACCGTCTACATGCGGCTCGAACTGATGGAGCCGGGCGTTCAGTACATGTGTCTGGAAGGCTTCATGGCCGATCCCTGCACGCCGAACGGCCATCTGTGGAACGTGATGATCACCTATCACGGCGTCCTGATGATGTTCTTTGTCGTCATTCCGGCCCTCTTCGGCGGTTTCGGCAACTTCTTCATGCCGCTTCAGATCGGTGCGCCGGACATGGCGTTCCCGCGCATGAACAACCTCAGCTTCTGGCTTTATGTCGCCGGTACCTCTCTGGGTGTGGCCTCGATGCTGACGCCGGGTGGCAACGACCAGCTGGGTTCGGGCGTGGGCTGGGTTCTGTACCCGCCGCTCTCGACCAGCGAAGGCGGCATGTCGATGGATCTGGCGATTTTCGCCGTGCACCTGTCGGGCGCCTCCTCGATCCTTGGTGCGATCAACATGATCACCACCTTCCTGAACATGCGCGCCCCGGGCATGACGCTCTTCAAGGTGCCGCTGTTCTCGTGGTCGATCTTCGTGACCTCGTGGCTGATCCTGCTGTCGCTGCCGGTTCTTGCCGGCGCCATCACCATGCTGCTGATGGACCGCAACTTCGGCTTCACCTTCTTTGATCCGGCAGGCGGCGGCGACCCGATCCTGTACCAGCACATCCTGTGGTTCTTCGGCCACCCCGAAGTGTACATCGTGATCCTGCCCGGCTTCGGCATCATCAGCCACGTGATCGCCACCTTCGCGCGCAAGCCCGTCTTCGGCTATCTGCCGATGGTCTGGGCGATCATCGCGATCGGTGTTCTGGGCTTTGTCGTCTGGGCGCACCACATGTACACCGTCGGCATGAGCCTCAACCAGCAGGCCTATTTCATGCTGGCCACCATGGTCATCGCGGTGCCCACCGGTGTGAAGGTGTTCAGCTGGATCGCCACCATGTGGGGCGGCTCGATCGAGTTCAAGACGCCGATGCTGTTCGCCTTCGGCTTCCTGTTCCTGTTCACCGTCGGCGGTGTGACCGGCGTGGTGCTCAGCCAGGCCTCGGTCGACCGGGCCTATCATGACACCTATTACGTGGTTGCCCACTTCCACTATGTGATGAGCCTGGGGGCCGTGTTCGCCATCTTTGCCGGCATGTATTTCTACTTTGCCAAGATGACGGGCCGCCAGTATTCCGAGTTCTGGGGCAAGATCCACTTCTGGATGTTCTTCATCGGCGCCAACCTGACCTTCTTCCCCCAGCACTTCCTGGGCCGTCAGGGCATGCCGCGTCGCTACATCGACTACCCGGAAGCCTTTGCCTATTGGAACAAGATCTCGTCCTATGGCGCGTTCATCTCGTTCGCCTCGTTCCTGCTGTTCTTCGGCATCGTGTTCTATGCGCTGTTCCGCGGCGCCCGCGAAAGCCGCAACAACTACTGGAACGAATATGCCGATACGCTGGAGTGGACCCTGCCCACCCCGCCGCCGGAACACACGTTCGAGACCCTGCCCAAGCAGGAAGACTGGGACAAGGGCCACGCGCACTAAGCGCCAGAGCCAGAAAAACCAGAAAGGCCCCCGACGCATCCGCGCGGGGGCCTTTTCCTTTTCTCTTGCTCTACCATCGCCCTTACCGGCAGGCGTTGCAAAATCTCAACGCCGGGCGCGGCACTAACGCTTGTCCAAAACCGCAAGCTGTACATGCGGCAGGATTTGTGGAGACTTTGTCGAAAAACAGAACAAGTTTTGAGGCAGAGCATGAAAGCGACCTGGAGCGTCTTCTCCATGGTCAAGGAACCCGTTCACATCCTGCGCCGATTTGTGGATCACAATCTGGGCGCGGGTGCCAGTTATGTGCATCTCTTCTTTGACGATCCCGACGATCCCGCCTTTGATACCTTCGCCAACCAGCCCGGAGTAATTACCCAGCGCTGCGGCCCCGACTATTGGGAGGGCTTGAACCGCCGGCGCCCGCCCTACGTCGAGCGGCGGCAGTTGCTGAATGGCCGCGTCGCGTACGAGCGTTGCCTGACCGATTGGCAGGCCCATTTCGATGCCGACGAGTTGATGGTGACGCGGGGGGGGCCGCTTGGCACGCTACTGGCTGCG
The DNA here is from genome assembly GCF_059613025.1 of Ruegeria sp. BHSC223. Classification (NCBI taxonomy): domain Bacteria; kingdom Pseudomonadati; phylum Pseudomonadota; class Alphaproteobacteria; order Rhodobacterales; family Roseobacteraceae; genus Ruegeria; species Ruegeria sp. BHSC223. The sequence continues at coordinate 26,747 of NZ_JBXWRR010000015.1, forward strand.
GTCCCGCCCTGCCACCAGACTGCACATCTGGGCACGCTGGAACCGATGACCCCGCCCGAGGAACATGACGGGCCGATGCCCTTCCGCCGCTCGGTCCGTCATCTGAAATTCCGCGCCCGGCTGCATGTCTATGGCGAAGACCTCCAGGTTTTTCGCAACGGGTTGTTCGGACATTACCAGGGCAAGTCGATCCTGCGCGCGGGGCTGGAGGGCTGGGGCCATGGCATCCACTTTCCCCGCCCCCCGTCGCCCGAGATCGAAAACGCGATCTTCGAGATGGACAACGCCTGGATCGCGCATATGCATTGCGAGAACCGCGAGCTTTGGGTGAACCGGACCCTGAACAAGATGCGCGACACCTCTTACAACCTGCGCACCGGCAATTACGACATCCTGCCCTATGTGGCACCTGAGGCGGCGGCGCTGGAGAATCCCAGCGAACAGGACCTTCTGGAACTGCTATCGGGCTTCTACGACCGGGTCAGCGTGCTGTCCGAGGACTTGCGTGCGCGTATGGAGGCATTGGACCTGCTGCAATACCATCAGGTCGAACTCCTCGATTGAACCGTTGCTGCGGCAACGCGGGCTATGGACGGCGGCCGCGGTCGTGATACCTAAGCGCCATGCCCTATGACTGGAAACGCACCGATACCCTGCAAGAGCTGCATCTGTGGCCGCACAACTCGTTGCCGCCGCGTGGGGCGGCCGCCTTGGTGCTGTCGATCTTTGCGCTTGGGGTGCTGCCGCTGATCGCGGTTCTGGGGTCGCCACTCTTGTGGGGGTTGTTGCCGTTTCTATTGCTGGCGGTCGCCGGGCTGTGGCTGGCTATCGAGATGAACTATCGCCAGCGCCGCATCCTCGAGATACTGACGCTCGACCCCGAACGCGCGCATCTGGTGCGCCACAACCCGCGCGGGGCGGTGCAGGAATGGGACTGCAACCGCTATTGGGCCCGCGCCACCATGCATGCTCATGGCGGACCGGTGCCCCATTACGTGACCCTCCAGGGTGGCGGGCGCGAGGTCGAGATCGGGGCGTTTCTGTCCGAGGATGAACGCATCGCGCTTTACGACGATCTGCGGGACATGCTGGCGCGGTGATTGACAGGAGCGGCATGGCGGGCTAGGCAAACGACATGCAACAGACACGCGCCTTTGTCAGCACCGTCTATTATCCGCCGTTCACATAACGGCGGCTGCATTCCCTGTTCAACCGCCGCGATCCGGCGGTCCGAACATCTTCTCACATGACCACACGACCCGGCATCGCGGCCCCTTCGGAGCCTGTCATGTCCTGTCACCTCACCTTCACCTCGGTCGGCCTCTTCGGCTTCGGCGCCTTTGGGCGGCTGATCGTTCAGCACCTGACACCGCATCTGCCCTGTCTGATCCATGACCCCGCCCTGCCCGATGGCATCAACCTCCCCGTCGGCGCACGAGCTGTTCGGCTGAGCGAGGCGGCGGGCTGCGACCTGGTGATCCTTGCGATGCCCGTCGCGGGCATGGCCGAGGCCTGCCGCGCCATCGCCCCACTTCTGCGCCCCGGTGCGGTGGTGGCCGATGTGGGCTCGGTCAAGATGACCCCGGCGGAGATCATGCAGGCGAACCTGCCCAGCCATGTGGCGTTGATCGGCACGCATCCCCTGTTTGGTCCGCAAAGCGCGCGACACGGGATTGCCGGTCACAAGATCGCGCTTTGCCCGTTGCGTGGACGCGCCCATCTGCCGGTGGCCGCGTTCCTGCGGGCGCGGCTGGGCCTGCGGGTGATCCTGACCACACCCGAGGCCCACGACCGCGAGGCCGCCACGGTACAGGGGCTGACCCACCTGATCGCGCAGGCGCTGAACCGGATGGGCCCCTTGCCCGACCGCATGACCACAGCCAGTTTCGATCTGCTGAAACAGGCGGTCGAGATGGTACGTCACGACCCGCCCGGCGTGCTGGCCGCCATCGAAAGTGCCAATCCCTTTGCCGCGGGCGTGCGCGAAGAATTTCTGGATCTCGTGACGGGGCTAGACCACGCCTATGCGGCGCCAAAATAGAAATGGCCCGCATGGGCGGGCCTTTCAGTCAGTCTATACAAGATCGGATCAGCAATTGCCGGTGGCGCAGAGCTGATCCTTGACCATCGGGCCGACCTTGCCGAAATCCATCTGGCCGGTATAGCGCGCCTTCAATTCGCCCATCACCTTGCCCATGTCACGGATCGACCCGGCACCGGTGGCCGTGATCGCCGCGCGCACGGCGTTCTCGACCTCGTCCTCGTCCAGCTGCTTGGGCAGGAACTCCTCGATCACCGCGATTTCCTGACGCTCACGCTCGGCCAGGTCCAGCCGCCCGCCCTCTTCATAGGCGCGCGCGCTTTCCTGGCGCTGCTTGGTCATCTTGCCCAGAATGGCCAGAACCTCGGCATCGCCGCAACAGGCGGCCTCTTCATCGCCACTGCCACGCACCGCGATGTCGCGATCCTTGATCGCCGCATTGATCAGCCGCAGGGTCGACAACCGATCGGCCGCCTTGTCCTTCATCGCCTGTTTCAGCGCGGTATTCACACGTGCCCGCATATCCATCAGAACTGCCCATCCCCTGACATTGTTCAAGTTCCCGAACATAGCGAAAGAAAAAGCACGACACAACCGGGGCGCTACATTGATAAGTTATTGAAAAACAACAAAAGCCCAAAAATTGATCAGGGTTGACCCAGGGCCACAAGACCCTTAGGTATGCGCCGATTTACCCAGAGATAGAGAGTCGCGCCATGGCCCAGAACCCCCTGTCCAAGCCCACCGCATGCCTGGTTCTGGCCGATGGAACAGTGTTTTACGGCACCGGCTTCGGCGCTACCGGCCAGACCGTGGCCGAGCTGTGTTTCAACACGGCGATGACCGGCTATCAGGAAATCATGACCGATCCCTCTTATGCGGGCCAGATCGTGACCTTCACCTTTCCCCATATCGGCAATGTCGGTGTCACCCCCGAGGATGACGAGACCGCCGACCCGGTGGCCGCAGGCATGGTGGTGAAATGGGACCCGACGCAACCGTCCAACTGGCGTGCCGCCGAAGAGCTCAAGGGCTGGCTAGCCCGGCGCGGCCGGATCGCCATCGGCGGTGTCGATACCCGTCGCCTGACCCGCGCCATTCGCCAGCAGGGCGCACCGCATGTGGCCTTGGCCCATGACCCCGATGGCAAGTTCGACCTTGCCGCGCTGGTCGCCGCCGCGCGCGGCTTTGCCGGGCTCGAAGGCATGGACCTGGCCAAGGACGTGACCTGCGCGCAATCCTATCGCTGGGACGAGATGCGCTGGGCCTGGCCCGAGGGTTATGTCCGGCAGGAGGCGCCCAAGCACAAGGTGGTTGCCATTGACTATGGTGCCAAGCGCAACATCCTGCGCTGCCTCGCCTCGGCAGGCTGTGACGTGACCGTGCTGCCCGCCACCGCCACCGCGGCCGAGGTGCTGGCGCATGCGCCCGACGGCGTGTTCCTGTCGAACGGACCCGGCGACCCGGCGGCGACCGGTGAATATGCGGTGCCGATGATCCGCGAAATCCTCGACACCACCGCCTTGCCCGTCTTTGGCATCTGCCTGGGCCACCAGATGCTGGCGCTGGCGCTTGGCGGCCGCACCGTCAAGATGAACCACGGCCATCACGGCGCCAACCACCCGGTCAAGGACCTGGAAACCGGCAAGGTCGAGATCACCTCGATGAACCACGGCTTTGCCGTCGATGCGCAGAGCCTGCCCGAGGGCGTGGTGGAAACCCATCGCTCGCTGTTCGATGGTTCCAACTGCGGCATCCGCATGACCGAGCGGCCCGTCTTCTCGGTGCAGTATCACCCCGAGGCCAGCCCCGGCCCGCAGGACAGTTTCTATCTGTTCGAACGCTTTGCCGAAGCGATGGACGCGCAAAAGGCCGATGCCTGACAAAAAACCTGCAATCTCAGCCGGTTTTATCTGCCATTAACGCTCTATTAACCTGAACTGAGCAACCCTGACTGCCGGAACGGTTGTCGGGGCTGCATATCATGAGCGACCTACATCTCAGGCTAAGCTCTGCCAGCCTGGCCCATCCGGCGCCGGAACCGCAACTGCCTCTGGGCCGCTATCTGGTTCGCAGCGGAGTGATCACTCAGGCACAGCTGGTACAGGCTCTGCAGATGCAGCTGCGGCTCGATGCGCCGATCGGCGAGATCCTGATCGCCGAGGGCTGGGCCGAACCCAACGACATCCTGCGCGCGCTGGCGCTTCAGAACGGGGTGCAATGGGCCGATCTGGCCGCCGACCCGCCGCGGGCCGAGCTATGCGGATTGATGCCCTTCGATTTCTGGCTGCGGCACGGGGCCATCCCGTGGATGCGTCTGGGGCCGATGGTAATCATCGCCACCGCCCGCCCCGACCAGTTCGACCAGTTGCGCGAAGAGATGACGCAGACTGGCATCCTGCTGATGCCGGCGCTTGCCAGCCGCGACCAAATCGACAGCGCCCTGGCCCGCCATTTTGCTCCGACGCTGGCTGAGCAGGCCGAGACCCGGGTTGCGCCGCTCTACAGCTGCCGGACCTGGAACTGGCGCAGCCGGATACCGGGCAGCCTTGCCTTGCTGGCGCTACTCGCCCTGCTGCTGGTGGCACCGGTGCAGGGCATGGCCCTGCTGTTTCTGACCGCCGTATGCACGCTATCCTTGTTTGCCGGCCTCAAGGCGGTGGCCCTGCTGGCGCATCTGATGAACCAGTCCCATCTGACCGCGCCGCATGCCCCCGGGCTGGCGGCAGAGATACAGGGAATGAGTTTACCCAAGATCTCGATGCTGGTGCCGCTCTACAAGGAGCGCGAGATCGCGACCGCTCTGCTGACCCGGCTCAGTCGCCTGACCTATCCCAAGGTGCTGCTGGATGTCATTCTGGTGCTGGAGGAAAAGGACCAGGTCACCCGCCAGACCCTGGCCCAATGCACCCTGCCGGCCTGGATACGGGTGATCGAGGTGCCCGGCCACAAAGGCCTGACAACCAAGCCGCGCGCAATGAACTATGCGCTCGACTTCTGCCGGGGCGACATCATCGGCGTCTGGGACGCCGAAGACGCCCCGGTAGCCGATCAGCTCGAATATGTGGCGACCCGGTTCGCTCAGGCGCCAGAGGACGTGGTTTGCTTGCAAGGCATTCTCGACTACTACAACCCGCGCAGCAGTTGGCGGGCACGGTGTTTCACCATCGAATATGCCAGCTGGTTCCGCATCGTGCTGCCGGGTATCGCCCGGTTGGGCCTGGTGGTGCCGCTGGGTGGCACGACCCTGTTCTTTCGCCGACGCGTGCTGGAGGAACTGGGCGGGTGGGACGCGCATAACGTGACCGAGGATGCCGATCTGGGCGTGCGCCTCTGCCGGGCCGGGTACCGGACCGAGCTGATCGACACGGTGACCTATGAAGAGGCGAATTACCGCTCCTGGCCCTGGGTCAAGCAGCGCTCGCGCTGGCTCAAGGGCTTCATGGTGACATATCTGGTGCATATGCGGGCACCGCTGCGGTTGTGGGCCGAACTGGGCACGCGGCGCTTTCTGGGCGTACAGGCCTTCTTTCTGGGGACATTGGGCCAGTTCCTGCTGGCGCCCGTGCTGTGGTCTTTCTGGCTGATCCTGTTCGGCCTGCCCCACCCGCTGGACGAGGTTCTGTCGGCCCCGGTTCTGATCCTGTGCAGCTCCATCTTCGGGGCAACCGAACTGCTGGGACTGGCGATCGGATTGGTCGCGGTCTCTGCATCCGAGCGCCGGTTCCTGACCCCCTGGGTGCTGACCATGCCGCTCTACTTCCCGCTTGGCGTGCTGGCCGCCTACAAGGCGCTCTATGAACTGGTGGTCAATCCCTATTTCTGGGACAAGACCGAACACGGTCAGGCCAGCGAGGAAAAACCGGCCCCACTACCCGGCACGACCGATGAACAGGCGCGGGAACAGGGTTTTCATTAAAACCCTGTTCACAGGATTTCTGCGAAATCCTGCCGTGGCCTCGTTCTCAGCGCCGTTCTCGGCTGTCGGCGTCCAGCTTCAACCGGGTCATGAATGCGATCGAGATGTGATCCTTGAGCGCCTTTTCGGCCGCTTCCTCGTTCCGGCCCGCGATGGCCTCGACAATCCCCTTGTGCTCGCTCTGGGCAATCTCTCCGCGCCCTTCGGCGGCCAGCGAAGTTGTCGCCATCAACGCCATGGTCCGGTGCACCAGGTCAAGCTGCTGCACCAGGTAACGGTTATGCGAGGCCAGGTGGATCTGTTCGTGAAACCGCCGGTTGGCCCGGCTCAACGCCTTGGGGTTGCCCACCAGCTTGTCATCGGCCACCACCATCTCGCGCAATACCGCGATCTCTTCGGCTGTGGCATGGCGCGCGGCCAGCCGCGCCGCCAGCCCCTCCAACTCGCGCCGCACCTGATACAGCTCTGCCATCTGGTTGTGATCCAGCGAGGCCACGATCATCGAGCGCCCGTCGCGTTCCAGCAGCGACTGCGTCTCAAGCCGTTGCAGAGCCTCGCGGATCGGGGTGCGCGACACTCCGAACCGTTCGGCCAACTCGCTTTCCACCAGGCGATCGCCGGGTTTGTAGATGCCGCTGTCGATGGCTTCGAGGATCAGGTGATAGGCGTCTTTCTGCGCCGGGCGGCCTTGGGTCATTGCTGTTCTCTTCTCCCTGTTCGGACTTGTGTATCCGCCGGGACCCGCCCGGATCAACCCTGCCATTGCGCACGCGCGCTATCTGCCCTAGATCCGGGCCATGGTGCGCGAAGCCTTCTCTCATGTGACGACCTGGGTGTTCGATCTGGACAACACCCTTTATCCGCCCGCGATGCGGCTCTTCGACCAGATCGAAGTGCGGATGACCGCCTATGTCATGGAGGCGCTTGGCGTCACCCGGGCCGAGGCCGACCGCCTGCGCGCGCAGTATTGGCGGCAATACGGCACCACGCTCGCCGGGCTGATGCGCGAACACGGGCTCGACCCCGATCCCTATCTGGTGGCGGTGCATGAGGTAGACATGAGCCACATGACCCCCGACGCCGCGCTGGCCAGCCATATCCGCGCCCTGCCCGGGCGCCGCATCGTCTATACCAACGGCTCGGCGCCTTATGCCGAGAGGGTGCTGGCCGCGCGCGGGTTGAGCGGGTTATTCGATGCCATCTATGGTGTGGAACACGCGGGCTACAGGCCCAAGCCCGAGCGCGCCGCGTTTGAAGAGGTGTTCACCCGCGACGGGGTGATCCCCGAACGCGCCGCCATGTTCGAGGACGACCCCCGCAACCTGACCGCCCCGCACGAGATGGGGATGCGCACGGTACATGTGGCCCCCGATCCGCACCCGGCCGAGCATATCCACCACCATACCGACGATCTGACCGCGTTTCTGTCCCGGCTGACCTGAGGGAGCTCAGTGCCCATCGCCCAGCACGGGCAGAAAGCCGCCGCTGTCGGGATCGCGCCGCATCTCGTAATAGAACCAGCGCCGGTGCGCGGGCGCCTTTTCCTTGCGAAAGGCGATCACCGCGTCGCGCCCGTCGGTGCGCAGGTTGATGGCGCCATAGACGCCCACGTTGCGGCGGAACACCTCGTCCAGCAGCTTGCGCTTGGCCGCGCGCATCTCGGCCAGCGCCGCCGCATCCGCCCCTGCGCCCTTGGCCAGCTCCGCCTCGATCCGGCCGTTCAGCCGGTCGAGCGCCGGGCGCAGGTCGTCCCGCTCGCGCTCTCGGGTGGAACGCAGGAGTTCTGTGGACAGGATCAACGGCCGCGCCCCGGCGCCCGTCTTGCCCAACAGGCCCAACAGGTCGGGGCGCGGGTGAACGTGCCCCTCTTCATCACCCGAGGACACCACATAGGCGGCCGGATGGGCGGCCTGCAAAAACTCCTCGGTCACGTCCGAGGACCCGTGATGGCAGGTTTTCATCAGATCGACGCCAAACCGCTCGGCAGCAGCGGCGATGATCTCGGGTCGGGCGATGGCCTCAAGCTCGGCCTCGGTCGCTGCCAGCGGCGTCGAGACCGGCACCCCACCATAGTGCTGCATCAGAAAGCACTCGGCCGAGGTGTTGAGATCGCCTCCGAACAACACCCGGAACCCGTTGAAATCCAGCCGCAAAAGGACCGAATGCCCGTTCTTGGTCTTGCCGTCATCCATTGAACGCGAGGTGGGTTTGTCACCAAAGGCGCGCAGGCGCGGCTGGCCCGCGGCATCTGGCTCGACGACCGGACCCAGCACCTCGATGGTTATCAGCCTGCCGTCATCGGGGGCAAAGCCCGGCAGCCAGGCACGCCCATCCTCGTGCACCGCTTGGGCGGTGGTGAGCGCGGTGACGGGGCCGATCCGGTCCGCCTCCAGCGCGGTCTGCATCAGCTTGGGATAGAGCTTGCGCCCGCGCCGGGCCGAATCGGACAACAACGCCCGCATCTGTGCGTCGGTCTCAACGATATCGGTCAGGTAACCGCCCTGTTCCGGCCCCAGCAGATCGTCGCCCACCCGTTCGACCAAACCACTGTGATAGACATGCTCGATCCGCAGGCGGCGGTTCTCGAAGATCGGCTGAAAGCCGCGATAATGATCGGCATCCGGATGGGTGACGATGGCGGCATGGATCTGGCCCGAATTGTCGAAATCGCGGAACCGCCAGTTCAGAAACCCGTTGGCGTTGCGCCCGATCCCGGCGTCGATCACCATCACGCGCGGCGGATGATGGTGGCCCGGCTCGGTCAGGATACAGGCATCGCCCTGCCCGATATCGAGAAAGATCAGCTCCAGCACCCGCTCGTCCTGCAACTCGGCGCGTTTCATCAGATAGGGTTTCTTGCCATAGCGGACATGGGTCCAGGTGGCATCGACCGGATCGCGGACATCCACCCAGTCGCCCCACAGCACCTGTTTCACCTTGCGGCGGCTGGTTTTACCGTTCTTTTCAACGTCACGGTAAAGGTAGCTGACCGGACCGCGCGCATATTTCAGCGTCATGGGAAATCTCCGCCCTCAATACAATTCCCGGATGATAGCACAAAAGCAGAGTCGCCGCGCATCTCTGCTCCGCTCGGCGCGATCAGCGGCACCGCGCCGCAGGGGATGCGGCATCGCGCTGCACTGCGGCAAAAGGTGACCTTTGGACTCAGGTTCCAAAACCTATCTGCCACCTGACAGATAGTTCAAAGGACCTGACATGAGCGCCATCGACCTGCCCCGCAACCTGCCCTTGGGCCAGCGCCTGCTGTTTTCCGTGCCTCTGTTGGGCCGCATCGCCAAGGAAGTGGCCTATGGCGACAGCGACAACATCTATTACGCCATTGCCGCCGCGCTCAGCCTGTGGGGCATCGCCATCCTGTTGTTCGGCATTCCGGGCCTCTACATTCCGGCACTGGCGCTGGTCCCGGTGATCTGGGCGGTGCTGATCCTGATCACCCGCGGCTGAGTGCGCCGGACAGGATGTCGCTTGGCACCCCGGCACGTTCCGGCATAGGGTGCCGCGCAAAAGACGGAGCCTGCCCATGCAAGAGAGCTGCGACATCCTGATTTCCGGTGGCGGCATCGCCGGACTGACCGCGGCGGCGGCCTTTGGCAGCGCCGGGTTCCGGGTGATCTGCGTCGACCCGGCCCCGCCGGTGACCGAACGTGACGTGGACGGATCGGACCTGCGCACCACCGCATTCCTGCAACCGGCGCAGGTGCTGCTGGAAAGCTGCGGCCTCTGGGCCCAGCTGGCCGATCATGCCGCCCCCTTGCAGATCATGCGCATCGTCGATGCGGGCGGCGCGATGCCCGAACCGCGCGTGGTGCGCGATTTCAATGCCGCCGATCTGAGCGACAAGCCCTTTGGCTGGAACCTGCCCAACTGGCTGCTCCGGCGCAAGATGGTGGCGCGGCTGGCCGAACTGCCCAATGTGGATTTCCGCCCCGGCACCGCCACCACCAGCCTGTTCACCCGCACAGCCGAGGCCCGCGTGGGGCTGAGCGACGGCAGCCGCGTGACCTGCAAGCTGGTGCTGGCCGCCGACGGGCGAAACTCACCCATGCGCGCGGCGGCGGGGATCGGGGTCAAGACCACCCGCTATGGGCAAAAGGCGCTGGCCTTTGCCGTCACGCACCCGATCGCGCATCAGAATGTCTCGACCGAGATCCACAGATCCGGCGGGCCGTTCACGCTGGTGCCCTTGCCCGACTGGGAGGGGCAACCCTCGTCGGCGGTGGTCTGGATGGAGCGGGGGCCGCGCGCAGTAGAGCTCCTCGAAATGCAACCCGAGGCATTTGAGGCGGCCATGACCGAACGGTCTTGCGGCCTCTTCGGACCCCTGAAACTGGCCTCGCGACGTACGATCTGGCCGATCATCAGCCAATCGGCAGAGCGGCTGACCGGCGAGCGGGTCGCGCTGATGGCCGAGGCCGCGCATGTGGTGCCGCCCATCGGCGCGCAGGGGCTGAACATGTCGCTGGGCGACTTGCGGACTTTGCTGGAACTGGCGCAGGCCCGGCCCGAGGACTTGGGCGATGCGCAGATGCTGGCCGCCTATCACAAGGCGCGTCATGCCGAGATCGAGCTGCGCGTGAAGGGGATAGACCTGCTCAATCGCGCCTCGATGGTCGAGGCGCGCCCCTTGCGGGACGCGCGCGCGATGGGGCTGAACGCGCTCTATTCACTGGCACCGGTCCGCCGGACCCTGATGCAGATGGGTCTGGGCGTGCGGTAAGCCCCGGGGCGCCGCCCCGGACCCCGGAGTATTTCCGACCAGAAAGAAACCAGGCTCAGAGCACCTGGTCGAGCACGCGTTTCAACCGGTCAATCGTACCATCGACATCATAGAGTTTGTCGAGGCCGAAGAGGCCCAGTCGGAAAGTCCGAAAATCGGCCGGTTCATCGCATTGCAGCGGCACGCCAGCAGCGATCTGCATGCCCAGGGCGGCGAATTTCTTGCCGTTCTGGATCTCGGGATCGCTGGTATAGCTCACCACCACGCCGGGTGCGCCGAACCCTTCGGCGGCGACAGAGACGATGCCCTTGCCCTTGAGCAGCGCGCGCACCCCGTTGCCCAGCGCCCATTGCGCCTCGCGTAGTTTGTCGAAGCCGTAGTCGCGGGTCTCGGCCATGGTGTCGCGGAAGGCGCGCAGCGCGTCGGTGGGCATGGTGGCGTGATAGGCATGGCCGCCGCCCTCATAGGCCTTCATGATGTCGCGCCATTTCTTCAGGTCGATGGCGAAACTGTCCGACTGCGTCTCGGCCAGCCGTGCCTCTCCGCGTTCGGACAGCATCACCAGACCAGCGCAGGGCGAAGCGCTCCAGCCCTTTTGCGGCGCCGAGATCAGCACGTCTACGCCGGTCGCCTGCATATCGACCCAGACGCAGCCGCTGGCGATACAGTCGAGTACCATCAGCGCGCCCACCTCATGCGCGGCAGAGGCCATGGCAGTGATGTAATCATCGGGCAGGATCACCCCGGCGGCGGTTTCCACATGCGGGGCAAAGACCACATCGGGTTTCTGCTCGCGGATGGCCGCCACCACATCTTCGATGGGCGCCGGGGCGAAGGGCGCGGTGCTTTCATTGCCGCTGCGGCGCGCCTTCATCACCGTTGTCTCGGCAGTCAGACCGCCGGTCTCGATGATCTGGCTCCAGCGATACGAGAACCAGCCGTTGCGCACCACCAGAACGCGCGCGCCCCGGGCGAATTGGCGCGCGACCGCCTCCATCGCATAGGTGCCACCACCGGGAACGACCGCCACGGCATCGGCATTGTAGACCGCGCGCAGCATGTCGGAAATGTCCCGCATCACCTGTTGAAAGGCCGTGGACATATGGTTGAGCGAACGGTCGGTAAAAACGACCGAGAATTCCTCGAGCCCATCGGGATCGACAGTATCCAGTAGTGCGGCCATCGCGGGCTCCTCTCCTTGTTCCGGGCTCTTTCATGGCCGCTCTGCGCCGCCGGGTAAAGAGGGGAGCGCGGCCGGGCGTCTTGGCCACGCGGATGGAACCGGGGCTTTGCCCCGGACCCCAAGGTATTTTTGAACAGAAGAAAGCGGAAGATGCGCGGACTGTGCCCGGGGCCGCCATGCTCGGATGCTTGCCGGCGCGCACGGCGCCGTGACCTCTCAAGCGAATCGCTGCGGGCAGGGAATGGCGCGCAGGACGGACGCATTGAGGGCGCTCGAACGACCGGGTAGCGCGGCTGCAAAGAGATCTACCCGCGCTCGTAAAGCTGGGGCGTGCCCACGCGGGGCATCTCCGCCTCGTTAACCTCAACACGTTAACCTTAATACTGACGATGTTCTTTCCCTGTATCGAATATGCGTGATGTTGACGCAGATATGACGCTACTTAGGGTCAACTCCCCTTTACTCTTTCCGAAAAATGCGGGCACAAACACGCACGGAAGATAGGCAAAGGACCATTCACCCTTGAAACAGCAGAAGCGAACCAGCTTTCATGCCGTCCGCGACGAGGTGAAACGCCGGATCGAAAGCCGGATTTGGCCGCAAGGGACATTGCTTCCAACCGAGTCGGAACTTGCAGAAGAGTTCGGCTGTGCACGTGCCACGGTCAACAGGGCCTTGCGCGAATTGGCCGAGCAGGGATTCGTCGAGCGCAAACGCAAGAGCGGCACCCGGGTCAAGACGGCGCCGGTCCGGCAGGCCCGTTTCGAAATCTCGCTGGCCCGGCGCGTTGTCGAGGAACAAAACGGTGATTACCGCTATGCGCTGGTCGAGCGGGCGGTGATCACCGCGCCCGCCTGGCTGGCTTCGCAACTGGGGCTGCACCCCGGCACGCGGGTGCTGCACCTGCTGTGCATGCATTATGCCAACAACCAGCCCTTTCAGCTTGAAGAGCGCTGGGTCAGCCTGTCCGCCGTCCCGGCGATGGAAGAGGCCGATCTGAGCCGGATCGGCCCGACCGAGTGGTTGCTGACCGCGATCCCTTTTACCGATGCCGAAATCGCCTTTGGCGCCATCGGCGCCGACGGGCGGCTGGCCGAGTTCCTGTCGACCTCCGTCGGCATGCCGGTGATGCAGATGGAGCGCACCACCTGGCTCAAGGGCGAGCCCGTGACCTTTGCCCGACTGACCTATCATCCGGGCTATCGCGTCCGGACCGCCTATTAACCGATTGGGCCGGGCAAGCGTTCTTCGCTGAGCAGCACATTGGCCTCGACCTCGCCCGCACCGGGCAGAGTCATGATCCGGCGGCGCAGGACGCGTTCGAAATCGGCCAGATCGCGCGCCACCACGCGCAGGCGATAGTCGTAGAGGCCCAGCACATGTTCGACCGTCTGCACCTCGGGGATGGCGCTGACGGCGCGTTCGAAATCCTCGAGGCTGACGCGCCCCTTGCGCGCCAGCTTGACTCCCAGAAACACGGTGACGCCAAATCCCAGCGCCTCGGCGTTCAGAAGCAGGCGGCGGCCCTTGATCACCCCCGCCTCCTCCAACCTGCGGATGCGCCGCCAGGTAGCAGGCTGCGACAGACCGAACCGGCGCCCCAGCGCGCCCGCGCTTTGGGTTGCGTCCTGCGCCAGCGCGCGCAGCAACTTGCGGTCGATCTCGTCCAGGTCCGTCATACCGGCAATACCTCGTCGCGCTTGAGCCGCGCGATATGCATCAGCGCCTCGATATCGGCAATATGCGGCAGGGTCAGGATGCGGTCGCGATAAAGCTTCTGGTAATGGGCCATGTCGCGGGCGATCACCGACAGGCGCACATCGACCCGGCCCAGAAAGGTCTGGATCTCGATCACCTCGGGCACCTTGCGCGCGGCCCCGATGAAATCGTCAAAGGCGCGCGGCTGGGTCTTGTCAAGCGTGACACGCAGGCTGACCTCGACCGCAAAGCCCAGCGCCGCCCAGTCGATCACCGCCTCCTGCCCCTGGATGATACCGGCGGCCTGCATCTTTTCGATCCGCCGCCAGCAGACGCCCGACGTGATCCGGCAGCGCTCGGCCAGTTCGGTGGCGCTGAGGCTGGGGTCGGCCTGATAGTGGCGCAGAATGCGGCGGTCGATATCATCGAGCATGAATTTTCCGTATTTCTCGAACTTGGCGAATTATCTTTCATCAAACTGACGAAATCTCAACCTCATTCCTCTCGCACCTCGGCGTAACAGCCTATAGAAACGCGGCAATCGAAACAGAAAGGACCGGCATCATGCGCGTCTATTACGATCGTGACTGCGACATCAACCTGATCAAAGACAAGAAAGTGGCCATCCTGGGATATGGCTCGCAAGGCCACGCCCACGCGCTGAACCTGCGCGACTCGGGCGCCAAGAACCTGGTTGTCGCCCTGCGCGAAGGCTCGGCCTCGGCCAAGAAAGCCGAAGGCGAAGGGCTCAAGGTCATGGGCATCGCCGAAGCCGCAGCCTGGTGCGACGTGATCATGTTCACCATGCCCGACGAATTGCAGGCCGAGACCTACAAGAAATACGTGCATGACAACATCCGTCCCGGCGCCGCAATTGCCTTTGCCCACGGCCTGAACGTGCATTTCGGCCTGATCGAGCCTAAGGAAGGCGTCGACGTCATCATGATGGCGCCCAAGGGCCCCGGCCACACCGTGCGCGGCGAATACACCAAGGGCGGCGGCGTGCCCTGCCTGGTGGCAGTTCACACCGACGCCACCGGCAAGGCGCTAGAAACCGGCCTGTCCTATTGCTCGGCCATCGGCGGCGGCCGTTCGGGCATCATCGAGACCAACTTCCGCGAGGAATGCGAAACCGACCTGTTCGGCGAGCAGGCCGTGCTGTGCGGCGGCCTGGTCGAGCTGATCCGCTGCGGGTTCGAGACCCTGGTCGAGGCGGGCTATGCCCCCGAGATGGCCTATTTCGAATGTCTGCACGAGGTGAAGCTGATCGTCGACCTGATCTATGAAGGCGGTATTGCCAACATGGATTACTCGATCTCGAACACCGCCGAATACGGCCAGTATGTCACCGGCCCGCGCATCCTGCCCTATGAGCAGACCAAGGCGTCGATGAAGGCCGTTCTGACCGACATCCAGCAGGGTAAGTTCGTCCGCGACTTCATGCTGGAAAACGCGGTTGGCCAGCCGACCATCAAGGCCTCGCGTCGCGCCAATGACGAGCACCAGATCGAGCAGGTCGGCCAGAAGCTGCGCGATATGATGCCCTGGATCTCGGCCGGCAAGATGGTTGACAAGTCGAAGAACTGATCCGCAGGTTCAGGAACACGAAGGGCGCGCCGATTGCGCGCCCTTTTTCATTGCAGCGGCGAAGCGGGGTGAACATGAACCCGCGTTTCCTGCCCTTCTCCTGTCAAACGAAAGAGGTTTTGACGCTTGGACAAGTAGCCGCGCCAGGTTTTGTCCGGGTGATTGCTGATTCGAACATCATGGCTCGCACGCATCAAACCGTTGAGCTGCACAAGCGGTACACCCTGAGAAGCGCTGTCATGCTTTGACACCACATTGCGCACAAGATCGTGCAACTTGGCCGGCTGGGGGTTGGGGCAGGCCCGCATTTCCTCGCTCGAAGTCTGTGTCGACCTGGGTCTGAGGATGTGGAACTCCGAGCATATCGCACGAAACCCGGGCGGGCTCTTGTCTTCGCCACTGCCAATGACACGCACTCCACGTTCGATCAACCGGGTTGCAAGATGGCTGAAATCACCGTCCGAACTGACGATCATAACCGTGTCCACCTGCCTGCAGCAGGCAAGCTCGATCGCGTCAATCGCAAGCAGGATATCGGCGGAATTCTTGCCGGATCCGCTATGGATCACCCGGAACCCGGGCGTTTTCTCCCAGTTCGGCAATCTGCTTGCATCCCCATACACTCGCCGAAACCGGGCTGGGGCAACATTCTGCGCGATCTTCCCGATCTGAGATGCGTACTCGGCACTGATATTCTCACCATCGATCAAGAGCGCGAAACCGGGCCTGTCCATTCTGTCGTTAATCTCATATTGCAACTTCGACTCTAGTTGCACGAAATGGCGGCAGAACTTTGACTGAGTTGAGAAAGTTTCGCCCCGCTCCGAAACGTTCGTCATTGACCTCGGAAAGAAGCAGAGGCCTTCTGTCGACACCTCATCAACGGGAAGACAATGACCCAATCCCCTGACATAACGGCGAAAAGCTGGGCCATGGTGGCGACGTTGGGCTTTGTCTGGGGTGGGACATTCCTGGTCAACGAACTGGCGCTTGAGGGGATCACGCCGTTCTGGCTGGCCGCCGGGCGGGTCTGTTTCGGGGCGGTGCTCAGCACGCTGGTCTGGCGCCTCATGGGCGGGCGGCTGTTTTCGGTGCCGTTGAGCCGGTCAGAGCGCCTCTCGCTGGTGACCATCGCGCTGCTCAGTTCGGCGGTGCCCTTCTCGCTGATCGCATGGGGTCAGCAATATGTGACGGCCGGGTTTACCGGCGTCTCGATGGCCTCGATCGCGCTGATGGTGCTGCCGCTGGCGCATTTCCTTGTGCCGGGCGAGCGGATGACCTGGCGCCGCGCGCTGGGGTTTGTCATCGGCTTTGCCGGAGTTGCGCTGCTGATGGGGGCGCAGGCGTTCGAGAGCAGCGGCGCGACGCTGGAACTGCCCGGGCGGCTGGCCTGTCTGGCGGCGACCGCCTGTTACGCGGTGGCCTCGATCCTGATGCGGCGGCTGCCGGCGGTCGATCCGGTCGGCCTGTCGACCGTACTCTTGCTGATCGGGGTGGTCGCGGTGCTGCCGATGGCCTGGATCGCCGAAGGCCCGCCGCCCTCCACCGATCTGCGCACGCTGGGCCTGATCGTGTTCCTGGGCATGGTGCCCACGGCAGCGGCCAATCTGTTGCGCGTCACCCTGATCCGCAGCGCCGGGCCGGTGTTCATGAGCCTGACCAACTATCAGGTGCCGGTCTGGTCGGTCCTGCTGGGCGCGGCCCTGTTGGGAGAGCCGCTGCCGCCGGTCCTGCTGTGGTCGCTGCTGCTGATCCTGACCGGGGTCGGGCTCAGCCAGTATGGCGCGCTCAGGCGCCTGTTCGCCCGTCAGTAACGGCCGATCTTGAGTTTCACCCGGTCCAGCACCTTGCCATCGGCGCCAACCGCCTGCACCACCGCCTCATAGGTGTTGCCACGCCCGCCCGAGCAGGGCGGCAGATAACCCTTGGAGGCGTATTCGCCGGTGCTGCGCGCCGGGGCCACAACCCGTACCCCGCCCGGCAGTTTCGCGGTCATGCCCGGCACCGCGGGCAGCTTGGCGCTGGCGCCCTTGACCGGATAGCCGATGGTGCCATGCCCGCCCTTGCTGGAGAGCGGCTTGTAGCTCTTGTCGTTGTACTGAACCACCAGCATCACCGTGCCTTCAGGGATGCCCGCCACCTGCATCGGCGGCGTCGCACCCTTGCCGCCCTGCAACTGGCAATGCTGGCCCTTGGGGATCTTCTTGCCGTCCCAGGGTGGCAGCAGATCAACCGTCATCCCGGCCTGGGCCATTCCGGCCGAAAGCAGAAATGCAAAAGTGGTCAAAGAACGAAACATCCAGAATTCTCCCTGTTCAACGGGGGCAGGATGCGCAGCGCCGCGCCTGTTTTCAAGCCTGGATCGCGCCGGCCACCGCCTCGACCACGCTGTCGACGGTCCGCTCCAGCAGCGCCTCGTCCTCACACTCGGCCATCACCCGGATCAGCGGTTCGGTGCCAGACTTGCGGATCAGCAACCGGCCAGAACCGTTCAGCGCCGCCTCGGCCTCGGCAATCGCGACCTGAACCGGCGCAGTGTCAAGCGGCGCCTGGCCGGCGGCAAAGCGCACATTCTTGAGCAGTTGGGGAACCGGTGTGAACTGGCGGGCAAGCGCGCTGGCGGGTTGGCCAGACCGCACCATCTCGGCCAGGAAATGCAGCCCCGCCATCAGCCCGTCGCCGGTGGTGGCATAATCGCTCATCACGATATGGCCCGATTGTTCGCCCCCCAGGTTGAACCCGCCCTCGCGCATCCGCTCGACCACGTAGCGGTCGCCGACGGCGGTGCGTTCCAGCCTGATCCCTTGCCCGTTCAGGAACCGCTCCAGCCCCAGGTTCGACATCACCGTTGCCACCAGCGCCCCACCGGCAAGCTGGCCTTCGGCGGCCCAGCGTGCCGCCAACAACGCCATCAGCTGGTCCCCATCTGCGGGGGTGCCGGTCTCGTCGATCATGATCACCCGGTCGGCGTCACCGTCCAGCGCGATCCCCACATGGGCGCCATGCGCCACCACCTGTTCGGCTGCCGTCTGCGGATGGGTCGAGCCGCAGCCCCGATTGATATTCAGACCATCCGGCGCAATGCCCACCGGGATCACATCGGCGCCCAGTTCCCACAGGATCTCGGGCGCGGCACGGTGGGCCGCGCCATTGGCGCAATCGACCACCACCTTGAGCCCGTCGAGCCGCAGATCGCGCGGCAGCGAGGATTTCACCCGCTCGCCATAGCGGAACCGGGCATCATCGACCCGCTTGGCGCGACCGATATTTTGCGCTTGCGCCGGCTGTACGCCAGCCTCAATCAGCGCCTCGATCTCGATCTCGGCCTGATCGGACAGCTTGAACCCGTCCGGGCCAAAGAACTTGATGCCGTTATCCTCGGCCGGGTTGTGGCTGGCGGAAATCATCACCCCCAGATCGGCCCGCATCGAGCGGGTCATCAGCCCCACCGCGGGTGTCGGCACCGGGCCAAGCAGCAGTACGTTCATGCCGGTCGAGGTCAGCCCCGCGGTCAGCGCGCTTTCCAGCATATAGCCCGACAGGCGGGTGTCCTTGCCGATCACCACACGGTGCACACCGCTGGCGTCACGGCGGAAATAGCGGCCCACGGCGGCGCCGATCCTCAGCGCCATCTCGGCGGTCATCGGGTGGGTATTGGCGGTGCCCCGCACCCCATCGGTACCGAATAGCTTGCGCATCCCCGCCTCGCTTTTCTTGAAATCCCTGGCGGAACAGCTTTAGCGGACGGCGGCCCAGAGGCGCAAGGCCTGCGCGGTTTCTGCCACGTCATGCACGCGCAATATCTGGACGCCCTGCGCAAGCCCCGACAAACCAACGGAAATCGAGCCTGGCCCGCGCGCCTCGGCGCGCGGTTCTTTGCCGATGGCCCCAATAAACCGCTTGCGCGAGACACCTAGCAAGATCGGACAACCGATGCCGTGGAACAGTGACAGGTTTCGTAGCAGTGTCAGATTGTGTTCCTGCGTCTTGCCGAACCCGATCCCGGGGTCGATCATGATCTGCCCCCGGTCCAGCCCGGCGGATACCAGCCGCGCCACCTGCGCGGCCAGAAAGTCATACACATCCAGCAGGACATCCTCGTAGTGCGGATCATGCTGCATGGTCGCCGGATCACCCTGTGCATGCATGATACAGACCGGAGTCCGCGTCTCGGCGCAGAGGGGTGCCAGCGCGGCGTCAAAGGTAAAGCCCGACACATCGTTCACCAGGCTTGCACCGGCGACCAGCGCCGCCTCGGCTACGCTGGCCTTGCGGGTGTCGATGGAAATGGCAGTGCCGGTTTCAGCCCGGATCACTTCGATAACGGGTGCGGTTCGACTGATTTCATCCTCCGCAGGCACCTCAGCCGCACCGGGCCGCGTGGACTCTCCGCCCACGTCGATCAGGCTCACACCCTGCGCGACCATTTCAATTGCGGCACGACGGGCGGCCTCGACCTCGAAATGGCGCCCCCCATCCGAGAAGCTGTCAGGCGTAACGTTGAGAATACCCATCAGATGCGGGCGGTTCATGTCGAGCCCGGCCAAGGCCGGACGTGGCAGCGTAAGCCGTTCAAGATACGACATCGGGATCTCGCCGACCGGGATCACCGCGCCCGGCTGCCCTCGACGCAAGTGCTCGGCATGGGTGAACCAAAGCGCGCTGCCCGCCAGCGGCTCTGCGTCATTGGGCCGTACCGCGCCCTGCTGCACCAGCGGACGAAAATAGTCGCTCACAGGTCGGACTGCTCCACCGGAACCGCGCGCAGCGGCACATCGGCCCCAACAGGCAGCGACGCGCCAATCACCAACATCTCGCCTGCCTCGAAGGTGGCCGCGAACCAGGCGGCCAACGCAACCGCCTCGGACGGTTTGGCCGAAGGGCCATCCACCGCGTCGAGTACGATCTTTGAGGGTGCCCAGACACATATCTGACCGTTCTTCATCGCCCAGTCCAGTTCGGTCCGGGTCGAGACCACCTTGCAACGCAGATCGCGCGCGGCCAGCTGCCAGGCGTTCTGCTCGATCGCCAACAGGTCGATGCGACGCTGGGTCATCGCATGACCGGTCTGTGGGACCGCAAGGTCCGACGCCCCGACACAGATGATCAGAGGACGGTCGCGGTGTTCCAGCTGGTCGATCCAGCCTTTGAGGTTATCCGACGCAATCGCCGCGTTGGACAGGTAGACAAGGCGCGGATGGGGGCGCAGATCCTCGGTCTGGTCCACATGCAGCTTGTCGCGACCGCGCACGATCTCGACCCCCAACGCACCGGGGCCGCGATCCAGCTTCTCGATGCGGACAAAGGCGCGCACTGCCTGCGGCTCGTGCAGGATGAGCTCGGCCACGCGTTCGGCCAGCGTTTCAAGCAGGTTCAGCCGCTCTTCAGCCAGCGCGCGAGCAATTGCCTCGGTCACGCGATCATAGGACAGGATACGGTCGACGTCGTCGTCGATGGGGCCGGTCAGCGGCATCACCTCGACCACCACGTTGAAACAGATGCGCTGGGTGGTGCCGCGTTCGGCCTGGAATGCGCCGATCTCGACCTCGACCACATGGTCGCGCAACGAGATACGGTCCAGCGGACCGCGCGATGCCGTCGCTTCGGAACGCTCCGAGGGATGGGCAAAGGCGAGGCGGATTTCGGAACTCATCTGGCGGGCCTTTCCGGGGTCGTGTCAGTCTGCCCTCATTAGGCGCAGATCCAGCCTATAGCAGGACGACATGCGCCGCACCAGTTATCGAATGCGTCATCAGGTGACGCGAAACCAGCTTGTCATGCCCGAAGACGCGTGGCCCAACATGTGGCAATGCAACAGCCAATCGCCCGGATTGTCGGCGACCAGCGCAATCTGGCGGGTTTCACCACGCGCCACCAGCACCGTATCGCGCCAGGGGCCAAGCTCTCCGTTCGGGGCAATCACCCGGAAATGGTGTCCGTGCAGGTGCATGCCATGGTCAAAGGCGGTTTCGTTGACGAATGCGATCCGGTGCAGGCTGCCACGCGCGGCGTCTAGGAACGGGGTTGCGGGCCGGTCGGCCTGACCGTTCAGGGCCCAGAACCGACCCAGCTGCGCCAGTTCGCGCCCGCTCAATTCGGTCTCGCCCAGCCGCGCGCTGTCGAGCCAGCGCATCGCGCCGCCCTCCAGCCGCATCTGGTGCAGTGGGCTGTCGGCCAACCCCTCGATCACCGGCAGCGGGTTGGGCGGCAACGGCACAGGCGCCTCGCGGGTGGCACGCGCGCCCTGCCCCGCGACGTCGAACCGGCACAGGCCATAACCACCGTCGCGCTCGATACTGAGAAGGCTGGCGGCGGTGCCGCTTTCGGCGGTGATGTCCACGATCAGGTCGGCCCGCTGCGCCGGTGCCAGGGGAAAGGCACCACTGACCGGCAGCGGTTCCTCCAGCGGCATCCCGTCCAGCGCCACGATCCAGCCCTGCATGCCGTCGAGTCCCAGCTCGAATACCCGCGCATTGGCCGCGTTGATCAGCCGCAGCCGCAGCCGCGCGCCCTGCCTTGCAGGATAGGCCGGGTCGAAACCGCCATTCACCGTCAGCAGGTTGCCCAGCCGACCGGCATGGCTGAGGTCATGGCCATTGTCGAAATCGCCCGCCAGCGCGCCGGTTTCGGGATCGAGCCGCCAGTCGTCCAGTACCAGCACCCATTCGCCGTCGATATCGGGCGCGCTGGGTTCATCGACGATCAGGGGTCCATAAAGACCGCGCGCGACCTGCTCCATCGACCGGTTATGCGAATGGTACCAATAGGTGCCCGCGTCAGGCAGGGTGAAGTCATAATCGAAACTGCCACCCTGTGGCACCGCCTGTTGTGTCAGGCCGGGCACGCCGTCCATCGCATTGTCGATGCGGATGCCGTGCCAATGCACGGCGGTCGGTTGCGGAAGCTCGTTCATCAGGCGGCGGCTGAGACGCGCGCCCTGTGCGACCCGGATTTCAGGCCCGGGCGCGCCGCCCTCATAGCCCCAGATGGCGGTGTCGGGATAGCCCTCTGGCGCGATCTGCTGGCGTGCCTCGCGCGCGGTCAAAGTGACCGGCCCGGCTGCGGCCAGACGCGGCATCAGCGCGCTGGCAGCCGCGGCTTTCAGAACATGTCGGCGAGTCAACAGCATTGCGGGCCTCCTTCATCGCCCGCAATATAGTCTTGCGCCAAGCCCCTGCCAGCAGGGTTCCAGCGCGGGTGCGTCAATCAGTTGCTCGCTGTGCGCTGACCATGCCGATAAAACAGGTGAACCCCGATCTTGGCCGTCTGGGTGAACCGGCGGGCCCAGCTGGGGCGCACGGCGGTGGTGTGGTAATAGGTGGCCCCGTCCGTCAGGCTTTCGGCGGCCCCGTCCATGGCCAGGCGCGCAACCTTGGCGACCCGCTCATAGGCCTGTTTCTCGGCGATGACTTCCTTGCGCCCGTCGCAGGTATAGGTGAACTGGCACTGATACTTGCGCCCGGTTCCCTGACGAATGACACCGCAGGGCGTGTTCGGAAAGCGCTCGCTCTCGACCCTGTTCAGGATCACTTCGGCTACGGCAAACTGACCCTTCACGGTCTCGCCGCGCGCCTCGAAATACAGCGCCTCGGCCAGGCATTGCCATTGCTCTCCACCTTGTGCCCGGGGCTGTCCGTCGATCCAGGAACGCGAGAACGTCACCTCGGTCACCGGTGCGTCTTGTTCCGACTTCGGCATAAGAGCGCTGAGATAGTCGCGAAAGGTCCTAACCTCGCGATTGGCATCGCGCTGCGTTTCGGCTTTGAGGCCCTCGGGCCCCCGATCGGCAACAGCAAAATTGGGCAGCGTGACAGCAGCAGAAAGCAGCACTGTCAGAACAAATCGTTTCATCTTCTTCCCCCAGATCAGGCATCACGCACCGGTACCTCCCCAGTCGGCGCAGACAGCCCATACTCCAGACGGGCGGAAAGATCTAGTTTTTGCAAATTTGCAAGGGTTTTCTGGGGCTCACGTCCAGAAATGCAAGGCATACTACCCCACTCGAATCCACTATATCTTGGCGCTCAACTCAGCCGAAACACCAAGTTTATCCGAAATCGCCAGCTGCGCGGCAGCCAGTCGCGCCACCGGAACCCTGAAGGGCGAACAGGACACATAGTCGAACCCCGCGGCCCGGCAAAAGGCGATTGATTCGGGGTTTCCGCCATGTTCTCCACAGACCGAAACGGTCACGCCGGGCTGACCACGGCGGCCCCGTTCGACCCCCAGTTTCAGCAATTCGCCCACCCCTTCCCGATCCAGAACGTGGAAGGGGTCCTCGGGAAACACGCCCTGGCGGACATAGGCCGACATGAACCGACCGGCATCGTCGCGCGACAGGCCATAGGTCATCTGGGTCAGGTCATTGGTGCCGAAGCTGAGGAACGAGGCGCAGGCGGCGATCTCGTCGGCGCGCAAACACGCGCGCGGGGTTTCCACCATGACGCCCAGGCGATAGTCGAACTCCTGCCCGCGCTCGGAGGCGACGGCGGCGGCAACCGCGTCGATGCGGGCCTTGACCAGCTCCACCTCGCGCTTGGCAGAGACAAGCGGGATCATCACCTCGGGCACGACAGGTTCGCCCTTGCGGCTGGCCTCGAGCGTCGCCTCGAAGATGGCGCGGGCCTGCATGTCATAGATCTCGGGCACGGTGACCCCCAGCCGCACACCGCGCAGGCCCAGCATGGGGTTGTATTCGCTCATCGCCTCGACCCGGCGGGTCACGTCGCTGACCGGCAGGTCCAGCGCCTCGGCCAGTTCGCGCTGGCCGCTGCGGGTGGTGGGCAGGAATTCATGCAGTGGCGGGTCGAACAGGCGGATGCAGACCGGCTTGCCCTCCATGATGCGAAACAGCTGCACGAAATCCTGCCGCTGCATCGGAAGCAGCCGTTCCAGCACTGCCTTGCGCCCCGAGGGGGTCGCGGCAAAGATCATCTCGCGCATCACCGTCAACCGGCCCGGTTCAAAGAACATGTGCTCGGTCCGGCAGAGCCCGATGCCCTGCGCATCGAAATTTCGCGCGGCCTGGGCATCGGCGGGGGTGTCGGCATTGGCGCGGATGCCGATATCGCGTTCGGCATCGGCCCAGGCCATCAGGGTCTGGAAACTGTCATCCAGCGCCGCCTCCATCATCTCGGGTTCGCCCGCCAGCACCTGGCCGGAACTGCCATCGATGGTCAGGATGTCACCGGTGCGGAACACCCGCCCGTCGGGCGCCTTGATCATGCGCGCCTTGGTCTGGAACTCCATGTCCGAGGCGCCCACGATACAGGGCAGGCCGAGGCCCCTCCCGATCACCGCCGCATGGCTCGTCATGCCACCCCGTTCGGTCAGCACCGCCACGGCCGCATGCATGCCACGTACATCCTCGGGCGAGGTCTCGCGGCGCACCAGCACGCAAGGCTCGCCCCGCGCCGCGCTGGCCTGCGCCTCGGCGGCGGTGAACACGATCTTGCCGGTGGCCGCGCCCGGGCTGGCGGCAATACCGGTGGTCAGCACGTCGCGCTTTGCCTGCGGGTGCACCTGACGGTGCAACAACTCGTTCACCGAATGCGGGTCGATGCGCATCACCGCCTCTTGCTGCGGGATGATGCCATCCTCGGCCAGCCGTACCGCGATGCGCAGCGCCGCGCGGGCGCTGCGGGGCACGCGTACCCCGTCCAGGATATGCACACGCCCGGATTCGATCACGAATTCGACCTGCATCTCCTCGCGCAGCTTTTCGCGCATCAGCGCCGCGTGCTGCTTGAGCGCGGCAAAGGCCTCGGGCGCCACATCCTCGAGCGAGACGCCGCGCGGGTCCTTTTCGAGATAGAGCGCCTCGGCCCCCGCCCCCAGCGCGTCGCGGCCCTGGCTCTGGCTCAGGTAGCGGCCGGTGATCTGGGGCAGGCCGGTGGCCGGCTCGACCAGTTGCAACACGCCCGAGCCGCATTCACCCTGGCCGAGGCCGGGGATCATCTCCTGCACCACAAGGCCCAGCCCCGCATCGGCGGGCGCGCCCTTGGCCTGACGCAACAGCCGGGCCGAGGTGCCCTCCCACGCGCGCGCCATCGAGCGCAGCACGGCGGCCAGTTGCTCGCCCGGATCCTGGGGAAAGTTCTCGTCGGTCTCGTCTTCATAGGCGCGCAACGACTGGCGCAGCCCCTCGCGTCCGTCGGCCTCGATCTCGTCGAACACGTCCGGGTCCAGACGGGCCACGTGAATGGCGAAGGTCTGCACGAAGCGCAGGTAGAGCGCCGCCGCCGCCTCTGCCCCCATCCTGTCGCTCAGTTCAACGAAACGGGCATCGTTCATGCCGATATTCAGCACCGCGCCGGGCCCACCCCAATCAGGGTCCTCGGAGCTGGGCCGCACACAGAGCAAAGCGGTCGGTTCGAACTGACCGACAATGGCCGCGATATCGGGCAGCTGGCCTTGCGCGATGTCATGCACCGCCGAAAAGGACAGCGCCACCGTCCGCGGCACCGGCAGGTCGAGGCGTACCAGACGTTGCAGGCATTTGGCGCGGCCGCCATGGGTGCCTGTTGCCACCGGTGCGGTGGCGGTGATCAGCGTGGTGTTCGGATTATTCTGCACTGCGGCACCCCTCGTTTGCGTGCAGAATAAGGGCGTTTGAAGGCGGCGCAAGCGCCATGTGCGCACAGACAGCGCCCGCGGCTACTGGGCATATGAGTATTTGTGACCAGAAAGAAGCAGCAGCACCGGATCTCGGCAGACCGAGCGCCTGACGAGGCCCGATGCGCGCCACAAGGGGATGGCGCGACGGGTGCCTCAGCCGTCGATCCGCGTCAGATCGGCGACACTGGAACAGACCTTGCGGATATGGCTGAGCAGGTTCAGGCGGTTGCGGCGCACCACCTGATTGTCGGAATTGATCTGCACCTCTTCGAAGAAGGCATCGACCGGCGCACGCAGGGCGGCCATGGCCGTCATCGCTGCGGCGAAATCCTCGATCTTGAGCGCGGCGTCGATGGATGCCTCAGCCTGATCCAGCGCGGCAAACAGCGCCTTTTCGCTGTCGGCCTCGGCAAATTTGATATCGGCTCCAAAGGAGTATTCGACCCCGTCCTTTTCCTCGGCCTGGGTCAGGATGTTGTTGGCGCGCTTGAAACCCTGCACCAGGTTCTCGCCATCCTCGGTGGCGATCACCGTGTTGAGCGCGCGGGCGCGTTTGACCAGCAGGTTGAGGTCGTCGTTGCCCTCCATCGCGATACAGGCGTCGATCACGTCGTGGCGGATGCCCTCGTCGCGCAGAAAGACCTTGAGCCGGTCATGGATGAAGGAAAGCAGGTCGGCGGAGAGATCGGGAACGTCCCCGGCCAGTGCCTCGAGCGCGTCCGCATCACCCAGCTTTTCCCTGATGGTCTCGAACGCGGCGCCGAACACGCCGTGATCGGCGATCTCTTCGATCAGGTCGCGCAATTCGGCCTCGCCATTGCTGGCGTGATACTTGTGGCGCAGCAACTGGGCGTCGATAGGTCGGTCCAGCGGTAGGCGCAGGTCGTTGGCCAGCACCAGCCGAATCACCCCCAGCGCAGCGCGTCGCAGAGCAAAAGGGTCTTTCGAGCCGGTCGGCTTCTCGTCGATGGCCCAAAAGCCGGTCAGCGTGTCGAGCTTGTCGGCCAGCGCCACGATGACCGAAAGCGGCGCGGTAGGTACGTCATCGGAGGGGCCGAGCGGCGAATAATGATCCTGCGCCACGGCTGCTATGGCCGCATCCTGACCCGAAGCTGCAACATAATAACGCCCCATAAGTCCCTGAAGTTCAGGGAATTCGAACACCATCTCCGAGCTCAGATCAGCCTTGGCCAGTGTCGCGGCCTGTTTGGCCTGCCCGGTATCGGCTCCGACCATCGGTGCCAGATCACCCGCCAGCGCTGCGATGCGGCGGATACGGTCGCCCTGCGAACCGAGCTTGTTGTGGAAGGTCACGTTTTCAAGGGCCTCGGTCCATGCCCCCATGCCCGTGTGCGCCACGCGCAAATCGTTGTCCCAGAAGAACTTGGCATCGGCCAGCCGAGCTGACAGCACCTTTTGGTTGCCCGCAAGTATGGTGGCGCCATTGTCCGCGGTCTCGCGGTTGGCGACGGTGACAAACCGTTCGATCCGGCCCGTCTTAGGGTTCCGGACCGAGAAGAATTTCTGATGCTCGCGCATCGAGGTTTGCAGCACCTCGGGCGGCAGGTCCAGAAATTCGGCCCCGATCTGGCCCATAAGCACGACGGGCCACTCGACCAGGCCGGCGACCTCAGCCAAAAGCCCCTTGTCCTCGACCAGTTCCAACCCGGCGGCAAAGGCCATGTTCTGGGCATCGTTCCAGATGTGCTCTGCCCGCTCGGTGGGGTCCAACACCACGTGCGCGCGCTTGAGCTTCGCCTGGTAATCCTCGAAGGAAGTGACGGAAAACCGGGCCGGCGCCATGAAACGATGCCCAGTTGTGCGGTCACCTGCCGTGATTCCGTCGACGTCGAGCGGTACCACCTGCGTATCGGCCTCGGTGGTCAGAATGCACAGGATCGATTGCAGGGGTCGCACCCAGCGCAAGGACCCAGCCCCCCATCGCATCGACTTGGGCCAAGGGAAATTGCGGATAGTGTCTTCCAAAACCTCGGCAACGATCGCTGCCGCCGGGCGGCCGGGTTTTTCGATGGTTGCAAAATAGACCGCACCTTTAGGCGTTTCGCGTTCTTCAAGCTGGTCGCGGTTGATCCCGGCACCGCGCAGGAACCCGTCTATTGCTTGTTCCGGCGCGCCTACCTTTGGACCCTTGCGCTCTTCGCGGAGCGCCGGACTTTCGGCCAGCAACCCCTCGATGGCCAACGTCAGACGGCGCGGCGTGGTCAACGCGGCGGCATGGGCATAGGTCAGTCCGGCCTCGACCAGACCGTCGGTGATCCGCTTTTTCAGGTCCTCACCGGCACGCGCTTGCATACGGGCGGGGATCTCTTCGGAAAACAGTTCGATCAGCAGGTCGGGCATGGTCGGTCCTTAGAAATTGACGATCATCTGGATGACGACCGCATTGGCAATGTCCACAAAGAAGGCGGATACAAGGGGGAGCACGATAAAGGCAAGAGGCGACGGGCCATAGCGCTTGGTCACGGCCGTCATATTTGCAATCGCGGTGGGGGTTGCGCCCAGCGCAAAGCCACCGAACCCCGCCGCCAGCACCGCCGCGCGGTAACCGCCGCCCATGACCCGGAACAATACCAGCAGGATGAACCCCAGCGCAAACAGCGTCTGAGCGGCGATGATCACCGCAAGCGCCAGGCCGGTCTCGGCGATGGTCCAGAGTTGCAGGCTCATCAGCGACATCGCCAGGAAGGCGCCCAGCGCGAATTCCGAGATCAGCGCCAGCGTGGGCGTGCGCGACACGCGCGGGGCACGCGGAAACAGGGCCGAGCGCAGGTTGCCCACCACGATGGCGGTCAGCAGGCAGGGCACGAAGAGCGGCAGTTTCAACCCCATCTGGTCGATGGTTTCGTGCAGTGCAAAGCCCAGCAGGATCGCCACGTTCAGCGTCAGAAGCACCCTCATCAGCGACTTGTGGTCGATCCGGGGGGGCTCCTCGTCCATCTCGTTGGGCAGACCAACGGTCAGTTCCTCGTCCGGGCGGTTCGGGGTCAGGTTGCGGCTGTCGACCAGATAGGTGGCGATCGGGCCACCAATCAGCGCCGCGATCACCAGACCCAGCGTCGCCACCGCGACCCCCAGTTCTGTGGCGGCTGTCAGGCCGGTGACCCGTGCTACCTCGGGCGCCCAGGCGATGGCGGTGCCGTGTCCCCCGATCAGCGACGCCGAGCCGAACAGCACTCCCGCCTGCGGCGGAAAGCCGAACACCACCGCGCCCAGCACCCCGATCACGTTCTGCGCCAGAATGGTCAGCAGGGTCAGCACCAAGAGGATCGCCAGCGGCTTGCCGCCCGCGATCAGATCGCCAAGCCGCGCGTTCAACCCGATACCGGTAAAGAACAGAACCAGCAGGAAATCGCGCCCGGTCAGATCAAAGGCCAGTTCGATCCCGAACAGGGAATACAGCGCCAGCGCCACCAGCGAAGCCAGCAAGCCGCCCGTCACCGGTTCGGGGATGCTGAACCGCTCCAGAAACGGCAGCCGGTCATTGATACGTACACCGATCAGATAGACCGCCAGCCCCAAGGTCACGGTCATGAAGGCGGATATGTGCAGTGTCTCTGTCACCGGTTTCCGCCTGTCGCTTCAGTTTTCGGGGCGCGGTGGACATTCCTCGCCCACCACGGTGCCGTCATAGGCTTTTTGCCCGCAATTGTTGAGCGTATGCCAGACATAGCCACGCCCGTCCTCGGCCACGGTGACGATCCTGTCCACCCCATAGTGGATGTTCTTGGCCGCCAGATAGGCGCGCGCTGTCCCGGCTTTCAGCGCCGCGGCAATCGCCGTCGCGTCGTAGCAATCGAACCAGGCGGGTGCGGTCAAGGGTTCGGGCGCGTCGGCGGGTTCATAGCCTGCGCTCAGCGCATCGAGGGTCAGATCGGTGGTGAAACAGGCGCGGTAGCGAATGGGCGAGCTGTCGGCGTCGATGGCCTGAAACCCGTCATAGGCTATGGGTTGCGGTGCGCCACCGCCCAACGGCATCAACGCCACGTCCTGCCCCGGTCTGGCCGTGACCTCGTAGTAGAAGCCATAGACCTGAAGGTAGTACATCGCCGCGCCGGCGGCCGCACCGCAGAGCAGCAGCACAATGACCAAGACCTTGCCTGTCATGGGTATCTCCGATTGACCGCCTGGACCCGGCTTCAGATCCAGTCGAGATTGACCTTGCTGGTGGCGTATTTCTCCCCAATCCGCTCTTTCAGCGCCCGAAAGCGCGGGCGCAGGTCGGGAAACTTGCGTTCATGGGTTTCGACAAGGGTGACGCGGACCGGCGCGAACAGGTCGCGCTCTTCCATCGCTTCGAGTATGTCCAGTTCGGCCCCTTCGATATCCATCTTAAGCATGGCGATATCGCCGTGTGCGGCGACCAGCCCGGACAGGAAGGCGGGAAAGTCGATCATCTCGACCTCGATCACATTCTCAGCCTGGGTGCTGATGCCCCGCCCCCCGGGCAGTGTGGTGCTCATCACCGTATTCTTCTTGGGATCCTCGCCAAAGCTTTCGGCGCGCATTAGGCCGATACTGCCCGCCGTCACCCCGGCGGCCTGATTGTGCAGATGCACATTCGCGGCATCGCCAAACCGACCTTCGAGCAGGGAAAAAGCATAGGGGTCAGGCTCGAAACAATGCACGGTTGCGCCGGTCGCGGACAGCACCTCGGTGACATCACCGACATTCGCGCCGCAGTCGATCGCCACGTCACCGGGCCGCAGCATGGCCGCGGCCCCGGTCATGAAACCTTCGCTTTGCGCCGTGCGGACATGGCGTTTCAACCGGCGCCGCGCCTTGCGCAGCTTCTCCTCATAGGCGTCGCGTGTTGCCTGATCCATGGCGGTTGCCCCTGCCCTGTTGTCCTCAGGCCGTAGCATAGCCCCCGGCAGCGGTCTGCACAAACGCATCCGCGCATTGCTTGGCCAGCGCCCTCACCCGTCCGATATAGGCCTGCCGTTCGGTCACCGAGATCACGCCCCGCGCATCCAGCAGGTTGAAGATATGGCTGGCCTTGATGCACTGGTCGTAAGCCGGATGCGCCATCACGATGCGCTTGCCAGTCTTGGGGTCGTCATGGCTTTGCGCCAGGATCGCGGCGCATTCCGCCTCGGCCTCTTCGAAATGCCGCAGCAGCACCTCGGTATTGGCCACATCGAAATTCCAGCGCGCGTATTCCTCTTCGGTCTGCTTGAACACGTCGCCATAAGTCAGCGGAATCGGAGATTGCGGGTCGTTGAAGGGCATGTCCATCACATGGTCGATACCCAGCACATACATCGCCAGACGCTCCAGACCATAGGTCAGCTCGCCCGAGACGGGCTGGCAGTCATGCCCGCCCACCTGCTGGAAATAGGTGAACTGGCTCACCTCCATACCGTCGCACCAGACTTCCCAACCCAAGCCCCATGCACCCAGCGTCGGGCTTTCCCAGTCATCCTCGACAAAACGGATATCATGGAGCGCCATGTCGATGCCGATCGCCTCCAGCGAACCGAGATACAGCTCTTGCAGATCGGGCGGGCTGGGTTTGATCAGCACCTGGTACTGATAGTAATGCTGAAGCCGGTTCGGATTCTCGCCATAACGCCCGTCGGTCGGGCGGCGCGAGGGCTGCACATAGGCCGCGGCCCAGGGCGCACTGCCCAGCGCGCGCAGGGTGGTGGCGGGGTGGAACGTGCCCGCGCCCACCTCCATGTCATAGGGTTGCAGGATGGCACACCCCTTTGACGCCCAATAGGTCTGCAGCCGCAGGATAATCTCCTGGAACGAACGCGGAGTGATGGGGGTCGGATGGGTCATGGCGGCCTCGGGCGCTGGATGGCGATAGGATCGAGCCTTTCCTATGCAACCGCCCCCCCAGCGTCAACGGCGCATCTGCCCTGCCTCGGCACAGGCTGCTGCGCTGATATCGCCACACCCCACAGCACCGCGCGCCTGCCCCATGGCAATTGCCGCGATTTCCTGCATAACCTGCGCGGACGATACGTATTTGAAGGTACGAGACCCAACAATGATAAGACCGCTGATCGCCGTCCTTTCGATTTTTTATCTGATTTCATCTGCCGCACTGGCCCAGCAATCCACAGACGAGGTGGCCTGGGTCCAGATCGAGGCGCACCCCAATCTTCGCACCGCGCAGGACCGCGCTCAGACCTATGCCGCCAATCTGTCCGACGTGGCCGGGTTCTCGCTGGGTGGGGGCTGGTACGGTATCGTGCTGGGCCCTTATCTGCGCGATGATGCCGAGCAGGTTTTGCGGGTCTATCGCACCGAGCGGCGCATTCCCGGAGACAGCTTCATCACCTTTTCGGGCGCGCTGGCGCAACAGTTCTGGCCAGTGGGTTCGGATTTGCTGAACCGGGGTGCGGTGGTGGCACCAGTCGAACAAACCGCGCCCGAGCCGGTGGCCGAAGCAACGCCGCAGGCGCAGCCGGAACCGGCGGACGAAACCCCGGCCGAGGCACGCCGCAGCGAGCAGGCATTGACCCGAGAGGAGCGTCAGGGGCTGCAGACCGCCCTACAGGCCGCTGGCTTTTACAATGCCGCGATTGACGGCGCCTTTGGCGCTGGCACCCGCCGGTCGATGGCCGACTGGCAGGGCTTCAACGGGTTCGAGGTCACCGGCGTGCTGACCACCCGCCAGCGCAAGGTGCTGATGGATCAGTACAACGCGCCGCTGATCTCGACCGGCATGGCGCGTCACCGCGACACCGCTACCGGGATCGAAATGGACCTGCCGCTGGGCGTGGTCCGGTTCAGCCGCTACGAGGCGCCCTTTGCCCATTTCGATGCCTCTGACACGCTGGGCGCACGGGTGCTGCTGATCAGTCAGCCCGGCGACAAGGCGACGCTCTATGGCCTCTATGACATCATGCAGACGCTGGAGATCGTGCCGCTGGACGGTCCGCGCGAACGGCGCAGCGACAGCTTCACACTCGAAGGGCACGGCAATGGCATCGTATCCTATACCGAGGCTGCGCTGAGTGGCGGTGAGATCAAGGGTTTTACCCTGATCTGGCCTACCGGCGACGAGGATCGCCGCACCAGGGTTCTGGATGCGATGCGGGCAAGCTTTAGCCGCACCGACGGGGTGCTGGATCCGGCGGCGGGTGGCGACGCGGTACAAAACGTCGATCTGGTCTCGGGGCTGGAAATCCGCAAGCCGCGCCTGTCACGCTCGGGCTTCTATATCGATGGCAAGGGCACCGTGATGACCGTGGCCGAGGCGGTGCAGGGCTGCACCCGCGTAACGCTGGATGGAAGCTATGACGCGCGAGTGATCGACACCGATGCCGGTCTGGGCGTGGCGGTGCTGCGGCCAGATCAGGCGCTGGCACCCATGGTGGTGGCCGGATTGGGCCGCGAGATGCCGCGCTTGGGCGCCGAGATCACGGTGGCGGGCTATGCCTACGAAGGTATCCTGGGCGCCCCGACGCTGACCTTTGGAACGCTCGATGACGTCAAGGGCCTGCGCGGTGAAACCGAACTGGCGCGGATGGGTCTGCTGGTTCAAACGGGCGATGCAGGCGGGCCAGTGATCGACGACCAGGGCGCGGTGGTGGGCATGCTGCTGCCGCAACCGGCAACCGGCCAGCAATTGCCGCGCGGAGTAAGCTTTGCCGCCAAGGCGCAGGCCCTGCGCGACGTGCTCGCCGCTTCGGGAATGACCCCACGTGAGGCGGCGCCGACAGGCCGGATCACTCCGGACGAACTGAACCGACGCGCCAGCGGAATGACGGTTCTTGTCAGTTGCTGGGATTGAGACCCGGCGTTCCGGCAAAGCCGGAATTTTGCAAAAATTCCGGCCTGGAAAACATCCGTTTTCCAGGCCGTTTTTCGTGACGAAAAACGGTTAACCCCTGTCAGGCGCGCCAGAACTGCACGGTGAAGAGAACATAGACCGACATGACCTCGAGCCGCCCGATCAGCATGCCCACGCTCAGCATCCACTTCGCGGCATCGTTCAGCCCGGCGAAATTGCCCGCCGGCCCGATCTCGTCTCCCAAGCCGGGTCCCACATTGGCAATCGCCGTCGCGGCTCCCGACAGCGCGGTGATGAAATCGAGCCCGGTCAGCGCCAGCCCCCAGGCCAGAACGCCCATGGTCACGATGAAAAAGACAAAGAAACTCATCACCGAGCCCAGCACATCAGACCCGATCGGACGGCCCTGGAAGCGGGGCAGGAACACCCCGTGGGGGGTCCGGATCCGTTGCAACTGAACCTTGATCGAGGCGAAAAGCAGCTGATAGCGGAAGATCTTCACCGAACAGGCGGTCGATCCGGCGCAGCCGCCGATCAGCCCGATGACAAAGAACATGGTGACCAGGAACCCGCCCCAGCCCATGTAATCGACGCTGGCATAGCCGGTGCCCGAGATGATCGACGTGATGTTGAACAGCGCCTCGCGAAAGGCCTGTTCAACATGATGTGGAAACACCGTTGTCAAAACCACGGTGGTCATTCCGACCAGGATCGCGATCACGATAAGGAACACATGCACCTGGCTGTCGCGAAACAGCGGCGCCGAATGCCCGTTCACCATCTGCACATAGCGCACGAACGGCAGTGCCGCGAGGATCATGAAGACCGAGGCGGCATATTCCGGCAGGCCCTGGAAAGTCCCGAACGAGGCGTCGTAATTCGAAAATCCACCGGTCGAGACCGTGGTCAGCGAATGTACCAGCGCGTCGAAGAAACTCATCCCCAGCGCGCCATAGACCAGAGCACAGGCAAAGGTCAGCGCCACGTAGATCACGGTGATCTGGCCCGCGATCTCCTGCGCGCGGGGCAGGATCTTGCCCATCGTGTCGAACCCTTCCGAGCGGAAGATCTGCATGCCGCCCACTCGCAATTCCGGCAGGAACACCATCGCAACAACGATGATGCCGATCCCACCCAACCATTGCAGAATACCTCGCCACAAAAGCAGCCCACGCGGCAAACCGTCCAGCCCGGCAATCACGGTGGAGCCGGTGGTGGTCAAGCCCGACATCGCCTCGAAAAACGCATCTACAAAGCGCAGCTCGGTGGCGCCAAAGATGAATGGCAAAGCGCCGAACAGGGGCAAAGCCACCCAAACCAGCGTGGTCAGCAAGAAGGTCTGCTGGATAGTCAGCCCCTC
Source organism: Ruegeria sp. BHSC223 (assembly GCF_059613025.1). Classification (NCBI taxonomy): domain Bacteria; kingdom Pseudomonadati; phylum Pseudomonadota; class Alphaproteobacteria; order Rhodobacterales; family Roseobacteraceae; genus Ruegeria; species Ruegeria sp. BHSC223. Next base: position 61,658 of record NZ_JBXWRR010000015.1, read on the forward strand.
ACGCACCCCATTGGCGCAGCTGATCGCCAATACGGCCCCCGTCATCACGGTGATGACACCGCTTTGCAGGAAAACCGGCCACGCCCCCCGTCCCTCGATCAGATCGGCGGCAAGGGGAAACACCATGGTGGCGCCAAGAATGGCAACCAGCAGGCCGATCACATATCCAACGGGGCGCATGTCCAACATGAGGCGCAGGGTTGGCGCCCCGCGCCGCTGGAGTCAAGCGGCCGCGCGCATCACTTGCCCGAGGGGTGGGCTTTGGCCGGCAACGGGGCCGGGGCCGAGGGCTTGCGCCGCCGACGCGGGGCCGGATGCGTCGCCGCAACAGTCGCCTTGACGCTTGCGGGCGCGGACTTTTGCTCCTGTGCACTGGTGGCCAGTGCGGGCGCTATAGCACCCTGCCTTGCGGTATCCGCAGCGAAATGTGTTTCAGCGGCTGGTTTGGTCGGTTTGGGTGCCGTGGTCTTCGCGCTTGCGAAAACCGTCCTTTGCGGTGCCGGCGCGGCCGCAGCCGCCTGCAACGCCTGAACCTGTGCAAGCGGTGCATTCAGCGCCGCGCGCGACAGGATCTGCATAGCGCGCAGCTGGTTGCTGATTGCATAGCCAGCCAGCCGATACGCGGCGGCCTGGGCATGCAGCGAAGAGGTCATCAGTAGCATCGCCATCTCACTCCATCAGACAGATCGGGCGAATGCAGCATCCGGTCGGGAACACGGGTAGGCCCGATACGCGAATCTGCATCAAGGCCAGTCTACGGCACACGAGCTGTGCTTGCGCAGCAAAAATGCCGCAGCGCGGCAAAAATCCGCCAAACCACTGCCCTTTGTAGAAAGTGTGGCTATCCGACGTGGAACAGAGTTGCAAACAGACGCGGGTCGAGACTGGGCGTTGCAAAGGTGGGGCCTTCGGTGAGGACCGAGACCGCATCATGGCTGTGCAGGCTCTCCTGATGGCTGGCGACCACCCGGAAATCGCCGATCCGGTGATCGGCCAGCAGCTCGGCGCAGAACAGCCGCGCCGCGTCCTCGACAAAGATCGGGTTGGCGGCGTTCAGCTCGGCGAATGCCTGCTCGTCCTCGCGCTTGACCATCACCTGAGTTTCGGTCGGCACCGCCCGGCGGCACAGCGCGATCAGGTCCTCGAACCACAGACAGCTGGCATCGCCATCGACCACCACCGACAGCCGCGCCACCGAGCGCTGCGAATGCGGCGTGGCCAGCTGCCCCCGGCTGGAGCGCGCATGTTCGCTGAGTTCCAGCGAACAAGGGCAGGTCGAGGAATAGACATAGTCCAGATGCATGATCTTGAGCCGCTCGCCGCCCTGTTCGACCAGTTCCAACGCGATGTCGTAGTACTGATACCCGCTCAGCCCCGAACGTAGGCTTTCGATCCGCTCAGGATAGGAAAACCGCATCTGGATACGCGCGTCGAACGTGTCCAGATCGGTCATGTAATCGTCCAACGCGGCCTCGATCACCTCGAAGCTAAATGTGCGCTCGGCATGTTTATAGAAGGACCGCATGATGCGGGACATGTTGATGCCCTTCTTGCCCGCCTCCAGACTGACGGTGCCGGTGACCGAGGTTTCCAGCGTCAGGTCGTCCCCTTCCTTGCGGTGAAAGCGGATCGGCAGGCGGAAATTCGAGATGCCCACATGCTGGATCTGCTGCTTTGCCCCACGGATCAGGCTGGACGGGCCATTCTGCAGGTCGGGCAGCCCGGCGCGATAGTCCGCATCGACGGTGAAATCCTCTGGGTATTGCCGGCTGAGATCGGGATAGTTCGACAGGGCCGCGTTCGGCATCAGCCGCGCGACCGAGGGGTCAAGTTCGCTGATCTCGGTGGCGGTGGCACCCGAGGCCCAGCGGCGCAACACCGCAAGCGCGGCGGAGGCTGCATCTCGATCTGGTGTCTCGTCGATATCGCGGGGGTGTAGGTTCATCGCACACATCCTCGGTCTTGTCCGTCCCACAATATGGACCGGTCCGTCACTTCAATCCACCTGATTACGCGGGATATTGCCAAGCGGTTCAAAAAAACCGATGGAAAACGACGCCTGTGCGCCATTATGGCAGCCTGGGCGGATACCGGAAGTGGCGGCACCCCCAGCGATCCGTCCTAGCCGGCGGCAGAGTCGAGAGCAGCCCGAAGGTCAGCCAGCAGATCGCCCGCATCCTCCAGCCCGACCGAGAACCGGATCAGCCCCGGCGTGATGCCCAGCGCCGCGCGCTGCTCCTCGCTCAGCCGCTGGTGGGTGGTGGTCGCCGGATGCGTGGCGATGGATTTCGCATCACCCAGGTTGTTCGAGATCACCGGGATCGTCAGCGCGTTCAGGAAGCGGAAGGCAGCCTCTTTGCCGCCCTTGAGATCGAGCGACAGAACCGTGCCGCCCTTGCCGCCCAGTTGCGTCTGCACCATCGCGTTCTGCGCATGGCTCTTCAGCCCGGGATAAAGCGTGCGCGCCAGCGCCGGATGCCCCTCCAGTGCCTCGGCCAGCTTCTGCGCGGTTTCGGCCTGCGCATTGACGCGCAGCGCCATGGTCTCGATCCCCTTGAGCATGATCCAGGCGTTGAACGGGCTCAGCGCGCCGCCGGTATGTTTCAGATAGGGTTCCACCGTGCCCCGGATGAACTCGCGGCTGCCGATGATCACTCCGCCCAGCACGCGGCCCTGACCGTCGATATGCTTGGTCGCCGAATAGACCACCACATCGGCGCCCTGTTCGATGGCCCGCGAAAAGACCGGCGTGGAGAAGACGTTGTCCACCACCACCTTGGCGCCCACCGCATGGGCGATTTCGGACACCGCGGCAATGTCGATCACTTCCAGCGTCGGGTTCGACATGCTCTCGAAGAACACCGCCTTGGTGCCGGGCCGTACCGCCGCGCGCCATTGCTCCAGATCGGTGCCGTCGACGAATGTCACCTCGACCCCGTAGCGGGTCAGGATGTTCTCAAGGATATAAAGGCACGAGCCAAACAGCGCCTTGGCCGACACCACATGGTCGCCTGCCTTCAGCATCGACACCAGCGCGCCATTGACCGCCGCCATGCCGGAGGCGGTGGCAAAGGCATCCTCGCCCCCTTCGAGCGCCGCGATGCGCTCTTCGAACATCGCCACCGTCGGGTTGCCATAGCGGGCATAAATGAACTCGTCTGGGCCGCATTCGATGAACCGCGCCTCGGCCTGTTCGGCGGTCTCGTAAACAAAGCCCTGCGTCAGAAAGACCGCTTCGCTCACCTCGCCCCATTGGCTGCGGCGGGTGCCGCCATGGACCGCCTGCGTGCGCTTGCTCCAATCCGTGCTCATATCCGTTCCTTTCGGCCCCGGAACCAGAAGGGCAAAGAAAAACCCCAATCGCGGGTCAAGCGAAAGGGGGTCTTTCATCCTGACCTTTTAGCGGTGATGTTTAGCGTGGCCCGCAATCCGGTAACAAATCGCCACGTGGTTCCTGACAAGGGGCTTTAGACCCGTGAAGCAGTTGCGTCAAGCCCGCGCGCATCGGATCGCGAAGCAGTCATCGATCTCGCGCCTCGAAACGGCGGGCGGAATTCTGCAAGAATTCCGAGACGGAAAACGGGCCGTTTTCCGAGCCGGTTTTCTTACGAAAACCGGCTCCGCCTAGGCACGCTCGACCGCCACCAATCCCAGTTCGCGCGCTGCCGCGCGCGAGAGGATACCGCTGTCCAACCCCTGCGGTTTCTGATACCGGCGCACCGCGGCGCGGGTCCGGGCATCCATCTCACCACTTGGTGCGCCACGATAGAGGCCGCGCACCGCCAGCGCCCTTTGCACCGAGGCTATGAATTCCGGTGTCATTTCCTCGGCGCAAAGTGTTTCGAACCAGGTTTCCTTGCGCTCTCGCACGATCTCTTGCCGGGTCTCGGTCTTGTACACCGCGGGCCGCAGCACGCTGCCATCGCTCTGTACTTCCGCCGGTTGCAACATCACCTGATGGGTCACCGTTTCGATGATCGCGGGTGTCACCTGTTTGCCCCAGCAGGTGCCGGGCGCAGCCCCCGGTGGCGCTTCGGCTGTAAAGCGCGACACTTCCGGCTCGCGGAGCGCATCCACGTCCGGCAGGCCGGCGTTGCATGCGCTCAGGCCAAGAAAGGCCAGCGCACAGAAAAGGGCGGTTCGTGACGTCATGCTCGGGCCTCTGGGGCTTTTGCCGCACCTTACCCCATCTTGCCCCCCGCGCAAAGCCTCGAGGACCGGGGGTTGGGACGCCGCAAAAGCGGCTGACAGCACACCGGCTGGCAAAACGGGCTGGCCAGACCTAAATGGCTTGGATATTGGAGTCAGCGCAACGTTACAAAGGAACATCCGAGCCATGGCAAAGATCACCTATATCGAGCATAACGGCACCCAGCACACGGTCGAGGTCGCCAACGGCCTGACCGTGATGGAAGGCGCCCGCGACAACAACATCCCGGGCATCGAGGCCGATTGCGGCGGCGCCTGCGCCTGTTCCACCTGCCATGTCTATATCCATCCCGACTGGGTCGAGAAGCTCCCCGCCAAGGACGACATGGAGGAAGATATGCTCGATTTCGCCTACGAGCCCGATCCGGCCCGCTCGCGCCTGACCTGCCAGTTGAAGGTCACCGATGCGCTGGATGGCCTTGTCGTGCAGATGCCCGAAAAGCAGATCTGATGCCGGGGGTGCTGCCAGCGCTTGCGGAGACCATTTTTTCCGCTGGCGTCGCACGCACCCCGGACAAGGCGCCGCGTCGACCGTTCCGCCTCTTGCACTCTGTGTCCCGCGGCGCGGCTCTGATGGCGTGCCTGTGGCTGGCCCCAGCCAGCGCCTGGACCTGCGAGGCGCGCTATCCCGAACGGGGTCTGCCGGGGCGCGGGGCCGAGACGGCCTTTGACAACCGTACCGCTTCGGGCCGGCACGAGGACTGGGCGGCGCGCGACGCGCAGCTTCGGTTGCATGCTGCCTATGCGGTTGAAACCGACGAATACGGCCATGGCGTATTGGGCAGGCTCAGGGATGCCAAGGCGCTGACCATCCATGTCTTTCGTCCGGGCGCCCCCCGGATCACCTGTCCCGCTGAAACCACCCTGCCCGACGGCGCGGTGTTTGAGGATATCGCGCCGCATCTGGCCGATCTGGATGGCGACGGCCTGCCCGAGGTGATCGCCGTGCGCAGCACCGTCACCGATGGCGCAAGGCTCGAGGTCTATGACCGCCGCGCCCGCCTCTTGGCCGCGACACCCCCCATCGGCACCCGAAACCGCTGGCTGGCTGTACTGGGCGCCGCCGATCTGGACGGCGACGGTTTCATGGAAATCGCCTATGTCGACCGCCCGCACCTGGCCAAGGTCCTTCGCATCTGGCGCTACCGCGACGGTACCCTGACCGAGATCGCCGCCCTGCCCGGCCTGACCAATCACCGCATAGGCGAGGAGTTCATCACCGGTGGCCTGCGCGACTGCGGCAGTGGCCCCGAAATCGTGCTGGCCAGCGCCGACTGGCGCCAGATCATCGCCCTGCGCCATGACGAGGACTGGCAAAGCCGGGCGCTTGGCCGCTTTTCAACTAACGCGATTGCTGCCGAGCTCGCCTGTAAGCCCCTCTAACCACCACTCACCCGGCAGATGGCACCACATGTTCGCCGCCAATATCGCCCAGCGACTGGAACAGGGCGGCGGTATTGCTGACCCCGAACTTCTTCAAGAGCCGCGCCCGGTGCACCTCGACCGTGCGATAACTCAGGTCCAGCTCGCGCGCGATCTCCTTGCTGGTCTTTCCCTCGCCCAACAGCGAATAGACCTCGCGTTCGCGCCGGCTCAGCGGCTGATAGCGGCGGATCTCGGAGAGGTCGGCAAAGGTCCAGACCGCGCGGGCCAGCGGTTCTTCGGGGGTAAAGGTCTGGCCGCGCACCCGACACCAGAACAACTCACCGTCGCGCCGCCGCATCACCCGCTCGTCCCAATAGAGATTGCCCTCGCCCAGATCCTTGTCGCCGCGATGCAGGATGTTCTGAAACTCCTCGTCCGAGGGGTAGAGGAACACGAAGAGCCGGTCCAGCAACTCCTCGCGCGCATAGCCGAACATGGAACAGAAGCGGTGATTGACCTCGCGGATCACCCGCGCCTCGGTCACCACGATCCCGACCGGCACCCAGTCAAAGGCCAGCCCGCGCAATTCGCGCGTGGCATAGGCGTTGTCCAACAGATCCTTGTCGACCGGTCCCGGCATGCCGTTCCTCCCTGACCCGATCATATCGCGCGACCAAGGCGAATGAAAACCTCTCTCCGGGCCGCACCGCTCCCTCTTCATTTCGCTTCAAATACTCCCGGGGGGCCGACAAAATTCGGCGAATTTTGTCGGTGGGGGCAGCGCCCCCTTGCCCGGTCAGAGTGCGCGCCAGCCGATATCGCGGCGATAGAACCCACCCGGCCAGTCGATCGCCTCGACCATGGCATAGGCCCGCTCGCGCGCCTCTTGCAGGCTGTCGCCCCGCGCCGTGACATTCAACACCCGGCCGCCGGTCGCGACGATCGCGCCCTCGCGTTCGGCGGTGCCCGCATGGAACACCATGTTGCGACTATCTTCGGGAAGCGCATCCAGGCCCCTGATCTCGCTGCCTTTCTCATAGGAACCAGGATAACCGTTGGCCGCCATCACAACGGTGATCGCGTGATCGTCGGCCCAGTTCACCCGCGCCTCGCCCAGACGGCCCTCGGCGGCGGCATGCATCAGGTCCATCGCCTGCGCGCCCAGCCGCAGCATCAGCACCTGGCATTCCGGGTCGCCGAAGCGGACATTGTATTCCACCAGACGCGGCGCGCCGTCCTTGATCATCAGCCCGGCATAGAGCACGCCCTGGAATGGCATGCCGCGCCGCGCCATCTCGGCCATGGTGGGCTTGACGATCTCGTCCATCGCGCGTGCCTCGACCTCGGCGCTCAGCACCGGTGCCGGGGAATAGGCGCCCATGCCGCCGGTATTGGGGCCGGTATCGCCCTCGCCCACCCGCTTGTGGTCCTGCGCGGTACCAATGGACAGCGCCGTCTCGCCATCCACCAGCACGAAAAGCGAGGCCTCTTCACCTTCCATGAATTCCTCAATCACCACCTCGGCGCCCGCACCACCAAAGGCGCCGCCCAGCATGTCGTCGATGGCCGCCAGCGCGGTCGCCTCGTCCATTGCCACGATCACGCCCTTGCCAGCGGCCAGCCCGTCTGCCTTGATCACGATGGGCGCGCCCTGCGCCCGGATGTAATCCTTGGCAGGCCCTGCCTCGGTAAACCGCGCATAGCCTGCCGTGGGCGCTCCCGCCGCATCGCAGATCTCCTTGGTAAAGCTTTTCGAGGCCTCCAGCCGCGCCGCCGCCTCGGACGGGCCAAAGACCAGGAAACCGGCCTCGCGCAGCCGGTCGGCCACGCCCGCGGCCAAGGGCGCCTCGGGGCCCACGATGACAAAGTCGATGGCGTTCTCTTCGGCAAATGTCGCGACCAGCCCGCCATCCATGATGTCGAGACCCGCGCATTCAGCGATCTGCGCGATCCCCGCATTGCCCGGCGCCACGATCAGCTTGTCGCATTTGGGGTTCTGCATCACCGCCCAGGCCAGCGCATGTTCGCGCCCGCCGCTGCCGAGAATGAGGATGTTCATGTGACGCGCTCCGATCTGCTTGGCCTTGGTTGTCCGGCGTTCTAAGCTGCGGCGACTCCTTTCTCAAGCCACCAGCGGAGCGCCCAATTGTCCGACCTCCTCGACGACCCCCAACCGGGCCAGAACATGCCCGAATTCACCGTCACCGAGATCTCGGGCGAGGTGAAGCGCACGCTTGAGGGCAGCTTTGGCCGCATCCGGGTGCGCGGCGAGGTCGGGCGCGTTTTCAAGGCCCGGTCGGGACACCTTTATTACGACATCAAGGACGACCGGAATGTGCTGGCCTGCACCACCTGGAAGGGTCAGGTCGCGAGCCTTTCGGTGGTGCCCGAAGAAGGGCTCGAAGTTGTCGTGACCGGCCGCCTGACCGCCTTTGGCGCTCAGTCGAAATACAACCTGAACGTCGACGAGGTGGCGGTCGCCGGCCAGGGCGCGCTGATGGCGCTGCTGGAAAAACGCAAGAAACAGCTTGAGGCCGAGGGGCTGTTCGCGCCCGAACGCAAGCGGCCGCTGCCCTATCTGCCGCAGATCATCGGGGTGATTACCTCGCCTCAGGGGGCGGTGATCCGCGATATTCTGCACCGGCTGCGCGACCGGTTTCCGCGCAAGGTGCTGATCTGGCCGGTGGCCGTGCAGGGCGCCAATTGCGCCCCCGAGGTGGCCCGCGCCATCGACGGGTTCAACCAGCTCACCCCGGGCGGCGCGCTGCCCCGGCCCGACCTGCTGATCGTGGCGCGCGGCGGTGGCTCGATCGAGGATCTGTGGGGCTTCAACGAGGAAATCGTCGCCCGCGCGGCAGCGGCCAGCCAGATCCCGCTGATCTCGGCCGTGGGGCACGAGACCGACACCACACTGATCGACTTCGTCTCGGACCGGCGCGCCCCCACCCCCACCGCCGCCGCCGAGATGGCCGTCCCCGTCCGCCTCGAACTGCTGGCCTGGGCCGGCGAACAGGGCGCCCGCCTGTCGCGCGCGGCCTCGGATGCGGTGCAGAGGCGCGCCCAGCGCCTGCGCGACCTGTCGCGCGCCTTGCCTGGCAAGGACAACCTGCTGTCAGAGCCCAGACAGCGTTTCGACCGGGTTGCGGAAAAGCTCGACGGTGCGCTGATGACAGGGGTCCAGCGCCGCCGCCTGCGCCTGACCGAACTTTCGGCACCGCTGCGCCCCGCCAGCCTGCGCGCACTGGTCGCCGCCCGCCGCGACCGGCTCGCCCATCTGGGCTCGCGCCTGTCGCCGCGCGCGCTGGACCGCGAGATCGTGGCACAGGGCGACCGGCTGACCCGCCTGTCGGACCGCCTGCACAACGCCCACACGAGCCGCGTCGACCGCCTGCGCCAGCGGCTCGACGCCACCGACCGGCTGCGCATCCAGCTCAGCTACAAGGCCACGCTCGCGCGCGGCTACGCCGTCGTGCGCGACGATCAGGGCATGCTGCTCACCACCCGCGCAGAGGCGGCCAAGGCCACCGCCCTCCAGATCGAATTCAACGATGGCACGCTCGACACCGGCGCCGCCCCCTCAAAAGCCCCCAGACCAAAACAGAAACCGCCCGAACAGGGCTCGCTGTTCTGATGCTGACGATCTGGGGCCGCAAGACATCCTCGAACGTGCAGGCGCTGATGTGGTGCGTGGGAGAACTCAACCTGCCCCATATCCGCCACGACGCAGGCCACCGCTATGGCGGGCTCGACACGCCGGAATTCGGCCGCCTCAATCCCAATCGCACCATCCCGGTGCTTCAGGACGGCAGCAACCCGCCAATCTGGGAAACCGGTGCGATCCTGCGCTATCTCGCCGCCCACTATGGCAAGGACAGCTTCTGGCCCGCCGAGCCGCTTCGGAGGGCGCGGGTGGATCAATGGGCCGAATGGGCCAAGCTGAACGTGGCCCAGGCTTTCACCACGCCGGTCTTCTGGCGCGTGGTCCGCACCGCTCCCGAAGAGCGCGATCCCGACGCGATCAAACGGGCCGTTCGTGAACTCGAGGTAAGGCTCGCCCTCGCCGACACCCAGCTTTCGCGCCACACGCATATTGCCGGAGACGCCTTCACCCTGGCCGATATCCAGCTCGGACATATCCTCTATCGCTACTACGACATCGACATCGACCGCGCGCCGCTGCCGCATCTGCAACTCTACTATCAACGCCTCGGCGTGCGTCCGGCCTTCCGCCAGCATGTGATGGTCTCTTACGAAGAGCTTCGCGTGACCTGAGCCGCTTCATTTCGCCCGAAATACTCCGGGGGAATCGCCGCAGGCGATGGGGGCAGCGCCCCCAGCCCGGCCTCAGACCCCGACATCCGGCCCGTAACAGAGCATCTCTTCGCCGATCTCGTCGGCCTCGTAGAGTTCGGTCTGGGTCGGATCCCCCTCGAACTGCGCCACCAGCCCACCGCCGGTATCACGAAACACCCAGCATTGCGGATCGGACCTGTCCTCGTAAACGAAACAGATCTGTCCCGCCGCCTCGTACCAGATGCCTTCCTTGCAATCGCCGTCGAGAAACGACCAGATCACCCTGCGCCCGGAAAGATAGCGCTCCACACCATAGGCGGTGCCGTCAAAGCCATAGAACAGTGTCTTGCCCTGCGTATAGCGGTCGAACTCCTCCGCCGACATGACAGGCTGCGCCAGCACCGGTGGTGCCAGCATCGCGAGAATCAGGGCCAATCGCATCATGCGCTCAAGTTTGGCAGAAGCCGCCGCCGGGGGCTACTCACAGTTCTCTGTGACCTCGCGAACCCGCGGGTCCATCACCCGCCGCCAAAGCGGCGGCACCGTTGCCAGAACCGCCATGATGGGCATCGCATAGGGCCATTGCGGCATCCCGGGGTCCAGCCGCAGCGCCGCGAAATCGCGGGCCGGGTACTGGTGGTGATCGGAATGGCGGGGCGCGTTCAGCATCATCGCCGAACTGTACCAATGCGGCGCATTCCAGGAATGGTGCGCGCGGGCCGGTTCGTATTTGCCATTGGCCAGCGTTTCGCGCCGAAGCCCGTAGTGCTGGATGTAATCGGCCAGCAGTAGCTGTATCTGCGCATAGCCCGCCAACAGCAGCAGCACCAGCACGCCGCGTCCGCCCGCCAACAGCCAGGCAGCCGCCAGCATCGCCGCCGCCCCTGCCAGATAGGCCCGGTAGGGGGTCGCGCCCCGGCCCTTCCTCAGCGCCCGCTCGGCCGCCAGCCCGGCGCGGAACGAACCGATCCAGGCGCGCGGCAAAAAGGCCCAGAACCCCTGCCCAAACCGCGCCGAGTTGGGGTCGCGCGGGGTCGCCACCCAAAGGTGATGCACCCGCATATGGGCCGATGTGTGGTGACCGAACAGCAGGCTGACATAGATCGCCGCTCCCAGCCAGTGCTGCCAGCGGTCCCCCCGGTGGATCAGTTCATGCGCGTTCGAATTCGACACCTGCCCGAAACACAGCGCTACCGCCACACCCAGAGCCACCGCCTGCACGCCGCTCAGCGGCCCCTGCGCCAGCGCCGGGATCGCCAGCGCCAAAAGCGCGAAATGCGCCCCCGCCAACACCACCGGCAGGGCTTGCGCGCCCGCCCAGTCAGTCGCTGCCAGCGGTCGCACCGGCAGCTTGTCCATCACCGCCACATAGACGGTCATCCAGATCAGCGCCCCCCAGGCCCAGCCCCCCCCAAGCAGGCAGGCGGTGCCAAGCACCGCATAGGGCGACAGGCTGGCAAGGATATAACGATACATGCGGGCTCCCTCGGTATCGGTGCTTCTGCTTAACATCGCGTCACCCGCGCGAAAATCCCCTTGCTCGCCCGGTGCCGCCCACGTCAACTGGGCCCAAAGACCGGAGGACCCTGTGAGCCACACCCTGTTCTGGATCGCCGCCGCCTGTGCCCTGACCTATCTGGCGCTGACCGCCCGCCCCGCCAGCCTGATGCGCAGCGCGATCAAGACCGCCTCGGTGGCGCTGCTGACGCTGCTGGTGCTGGTCGCGGGTGGCCCCGTGCTGCTGGCGCTTGCGCTGGCCCTCTGCGCGCTGGGCGACTGGCTGCTCTCGCGCGAGACCGAGGCCACCTTCATGGCCGGTGTCGGCGCCTTTGCCGCCGGTCACCTGGCCTATGTTGCCCTGTTCCTGAACCATGCCACCAGCGAGACCGGGCGGCTTGCCGAAGAGTGGCCACTGGTGGCGGGCCTCGCGGTGCTGGGGCTGGTGATGGCCCGCCTGCTCGGCCCGCGCGCAGGCGACCTGCGGGCGCCGGTGCTGGCCTATATCCCGATCATTCTCGGCATGGGGCTGGCCGCGCTGACCCTGCCGCAGGCGGGCATGCTGGCCTGGGTGCTGCCTGCGGCAGCGGCGTTCATCGCCTCGGACATGATCCTCGCGACCGAGAAATTCCTGCTGCCGCCCGGCCACCCGGCCCTGCGCCTGACCCCCTATCTGGTCTGGCCGCTCTACTGGGGCGCGCAGATGGGCTTTGCCCTTGCGCTCACCTGACCCTTTGCAACCGGCGCCAATCCGCATTAGGTGAGACAGGATCGCAAGCGGAGGGCCGGACATGGCGTTTTTCTCGAAACTCAAGGACCGTCTGTTCAAATCGTCCTCGAAAATCGAACAGGGGCTCGATGCGATTGTCGAGGATGGCGGGGTCGAGGAGACGGTTACCCCCACCCAACCCGACCCGGTGATCCCCGAGCCCGACCCGGAACCGCAACCGGTGCCGGAACTGCCCGACACGCCCGAGATGCCGGAGCCGCAGCCGGTTGACCCCGCCCCGGCGCCGATGCCGCCCGAGGCGCCGCAGCCCATCGACCCGACCCCGCCCGCTGAAACCGGCACGGGCCGCGGCCTGCTCGGCCGCCTCTTCGCTCGCCCCGGCGCCGCGACGGTGGTCCGCCGCACGCTGGACGACGACATGCTGGAACAGCTCGAAGAGCTGCTGATCGCCGCCGACATGGGCGTCGACACCGCCCTGCGCGTCACGGCGAACATGGCCGAGGGGCGGATCGGGCGCAAACTCTCGACGCAAGAGATCAAGGAACTGCTGGCCCAGGAAATCACCCGCATCATGGAGCCGGTCGCCCGCCCGATGCCGCTCTACCCCAGGCGCCCGCAGGTGGTGCTGGTGGTGGGTGTCAACGGTTCGGGCAAGACCACCACCATCGGCAAACTTGCCAGCCAGTTCAAGGCCGCCGGCAAGAAGGTGGTGATCGCCGCCGGCGATACCTTCCGCGCTGCCGCCGTCGAACAGCTCCAGGTCTGGGGCGACCGCGCGGGCGTGCCGGTGCTGACCGCGCCCGAAGGCTCCGATCCCGCCTCGCTTGCCTTTGACGCCATGACCCGCGCCCAGGCGGACGGCGCCGACCTCCTGCTGATCGACACGGCGGGCCGCCTGCAAAACCGCGCCGACCTGATGGAGGAGCTGGCCAAGATCGTCCGCGTCATCCGCAAGAAGGACGACACCGCCCCCCACAACACGCTTCTGGTGCTCGACGCCACCACCGGCCAGAACGCGATCAGCCAGGTCGAGACTTTCCAGAAACTCGCCGATGTCTCGGGCCTGGTGATGACCAAGCTCGACGGCACCGCCAAGGGCGGCATTCTCGTCTCGCTGGCCGACCGCTTCGGCCTGCCGATCCACGCCATCGGGGTGGGCGAACAGATCGACGATCTGGCCCCTTTCGACCCTGAGGAGTTCGCCGCTGCGCTGACCGGGCTCGACACACAGGCATGACGCCCAT
>NZ_JBXWRR010000016.1:0-68107 GCF_059613025.1 Ruegeria sp. BHSC223
TGGCCATAAGGCAGCAGATCCTCAGACCCGATCCCCAGCTTCGCACCAATCTCCAAGATCGGCAACTTCCGCGCCTCGCGCGCTATCTCAATGTCACTCTTATACGCCATGGGTGCGATCCCCCGCTTGATGTCCTGGTATACCGGCGCACACGCGCCGGGCTGGTGACAGCAGTAACGTCGCATTTGCACCGGCAGGATGTGGATTCCGACATATTCGCGACGCGAAACGTCGCGGCCCGATTTCGCGGGTGACGTTTCGGAAACCTGTGCCGCTTATGGCATCCATGGACGCTGATCGGGGATGAACAGCGTCAGCTCATCGCCCAGCCGCAGAGTACCGGGGCGTTCGACCCAGGCGGTGACGCCGCGCCGGTCCTGTGCCGCGGGCTTGAAGGCAGCGCCATGACCGGGCTTGTCGGCCTCGACTTCGCGTCCCGGCAGGACACAGGGGCGGTTTTCCATGTCGATGGTAAGCGTGGTTCCGTCCCCGTTCTGCAAGCGCGAGGAGGGCGGTACATGGGTGAAATCGGGAATGCCGCTGACCACGATCGAGGCGCCGAGCCAGGCCGGGTCGAGACGGTCCAACCCCATTTCAGTGGCGATGGCAGCCAGTTCCTCGGTCGACAGAATGGTCAGCTGGCGCACATTGCGGATCTCGGTATCGCGGTCATAGAGGTTGCGCACCCGTACACAGGAGGGACGCGTGGCGCCCTCGTGCCGCTCGCCTGTGACCCCGGAAAAGCTCAGCTCCAGCATATCGACTGGTTCTGCCCGCAGCACCCCGCCCGCAGGCACCCAGCCCAGCCATTCGACCCGGCCCACATAACCGCTTTTCTCAAGAACCGGCATTCGTACACTCTCCCATTGGTGACGGCCGCAACCTTAGCCGCCTCTCCGTCAGAGGCCAGCCAAAACAAAAAGGCCCGGGCGCATGCCGGGCCTTTTGATGTTGCTCTGTTCGAAATCAAGCGGTGGGTTCGGGCTCCATCCCGCCTGCCGGTGGCGCCTTGGGCTTGGTCTTGGGAATCGCGGTCACGCTGGCGGCGTTGCCCTGATCCTTGCCCGGATCCTCGTCATCGCTTTCATGCGGAGGTTCGCCGTTCATGACCCGCTTGATCTCGTCGCCGGTCAGGGTCTCGTACTCCAACAGACCCTGGGCCAGACGTTCCCAGTCGTCGCGGCGTTCGGTCAGGATGGCATGGGCCTGATCATAGCCTTGCTGGATGAAGCGTTTGACCTCTTCCTCGATCAGCTCCTTGGTATGGGCCGAGACCGAGAAACCGGCGGTATTGCCGGAATAGCCCTCATGCGCCTCGGCATAGTCGATATTGCCGACCTTGTCGGACATGCCCCAGCGCATCACCATCGCACGGGCCAGTTGGCTGGCCTGCTGGATGTCGCCCGCCGGGCCGTTGGACACGTGATCCTCTCCGTATTTGAGAATCTCGGCAGCCTTGCCCGCCATGGTCATCGCCAGTTTCTGCTGGCATTCGTCACGATGCCAGTTCAGCCGGTCCATTTCCGGCAGGCTGACCACCATGCCCAGCGCGCCGCCGCGCGGGATGATCGTGGCCTTGTAGACCGGGTCGCACATCGGCAAGGCAAGCCCCACCACCGCGTGGCCCGCCTCGTGATAGGCAGTCTTTTCCTTCTGGTCCTGGGTCAGCACCATCGAGCGGCGCTCTGCCCCCATCATGACCTTGTCCTTGGCGTTCTCGAAATCCTCCATGGTCACGAAACGCCGGCCCACGCGGGCGGCCATCAGCGCCGCTTCGTTCACGAGGTTGGCCAGATCGGCGCCCGAGAAGCCGGGCGTGCCGCGCGCGATGATGCGCAAATCGACATCGGGGCCCAGCGGGGTCTTGCGCGCGTGTACGCCCAGGATTTTCTCGCGGCCCTTGATGTCGGGGTTGCCGACGGTGACCTGACGGTCGAACCGGCCCGGACGCAGCAGCGCGGGGTCCAGCACGTCCTTGCGGTTGGTGGCGGCCAGGATGATGACGCCTTCGTTGGCCTCGAACCCGTCCATTTCCACCAGCAGCTGGTTCAGCGTCTGTTCGCGCTCGTCATTGCCGCCGCCATAACCGGCGCCACGATGACGGCCCACGGCGTCGATCTCGTCGATGAAGACGATGCAGGGCGCGTTTTTCTTGGCTTGCTCGAACATGTCGCGCACGCGGCTGGCACCGACACCCACGAACATTTCCACGAAGTCCGAGCCGGAAATGGTGAAGAAGGGCACGCCCGCCTCGCCCGCGATGGCGCGCGCCAACAGCGTCTTACCGGTGCCCGGAGGGCCCACCAGCAGCGCGCCCTTGGGAATCTTGCCGCCAAGACGGCTGAATTTCTGCGGGTTGCGCAGGAATTCGACGATCTCTTCCAGCTCTTCCTTGGCCTCGTCGATACCCGCGACATCGTCAAAGGTGACGCGGCCATGCTTCTCGGTCAGCATCTTGGCCTTGGACTTGCCAAAGCCCATGGCACCACCGCGCCCACCGCCCTGCATCCGGTTCATGAAATAGACCCAGACCCCGATCAGCAGCAGGAACGGCAACAGCGTGATGAGGAAGGACTGGAACCCCGATTGCTGCTGCTTTTCGGCGCGTACCGGGATGTTCTTGTCGATCAAGAGGGTCGTCACCTCGGCATCGCCAGGCTTGATCGTGACGAAATCGCGACCGTCAGTGGTGCGGTAGCGGATCTGCTCACCGTCTAGGATCACCTTTGTCACATTGCCTTCATCGACGGCACTGACAAACTCGGAATAGGTCTTTTCCTGGCTCTGCAAGGTTCCGCCCGACCCGCTGAACAGGTTGAACAGAGCGAGAATCAACAGGAAAAGGACGACCCAGAAGGCGATGTTACGTGCGTTGCCCAAGGACATTCTCCCAATACTTTCCGGCCGCGGAACTCCGAAGCTAGCTTGTTTCTTAAAATAGAGAGGATCGAGCGAGGTTCAATGCGATAAAAGGGACGCGTAGAAGTCTTCTTCGCCGCTTTCCAATTCGGCGGTCCAACCATTGGGCAATCCGGCCAGCGGCGCGGCGATCAGAGTGTCCCCGCTCCAGACCGACGGGCTGGCAATCAGTGCCGCATGGGGGCGCCCGGTCAGGCGCCAGTCCGGACAGAGTTTCAGCCCCGCCGCGCCCAGAGCGCGCAGCTCTCCGTTCTTGACCACCGGGCCGCGCAGCACCCAGCGCCCATCCCACAGTTCGCCCTGCGGGGTGGTGAGGGTTTCGACCGCCTTGTGTTCACGACAAAACCGGATACGGCGCCCCTGCCCCAGGATCAGGCACCCCCCCAACTGGCCCGAACGCTCGTGGCGCAGCGCGGCCAGCGCCTCTGCCACCGCGGCGCGGCGCGGCGGATATTCGCCGCCTCCGATCCAGCCGACGATATGCAACAGCATCCGTCGCGCGATCTCATCGGGCAGGGTTCGAAAACCGCGCGGCTCCAGCAGGACATCGCCGCCGTCGATCCGGGTCAGGTCGCGCGCCGCCAGAAAGGTGTACCAATCCAGTGCCTCGCGCGCGCGGGCCATGTTGGCGGCCACCTCTGCCAGACCCTGCGCGTCGATGCCCAAGGGCGCCAGATCCGCCAGCGCCCGGCGCGCCTTGATGCGGTCATAACGGGCATCCTCGTTCGACGGGTCGTCGGCCCAACCGATGTCTTCGCTAAGCAAAAAGTTGCGCAGCGTGTCGCGGGTGATACCCAACAGGGGCCGCAGCAGCACCACCCCATTCTGCATGCGTCGCGGCGCCATGGCGGCAAGCCCGGATACACCGGCGGACCGGCTCAGCCGCATCAGCAGCGTTTCCGCCTGATCGTCGGCGGTGTGAGCCAGCGCCAGCGTGGTCACACGGTTGCGCAGCGCCCATTCGGTCAGCAGCGTATAGCGGGCGCGGCGGGCCTGGTCCTGAAGATTGCCCTCGCCGGTCCAGCCGGTCCAGCGCAGGGTTTCATGTGACAAGCCCAGGCCAGCGGCCTGGCGGGCGACCAGCGCCGCCTCGGAGGCTGCCTCGGGCCGCAAGCCATGGTCGACTGTCGCGACCAGCAGCGTGACGTCACGACCCGGGAAACAGCGTGCAAGGAGATGCATCAGCGCAACCGAGTCCCCACCCCCGGAAACGGCAACGCCCAGCCGCCGAGGCGGCTGGGCGGAAAACTGCGCCCTGAGATGATCGACGAGGTTCTGGCCGCCAGCCGTCAAGAGCACCCCAGCGAGGACATTTCCCGATTTGCGTCGGCAACGGCAGCCGCCGACGGGAACCGGACAGATACTTCGCCCAGCGTAACGCAGGCCTGGCTAGTCTGTCCCAACCGGCCCAGCGCTGCCCCCAGTTGGAAAAGCGCCTCGGCGGCAAGCGGCCCGGTGCTGTCACCGGTAAAACTGGCCAGATAGGCGCGGGCCGCCTCGCGGGTGTCGCCCGTTCCATCCAGTGCCTTACCGCGTTTCAGATGCGCCTCGGCGGCCAGCGGACTGCCGGGATAGGAGGCCTCGAACTGGGCAAAGAGGTCGGCAGCCTTGGCATAGTCGCCCGCCGCGAGTGCCTCGCTGGCGCTGTCGAATTCGGCCTGTTCGCCCACCGCCAGTTCAGTCTGCGACTGGCTGGGCTGGGGCGAGGCCGCGGGCGTTACCTGCACGTCTCCGCCCAGGGTGGTACCTTGGGACAGTTTCGCGATATCGCAATCCGCCTCCAACTCGCACAGGCGGAACTCCAGATCGCCCACCCGGTTGCTGCCATCGGCAACCACGCGGTCGATTCTAGCATTGAGCTGCTCTGTCAGCCGCGTCAACCGCTGCAATTCTGCCTCAATCGCATCAACCCGCTCAAGAACTGTGCCCCCTGCCACCGAAGGCGAAGGCGAGCCAGTGGTCGAGAATTCGCGCTTGAGCCGCTGCACCTCGACATGCAGAACCGTCAACTCCTGCCTGATGTCGGCGAGCGTTTGCTGATCCTGAGCCGGTGCCTGCCCCGCAAATGCCAGAGAAACGGCAAAAACCGCGCCAGCAACTCTCATCCGCTTACCCCGTCAGATCCGTCGTCAGAACCGTCACCGCACGGCGGTTCTTGGAATAGCAGGCCTCGTCACTGCAAATCTCGATCGGGCGTTCCTTGCCATAGCTGACAGTCTTGAGCCGGCTGCCGGCCACCCCACGCGAGATCAGATACTCGCGCGCAGCATTGGCGCGGCGCGCGCCCAGCGCGAGGTTGTATTCGCGGGTGCCCTGCTCGTCTGCGTGACCCTCGATAGTCGCGTTGTAGTCAGTGTTGGTTAGCAACCACTGTGCCTGCGCCCCGAGGGTCGCCTGCGCCTCGGCGCTGAGCGTTGACTGGTCTACCGAGAACAGAACGCGGTCGCCGATCGCCTGGTTGAAATAGGCCGGCGAGGTGGGATCACTCACCAAGCCACTGCCAGCGCCCGCGCCAGCTCCGTTCAGATCGACAGCATTGCCATCGCCCAGATCCGCGGGATTTGTACAGGCTGTCAGCGCGAGCAACACGCCGATTACTGTTAGCTTGCTCAATACGTTCATTCCAGGTGCCTCACCTAAGATTTTCTTGTCTCTTTGATATCACATCGACTCGTCCATGTGAACGCGCGCCGAAGTGGGGGAATCCGCGGTTTACTTTTGCAACGGCGACCACGAAGGATCGCTGCCGCCATCGGGGGTGCGGACCGGGCGCAGATTGCGGCCCGAGATGTCGACGGAATAGAGCGCGGCGCGCCCGCTGGCGCCCTGCGTCTCGCGGGTGAACATGATGACGCGCCCATTGGGCGACCAGGTCGGCCCCTCGTCCAGGAACGAGGCGGTCAAGAGACGTTCCTCGCTGCCATCGGTGCGCATCACGCCGATATGAAACCGGCCCTTGCTCTGCTTGGTGAATGCGATCAGGTCGCCACGCGGCGACCAGACCGGCGTGCCATAACGGCCCTGACCGAAACTGATCCGGGTCGCCTCGCCGCCCGAGGCGGACATGACATAGAGCTGCGGCGTGCCGGATCGGTCGCTTTCGAACACGATACGGCTGCCATCCGGGGAATAGCTGGGCGCGGTCTCGATCGAGGGGGCGCTCGTCAGCCGGGTGCTTTGCCCTGAGGCGATATTCATCGCATAGAGGTCGGTATTGCCGCCCTGCGCCAGCGAGAACAGCACCGTCTGACCATCGGGCGAAAAGCGCGGCGCAAAGCTCATGGTGCCGTCCTGGCTTTGCAAGACGCGCTGTTGCACCTGGCCGACGTCCAGGATGTGGATGCGCGGAAAGCCACCCTGATAGCTGGTATAAAGCACGCGGTCGCCCGAGGGAGAGAAACGTGGCGCCAGCACGATCGACGAGCTGTCGGTCAGATACTGCACGTTGGCGCCATCGTAATCCATGATCGCCAAACGCTTGCGGCGCTGGTCCTTGGGTCCGCTTTCCGAAACGAAGGCGACGCGACTGTCAAAATAGCCGCCTTCGCCGGTGATCCGGCTATAGACCGCATCGGCCACCTTGTGCGCCATGCGGCGCCAGCCGTCGGTCGTGCCTGCAAATTGCAGGCCGCTGCCCAGTTCGGCCCCGGCGAACACGTCCCACAGGCGGAACCGCACCGTCAGCCGGTTGCCCGACACGCTGACCGCGCCGGTGATCAGTGCCTGCGCGTTGATCGCCTTCCAGTCGGCGAATTGCACCGGCGCGTCGAACGAGGTGACCTGACTGATATAGGCGGTCGACGGGATTTCACGGAACAGACCGCTGCCGGTCAAATCGTCGGCCAGAACGCGCGCGATCTCGGCCGCGTATTCGGCAGCGGCGGGACTGTCGGGCACGAAATTCGGCGCCGCATAGGGCAAGGGTTCGATGATCCCCTCATCGATGGTGATCCTGAGCGGCTGGTTCTGCGCCTGGGCCGCTCCGGCCAGCAGCGCTGCACCCAGAACAAGGCTGGTCAGAAATCTCATCATTTGATCCGCATCCTCTCGGGATTGAATGTCATTTCGATATCACGCCAGTGATCATATTTTTCACTGGGAAGTTTATAGCCCTTGGCCCCGCAACGGATGATAGCACGGCGCGCGGCCTCGTAGGCCTGTTTCGCGGCCCCCGACGATCCGCCAGAGCTTTCGATCATGCGGATCGAGCCGGTATCGGGCGTGCCGTCGGCATTCATCCGTACCGAAACCACCACTGTCGTCCTCAGCGCCTCGCTGGAAAGCGAGCCCACGTTCCAGCATTGCGACACCGCCACGCGCAGTGCGTCCTTCTCGCCGCTGGTCAACGGCGGGCCGGTGGGAGCTGGTGCGGCGGCCGGTTCCTCGGTCGCGGCCAGCGCTTCGGCTAGGGCATCGTTCACCGCGCTGCGGGTCTCGGCGGCCTGGCTGGCAGGTGCCGGATTCGCCTCGGGTTTTGCTGCGGGTTTTGCCTCGGGTGTGGCCGCGGGCTTGGTCTCGGCTGTCTGCGTGGGCTGCTGCGGGCGCGTCTTCGGGCGGGGCGAGCGCGACGGCGCCACCTCGGCCGTCGGATCGGCCTCGGGTTCAATCCGGTCGGTCGCCTCCTCGGGTGCGGTGGCGGGCTGCTCGGGCTGCGGCGTCTCGGCCCCTTGCTCGGCACTCACGGGCGGGGTTTCGACTGGATCCGGGCGCGCATCGGGCGGCGGTGCTGCCACCGGTTCCGGGGCGACGCGCTCAACCGGGCGCGGTTTGGGGCGCTTTCCCGGCGGTTCCGGCAACAGCACCGTTTCAGGCTCTGGCCGTTCCAGGCTGGGCACCTCGCTGGGCACCTGCGGTTCCGGAGTGGGCTCGACCGGTTGCGGCGCAGGTTCGGGCTCGGGTTCGGGCCGGGCCACCGGCTGCGGCTCGGGGCGCACCGGTTCCGGCTCGGGCTCGGGCGCTGGTTCCACCGGCGCCGGCTGTTCGATGGGCGCGGTAGGCTGTTCCGGTTCGACGGGCTGAGGATTGATCTCGGGCGCCTCGCGCGGCGCGCTCAGCGCCGCGAACTCCTCGGCCGAAATGACCGAAACCTCCTGCACCTCGAAAGGCAAAGGATCCGAGCGGAAGGCACCGCCCAGAAAGGCCCATGCAACCAACGTGACATGGGCGAGCGCGGAAATCTTGGTGCCGGTCTGCAAACCGCTGCCTCACTCTCCGCCACTGTCGAGCCGTGGTCCGCCGGTATCGGTGACCAACCCGACATTGGAAAATCCGCCCGCGTTCAGCGCCCCCATCACCTGCATCACCTGGGCATAGGGAATGCCGCCATCAGCGCGCAGATAGACGCGGTCGCTGCTGCGTTCGGCGGCAATGGCGCGCAGGCGCGCGACCAGTTCGTCACGCGGCACGGCGGTTGTCTGGATCTGCACCTCACCCTCTGCCGTGATGGTCACGGTCAGCGGTTCCTCGTCATCCGAGGGCAGCGCGCCGGCGGCGGTCTTGGGCAGTTCGACCGGCACGCCAACCGTCATCAACGGCGCCGCCACCATGAAGATGATGAGCAGCACCAGCATCACGTCCACAAACGGGGTGACGTTGATCTCGGACATCGGCCGGGCGCGTCCGCGACGGCGCCCGCGCCGACGCCCGCCTGACCCGCCTTCGGATTGCTGAACCGCGGCCCCCATGGCTCAGCTGTCCAGCTGACGCGAGAGGATGGTGGCGAACTCGTCGGCAAACGCCTCGTAGCCCGCAACGATCCGGTCGCTGTCGGCGCTGAGCTTGTTGTAGAAAATGACCGCCGGGATCGCGGCCAAGAGGCCCAGACCGGTGGCCAGCAGCGCCTCGGCGATGCCCGGCGCCACAACGGCCAGGTTGGTGTTCTGCTGCTCGGCAATCTCGATGAAGGCGGTCATGATGCCCCAGACGGTGCCGAAAAGACCCACGAAGGGTGCGGTCGACCCGACCGTCGCCAGCACCGGCAGGCCGCGTTGCAGCCCCTCGGCCTCCTTGGCGATGGCCACGTCCATCGACCGGTCAATGCGCGCCTGCGCCCCGGCGATCAGGCCGCCGTCGTTGCGATGCGAGCGACGCCATTCGATCATGCCGGCGGCGAAAATCTTCTCGGAACTGCCCTCCGGGTCCGTCCCGATCTGTTCAAACAACTCGTCCAGCGGCTCGCCCGACCAGAAAGACCGATCAAACCGGTCCGCCTCGCGCCGGGTCGCGCGATACAGGATGTGTTTCTGAATGATAATGGCCCAGGCCCAGAACGATGCCAGAAGCAGCAACAGCATGACCAGTTTGACCGTCAGCGTCGCGCGGGCAAAAAGCCCCCACATCGAGAAATCGATTTCCTGCGCCAATGCCAGGGCTTCTGTTTCCATGAACCTGCTCTTTATTGCCCTATGACCGGTTTTCCGGCCTTGTTTCGCACGACGCTATAGCAGATTCCCGGCGATTTCCAACAGAACAGCAGAGGCGCCGAAAATTGTTACAGCAATGCGCGAATCTCCGCCGGGAGACGCACCGGCCGTCCCTCGCCGTTCATGCAGACGGCGGTGACGGTGGCCCGAAAGATCTCGGTCTCGCCGCGCCGGACGCTCTGCGCCATGGTCAATCGCACCCCTGACAGCGCGACCACCTCGGTCAGCACCGTCAAGTCGTCCTCGAACCGCGCGGGCGCCAGGTATTCGGCCTCGATCTTGCGCACCACCCAGACCAGCCCGGCCTCGCGCATCGCGTTCTGGTCGTTGCCCAGGTTGCGCACCCAGTCCGAGCGCGCCCGCTCGATGTACCGCAAATAGTTGGCATGATAGACGATGCCGCCCATGTCGGTGTCTTCGTAATAGACCCGAACGGGAAAGACATGCGTCATTGCGGGAGCTCCATGCGGGCAAAAAGTCTGAGCGCATGAGAGGCGTCCCGCGCCGCCCCCGGCAGGATCGGATCATAGGCCGCACGGATCAACCCGGCAATCTCGGGCCGCAGAATCGTTGCGTCACCCGCCAGCCCAAGCGGCGATTGTTCGCGGAAAGCGGCCTCGGACCACAACAGCATGACTTGCACCACCTGGGCCAGCGCCAGCGTCTGGGCGGGCTGTGCCGCCATCTGCGCATCCATCCGCAAAAAGACGAATGCCGCGCGGATCGCCCCTCCTTCGTCAAAGCGAAAGGCGCGATACTGGTTCGCACCTGCTGCCGTCAGCCGTTCGACCAGCGGCGCCAGATCCGGAATCAGCCTGTCGAGGTCTGGGACTGCCAGAAGTTCCTCCCAGTCACGAAAGAAGAAAACCATGCAGTTGGCCCCCAGTTCGGGATCTGTCTCGGCCATCTTGTGACCCGCCAGCGCCATCACCGCCTCGAACGCGCCCTTTACCACCGACAGCGTTTCATCCTCGACCCCGAACACGATCGGCACCACAGGTCGCCCCCAGCGGGCGAACTGAAAGCTGCCGTCGTCGCGGGTGAACATGGCTTCGATTGTCTCAGGTGTCAGCATGGTGGACCGGCTCCGCAAAAAGGCGCCCCGTTTCTTGTCGAAACGCGGGCCAAGGTCCACCCCCGCCATTGCAAGATCGCAACCCGCGCCCCTTCACTTTGCCCAAAATACTCCGGGGGAGCCTACAAAATTCGGCGAATTTTGTAGGTGGGGGCAGCGCCCCCTTGCACATCCCCATCCCTAGCCGAACAGGTCGCTCTGCCCCGGCGGGCGCGGCGCGTCCAGGCCCAGATGCGTCCAGGCCTTCTGCGCCAGCATGCGCCCGCGCGGGGTGCGCTGGATCAATCCCTGCTGCAAAAGATAGGGCTCGATCACCTCTTCCAGCGAGTCCCGGCTCTCGCTCAAAGCCGCCGACAGGGTCTCGATCCCCACCGGCCCGCCGCCGTAGTTTTCGGCGATGAGCCGCAGATAACGGCGGTCGGCGCCATCAAGGCCCAACTGGTCGACCCCCAGCCGGGTCAGCGCGTGATCAGCCAGTTCGCGGGTGATGCGGCCGTCGCCCTCGACCACGGCAAAATCGACCACCCGGCGCAGCAGGCGCCCGGCAATTCGCGGGGTGCCGCGGGCACGCCGCGCGATTTCGCGCGCACCGGCCTCGTCGGCAGGGGCGCCCAGCTTGCGCGCATTGCGGCTGACGATTTCGAACAACTCGTCAACGGTGTAGAACAGCAGCCGGGTCGGTATGCCGAACCGGTCGCGCAGCGGCGTGGTCAACAGACCCATCCGCGTGGTCGCCCCGACCAGCGTAAAGGGCTGCAACTCGATCCGCACGGTCCGCGCGGCGGGCCCGTCTCCGATCACAAGGTCCAGCTCGAAATCCTCCATCGCCGGATAGAGCACCTCTTCGACCGCCGGATTCAGCCGGTGGATCTCGTCGATGAACAGCACATCGCGCGCCTCGAGATTGGTCAGGATCGCCGCCAGATCCCCCGCCTTGGCCAGAACCGGCCCCGAGGTCATCCGGAAATTCACCCCCAGCTCGCGCGCCATGATCTGCGCCAGCGTGGTCTTGCCCAGGCCGGGCGGGCCGTGGAACAGCGTGTGATCCATCGCTTCACCCCGCTGGCGGGCCGATTGCACGAAGATGCGCAGATTGGCCCGCGCCTCGGCCTGACCGATGAATTCGTCCAGCGCCTGCGGACGCAGGGCGCGGTCATTGTCCTCGGGCAACGGGTCTGGCCGCAGGGTCGGATCGGCGTCGGTCATCTGTCATCTCCCGCAAGGACGCCCGCCAGGGCGGATCGAGCGCACCTCATGTCTTGGGCGCGAGCAGGCGCAGCGCCGCGCGGATCAGCTCTGCCTCTCCCGCCTCGGGCGCTTCGGCGGCGGCCTGTGCCACGGCGGCGGCAGCGTCCGAGGGGCCATAACCCAGATTCGAGAGTGCCGACAGGGCACCTGCGGTCGCGGCACCGGCGCCGCTGGGCGGCGCGGTCTTGCGCGGCGCCGGCGCGGTGGGTTCGATCACCTCGACCACCTCTGCCGCGCCCTCCATTGCCTGGGCCACCGTGCCGCCCATCGCCATAACCCCCGGCGCCTTGTCCTTGAGGTCGAGCACGATGCGTTGCGCAGTTTTCGGCCCCACGCCCTTGGCCGACTTGACCGAGGCCCAGTCGCCCAGCGCAATCGCCCGGCTGACCCCGTCCGGCCCCAATGCGCCCAGAATGGCAAGCGACACCTTGGCCCCGACCCCCTGGACCGAACACAACAGCCGGTGCCATTCCTTCTCGGCCAGCGACATGAAGCCATAAAGCTGCATCAGATCCTCGCGCACCACCATATCGGTGTACAGCGCCACCGCCTCGCCCACACCCGGCAGCGCCGCCAGCGTCCGATCCGAGCAATAGACGATATAGCCGACCCCGCGCACGTCGATCAGTACATGGTCGGTCGCGCGATAATCGAGCCGCCCTGTCAGCTTGCCGATCATGCCCGCACCTCTCTCTGGCTCAGCGCCTTCGCGCCTCCGTAATAGGCGTGGCAGATGGCGATGGCCAGCGCATCCGCCGCATCCGCCCCCTTGGGAAGGCAGCCGGGCAATTGCAGCTTGACCATGTGAATGACCTGTTCCTTTTCTGCGTGGCCGACACCCACCACCGTCTTCTTGACCCGGTTCGGAGCGTATTCGCCAACAGGCAAGCCGGCCTGCGCCAGCGTCAGCAGCGCCACACCGCGGGCCTGACCCAGTTTCAGCGTGCCCGCCCCGTCCTTGTTGACGAAAGTCTGTTCGATCGCCGCCTGATCAGGCCGGTGCGCGGCGATCACCTCGACGATCTGATTGTACAGCGACAACAACCGCTCGCCCAGATCGTCGCCATCGGAATGACACAACCCGTTCGCCACATGCGACAGCCGACTGCCCCGCGACTCGATCACGCCCCAGCCCAGCGTTCTCAAGCCTGGATCAATGCCAAGTATACGCATGTGTCCGCCCTGCCCGCCCGTTGTTGTAACTTTTTTCACGAATTAGCACGAAAGGGGAACATTTTCCAAGCGCTTTACGCTCACGCATGATTCCGACGCCTCGGATCCCGTTTTCGACTTCCTGCACAAAACCGACATGCTGCGACGCAGAAAGCGACAGGTTTTCACAGTCGATTTACCCAATATTTCATAAGGGTTTCGACGAATTTGACCTATGCAATCAGCGCATGCCCAACATGCAATTTGCGCGCTTGCTTTGTCGATTTTCGGCGACTAGATGCCCGGCTGAAACAACAACCACTACTCACAACCCTATAGAGGACGCACGGATATGGCCGCACTGGACACCACCCGCTTCGCTCAAGGCTCCTTCGGCCTCGTTGGCCGTTTCGCTGCTCTTGGCACCACCATCGCAAACGCGTTTGCCGCCTGGAACGACGCCCGCGCAACCCGCAATGCGCTGACCGCGCTGAGCGACCGCGAGCTGGAAGATATCGGCCTGAGCCGCGCCGACATCGACACCGTCGCCGCAGGCAAGACCGTTTACTAAGTTCATCCCGCTCCCTCGGGACAACAGCAAACGCCGCATGCAAGAAATAGCATGCGGCGTTTTTTCTTCGCCGAGGGAAAATCAGCGCAGAATGGGCCCGATCTGTTCGGCAAGGAACAGGCTTGCCGGATCGACCTGCATCACCCAGGCTCCGGCTTGTTCGACCGGCGTGCCCTCAGCCAAGCTCGACAGGCGGGCGTCATAGCTGTCAGGGCCGAGACTGGCCAACAAAAATGCCTTGAAAGCGAGGATCGCCAAGCACAGTAGAAGCAGCGCCCGAAACGGCATTTGCACGCTCGCGCGGCGGGGCTTCAATTCGATCAGCCCATCTTTGCGCATGCGAGCGGTATAGCCGCGCGACAGAGCCTCGTGCTTCTTATTCAATCGACGAATGCGTTGGTCGAAGTCGACATTATTATCGACCATGGCAACCTCCATACACCGGCCCCCACCAGCGTTGGAACTATGCTACGGTCGAAATTGGGCGAAACCAAGGCGGATGTATAAAATGCCTGTAAAACTGGCCTAAATTGCGTCGATTTTGCGAAGCAGCAGCGTAGTCCAGTCACCAATCACCCCGCGATCGACAAGATTGGTTCCAGCCTGCGCATAAACCGCGATCACATCATCGGCCTGTTCGTTGAGAATACCGGACAGAATCGCATAGCCGCCGGGTCGCAGATGCGATGCGACGTCGGGGGCTAACGCCACCAGAGGTCCTTTCAGGATATTGGCGAAGATCAAATCATAGGGCGCCTGTGCTGTCAGATCGGGATGGTCAAAGCCCGCTGCCTCCAGACAGGTGACCGCGCCCTCCATGCCGTTGGCTTTCAGGTTGGCTTCGGCCACCTCAACCGCGACCGCGTCGATATCCGATGCCAGAAAATCGCCCTGCCAGACCCGCGCCGCCGCCATCGCCAGCACCGCGGTGCCGCAGCCGATATCGGCCACCTTGGCGGCAGTGAACCCCTGCTCGATCAGCCCGTCCAGCGCGCGCAGACAGCCCAGTGTGGTGCCGTGGTGGCCGGTGCCAAAAGCCATCGACGCCTCGATCAGCAGCGGGATGCGATCCGCTGGCACCTTGTCGGCATCGTGGCTGCCATAGACAAAGAAGCGCCCCGCCTCGACCGGCGACAACTCGCGCCGGACATGAGCGACCCAATCGGTTTCGGGCAGTTCCGACACCACGAAGGGCTGGGCGCCATGCACCGCCGCCAACAGCGCCAGCGCGGTATCGTCGGGGGTCTCGGTGAAATAGCCGCCGACCTCCCACAGGCCCGAGCCGTCCTCCAGCTCGAACACGCCGATACCGGTGGGTTCGGGGGTCAGGCTCTCCATCGCCTCGCCCAGCGCCTCGGCCTGGGATTTGCCGGTCAGGGTGGTCAGCGCGGTAAAGGTGGGCATCAGCGTCTCCTGTATCTGTCAGGATGCGCGTAGGGCTGTGGCGGCGCGAGGTCAAGCCGTGGCAGGTGACGGCGGCCCAGGCCAACGACGAACCGCCAGCCCCAGAACGCGGCCCCCAGCCCCACCACCAGACTGCACAGTGCCTGCGCATAGATCACGCCGGTTGCCCCATAAACCCCCGCAAGCCAGAGCGCAGCGGGCAGCGTCAGCGCCCCGTCGCGCAGCCAGTTGGTCAGCGTCGCCCGCCGCGCCTTGCCCAGCGCGTTGAAGGCGGCGTTCGAGACAAAGAGCAGCGCGGCAAAGACAAATCCGCCCGCGCCCACATGGGTAAAGGCGCGCAGCACCTCGAGCGCGGGGCCTTGCAGGTCGAACACCGAGCCGATACCGGGGGCAGCAAGGCTCAGCACCGCCCACATCACCAGCGTATAGCCAAGGCCGAACAGCACCGCGTCTCGATAGGTGCTGCGCAGGCGGGCGTGCTCTCCGGCGCCGAAGTTCTGGCCGAAGATCCCGCCGATGGCCCCCGCCAACGAGAAGATGCCGCCAAAGGCCACCACCGTCAGCCGCCCCACAACGGCCCAACCCGCCATCGCCTGATCGCCGAACTGCGCCATGACCGAGGTCAGGATGTAATTGCCGACCGGGGCGGCCAGCTGGGTCAGGATGGCGGGCACCGCGATCACCATGAACGGGCGCCAGGTTGCCAGCAGGTCGCGTCGCCGGGGCCGGGCCAGCAGATCATGCGGCCCGGTCGCGAAATGCAGCGCCATGGCCAGCATGACGAACCGCGACAGCACCACGCCCAACGCGGCCCCGTCCAACCCCATGCCAAGGCCATAGATCAGGAAAGGGTCGATCACCATCGCGACCCCGCCCGAGGTCAGGGTGACCGACATCGAGCGCACCCCGTCGCCCTCGGCCCTGAGCGCGCCATTGGCAACCATACCCGCCGCCATTACCCCCAGCGAGGGCACCGACAGCGCCAGATAGCGCGCCGCCAGTTCCGCCGTTTCGCCACTGGCGCCCGATAGCTGAACGATCTGATGACGGAAAACAAAGATGACGAGGCCGACAAGGCTCTGGATGGCAAAGGCCAGCAGCATCGCCGCCGTGGCATGCCGCCGTGCCAGCCCGCGCCGCCCCTGCCCGATCCCGCGAGAAATGAGCGCCACCGCGCCGATCATCAGCCCGATACCGACGCTGACCGACAGGAACTGGATGGCAAAGGAAAAGCCGATCGCCGCCATCAGGCGCGGATCCCCCAGCCGGGAAATCCAGTAGAGATTGGCCGCATCGACCAGAAAGACAAAGGTGATCCCCATCGCGCCGGTCAGGGTCATGCGGATCACATGCCCCATGGTCGAGCCGCTCAGGAACCGCCCGCGCCGCTCCATCCAGCTATTCCGCCGGGGCGGCGGGCATGTATTTCGACAGCACCGTCTCGTTGCCCGGTTCGGGGTGACGCGGGATGAGCAGCGACAGGCCAAGCGAGATCAGCGCCATGCAGGCCGCCAGCCCGAACACCGCCGCAGGAGACACCACCCAGAGCAGACCCAGCAAAACCGGCAGGAACACCGCCGCGATATGATTGATGGTAAAGGCAACGGCAGCGGTCGGCGCGATATCGGCCGGGTCGGCGATCTTCTGGAAATAGGTCTTCAGCGCCAGCGCCAAGGCGAACAGGATATGGTCGATCACGTAAAGGATCGCCGCCAGCATTACGCCCCAGCCGAACCAGTAGATGCCACCATAGGCGGCAAAGACCATCGCCAGGCCGGCATACTCGAATATCAATGTGCGCCGTTCCCCGAACCGGGCCACCGCCCGTCCCAAAAGCGGTGCGACCCCCATATTGATCACCAGGTTGATCAGATAGAGACCGGTCAACTCGTGCACGTCGAACCCGAACTTCTCGACCATCATGAAGCCTGCGAAGACCACAAAGATCTGCCGCCTTGCGCCCGCCATGAATTGCAGCGCGTAGTAAAGCCAGTAGCGCCGGCGCAGGATCAGTTTCTTGGTCTGCGGCGTCGGCGCATCGAACTGCGGATAGGCCAGCAGGCAAAAGAGGGCGATCACCACGGTCAACCCGCCCGCCGCCATGAACACCGTGTTATAGCTCAGCTCGAACCGGTCCCAGGTCAGCACGATCAGACCATAGATCACCAGGGTCGAGGCCGACCCGGTGGCCACCAGCCAGCCCAGCATCTGCGGCGCGCGGTCCTTTGACAGCCATTGCAGTTGCAGCGACTGATTCACCGTCTCGTAATAGTGAAACCCGATCGAGCTGAAGAGAGTGACCATCAAGAGGCCGCCCAAGCTGGGAAACCAGGCGGTGACCGCCGTGGCCACCCCGAGCAACATCAGCGAGATCAACCCCAGCACCTGCTCGCGCATCACCAGGATCACCGCGATCACGCCGACCGCCAGAAAACCGGGTATCTCGCGCACCGTGTGCAGCAGACCTATATCGGCACCGTCGAAATTCGCCACCTCGATGACAAAGTTGTTGAGCAGCGCGCTCCACGCGTTGAAGGCGATGGGCATGGCAATGGCCATCGCGAACAACAGCGTGACGGGACGGCGCCAGAACGGCAGGCCGGTGGCCTGAGACAGGGGAACAGGTCGGAACATGGCAAATGCCTTACGCCCATTCCCTCGCCTTGGCGAGAGCAAAGCCCGCACTGCACAATCGCTCTGCATCAGCGCGCAGCCCGGTCCGGCGTCGCCGCATGACCTAAATCAAATCACATATCGGAATGTGTCGCTATAACGGCGCAACTTTTGCAGCCCGGAGAGCGTCATGGATCTTGTAAGCCTTGTCGAACGCATCGGCGAAGCCCCCACCGCCGCCCTGTTCGGGTTGATCACCGGCATCACCTTTGGTGTCGCGGCACAGCGGTCGCGATTCTGCCTGCGCGCGGCCACGGTCGAATTTGCCCGTGGCCGGATGGAGGACAAGGTGGCGGTCTGGCTGCTGACCTTTTCCACGGCGCTGGTCTGGGTGCAGGCGGCGCAGTTGATGGGGCTGATGAACGGTGCCGATGCCCGTATGATGGCGGTGCCCGGCAGCTGGTCGGGGGCGATCATCGGCGGGCTGATGTTCGGCGCGGGCATGGTTCTGGCGCGCGGATGTTCCGGGCGCTTGCTGGTGCTGGCGGCCACCGGCAACCTGCGCTCGGTGGTATCCGGGCTGATCTTTGCAGTTGTCGCACAGATGAGCCTTTCGGGCCTCTTGTCACCGCTGCGCGACAAGCTGGCGGCGCTGTGGATTACCGAAGGCGGACGCAACATGAACCTGCTTACCACCTTTGGCCTGCCGGAATACGGCGGGTTGGTGCTGGGCCTGATCTGCGCCGTTTTCGCGCTGGTGCTGGCGCGGCGCCACCGGATCGGCGCGGCGCGGCTGGTCTTTGCCTCGGGCGTGGGCTTTGCCGTCGCGCTGGGCTGGGTGCTGACCTATGCGCTGAGTCAGGTGGCCTTTGAGCCGGTGCAGATCGAAAGCGCCACCTTTACCGGGCCCTCGGCGCATACGCTCATGTTCTTTCTCGACCGCAACGCGGTTCTGGAATTCGACGTCGGACTGGTACCGGGCGTGTTCATCGGCGCGATGATCGCCGCGGCGCTGGCGGGCGAGATGAAGATCCAGGCCTTTGACGGACCGGTCACCATGCGCAAGGCAATGATCGGCGCGGCGCTGATGGGGTTCGGCGGCATGCTGGCGGGCGGCTGCGCCATCGGTGCGGGCGTGACCGGCGGCTCGATCTTTGTCGGCACCGCCTGGGCGGCGCTGTTCTTCATGTGGGTGGGGGCCATGGCCACCGATTTCCTGATCGACCAGCGCACCGCAAGCGCCCGGGCCGCCTGATCACGAAAACGCGAGGCTAGGGATTATTTGCGGCGCGGTGGCGTCCTTTATTCTGCCGGTTGCATGAGGCACCGGTTGAGTGAGATCAGAAGGACACCCGACATGACCCTGAAACCCAGCCTTGCCCTGGCCGCCCTGTCGCTGGCCATTGCCACATCCGCCCTGGCGGGCGCCGCGATCCAGACCGGCGACACCGCCAAGGGCGCGGTGCTGACCGATAGAAATGGCCTGTCGCTTTATACCTTTGACAAGGACACACCCGCCGTGTCGACCTGCTATGACGATTGCGCGGCGAAATGGCCGCCGCTCGAGGCCGCCAATACCGCCCGCCCACAGGGCGCGTTCGGGATCGTGCTGCGCGCCGACGGCTCGCGCCAGTGGACCCACAAGGGCATGCCGCTCTACACTTGGGTCAAGGACAGCAAGGCCGGTGACATCACTGGTGACGGGGTCAAGGGCGTCTGGCACCTGGCACGTCCCTGACGGCGGAGCGGTTGAATGGCGGTCCTCGACCAGATCGAAGCCCTGATCCCCGACTTGCGCCGCTATGCCTATGCGCTGATGCGGGACCGCGAGGCGGGCGACGACCTGGTTCAGGATTGCCTGGAACGGGCGGTGGCAGGCCTTGCTGGCCGCCGCCCCGACGGCTCCCTCCGGGCCTGGCTGTTTCGCATCCTGATCAATCGCCATCGCGACCTGCGCCGCCGCGCGGCGCGCGCGGGCCATCTGGTGGCGGTCGAGGATCTGGTGGTGGAACCGGCCCATCCCGCAGGCCAAGACAGCCATATGGCGCTGCGCGAAACCGAGGCCGCGATTGCCCGCCTGCCCGAGGATCAGCGCCGCGCGCTCTTGCTCGTGGCGCTGGAAGGGGCCAGTTTCGACGAGGCAGCGGCGGCGCTCGACATCCCCAAGGGCACGCTGATGTCGCGGCTGGCGCGCGCGCGGACCAATCTGAGAACCATGACCGGGCGCGGGGAGCCCTCCGCCGGCCCGGCCCAAAGGGGTAAAGGCGTATGACCCAGGACCCGCTGAACGACGAAGAGCTGATCGCCTATTTCGAGGATGCGCTGCCGGTGGACGAACGCGCCGCGCTGGAGGCGCGGCTGGCGCAGGATCCGCGCGCGCAGGCGCTGCTGGAGGACTGGGCGCGGCAGAATGCCAAGATCCGCGCGCTTTATGGCGAGTCCGATGCCGAACCGGTGCCCGCGCGGCTGCGCGAGGCCCTGCGCCCGCCCCCGGCGCCGCGCCCGCCGCTGTTGCGGCAGGCGCTGGCGGCCATGGCCCTGTTGGCGCTGGGTCTGGTTGGAGGCTGGGCCGGGCACGCCCGACTGGGCGACCCCTCACCCGCTCCGGCCCTGGCCGCTGCGGCGCTGACCGCGCATAACACCTATGTGGTCGAGGTTGTGCATCCGGTCGAGGTGCCCGCCAGCCAGCGCGACCATATGGACAGCTGGATGTCCAAGCGCATCGGCGCGCCGGTCAGCCCGCCGGACCTGTCGGCCTCGGGCTTTGCCCTGATGGGCGGGCGCATCCTGCCCGCGGGCGAGCGCGCCGCCGGGCTTTACATGTATGAAAATGCCCAAGGGCAGCGGATCACTCTCTATGTGGCGCAACAAGAGGCAGGCGACAGCGCCTTTCGCTTTGGTGGAGACCGGCAGACCGAAAGCCTGCACTGGGCCGAGGGCGGGCTGGGATTTGTCCTGACCGGCGCCCTGCCCCGTGACGCTCTGCGCCAGATGGCCACCAGCGCCTATGAGCAGCTGCTGTAGCAGCGGAGAGGCTGGTCAGGGGGCGCTGCCCCCTCGGCCTTCGGCCTCACCCCCGGAGTATTGCCGACCAGAAAGAAGCCGGACCGGGCTGCTGCTTCTTTCTGGTTCAAAATACTCCGGAGCGCGAGGCGGAGCCTCGCAAAAAACTCAAAGAAAGCTCTGCGGGTCGATATCGACGGTGAGGCGCAGGTCGCCCTTAAGCCGCAGCGGCGCGATCCAGCGGGCGATGGCCTCTTGCAGCGGTGCGCCCTTGGGCGCCTTGACCAGGAGCCGCACCCGGTGACGGCCCCGGATGCGGGCGATGGGCGCGGGCGCGGGGCCGAAGACCTGCGCCCCGATCTGGCGCAGGGGCGCGTCGTTGCGCGCCATGGCGGTCCCCAGATCGAAGACCGGTCCGGGCTCGGGGCCCGACAGGATAATCCCGGCCATCCTCCCATAGGGTGGCACTCCGGCGGCTTGACGCTCTGCCGCCTCGGCCCGCCAGAACCGTTCCTCGTCGCCGGCAAGAATGGCGCGGATCACCGGGTGTTCCGGCTGATAGGTCTGCAACAGCGCCTGTCCCGGCTTCTCGGCCCGCCCCGCCCGGCCCGCCACCTGCCGCATCAGCTGAAAGGTGCGCTCGGCGGCGCGCAGGTCCGAGCCCTGCAAACCGAGATCCGCATCGATCACCCCCACCAGCGTCAGCAAGGGAAAATTGTGCCCCTTGGCCACGAGTTGAGTGCCGATGACGATGTCCGCCTCGCCTGCCGCGATCGCCTCGATCCGCTGTTTCAACGCGCGGGCGGTGCCGAACATGTCCGAACTGAGCACCGCCAGCCGCGCCTCGGGAAAGCTGGCGGCGGCCTCTTCGGCCAGCCGCTCGATGCCAGGTCCCACCGGGGCGAGCCGCCCTTCGGCGGCGCAATGGGGGCAGGTGTCGGGGATCGGTTTGGTCTCGCCGCATTGATGGCACATCAGCCGTTTCAGGAACCGGTGTTCGACCATGCGCGCATCGCAATGGTCACAGCCGATCTGTTGCCCGCAGGCCCGGCAGAGCGTGACCGGGGCATAGCCGCGCCGGTTGAGGAAAAGCAGCGATTGTTCGCCTTTGCCCAATCGGTCAATCACCGCGCGACGCAAGCTGGGCGAAATCCAACTGGAAGGCTGCATCGTCTCGGCCCGCATGTCGATGGCCTGCATCTGCGGCAGCACCGCCGCACCGAAACGCGAAGTCAGCTCCAGCCGCTCGTATTTACCCGCATCCGCATTGGCCCAGCTTTCCAGCGAGGGCGTGGCACTGGCAAGCACCACCCGCGCGCCGCAGATCGCCGCCCGCAGCACCGCCATGTCACGCGCATTATAGAGGACGCCATCCTCCTGCTTGTAAGAGGTGTCGTGTTCCTCATCGACGATGATCAGGCCAAGATCCCGAAACGGCAGGAACAGCGCCGAGCGCGCGCCCACAACCAGTTGTGCCTCGCCCTGCCCCACCATGCGCCAGACGCGGCGGCGTTCGGTCATTGTGGCACCCGAATGCCATTCGGCGGGCCGCGCGCCGAACCGCGCCTCGACCCGGGTCAGGAACTCGGCCGTGAGCGCAATCTCCGGCAGCAGCACCAGCGCCTGTCGCCCCATGCGCAGCGCCTCGGCCACCGCCTCCAGATAGACCTCGGTCTTGCCGGCACCGGTCACCCCCTTGAGCAGCGTGGTGCCGTAGCGCCCGCTGCGCAGCCCGGCCCGCAGGCTGTCGGCGGCGCGGGACTGATCCTCGGTCAGCGCCTTGCCGGGCAGGTCGGGATCGAGATGCGGATAAGGCAGATCGCGCGGGCTGTCCTCTTCCCGCACGGCCCCCTGTTTGACCAGCCCCTTGACCACCGACGCGGTCACCCCCGCCATTTCGGCCAGTTCCTTGAGGGTGAAGGCGAGCCCACCATAGTCGCGCAACACCTCAAGAACACGGGCGCGCGCATCGGTCATGCGGTCGGGGTCCCCCGCGCCCAGCCGATAGATCTTGCGCATAGAAGGCGGGTCACCCAGACCCGGCGCGCGGGTGGCCAGGCGCAGCATCGCGGGCATCGGGGTCAGCGTATAATCGGCGGTCCGGCCCAGAAAGGCGCGCATTTCCTCGCGCATTGGCGCCACGTCGAGCACCCTTAGCACCGAGCGTACCTTGGACCGGTCAAAGTCACCCCTCCCCGGTCCCCAGACCACGCCCAGCACCTTGCGCGGGCCCAACGGCACCTCGACAAAGGCACCTGAAAAGCAGCCCCCTTCGGGCGCCTTGTAGTCGAGCGTCCGGTCGAGCGGCTGCGTGGTCAGGACCGAGACAAGCGCCCCCTCTTCGAAAAACCCGCCGCTGTCCAAGCCGCCCGTGTCCAAGCTGATGGCTCCCGTCAAACCTCATGTGCCGGCACAGCCCGGCATTCGGGGTTTGCGCCGCCTGTCTCATGAGGTAAAGGCAAGCCAGACCGAGGCCAACCCATCAAAGGACTGCCCCATGAAATTCTTCGTTGATACCGCCGAGATCGACGCCATCGCCGAGTTGAACGACCTGGGCATGGTGGACGGCGTCACCACCAACCCCTCGCTGATCAAGAAATCGGGCCGCGACATCATCGAGGTCACCCGTGAGATCTGCGCCATGGTCGACGGGCCAGTGTCCGCCGAGGTGACCGCCACCGATGCCGAGACCATGATCGCCGAAGGCCGCAAGCTGGTCGAGATCGCCGGCAATATCGCGGTCAAGGTGCCGCTGACCTGGGACGGGCTGAAGGCCTGCAAGGTGCTGTCGGACGATGGTCACATGGTGAACGTGACGCTGTGCTTCTCGGCCAACCAGGCGCTTCTGGCGGCCAAGGCGGGCGCGACCTTCATCTCGCCCTTCATCGGTCGGCTCGACGATATCAACCTGGATGGCATGGACCTGATCCAGGACATCCGCACCATCTATGACAACTACGGGTTCGAAACGCAGATCCTGGCGGCCTCGATCCGCTCTGTGAACCATATCCTCGACAGCGCGCGGATCGGCGCCGACGTGATCACCGCCCCGCCTGCGGTGATCAAGGCGATGGTGAACCACCCGCTGACCGACAAGGGGCTCGATGCGTTCCTGTCCGATATCAAGGCCGCCGGGATCAAGATCCTCTGAGGCATCGCCCTCGCGGCGCGCTCACGCACCGCGAACAACCGGGGAAAAGCCCAAGAAAATTCGACGAATTTTCTTGGGCGCCCCGCACCGGCAGCGTTCTTGCCCAAACCGTGTCGCAGCACATCCGGTGGTAGAATTCCGCCCGAGTGTTGATTTTTCGGCAGAAAAATCGCATTCCCGTGTTATAAAACGTCGCAACATAAAACGAGGCGTGAATGAGCAGCAGCCCGAAGCTGGACGAAACCTTGCGCGAGGCGATCATCGCCAAACCGCAGGTGGTATTGGATGA
Organism: Ruegeria sp. BHSC223; assembly: GCF_059613025.1. NCBI lineage: Bacteria > Pseudomonadati > Pseudomonadota > Alphaproteobacteria > Rhodobacterales > Roseobacteraceae > Ruegeria > Ruegeria sp. BHSC223. Next base: position 23,848 of record NZ_JBXWRR010000016.1, read on the forward strand.
CAAGGACATCATGCATGCGCTTGTCGCCGCGAACGAGCGGGCGATGGGCGGCAATGTCGTCGATCTGCGTGGCATCGCGATGGAGCGGCTCGAGGCCCGGCTGGACCGGCTCGAGGACACCCATCGCTCGGTCATCGCGGCCGCTTATGAGAACCTTGCCGGCACCAATCAGGTGCAGCGTGCGGTCCTGCGGCTGCTCGACCCGGTGGATTTCGAAACCTTCCTGCGCGATCTCGGCACCGAAGTGGCCGAGGTTTTGCGCGTCGATGCGATCCGGCTGGTGCTGGAAAGCAGCCAGGCCGAGCGCGGTGCCTCGCTGGAACGGCTCGACGATGTTCTGACCGTAGCACAGCCCGGATTTGTCGACAGTTACCTGACCGCCGGGCGCAACGCGGTGGCGCGTCAGGTCACGCTGCGCCAACTTCAACAGGCCACCCCGCAGGTCTATGGCCGCCGCGCCGACTGGATCCGGTCCGAGGCTTGCCTGAAACTCGACTTGGGCCCCGGTCGCCTGCCCGGCATGCTGGCAATGGGAGCCGAGGACCCGCATCAGTTCACCCCGCAATTGGGTACCGACCTGCTTTCTTTCTTTGCCGGCGTGTTCGAACGCACGATGCGCCGCTGGCTGTCGTGAGCCTGATCTCGCCGGCCTGCCGCGATGCATTGCAGCATTGGCTGGACACGCAGCGGGCACTGGCCGGTCGGGCGGACAACACCATCACCGCCTATCGCACCGATGTGGTCGAGTTCATGTCCTTCATGACCGTGCATTTTGGTGCGACGCAAGGGCTGGCACCGCTGGCCCGTATCGGGGTTCCCGACATGCGGGCCTGGATGGCCCAGATGCGCGCCGACGGGATCGGACCCCGCTCGCTGGCGCGCAAGCTTTCGGCGGTCAAGAACTTCTATCGCTGGCTGGCCGAACGCGAGGGGTTCGAGCCGACAGCCGTGCTGTCGACCCGGGCGCCCAAGTTCCAGAGGAAACTGCCCCGCCCACTGGCCGAGGATGCGGCACGCGCGATGATCGACACGGTCGAGCTGCAATCGACCAAACCCTGGATCGCCGCCCGCGACATGGCGGTGGTGACCCTGCTTTATGGCTGCGGGCTGCGCATCTCCGAGGCGCTGTCGCTGACCGGGCGCGCGGCGCCGCTGCCCGCCACGCTGCGCATTCGCGGCAAGGGCGGCAAGGAACGCCTGGTGCCGGTGATCCCCGCCACCCGCACGGCGGTCAATGCCTATCTGCGGCTCTGCCCCTGGCCGCTGGAGCCTGACGCACCGCTGTTTCGCGGTGCCCGGGGTGGTCCACTCAACGCCCGCAGCATTCAGGCGGTGATGGCCAGGGCACGGATGCAATTGGGCCTGCCCGCCACCGCCACCCCACATGCGATGCGCCACAGCTTTGCCACCCACCTGCTCGAAGCCGGCGGCGACCTGCGCGCGATACAGGAACTGCTGGGCCATGCCTCTTTGTCGACCACACAGGCCTATACCGCCGTCGACACCGCCCACCTGATGGAAGTCTACAACCGCAGCCACCCCAAGGCCTGACGCCCGCGCCCCGGAACCGATTGCAGCAGACGAATTGCAACCCTGTCATTTTTCCGTCATGAGGGGCGGATGACACCTCAGTTCCGCGCTCTCTTCGTCCATCTCTTTACCGCCACCGGCGCTGTCTTTGCCATGCTGGCGATGCTGGCGGCGGTAGATGCCAAATGGGACCTGATGTTCCTGTGGCTGGTTGTGGCCTTCTTTGTCGACGGGCTCGACGGGCCGATGGCGCGCCGCTACCACGTCAAGACCTATGCCCCCGAATTCGACGGGGTGCTGCTGGACCTGATCATCGACTATCTGACCTATGTGTTCATCCCCGCATTCGCCCTGTTCAAATCGGGGTTGATGGATGGCTGGACCGGCTGGTTTGCGATCATCATCATCACCTTTGCCAGCGCCATGTATTTCGCCGACACAAGGATGAAGACCAAGGACAATTCGTTCTCGGGCTTTCCGGGTTGCTGGAACATGGTGGTGCTGGTGATATTCGCGCTCGAGCCAAATTTCTGGGTCAGCCTGGTGCTGGTCACCGTGCTGGCGGTGTCGATGTTCCTGCCGCTCAAATTCGTTCATCCGGTCAGAACGCAACGCTGGCGCGCGGTAACCCTGCCGATGGCGCTGGCCTGGACCTTCTTCGCGGGCTGGGCCGCCTGGGTCGGGTTTCACCCCGAGAGCTGGGCGCATTGGGGCCTGGTGGTGACCAGCCTCTACCTGATTTTCGCGGGGATCGCCCAGATGGTCATTCCCGAGAAAGACATAGCCAGTCCCTTCTGACCCTAACCGCCCGGTTGCCGGGCTGAATCGAGGGCGCTCCCCGGATCAGGCGCCGGATCCGCATCCCCTGCGCAGTGGCGCTCGCGACCAATGCGTCGGTATCGACCGGATGACCCGGTCGCGCTGCCGGGGCTGGCCCATGGCGCAATGACAGGATCATCCGGCCCCGCGGCGACAACCGTGCCAAAGCGGTGGTCAACCCCTCTTGCTGCGCTTGCGGCGACAGGTGATGAAACACCCCGATCGTCAGGATCAGGTCAAAGCGCAGTCCCACCCCGCGAAGCCGGGTCAGGTTGGGCAATCGGTCATCGACCCAGGTGATCGGGTGGCCGCGATGACGCTGCCGCCCCGCGGCGCGAAAGGCGGCCACCGGCTCTACCGCCCAGACCCGATGTCCGCGCGCTGCCAGCCAAGCCGCATCCCGCCCACTGCCGGCCCCGAGATCCAGACAAAGACCGGGGTTTTCAGGCAGATCATCAATGACCGGAGCCAGCACATCTGCACTGTCCAGCGCCTCGAAAGCGGCAATCAGCGCTTCGGCCTCGGCCGCATAGCCACATCGCACCGGTCGGCCACGCAAGCCGCTCACATGATATCTTCGATCTCGAAGTCCTGGCCGTTATGGGCAAAGCTCTCTCCCGCTCGCAGGTCCTTCATCGCCAGATAGATCGGACTTTGCGTCGAGATGCCCATATAGGTTTTGCCATCCACGTCGAACCGGGTGGTCGAGACACAGACCACGAAGTTGCGCCCACCAAAGGACACCACCGCGCCCGGCCCAACCGTTTCGGTCAGCGCGAAATCGGTATTCTCGATGACATCGATCTTGGCGTGATGCGCCTGAACCGGGGCATCAAAGGCGGCGGCCAGATCGCGGTTCTCGCGCGCGGCGACCAGATCGTCCTTGTCATGCACCTCACGGTCGCCCAGTTGCGCCTCCTTCAGGAAGGCTTCGTAATGCGCCTTGGCCGCGGCCAGTTCGGCCGCCTCCAGCGACATCAGCTTGTCATGCACGGCCTGTTTCTGAGCGGCACGGTCGGTCATCTGCGTCTCCTGTCCATGTTCCAGACGATATCTGAATGGGTTGACGCCCAGCTTGCCTTGATCTGGGTCAGATGAGCAAGCCCGCAGCCCCTTCCAGTCGCAAAAGAGCCACCTTGGTCTCCACGCCACCCTCTCCGGAAAACCCGGTCAGGCCACGGGCGCCCATCACCCGGTGACAGGGGATGATCACCGGGATCGGATTGCCGCCACAGCACTGGCCCACTGCCTGGGCCGAGGAGCCGAGATCGCGCGCGATCTCGCCATAGGTGCGGGTATAGCCATAAGGGATCGCGGCGATCGCATCGCAGACGGCGCGTTGCAAGGCCGACCCGCGCACCTTCAAGGGCAGTTCGAACTGTTCCAGCTCGCCCCTGAAATAGGCCCTGACCTGCGCCGCCGCCCGTTCCAGCAGAGGCGTGTGGTCCGATCCGCCAAGTCCCCAGGTGGCGCGGATGATCGCACCATCCTCCTCGGTCAGGACAAAGGTGCCGGTCGGCGTATCAACGGTCAGGCTCGGCATGCCCCGACCATGGCGCCGCAGCGGATCATGCACAAGATGTCGCGCCCTGTTCCAACTTCATTTCGCTACAAATACTCCGGGGAGCGCGAGGGGCAGCGCCCCTCGCCCGGTCGCTGCCGCCCGGCAGCGATCCCCTCAGCCCAGCGCCGCGTCGCAGCGGCCGCAGACGCCCGCATGGGCATGGCGACCGACATCGGGCAGGATCTTCCAGCAGCGCTGGCATTTCTCGCCCTCGGCGGTTTCGAACACCACGCCGACTCCTTCGACCTCGGGCAGGCGGAAGGCCTCAGAGGGTGCCGGATCACCGGTCACCGTCAGGCCCGAGGTGATGCAGAGATCGTCCATGTCGATGCCGGCAAGCAATTCGCGCAGGCCCGCGTCTTCGACATGCACCACCGGCGCCGCCTCAAGGCTCGACCCGATCACCTTGTCGCGACGCTGGATTTCCAGCGCCGAGGTCACCACCCGGCGCACCCGGCGGATGCGGGCAACGCGCGCCTCCAACTCGGCGTCGCGCCAGCTGGCGGGTGTATCAGGGAAATCGACCAGGTGGACCGAGCTGTCCTCGCCCGGATAACGCTCCAGCCAGACCTCTTCCATGGTGAACACCAGCACCGGTGCCAGCCACGTGGTCAGGCGGTGGAACAGCAGGTCGAGCACGGTGCGCGCCGCCCGGCGCCGCGTCGTGTCGCCGTCGCAATAAAGCACGTCCTTGCGGATATCGAAGTAGAAGGCCGAAAGGTCCACGGTGGCAAAGTTGAACACCGCGCTATAGACGCCCTGGAAGTCGAAGGCGGCATAGCCCTTGCGCACCTGCTCATCCAGTTCCGCCATGCGGCTCAGCACCCAGCGTTCCAGCGGCGGCATCTCGGCGGCATCCTCGATCCGGTCGGCCTCGGTGAAATCCGAGAGCGAGCCCAGCATGAAACGCATCGTGTTGCGCAGCCGGCGATAGCTGTCGGCCACGCCTTTCAGGATCTCGGGCCCGATGCGCTGGTCGGCAGTATAGTCGGTCTGCGCCACCCAGAGCCGCAGGATATCGGCGCCGTATTGCTTGACCACCTCGTCGGGCACGATGGTGTTGCCCAGCGACTTGGACATCTTCATGCCCTTCTCGTCGAGGGTGAAGCCATGGGTGACCACGTTGCGATATGGCGCGCGGCCCAGCGTGCCGCAGGCCTGCAACAGCGAGGAGTGGAACCAGCCGCGATGCTGGTCGGTGCCCTCCATATAGACATCGGCGATGCCGTCCGCGGTGCCGTCTTCGCGGTCGCGCAGCACAAAGGCATGGGTCGAGCCGCTGTCGAACCAGACGTCGAGCACGTCGAACACCTGATCCCATTCGTCGGCCTTGTAGTCATTGCCGAGGAAGCGCTCCTTGGCCCCTTCCGCATACCAGCAATCAGCGCCCTCGGCCTCGAACGCGGCAAAGATGCGGGCGTTGACGGCCGGATCGCGCAGCAGGAAGTCCGGGTCGGTCGGCAGCGCGCCCTTGCGGGTGAAACAGGTCAGCGGCACGCCCCAGGCACGCTGGCGCGACAGCACCCAGTCGGGCCGCGCCTCGATCATCGAATAGAGCCGGTTGCGCCCGGTTTGCGGGGTGAACTTCACCAGCTGGTCGATCGAGGTCAGCGCGCGTTCGCGGATGGTCTTGCCATAGGTATCCTGCCCGTCATTGACGGGCCGGTCGACGCTGGCGAACCATTGCGGCGTGTTACGATAGATGATCGGCGCCTTGGACCGCCAGCTATGCGGATAGCTGTGCTTGATCTTGCCACGTGCGAGCAGCCCGCCGACCTCGACCAGCTTGTCGATCACCGTCTTGTTGGCATCACCCTCGCCGCCCTTGCGGGACAGGATGTACTTGCCGCCGAAAAACGGCAGGTCGGCCCGGAACGAGCCATCGTCCATCACGTTATAGGTGATGACCTGCTCGAGCATCCCCAGATCGCGGTAAAGTTCGAATTCCTCCATCCCGTGGGAGGGGGCACAATGGACAAAGCCGGTGCCCTCGGTATCGGTCACGAACTCGGCGGCGCGGAAATCGCGGATGTCGTCCCATTCGCCACCCGAGCCCTCGGCGCCGTGCAGCGGGTGTGTCAGGCCGCAAATCTGCGACGGGTCCACGTCGCCCACGCGGCGATACATGTCCGGGTCCAGACGGGCGCGGCGCATCACGTCATCGGCCAGCTTGTCGGCAAGGATGTACCTGTCACCCACCGACGCCCAGCACTCGTCCGGGGTGCCGGTGACCTCGTAGAGGCCGTAGGCAATATCCTTGCCAAACACCACCGCCTTGTTCGACGGGATGGTCCAGGGCGTGGTGGTCCAGATCACCACCTGCGCGCCGTCCAGATCGCCACTGTTCACCACCCGGAATTTCACCCAGATGGTGAAGCTTTCCTTGTCGTGATACTCGACCTCGGCCTCGGCCAGCGCCGTCTGTTCGATGGGCGACCACATCACGGGTTTGGAGCCCTGATACAAAGTGCCGTTCATCAGGAACTTCATGAACTCGTCGGCGATCACCGCCTCGGCGTGATAGTCCATGGTGACATAAGGATCGGCCCAGTTGCCGGTGATGCCCAGGCGCTTGAACTCCTCGCGCTGGATGTCGATCCAGCCCTCGGCAAAGCGGCGGCATTCCTGGCGGAACTCGACAACGTTGACGTCATCCTTGCTCTTGCCCTTCTTGCGGTACTGTTCCTCGATCTTCCATTCGATCGGCAGGCCGTGACAGTCCCAGCCGGGCACATAGCGCGCGTCGAACCCCATCATCTGGTGGCTGCGCACGATCATGTCCTTGATCGTCTTGTTCAGCGCGTGGCCGATATGCAGGTGGCCGTTGGCGTAAGGGGGGCCGTCATGCAGGGTGAAGGGCGCGCGGCCCGTTTTTTCGCGCAGGCGGTCATAGACGCCGATCTTCTCCCAGCGCTCCAGCCATTGCGGCTCGCGCGCGGGCAGTCCGGCGCGCATCGGGAAATCGGTTTTCGGCAGGTTCAGCGTGTCTTTGTATTCGGGCGTTTCAGCGGTCGTGTCGGCGCACATCTCGGGCGTCCTCTGGCAATCATGTCGGTTGGGGGATATTCGGTTCGGTGCGATGGCTCAAGCACCTTTGCCCGGCGTCTCGATCTGGTCAGAGCGCCGGGGAGGTAATTCGAATAATGATGGCCGCACGGTGGGTCATGGGCGCCTTATAGGCAATTCGCGCGCGGGGGGAAAGCGCCGTTATGACACAGCCGGGTTGCCTTACGCGCATTGGCGTCAAATGGGTTTGCAAACGTGTGCCCGGTTGCGCATTCCAAGGGCGAACAGCAATCCACGACAAAGACCAAAATGAACAAACCCCTCCTGCCCCTTTTCGCCCTTGCACTGACAAGCACGCTTGCAGGCTGTACCGAACCGGCCTCTCCCGGTGCGCAAGCCGCACTGGCACTGTCCAACAGCGTGCAACTGAGCGCTGCCGGCAAGGCGATCGCCCCGGAAAAGATCACCCCGGTGCGGATCACCTTTCCCGACAGCCGGTCTTATTCTGCTGTTCCGCCAGCCTTTCAGCCCAAGACCTGCCAGCTTTCCAGCAGCCATTTCACCGCCGAGGTGAAAATTCCGGGCGAGGTCAATCTGCCCTCTTATGGCACCAAGACACCGCCGATGCGGGTGCGCTGCACCTCGGAGCAGTTTGAATTCGACGATACGGTCAAGCCCGTGAACCTGACGCAGCAGGCCTATTCGGCAGCGGCCGCAGCACATGTCCTTTTTGGCGCAGGTCTGATCGGCGCCGCTGTCACCGCCAGCCAGTCCAGCCAGCGTGACAAGTCGCAGGATGTCTATGGCTATCCGCTGAAGATCGAACTGCAATAACGCGCCTGACCCGAGTTTCAGGCGTGAAACAGCGTTCCCACCCCATAGGCGATGGCCGCCGCGGCCCCGCCTATGGCCAGCGTCTCGAGCCCCGACCGCCACCAGGGTGCCAGCGACCAGCGGCTTTTCAACGCGCCGATGGCAAAGAATACCGCAGCAGTCATCCAGGCTGAAACGGTGAACGCGCCGTCCACCCCGAACAGGAACGGCAAAAGCGGGATCATGCCCGCCAGCAGAAAGGCCGCGAATGTTGCCAGCGCCGCCCGCATCGGGTGGGGATCGACACTGCCAAGGCCGTATTCACCGTCGATCATCAGCGCGACCCAGTTGTCACGATCGGCGGTGATGGCATCTGTGGCCTGTTCCAGAACCTCGCCCGACAGCCCCTTCTGCGCCAGGATCTCGCGCACCTCCAGCCGTTCGCCCTCGGGGTAGCGGGCGATATGGCGCTCCTCGACCACGCGCAGGCGCCGGACGTTGTCCAGATCGGCCTTTGTGCCCGAGTAGTTGCCCGCCGCCATGGAAAACCCGTCGGCCAGAACATTGGCCAGCCCCAGCGCCACGATGACAAAGGGCGAAAGGCCCGCCCCCGCCACGCCCGCCACGATGGCGAAGGTGGTCACCGACCCGTCGATGCCGCCATACACAACGTCGCGCAACACGCCGCGCCCGGGTGGCGCTCCAATCCGCTGCGAGACTTCGTTGGGGCTATGTCCATGTTCTTTCATTCCGGCAGCCTTCCCGGTTGCCCGGTGGGCTGTCCTTGTCCCAGATCAAGCCCCCGCCTGTTACAGTATGGCGTTTGCGGATTGGAACTCTATATCCGACGTTAACAGTCAGAAAAGAGACGCCAATGCCCAGCCCCCTGCCCCTGTTCCAGATCACCGCCCCCCAGATCGACCGCGTCGTGAGGGTCTTCTATGCCCGTATCCGCGCTCATGGCGAACTGGGCCCGGTCTTCGCCGCCCATGTGCGCGACTGGCCCGCGCACGAGACGCGCATCGCCGCCTTCTGGCGCAATGCCATCCTGAAAGAGCGCTGCTATGACGGCAACCCGATGCGGGTGCATGTCGCGCGCCCCGATATCCGGCCCGATCATTTCCCGCTCTGGCTTTCACTCTTTCACGAGGTTCTGACCCAAGAGCTTGCCGCCGACACCGCCACCCGCTGGGGGGCGCTGGCCGACCGGATCGGCCACGGGCTGAAAATGGGCCTGACCTCGATGCGCCAGAAACCGGACGACGTGCCCTCGCTCCTCTGAGCATCTTTTCATTTCGCACCAAATACTCCGGGGGGGCCTACAAAATTCGACGAATTTTGTAGGCGGGGGCAGCGCCCCCTTACCACCTGAAGTCAGCCATTGGCCTTGCTGACAATTCCCGTCAGGGCGCGGCGCACCACGCCCCGGACCGAAGGCCGGCGCCGCGCCGAAAACGGCAGGGGTCGGCAAACCTCCATCGCCGCGACGCCCACCCGCGCGGTGAGCGCTCCGTTCACCAGACCCTCGCCGAACCGGCGCGACAGTTTACTCAGGACCGAACCGCCCAGCACCGGTTCCAACAGGTCATCGCCAACCGCAACCGCACCGGTTGCCACCAGATGCGCCATCACAGCGCGGGTCAGTCGCCAGCTGCCCAGCACGCCGGACCGACCTCCATAAATCTCGGCCACCCGCCGGATCATCCTGAGCGAAGAGGCCAGCGCGGCAACCACATCGGCCAGCGCCAGCGGCACCAGTGCGGTGACGGTGGCCACCCGGCGCGCCGCCACCTCGACCTCGCGTTGCGCCTCGGCGTCCAGCGGGGCCAGCAGGCTGTCCTCGGCCAGCGCCAGCAGGTCACGCGCCTCGAACTGCTCCTCCGCGCGTTCGGCCAACCGTTCGCGGCCCCAACGGGTCTCTTCACGCCCGCGATAGAACCGATCCAGCCGCTGACAGACCGCGCGCGCCTGCGCCAGATCGTTCTCGGCCAGCGCCGCATCGGCGGCGCGGCGCAGCCCGTCGACCCGGCCCAGCCGTCCGATCGCCGCCAGCTCCCGCAGCGCGATCAGCAACGCCACCAGCACAAAACCCGCCAGCAGCGCGGTCATCGCCCAACCCAGAACCGGGACACGGTCCATCAGCCCGGTAACGAAATCCCAGGCCGCGACCGAGATCACCGCCCCCAGAAGCGCAGCGGCCAGACCCCAGAACCAACGCGCCAGCCGCGAAGGACGCCGCGCCGCCACGCGCGCGGCGGCCAACATGGCCGCGCCCTGCGGGCGATCCGTGTCGGGCACCGGCAGCGCCTCGGCCACCGGGGGCGGCGGCGTTTTCTCGTCCTTCAGGTCGAACAGGACCGGACCCTGGGTCATGACCGCCTCCATTCATAACGGATATCGGGCAGGCGCTCTTCGTTGCCCGCGCCATCGGTACGGGCGGCCTCGACAAAGCCGTGCCGCGCATAGAAACGCTGCGCCCCGGTGTTGTGCTGAAAGGTCCAGAGTTCCAGCCGGTCGCTTTGCCCCATAGCATCACCCAACAGGGCCGCGCCCAGCCCCTGTCCCTGCGCCGCTTTTGCAAGGTAGAGCGAACAGATCTCCTGCCCGTCACGGGCGATGAACCCGGCGACCTGCCCGCCGAGAACCACAACCGTAACCCAGCCGCGCGCGATCATGATACCGCAGAAACCCACCGTCTCGGCCCTCTCATAGAGCTTGGGCATCCAGGGCGTGTCCTGCGCGAACCGATAGAGGATCTCGCCCGCAGCCTCAGCATCGCCGGGCCGGGCCGGGCGCAGCACCGCGTTCATAGCCGGTCCCCGAACAGGAACTGCGCCGCCCGGTCCAGCCGGATATGCGGCGGCCCGTCGCCCGGTTTCAGTTGCAGCGGCGCGGGGGCAAAGCTCATTGCCTGAAACCCCGCGCCCAACCAAGCCTCGGCCCCGGTACGGGCCGGGGTCAGCAACTGGCCCGGATCCTCGGGCAAGGCACCGGGATAGAAAGCGGCCTGCCTTCCATCCTCCAGCAGGGTGCCCCGCACGCAAGGCAAGTCGCGCCCGTCATGCGCGCGCATCTCCTCGGTGGTGACGCGCAAAGAAGCAAGCGCCAGTGCGGCGGTCTCGGCTCCGGCGAACTGCGCCCGATCGCGCGCCTCGCGGGTCAGCGCCTCGATGATCGCGGTCAGCTGCGGGTGCTGCCTGTGGTGCAGGTGATCCGCCTTGGTGGCGGCAAACAGGATCCGGTCGACCCGGCGCCCCAGCAGCAGCCGGTTCAGCCAGGCATTGCGGCCAGGCCGGAAGGCACCCAGGATATCGGCCATCGCAAGGCGCATGTCCTCGACCGCCTGCGGACCCTTGTGAATGGCGCCCAGCGCATCGACCAGCACCACCTGCCGGTCGATACGAGCGAAATGATCGCGAAAGAACGGGCGCACCACCTGCGCCTTGTAGGCCTCGAACCGGCGCGCCATTTCCCGGTGCAGCGACCGGCGCGGCGCGGCGCCCGTCACCGGCAACGGCGCAAAGGTCAGCACCGGCGAGCCGGCCAGATCGCCCGGCAACAGGAAGCGCCCCGGCGTGCAGTCGGAAAACCCCGCGCCGCGTGCCGCCTCCAGATAGGCAGTAAAGCTCCGTGCGAGCTCCTGCGCCAGGGGCTCGTCATGGCGCGCGGTCGGGTCCACGGGACCCAGCGCCGCCAGATAGGCCTTTGCCTGGGACCGGCTCCCGATCCGCGCCAGCACGTCGGTCGACCAGTCTTCATAGCTCTTGTCCATCAGACCCAGGTCGAGCAGCCATTCGCCGGGATAGTCGACGATATCCAGATGCACGGTTCGCGGCCCCTGCAAGCCGCCCAGCAAACCTCCGGGCCGCACCCTGAGCGACAAGCGCAGCTCGCTCACCGCGCGGGTGCTGTCGGGCCAGTGCGGCGCGGGGCCGGTCAAGGCCGCCAGATGCGCCTCGTAGTCGAAACGCGGCACGGTATCGTCGGGCTGAGGTTGCAGGAACGCGGCCTCGATCCGTCCCTCCTGCGCCGCGACAAGGCCCGGCATGCGGCCCCGGTCGAGCAGATTGGCGACCAGCGAGGTGATGAACACGGTCTTGCCCGAGCGCGCAAGTCCGGTCACGCCCAGCCGGATCACCGGCTCGAACAGCGCCTCGCTCAGCGTATCCGAAACGGTCTCGACGCCGCGCATCACGCGGTCTGCGAAGGAGGTGATGACCAAGTTCTGCCCCTGCCTGTTTCCCCGCCAAGATAAAGAGCGCGCCGCCCGGTTGCTAGGCTCAGAAACCATTAATCCTGCGCCACTGGCGCCAAATCCGCGAAATATCAGGGGTTTGGCGCGCGTCGGGCATAGTGGCACTATTCCCAAGCGCGCCAAGCCGCTGAGATGAAGTGGATTTGGCGTCCTTCGGATTTGGCGGATTTGCCGCCTGACCTCCTTTCAATGCCTTGAAATAGAACCACTATTCCTGCAGCATTGTACGTCGTCAGACAGCAAATCTGTCAAACCAGTGGTGCAGGATTGATGGGTCCTGAGCCTAGGGTCGCGATGTTTTTTGCGAGGCTCCGCCTCGCGCTCCGGAGTATTTCCGACCAGAAAGAAGCCCAAATACCCCTTGCTTCATTCCGCCCGAAATACTCCGGGAGAGTCGCCGCTTGCGGCGACAGGGGCAGCGCCCCCACTGGACAGGACGGCGGGCGCGGGGTACCAGCGCGGCCATGCCACGCTATGCATTGAAAGTCGAATATCTGGGCACCCCGTTTGCCGGCTGGCAGCGGCAAAAGGACCTGCCCTCGGTGCAGGGCGCCATCGAGGCGGCACTGGCGCGGCTCGAACCCGGCCCCCATACCATCGCTGCCGCCGGGCGCACCGATGCCGGCGTGCACGGGTTGGGCCAGGTGGCCCATTGTGACCTGACCCGCGACTGGGATCCCTTTCGCCTGTCCGAGGCGCTGAACTGGCACCTGAAACCCCAGCCGGTGGCGATCACCGCCGCCGCGCGGGTCGCCGAAGACTGGCATGCCCGTTTCTCGGCCACCGAGCGGCAATATCTGTTCCGCCTGCTGATGCGGCGGGCGCCGGCGACCCATGATGCCGGGCTGGTCTGGCAGATCGGGCACCGGCTGGACGCGCGCGCCATGCAGGCCGCCGCCGACCTGTTGCTGGGGCGGCACGATTTCACCACCTTCCGCTCGTCGATCTGCCAGGCCGCCAGCCCGGTCAAGACGCTGGACGAATTGCGTGTCGAGGAGGTGGAGAGTTTCTCCGGCCCCGAGATCCGGTTCCACGTGCGCGCGCGCTCGTTCCTGCACAACCAGGTGCGCAGTTTCGTGGGCACGCTGGAGCGCGTGGGCGCCGGGGCCTGGGCGCCCGAGGATGTGCGCCGCGCGCTGGAGGCGCGCGATCGCGCCGCCTGTGGGCCGGTCTGCCCGCCGCAGGGCCTTTATCTGGCGCGGGTGGGTTATCCCGAGCCGGTCTTTGCCTCGGACATGCCCGCCGCGTTCTCCTGATCCCAGCTATAGGCCCAGTGGACCAGCCCGGCGCGGCCGGCCTCGGTCAGGGCATAGACCCCCTTTTCGAGCCGCGCGAACCAGCCATAGTGATTGTCCCGCATCAGCCGCGTCGCGGCGGAAACACCGGTTGCGCGCGCCACATCGGCGCCGCGTGACGCGCCCTGTTCCGCCAGCCATGCCGCGCAACGCAGCGCGTCCTGGCGATAGGCGGTGACAATGCCGTGGCGGGTGGCGCCGCCCGCGTTCGGGTCTCCCTCCAGCCTTTCGAACTCGCGCAGCAGCCGTCCCTCGCGCGCCTTCGACTTGCGCGGGCGATAGGGACCGGGATCGCAATGCACCTCGACCCGGCCATCTGCACGCAGGGTGATCAGGCCAAGACCCAGCCGCCGGCACAGCGCCAGATTGTCCCGCAATGCCCGCCGGGCCGTGCGCCCGGTCGGGCGCGGCACGGCGACATAGACACTGTCGCTGAGCGCGAGCCGTGAGACAGCCTGATGAAACAGCGACAGCGAGAACCGCAGCTTCATCTCGACAATAACCGGCGGTTCGTCCCCCCGGCGCGCGACCAGGTCGGCCGCGCCCACCTCGCCCTTGACGACATATCCCTGCCGCTCGAACACCGCCTTGAGCGGAGGATAGAGATCTTGTTCGCGTTGCATGGTTGCACGCTAGGCACATCGCAGCGGCAATACAATCGCCCCCCTGCCCCGGGGTTGTCCCCCCGACCCGGGCGGCCTAGCTGTGGAGACAGCCGGAAATTGCAGGAGCATTGTCATGTTTCGCGTGTTTTTGATCTGCCTCTGCCTGTTGGCCGCAGGTGGGGCAGCAGCCCGCTGCACCGGCACTGACATGCGCGACAGGCTGACGCCCGAGGCAGAGGCACGGCTGGCGCGCGAGATCAAGCAGGTTCCCTTTGCCTACGGCAATCATTGGGTCGCAACCAAAGGCAACCGCCGCATCCATGTCATCGGCACTCAGCACACAGGGGACAGCCGGATGCGGGCGGCGATGCGCAGCCTGACACCAGTAATCCGGTCGGCTGATGCTGTGTTGCTTGAGGTGACACAGCAAAAGCTGGCCACGCTTGACAGCGTGTTGCGCAGCACGCCGGGTCTTCTCACCATTCCCAAGGGTCCCGGCCTGAACGAGATGATGCGCGCCGAGGACTGGCGCCTGCTCAGCGTCAAGATGGCCATGCATGGGGTCGACGAGCGGGTGCTGGCGCGGATGCAGCCCTGGTTCATCTCGATGAGCCTGTCTACTTCGGGCTGCGGCGGGCGCGGGTTGTTCGCATATCAGGGCCTGGATGACCGCATCGAAAAGACCGCGATCCGGGCCAAGGTGCCGATCGGTCCTCTCGAGAATGTGGGCGACGGAATGCGGGCACTGTCGGCGATCCCGATCCGCGACCAGATCCAGCTGCTGCTGCTCGATCTCAAGAGCGAGTTGAACTACGACGACCAGGTCGTCACCATGGCCAATGCCTATTTCGAACAGCGCCTGGCCGAGGCTATGCTGATCGAAAGCTGGACACTCTACCGCGACCTCAAGGTGTCGCGCAGCGAGGTCGCGCGTCTGCTGCGCCAGTTCGACGCCCATATCCTGGACCGACGCAACCGGGCCTGGATGCCCGTGATCCTGCGCGCGGACGTTCCGGTTCTGGTGGTCGCGGTGGGGGCTGCCCATCTGCCGGGCAAGACCGGTATTCTGAACCTGTTGAAACGACAGGGCTACAGCCTTAGCCGGGCCGATTTCTGACCTTTGCGGGGGCTTGGGATGCGTTTTCTCTCTGTGCTGCTGCTTCTCCTGATGCCATTGGCAGCGCAGGCCGCTTGCGATGGCCACGATCTGCGTGACGATCTGCCGGGCGAGATCCGCGCCGAGATGGAGCAGGCCGCAGCCGCGATCCCCTATCCCGAGGGCAATCATTGGGTCGCGACCCGGGGCGATACCGTGCTGCACCTGATCGGCACCCTGCATGTCAACGACCCGCGCATGGGGCCTGCCATCGAAAGGCTGAAACCGGTGATTGCAGGCGCCGATGCGGCCTGGTTCGAACTGAACAGCTCCGATCTGGCCGCGTTCGAGCGCGAGGTGATGGGCAACCCCAAGGTGGCGCTGATCACCGAAGGCCCCACCCTGATCGAGTTGATGAGCGAGGAGGGATGGAACCGGATCTCCCGCGCCCTCGCCGAACGGAATGTGCCCGGCTGGATGGGGGCCAAGATGCAACCCTGGGTGCTGGGCTCGATTCTTTCGCTGCCGCCCTGCCTGCTGCGCGACCCCGAAGCGCGGCAAGGCATGGATCGCCGGCTTGCGGCCCTGGCCGACAGCCATGGCCTGCCGCAGCACTCGCTGGAGACCGGTGCCGAGCTATTGGCGCTGTTCACCGCCACCCCGATCGAACAGCAGGCCCGCGAACTGGACATGTTCTCGGCCATGCTGGGCGCCGATGCCGACCAACTGGCAACACTGAGCGCGATCTATTTCGAAGAGCGCCATGCCGAGTTCATGGAGTTCTCGCGACGCGATGCGATGGCGCGCAGCGGTTTGACGCCCGAGGAATTCGCCCCGCTCTGGGACAGTTTCATGCTGGAACTGGTCGAGGGGCGCAACCGCAACTGGATGCGTCATGTTCTGGACATCCGCGACCAGACCGCCGTGATCGCGGTGGGGGCCGCGCATCTGCATGGACAACAGGGTCTGCTGAACCTGTTGGCCGAGGCGGGTTACAGCCTGAACCGGGTGGCGTTCTGATACGGGGATAGACCAAGGGTCGCAGGCCGCACAGCGCCCCGTGACAAGCCCGGCCCGCGCCCCTATAAGGCGCGCAAATTCGACCATGCGCAGGATAGAGACATGACCATTCAGGTATTCGGCCACAAATCCCCCGACACCGATTCCACCGGCTCGCCCATCGTCTGGGCCTGGTATCTGACCGAGGTGAAGGGCCAGGCCGCCAAACCGGTGCTGCTGGGCGAACCCAACACCGAAGCGGCCTTCATGCTGAGCCGCTGGGGCTTCGACAAGCCCGAGATCATCTCGGACGTGGACGCAGGTGCCCCGGTGGTGATCGTTGACACCAACAACCCCGCCGAACTGCCGGCCAGCGTCAACGACGCCGATATCCGCCAGATCATCGACCATCACGCGCTGATCGGCGGGCTGAAGACCAAGGGCCCGATCGACATCACGCTGCGCCCGCTGGCCTGCACCGCCACCATCATGGTCGACCTGATGGGCGACGATGCCGCCCGCATGCCCGAGGCAATCAAGGGCGCGGCGCTGACCTGTATCCTCAGCGACACGCTGGAGTTCCGCTCGCCCACCACCACCGAGCACGACCGCGCCGTGGCCGAGAAGCTGGCCGCCGATCTGGGTATCGACATCCCCTCATATGCCGCCGAGATGTTCGCGGCCAAGTCGGACGTGTCGTCCTTCTCGGATGCCGAGCTGCTGCGGATGGACTCGAAAGAATACAACGTCGACGGCAAGGAATTCCGGGTCTCGGTTCTGGAGACCACCGCGCCCAAGGTTCTGCTGGACCGCAAGGACAGCCTGATGGCCTCGATGATCGACGTGGCCAAGGAAGACGGCGCCGACCAGGTGCTGCTGTTCGTGATCGACATCCTGAACGAGGAAGCCACGCTGCTGGTGCCCAACGATCTAGTCAAGACGGTTGCCGAAAAGAGCTTTGGCGCCTCGGTCTCGGGCGACACGGTTGTCCTGCCCGGCATCATGAGCCGCAAGAAGCAGATCATCCCGAACCTCAAGGTCTGATCCGGTCCCGACTGATTAAAAAGGCGCCCCTTGCGGGCGCCTTTTGCGTTGCGGCCTAAAGCGAGACGACCGGTATCCAATCGGCCTCGCGAACACGGAAAGAGCCTTGTTGCACCAACAGACGCAGCACAGCGCGCATATGTCGGGCGCCATAGACGATCGCGATTGTTCCGGCCTGATCCCGCTTCGCCTCGAGAAGCCCAAGCAGAACAGAGCAGAGCCTTTCGTCACGAATATCCAGAATGACCCGCATCAGCGCCTCTTGGTCCGGGGACCAGCCCAGCAGATCGTCGCGGCTGGACAGCTCGTCCATCCCACTGTCTTCAACAAGCCTGTCGCGGGACAATGTCAGGAAGCGATGTAGTCCGATGCCGGTCGAAAGGGCAGGCGCTACAAGCCTCAGCCATAGCGGAAGCCTGGCCCAGGCTTCCTCGAATTCCCGCGCGGACAGGTCTGCATGGATGATCTGCGCCCGGCCCGATCTCCTCTTTATGCTGGGTTGCAGAACAAGGCCCAGCCGGTCGAACGCTATCCAGCGATAGCTTCTGGTCAGCTGCTTGACGACAGGAGAATCGACGCCCTCAGCCAACAGGAAATCATGCGCGAGCGCATCGTGATAGACGGTCTCGTAAAAGCTCTCATCGCCCACATGAACCATCGGGAACAAGGTGATGGTGTGGTGATGATCCGGAGAAGAGAGAACATAGCGCGCCGATCTCAGGCCAATGATGGAACTTTCGAGTATCTGCATGAATGGCCGGGCCTGTCGGGTTTTATGTCCCGAACATGACGTATGAACCGGTATGCTGCAATCGAGTCCCTTGGGCAGAGTTGCCCGGCAGCTTCACGACCACCGGGCAGCATCCCGGTTCAGGTCGGTGGCAGCCCGTCAAAGGCGTGTACGCCCTCGGGGATGATGTGAAAGGCCTGTTTCTCGGCGGCAAACACCGCCGCTTTGGGCCCCTTGAACAGGGCCGGATCATCCAATGTGCCGATCTTCAGGATCACCGCCGGCAGTCCGGGCCGGTGCGAGGCGACCCCGGTGCCGCAGGTGGCACAGAAATCGCGGGTCACGCGGTCTGGGCGATCCTCCAGCCGAAAACTCTTGGGTGTGCCCTTGACATAGCGAAAGCCAGCGGCGGGCATCACCATGAACAGGTTCGGCGCGCCGCCTGAATAGGTCTGGCAGGTCCGGCAGTGGCATTGCGCCTTGAGCATCGGCTCGCCCTCGGCCTCGTAGCGCAGCGCGCCGCAGTAACATCCGCCTGTAAGTGTCATTCTGGTCTCCTTGTTTCGGTGTCACGGCACAGGATGGACGCGGGGCTCACGGGTCGCTAGTGTCACAAATGACATTATTCAGGCCAAAATGGACAACTCGCCATGGACGTCCTTCTGCTGCATCCAACCCCTTGCCAGCGGTCGAGCCTGGCTATCGCCGAGGACATGCTGGACAGCGCCAACCGCGTGGCCGCGCTGCGCGGCGAGGCGGCGCCGTTTCGCTGGCGCACCCTGCGCCCCGAGGCGGTCGGCCCGGATACACCGGCGCCGGATCTGGTGGTCCTGCCGGGGCTGGGGCTTGCCTCGGCTCACGAGTTGCGGGCTGCGATGGACAGCCCTGCCTTTGCGGCGCTGAACGCGGCGCTGCGCGCCCTCGCCCAGCCCGGCACCCGCATCGCCAGCGCCTGTTCCGGCGTGTTTGCCCTGGCGGCGGCGGGGCTGCTTGACGGGCGCCGCGCCACCACCACCTGGTGGCTGGCGCCGCTGTTGCACGCCTGGTTCCCCAAGACCCGGGTCGAGATGGGCGAGGTGCTGTGCAGCGATGGGACGCTGGTGACGGCCGGGGCCTCCTTTGCCCAGATCGACCTGATGCTGCATCTGATCGAGACCCAGGCGGGCTATGCCCTGGCCGAGGATTGCCGCCGCTTTCTGCTGGCCGACAGCCGCCCCAGCCAAATGCCCTATCTGTCGGTGGCGACGCTGGTGGCGGGTGATCCGGCGCTGCAACGGGTCGAGTTGTACCTGCGCCGCCATATCGCCCGGCAGGTGCCGCTGGCCGAACTGGCCGAGGCCGCCGGGCTGGGCGCGCGCACCTTTGCCCGCCGCCTGTCGCGAGTCGCGGGCATGACCCCGAGCGAGTTTGCCCAGACCCTGCGGGTGACCGAAGCGATCCGCCTATATCGTGCGGGCGGGCTGAGCCTGGAACAGGTCGCGCATCGGGTCGGGTATGGCGATGCCACCGCGCTCCGCCGTGTGATGACGCGCCGCACCGGGCGGCGGCTGGAAAGCTTTCGCACCTGATGCTCAGCGCTTGCCCATGGTCATCGTCCGGCACATGCGGCATACACGGCCTGCGACAGTTACAAAGCCGGACCTCGACATGACCCAGATCATCAACGCCCTCTCCGACATCTCCGACCGATATCGCGCGCTGTTCGTCGATCTGTGGGGCTGTGTCCATAACGGGGTGACTGCCTATCCCGAGGCGGTCGCCGCGTTGCAGACCTATCGCGCGGCGGGCGGCATCGTGGTGCTGGTCACCAACTCGCCCAAACCCCGCGCGGGCGTGGCGACGCAGCTGACCCAGTTTGGCGTGCCTCAGGACGCCTATGACACCATCGCCACCAGCGGCGACAGTGCCCGGTCCGCCATGTTCCGGGGCGCGGTTGGGCAAAAGGTCTATTTCATGGGCGAATGGGACCGCGATGCAGGGTTCTTTGAGCCGCTCAAGCTGCTCGACAACCCGGTCGAGATCACCCGCGTGCCCCTGCAAGAGGCCGAGGGCATCGTCTGTTGCGGCCCCTTCGATCCGATGGCCGACCCCGAGGTGAACCGACCCGATTTCCTCTATGCCAAGACCAAGGGGATGAAGCTGCTTTGCGCCAATCCCGATATCGTGGTCGACCGCGGCGAAATCCGCGAATGGTGCGCCGGGGCGCTGGCGCGGCTTTACACCGAGATGGGGGGCGAGAGCCTCTATTTCGGCAAACCGCACCCGCCGATCTATGATCTGGCCCGCCGTCGGCTGACCGCGCTGGGCCAGGATGTGGGCGATGGCGAGATCCTGGCCATCGGTGATGGCATCCAGACCGATGTCGCCGGGGCGATGGGCGAAGGGATTGATTCCCTCTTCATCTCGGGCGGCCTGGCCGCATCGGAAACCAAAACTGGCCACAGCCCCGACCCCGAAGCGCTAACAGCCTATCTGGACAGGGAAAACCGGACCCCAACCTATACTATTGGACAACTGCGCTGAGCAGAAAGGACTTGATTTTCTGCACCTGCAAAGTAATAAAGTTGCCAAACTCAGGTGGAGGCTTGTTCAAAGTTGCTCCGCCACCTGGATAGAGAGGGTGACATGTTGGACAATCTGCCGCGCGGAACGATCTGTATCGAAGATATCGAGATGGGCATGACCCGGTACCTGCGCAAGCAGGTCACCGACGAGGATATCGAGATGTTCGCCCAGGTCTCGACCGACCGCAATCCGGTGCATCTGGACGACGAATACGCCCGCGACACCATCTTTGAGGGGCGCATCGCCCATGGCATGCTGACCGCCGGGCTGATCTCGGCGGTGATCGGTGAGCAATTGCCGGGACATGGCACGGTCTACATGGGCCAGTCGCTGAAGTTCCTCGCGCCCGTGCGCCCCGGCGACACCGTCTATGCCGAGGTCAAGGTGATCGACATCGACTTTGCCAAGCGCCGGGTCAAGCTGGACTGCCATTGCGCCGTCGATGGCAAAAAGGTGCTGGTGGGCGAGGCGATGGTGCTGGCCCCCTCGCGCAAGTTCGACTGAACCCGACTGCTGTCGATCAACACCGCAGCACCTCTGGTGCTGCGGTGTTTACTTGTCCGTCTCGGCCACGTCATCGGCCAAGCTCGGCCAGCTCTCCCATGAACAGATTTTCAAATCCCGTTGGCATCACCATGCCCGGCGCGTGATAGGGATTGGCAAAGGCGACCACAAAGAACACGATCAAGCCGGTATAGGCCGCGAAGATCGACAACAGAAAGATGTTGTGCGTGTTCGGCGCATGGGTGAACAGGCCCGCAGATGTCAGGACCAGCCCGGCAACCGCAGCCATCATGAACAGGTCCTGTACATTGGCGATCGCCGCGTTCTCGCGTAATCGCCGCAAACCGGACACCTCGCGCAGGTGGTCGACGACGATACCCTTCAGCACGTTCTGCCGATCCGTCGCGGGTTCCAGTTCCAAGGCCCCGACATAGGCCCTTTCCCAGGCCGCCCAGGCCTCGGGAGAGAGGATATCCGCCTCTGCAAGGCTGTCCCATTCCTGCTCGAGGACAAGACGCACATAACCCGCCAGATCCTTGCGGATCGGCAGCGTTTCCTCCGGATCATAGCGCTTGAGATCATAGAACGCGTCCCCCACCAGAACCGCCTCACGCGCGCTGGCGGTGCTGATGTCGCGCACATTGATCAGTTCCTGTGCGAAAACCAGCGCCAGGATCAGTGCATGCAACGCCCCGACACGGGTAAAGATCGGGCCGGCCAGGTCGGACTTTGCCTCACCCGAGCGGCACAGTATCGCCCGGGTCAGCCCATAGGCCGAGAATGCCAGCACCAGCGTTGCCGCAACGAACACGAACGCCGCAACCAGAACTGGCAGTTGGAACAGTGTTTGCATCCGATTGTAACTCCTGTCGGGAGGGTCGAAAACACCCCCGCCGGTCCCGGAGTATGCGTTGCCGAACCGGTTCCGGCAAGCAGCGCTTGATCCCGCCGTCGCGGGACGCTAGGCCTGCTGCCATGCGGATCATTCGGGATTACAAATTCGTCGAACCTGCCGACCGGGGCGCCAGTGTCGCCATCGGCAATTTCGATGGTGTGCATATCGGGCATCGCTCGGTGATCGAGCTGGCGCGGCAGGCCGCGCCCGACGTACCGCTTGGCGTGATGACCTTCGAGCCACATCCGCGCGAGTATTTCGCCCCCGACAGTCCGCCCTTTCGCCTGATGCGTGGCCCGGCACGCGCGCATCGGCTGCAAAAACTGGGTGTCGAACGGTTGTACGAGTTGCCTTTCAACGCCGCGCTGGCCGGGCTGACACCCGAAGAGTTCGCGCGCAGCGTCATCTGCGACGGGCTGGGCCTGGCTCATGTCGTGATCGGTGCCGATTTCTGTTTCGGCAAGGCCCGCAGCGGCAACGCCGCCGACATGGTCCGGTTTGGTCAGGAAATGGGCTTCGGCGTCACCGTCGCGCCGCTCCTGGAACAGACCGAGCGCGTGATTTCGTCGACCGCGATCCGCACCGCCCTGAGCGAGGGCCGCCCGCGCGACGCCGCTGCCATGCTGGGCCATTGGCACCGGATCGAGGGCGAAGTGATCGGTGGCGAGCAGCGCGGTCGCGAGTTGGGCTTTCCCACCGCAAACATGTCCATCGACGGCCTGCATCCGCCCCGGTTCGGCGTCTATGCGGTGCTGGTCGACGTGCTGGACGGACCGCACAAGGGCAGCTATCGCGGTGCTGCTTCGGTCGGGGTACGGCCGATGTTCAACGGCGAGCGCCCCAATATCGAAACTTTCCTGTTCGACTTCTCCGGCGATCTTTATGGCGCCACCCTGAGCGTTGGGCTGGTCGACTACCTGCGCCCCGAAATGACCTTTGACGGGCTCGACGCCCTTATCGCGCAGATGGACGCCGATTGCGGCCGCGCCCGCGACATCCTGGCCGCCCTATGAAGGATCCGATCGACCGCAACGGGCTGCGCCCGCGTTTCTGGGAGCGCAAGCCGCTGGCGCGGCTGAACAAAACCGAATGGGAGGCGCTGTGCGACGGTTGCGGCAAATGCTGCCTCAACAAGCTTGAGGACGAGGATACCGGCGAGGTCGAGCTGACCCGGGTCGCCTGCCGGCTGCTGGATGACGAGAGCTGCCATTGCACGCAATACCCGATCCGTCACCAGTTCGTACCCGATTGCATCGTGCTGACTCCCGACAATCTGGACAGCCACGCCTATTGGATGCCCCGCACCTGCGCCTATCGGTTGCTGTGGGAGGGCAAGCCGCTTTACGACTGGCACCCGCTGATCTCGGGCGATCCCGAGAGCGTGCATCGCGCGGGCGTATCGGTGCGCGGCATCACCGTATCCGAGTTTGAAACACCAGAAGAAGACTGGGAAGACCATATCATCGAGGAGCCGATCTGATGTTCTTTGCCTCTGACAATTCCGGCCCTGTCCACCCCGAGATCCTGGCGGCCCTGACCGAGGCCAACCAGGGCTATGCCATGGCCTATGGAGCAGATGCGCAGATGCAGGCGGTGCAGGAGAAAATTCGTCGAATTTTCGAGGCCCCAGACGCGGCGGTCTATCTGGTGGCAACCGGGACGGCGGCCAACTCGCTGGCACTCGCCACCCTGTCACAGCCCTGGCAGACGATCTTCTGCTCGCCCGTGGCCCATATCCACGAGGACGAGTGCAACGCGCCTGAATTCTATTCGGGCGGCGCCAAGCTGACCCTGGTGCCCGGCGGCGACCGGATGACGCCCGAAGCGCTGCGCGCCTCTATCACGGGCGAGGAGACCCGTGGCGTGCACGGGCCGCAGCGCGGCCCGGTCTCGATCACCCAGGTGACCGAGCGCGGCGGCGTCTATTCCATCGCCGAGTTGCAGGCGCTTTGCGCGGTCGCCAAGGAGTACGGCCTGCCGGTGCATCTGGATGGTGCCCGCTTTGCCAATGCGCTGGTCGCCCTCAACGCCTCGCCCGCCGAGATGACCTGGAAAGCAGGCGTGGACGCGGTCAGCTTTGGCGGCACCAAGAATGGCTGCATGGGGGTCGAGGCGGTGATCTTCTTCGACCCGAAACATGCCTGGGAATTCGAGCTGCGCCGCAAGCGCGGCGCGCATCTCTTTTCGAAACACCGCTATCTGTCGGCACAGATGGAGGCCTATCTGACCAACGATCTCTGGCTGCGCTCGGCGCGGCGGGCCAATGACAATTGCGCCCGCCTGGTCGAGGGGCTGCGGGCGTCGGGGGCAACGTTCCTGCACGAGCCGCAGGCCAATATCGTCTTTGCCAGTTTCCCACGCGCGACCCATCGGCGCCTGATGGGTGCGGGCGCGTCCTATCACCTGTGGGGTGCGGAACTGGAGGGCGCGGACGAGAGCGAGATGCTGGCCTGTCGCATGGTCTGCGACTGGTCTATCGGAACGGATCAGATCGACCAGTTCCTTTCCTTGCTCTGAAGGGGTGCAGGGGGCGCTGCCCCCGGTGCAAAATTCGGAGAATTTTGTCACCTCCCCCGGAGTATTATTGGCGAAATGAAGAGGCGTGCTCAGCCTGCCCGCGACCACAGCGCGCGGATATGGGTCGCCGTCTCTTCTGGATGGGTGATCGGCAGCATGTGACCGGCGCCCTCGATCCTCTCTTCGCGAGCATCGGGCAAACGGCGCTGGAGGCCCTTCGAGATCGCTTCCATCACCGGATGTGTCAAGGCGCCCCGCAGCAGCAGAACCGGCATGGCCGCGCGGTCGAGCCGCCCCGGCGCCAGTAACCCGGCGGTATCGTCGAACAGCGCGGCATCCATCGTCGGCACCACATGGATGCCCCGGATCATGGCAGCGCGGGTCGCTTCGGGCAGATCGGGCCAGCGCGGGCTTGAGGCGGTGCTCCACATCCGGTTGAAAAGCCGCGCGGCAAGCGCACGGTCTCCGGCCGATAGCGCATCGAGATAGGGCTGCGCGTCGCTCGCGTGGCTGTCGATCAACTCGGGCGCGTCCTGGCCGGCCACGGCAAAGAAGACCGGTTCAATCAGGGTCAGGCTGCGCACCCGCTCGGGGTGTTCCACCGCCAGGCGCAGCGCCACCGTGGCGCCAAAGGAGTGGCCGATCACATCCATCGGTGCCTCGGTCAGGCAGGTCTCGGCAATGCCCAGGATACGGTCCTGGAAACAGCCCTGCCCGTCCCAGTCCGGGCTGCGCCCGTGGCTGAGCATGTCGGGGGCAGTAAAGCACGCCTCTTCCCCCAGCAGGCGTGTCAGCCCCTTCCAGGCGCCGGAATGGGCGATGGTACAATGCAGAGCCAGCACCGGGCGTGGACCATGGCCGAAATGACTGACATGGGCGGCTTGCGGCAGGGTCTGCGCCGCCCTCACCCCTTGATCTCCGCCAGATGGGCGTCGAGATCGTCAAGCCTGTCCTGTCCCCAGAACCGCTGCCCGTCGGCGGTGATGTAGAAAGGCGCACCAAAGACACCACGCTCGACCGCCTCCTCCAGATTGGCGGCATAGGTTTCAGCGCCCGCCAGCAGGCCGCTGTCGGCCAGTCCCGGATCGAACCCGGCGCTGGACAGGCAGTCACGGATCACTTCATCCTGAGCGATATCGCGCTCCTCTGCCCAGCAGGCGCGCAGGATGCCATGGCAGAGCGCCCCCAGATCGCCACCACCTGCCCTGCCAGCCGCGATGATCGCATAGGAAGACGGGGCAGCATTGGTTGGCCAGAAAGCCGGCTTCATGTTCAGGGGCAATCCGGTCTTGCGCATCTGGCGCTGCAACTCCTGTGCCCGGTATTCGATGCGCGAGGGATGCCGATCCTTGGGCGGCACGCCACCGGTGCGGGCGAACAGCGCCATGATGTCGATTGGCTTGTAGGCGATTTTCGCCCCGTGACGGGCGGCGATTTCCTCCAGACGCTGCCCGGCGAGATAGGAGAAGGGGGAAAGTGTCGCAAAAAAGTAGTCGATATCAGCCATATTCGTTTTCTCCGCTGCCTGCGCTTTGCGGGACCGTACGCCCATGCTAAGCGGTGTCAACATCACGAATCTGTCACAACAGACAGTGCTGCCTGGGGATAATCGTCATGCCGTCACTCACCGAGCCCAAGCTGATCGCTGGGAACGCCAATCTTCCGCTTGCCCGCTCCATTGCCCGCCGGATGAGCCTCTATCGCGGGGTCGACCAAGGGCTGGTCGATGCCCGGGTCGAGCGGTTCAACGACGGCGAGATATTCGTCGAAGTGTTCGAGAATGTCCGCGGCGAGGACATGTTCATCATCCAGCCGACCTCGAACCCGGCCAATGACAACTTGATGGAACTGCTGATCATCGCCGATGCGCTGCGCCGGTCCTCGGCCAGCCGGATTACCGCTGTGATCCCCTATTTCGGCTATGCTCGCCAGGATCGTCGCACCAAGGCGCGCACCCCGATCAGTGCCAAGCTGGTCGCCAATATGCTGACCGGCGCCGGGATCGAGCGGATCCTGACCATGGATCTGCATGCGGCCCAGATTCAGGGCTTTTTCGACATTCCGGTCGATAACCTCTATGCCTCGCCGATCTTTGCACTGGATGTACAGACCCAGTTCAAACAGCAGATGACAGACCTGATGGTGGTTTCGCCCGATGTGGGCGGGGTTGCCCGGGCGCGGGAGCTGGCCAAGCGGATCAACGCGCCGCTGTCGATCGTGGACAAGCGCCGGGAAAAGCCGGGCGAAGTGGCCGAGATGACGGTGATCGGAGATGTGACCGACAAGATCTGCCTGATCGTCGACGACATTTGTGACACAGCCGGAACCCTGTGCAAGGCAGCGCAGGTGCTGCTCGACAATGGCGCGCGCGAGGTCCACTCCTATATCTCGCACGGGGTGATGAGCGGGCCGGCTGTCGAACGGGTCAGCAATTCGGTGATGAAGTCGCTGGTGATCACTGATTCCATACAGCCGACACCCGAGATCCTGGCCACCCCGAATATCCGCGTGGTACCGACCGCACCGATCTTTACCCAGGCGATCCTAAATATCTGGAACGGAACGTCGGTCTCGTCCCTGTTCGAGGACAAGACCCTGCGGCCTATCTACGAATCTCTCTATCACATGGACTAATGCCGCTTGCCGGTTCAACTGAACCGGCAAGCGGCGAGCGCCCCAAAACATTCGACGAATTTACTGGGGCCACCGCAAGTGATCAGATCACGTCCCAATCATCTTCGTTGCGCATGTCGCCGATCGCGGTCCAGCCGAGCCGCAGGCGGGCGACGCGGGTATCCGCCCAAGTGCGAAACACCAGATCGAAGCCTTCGGGCGTTGCATTCTCGGCCTTGACCTCGGCCCGCACCGCTGCGCCGGTATCCACATCCCATAGCGAAATCGTGACCATCACCACCGGGGTAGAGCGGAACGGCTGTTCAAACAGGACGGGCTTTCGCCTCTCACGACTGCCCGAACCGGTCCACATGTCGCCGTCATTCTCGAAATCCGAGAACATCGCCTCGTCGCCCTGCTGAATGGCGACTGGATGGGAAGTAAACAGCTTCATGGCTCAAAACCCACACAAATTCCTACTTTTCTTGCGTCTCTATCAGACCAGTCCGGCCAAAACATGACGCAAAAAGGGCCAGCCCGTTGCCCGGCTGGCCCCTGTTCTGGACTGCGCTCGCGAGGCTCAGAGCCCCATATGCGTGCCCAAGGCCTCCATATCGGCCAAGAGCTTGGCTGCGTCGTCAACGACGCTGGTATGCTCTTGCCCCTT
Organism: Ruegeria sp. BHSC223; assembly: GCF_059613025.1. Classification (NCBI taxonomy): domain Bacteria; kingdom Pseudomonadati; phylum Pseudomonadota; class Alphaproteobacteria; order Rhodobacterales; family Roseobacteraceae; genus Ruegeria; species Ruegeria sp. BHSC223. The sequence goes on from NZ_JBXWRR010000016.1 coordinate 51,365, forward strand.
GACAGCCTCGTGCGAGCTGCGCGCCTCGGCGATCAGTTCGTCCAGATGCGCCCGCGTCACCTCGGTCACCGGAATGGCTTTCTCGGCCAGCACCGACAGCGTGTCGGCGCCGATCTGGGCAAAGCCGCCCGTGACCAGGTATTCGCTGGTGCCTTCGGGTCCTTCGACCTTCAGCACCCCGGGGCGCAGCGTGGTGATGGTGGGGGCATGATCGGGCATCGCCGTCATGTCCCCGTCCGCGCCGGGAATCTGGACCGCGCTGACCTGAAGCGACGCGAGGCGGCGCTCCGGGCTGACGAGGTCGAATTGCATCGTGTTTGCCATCAGGGATACTCCTTAGGCGGCTTCTGCGGCCATCCGCTCGGCTTTGGCGATCACTTCGTCGATGCCGCCAACCATGTAGAAGGCGCCCTCGGGCAGGTGGTCGTATTCACCGGCCACAACCGCCTTGAACGACGAGATGGTGTCTTCCAGCGGAACCTGCACACCGTCCGAACCGGTGAACACTTTTGCCACGTCGAAGGGCTGGCTGAGGAAACGCTGGATTTTCCGGGCGCGGGCCACGGTCAGCTTGTCCTCTTCGCTCAGTTCGTCCATGCCGAGAATGGCGATGATGTCCTGAAGCGACTTGTAGCGCTGGAGGATACCCTGAACGTCACGGGCAACCTGATAGTGCTCTTCACCGACAACCTGCGGGTCGAGGATACGCGACGACGAGTCGAGCGGGTCCACGGCCGGGTAGATACCCAGTTCCGAGATCGCACGCGACAGAACGGTGGTTGCGTCGAGGTGCGCAAAGGTGGTTGCCGGTGCCGGGTCGGTAAGGTCGTCCGCGGGAACATAGACGGCCTGGATCGAGGTGATCGAGCCTGCCTTGGTCGAGGTGATGCGTTCCTGCATCGCACCCATGTCGGTGGCCAGCGTCGGCTGGTAACCCACGGCCGAGGGGATACGGCCGAGCAGAGCGGACACTTCGGAACCGGCCTGGGTAAAGCGGAAGATGTTGTCGACGAAGAACAGAACGTCGGTGCCGGACTGGTCGCGGAACTGCTCGGCCAGGGTCAGGCCGGTCAGGGCGACGCGCGCACGGGCTCCCGGAGGCTCGTTCATCTGGCCGTAGACCAGCGCCACCTGCGACTCTTCCAGGTTATCCGGTTTGATAACGTTGGATTCGATCATCTCGTGGTAGAGGTCGTTGCCCTCACGGGTCCGTTCACCCACACCCGCGAACACCGAGAAACCCGAGTGCACTTTTGCGATGTTGTTGATCAGTTCCATGATGAGAACGGTCTTGCCCACGCCGGCGCCGCCGAACAGGCCGATCTTGCCGCCCTTGGAGTAAGGGGCCAGCAGGTCGATGACCTTGATGCCGGTGACCAGGATGTCGGTCGCGGTCGACTGTTCTTCGAACTCGGGTGCAGGCTGGTGGATGGCGCGGGTCTCGGTCGCGTTGACCGGGCCCTTTTCGTCCACCGGCTCGCCGATCACGTTCAGGATGCGGCCCAGGGTGGCCGAGCCAACCGGCACCGAGATCGGGCCGCCGGTGTCGGTCACCACAGCGCCACGGACCAGACCTTCGGTCGCGTCCATCGCGATGGTGCGGACGGTGTTCTCGCCCAGGTGCTGAGCCACTTCGAGAACGAGGCGCTTGCCGTTGTTCTCGGTTTCCAGCGCGTTCAGAATTTCAGGCAGTGCGTCATCGAACTGGACGTCGACGACGGCCCCGATGATCTGCGTGACTTTGCCTTTTGCATTCGCCATGTTTCGTCTCCGGATTTTCTTACAGCGCCTCGGCGCCGGAAATGATTTCGATCAGCTCGTTGGTGATGACGGCCTGACGCGAGCGGTTGAATTCGATGGTCAGCTTGTCGATCATCTCGCCCGCGTTGCGGGTCGCGTTGTCCATCGCCGACATCCGGGCACCCTGTTCCGAGGCCCCGTTTTCAAGCAGCGCCGAGAAGATCTGCGTCGCCACACCACGCGGCAGCAGGTCGGCCAGGATCGCCTCTTCGCTGGGCTCGTAGTCAAACAGCGCAACCTCGTCGCCCTCGCCGTCGGTCTCGAAGGCCGCCGGGATGATCTGTTGCGCGGTCGGCACCTGGGTCACGACATTCTCGAACTTCGCGTAGAAGATCGTGGCAACGTCGAATTCACCGGCATCGAACCGAGCCAGAACATCACGCGCGATATCCTGAGCATTGGCATAGCCGATGCTCTTGATACCGCTGAGATCGACATGACCCACCGAATGCTTGGCGAAGTCACGCTTGAGCGCGTCGCGGCCCTTCTTGCCGACGGTCAGGATCTTGACCGTCTTGCCCTTGGCCAACAGCTCGTTTGCGCGGGTGCGGGCCAGTTTCGCGATGTTCGAGTTGAACCCGCCGCACAGACCGCGTTCGGCCGTCATGACGACCAGCAGATGCACCTGATCGCTGCCCGTACCACGGAGCAGCAGCGGCGCACTGTCACTGCCGCCGACCGAGGCCGCCAGCCCCGCCATCACGGCATTGAACCGTTCGGCATAGGGGCGGGCCGCTTCAGCGGATTCCTGGGCGCGGCGGAGCTTTGCCGCCGCGACCATTTGCATGGCTTTGGTGATCTTGCGGGTCGATTTGACCGACTCGATCCTGTTTTTAAGGTCCTTGAGAGAAGGCATGTCCCAACTCTCTCCTTATGCGAACGTGGCGGCGTATTCGTCGATCGCTGCCTTGAGTTTGTCCTCGGCGTCGCCCTTGATCTTGGGATCTTCCTTGGTGATCCACTCAAGAACATCGGCCCGCTTGCCGCGCATATGCGCGATCAGGCCCGCTTCCCACCGGCCGACATCCTTGAGGGCGATCTTGTCGAGATAGCCTTTGGTGCCAGCAAAGATGACGCAGACGATTTCCGCGTTGGTCAGCGGCGAGTACTGCGGCTGTTTCATCAGCTCGGTCAGGCGCGCGCCACGGTTCAGCAGCTGCTGGGTTGCGGCGTCGAGGTCGGAACCGAACTGGGCAAAGGCCGCCATCTCGCGATACTGGGCCAGCGACAGTTTCACCGGACCGGCAACGGTCTTCATCGCGTTGGTCTGGGCCGAGGAGCCCACACGCGAGACCGACAGACCGGTGTTCACGGCGGGGCGGATGCCCTGGTAGAACAGTTCGGTTTCCAGGAAGATCTGGCCGTCGGTGATCGAGATCACGTTGGTCGGGATAAAGGCCGACACGTCGCCGCCCTGGGTTTCGATGACGGGCAGAGCGGTCAGCGAACCGGCGCCGAAGTCCTCGTTCAGCTTCGCCGAACGCTCCAGCAGCCGCGAGTGCAGGTAGAAAACGTCGCCCGGATAGGCTTCACGTCCCGGCGGACGGCGCAGCAGCAGCGACATCTGGCGATAGGCCACAGCCTGTTTGGACAGGTCATCGTAGATGATCAGCGCGTGACGGCCATTGTCGCGGAAATACTCGGCCATCGCGGTTGCGGCATAGGGGGCCAGGAACTGCATCGGCGCGGGGTCGGATGCGGTGGCGGCAACAACGATGGAGTATTCCATCGCGCCGTTTTCTTCCAGCTTCTTGACCAGCTGGGCCACGGTCGAGCGTTTCTGGCCAACAGCCACGTAGACGCAGTAGAGCTTCTTGCTCTCGTCGTCGCCAGCGGCATCGTTATAGGATTTCTGGTTCAGGATGGTGTCGAGCGCGATCGCGGTCTTGCCGGTCTGACGGTCGCCGATGATCAGCTCGCGCTGGCCGCGACCAATCGGGATCATCGAGTCGACGGCCTTGAGGCCGGTCGCCATCGGCTCGTGCACCGATTTACGCGGGATGATGCCGGGCGCCTTGACGTCTGCAACGCCGCGCTTTTCCGCCTTGATCGGGCCTTTGCCGTCGATCGGGTTGCCCAGACCGTCGACAACGCGGCCCAGCAGCGCTTCGCCCTGCGGCACGTCCACGATGGAGTTGGTGCGCTTGACGGTGTCGCCTTCCTTGATGTCCCGGTCGGAACCGAAGATCACGACGCCGACATTGTCGCTTTCCAGGTTCAGCGCCATACCCATGATGCCGCCCGGGAACTCGACCATTTCACCGGCCTGAACATTGTCGAGGCCGTAAACGCGGGCGATACCGTCGCCGACGCTCAGCACGCGACCGATTTCGGCCACTTCTGCTTCCTGACCAAAATTCTTGATCTGGTCCTTCAGGATTGCAGAAATCTCTGCAGCTTGGATACCCATTTATCCGACCTCTTTCATTGCATTCTGGAGGGAGTTGAGCTTGGAGCGGATCGAGCTGTCGATCATCTTCGAGCCAACTTTGACGACAAGACCGCCGATGAGGCTTTCATCCACGGTCGCATTGATGGTGACCGATTTGCCGACCTGCTCGCTCAGCGTCTTGGTCAGTTTTTCGATCTGGGTCTTGGTCAGCGCCTTGGCCGATGCGACCTCTGCCGTGACTTCGCCGCGCGCCTCTGCCAGCGCGTCGCGCAGCGCGTTCAGCAGTTGCGGCAGCACGAACAGACGCCGTTTCTGCGCCATCAGGCCCAGCGCGTTGGCCAGAACCGGATTCAGTTTCATCTTTTTGGCAACCGCGGTGATCGCGGCCTCCTGATCGGCGCGCGAGACCAGCGGCGAGGCGATCAGGCTGCGCAGATCGGCGCTTTCACCCAGGGCGGCGGTCAGATCGTTGATGCCGGTTTCCAGACCCTTGAGGTCATTGTTGTCTTGCGCGATCGCAAAAATCGCGGTGGCATAGCGCTGAGCAATGCCTGCGGAAATCGAAGCTGGTTCGGACACGTCCACCCTTCCGATATTTTGGCCCCGAACGCGCGTGGCGCGCGACCCCGGGGGCGTGAAGATACCCCGCCCTGGCGGCAGGTCATCAAAATCAGGGGGGATGTAGCAGAGCAGTCCCAGTGTCGCAATATAGTATAGCGATAACGGCCTTGTAACCAAATCATGTGTTTTCAAGGCGTTACCTGAACTGCGACCCTTTGGACCCTCTTAAGTGCTTGAAAAATGTTACCCGATTGCAGCTTTTCGCGATTCCTGTGACGCATCCGGGGCCTGATCAGGCCGGCTTCAACAACCCGTCCAGCGCCTTGACCGGGCGGCGCGTGGCGTCGCGAGCCGGGTTTCCGCGCGGCGGGTGCACCCGTTTCGAAACCTCGACGATGAACACCCCACCCGCCATGATGGTGGGCAGCCGGGTGCCCGTCCGCTCGATCAGGGCGCCCGATTTCAGCCAGAAGCGTTTGAACGAAGGCGGCTGATACAGGGCCGAACAATGGAATTCGGGCAGGAACTGATGCTTACGCAGCTGGGTTTCCAGCTGGCCCAGCGTATAGGGGCGGCCAAAGCCGAATGGCGTCTTGTCAGAACGTGACCACAGCCCGGCCCGATTGGGCACCACGAATATCGCCTTGCCCCCCGGCCCCAGCACCCGCCAGCATTCATCCAGCACCTGGGTCGGATGTTCCGAAGTTTCAAGCCCGTGCATCACCACCAACCGGTCCACATGGCCGGTCTCGATCGGCCACAGCGTCTCCTCGCACAGGACCGAGACATTGGGCATACCAGCGGGCCAGGGCATCACCCCTTGCGGGCCGGGCATCAGGCCGATCACCCGCCGCGCCTCGGTCAGATATGGCCTGAGCAGCGGCACCGCAAAGCCGAAGCCCGCGACCGTCTGGCCCTTGGCCTCGGGCCAGATCTCCAGCAGTCGGCCGCGCACAGCGGCCTGCGCCGCCCGCCCCAAGGTGCTGCGGTAATAGAAATTCCTCAGGTCCTGCACGTCCAGATGCATTGCAGCCGCTCGCCCGATCTGTTTGGCTGGGGCAGTCTAACAACGAAAGGCCAAAAGACCATGCCCCATGAGATCGTGACGGTCCCGTGCCTCGACGACAATTACGCCTATCTCGTACATGACGCCGAAAGCGGCAAGACAGCGCTGGTCGACGCGCCGGAGGCGGCCCCGATCCAGGCCGAGCTGGATCGGCGCGGATGGTCGCTGGACCAGGTTTGGCTGACCCACCATCACTGGGACCATGTCGACGGGCTCGAGGCGCTGCGAACCCGCTACACCCCCACTGTGATCGGGGCCGAGGCCGATACCCATCGCTTACCGCCTCTGGACCTAGCCCTGTCCGATGGCGACCGGTTCGACCTTGGCGGCGCCTCGGTCGAAATTCTGGATGTCTCCGGCCATACTGTGGGCCACATCGCCTTTTACCTGCCAAGTGGCAAGGCGGTGTTTACCGCCGACAGCCTGATGGCGCTGGGCTGCGGCCGCCTGTTCGAGGGCACGCCGGACCAGATGTGGGCCAGCCTGTCGAAACTCGCCGCCCTGCCCGACGACACCCTGGTGTGCAGCGGCCATGAATACACCCAGTCGAACGCCCGTTTCGCCCTGACAGTCGATCCGGGCAATGCGGCCTTGAAAACCCGCGCCGACGAGATAGATCAAGCGAGGGCCGAGGGGCGTCCGACCGTTCCCAGCCTGCTGTCGCTGGAAAAGGCCACCAACCCGTTCCTGCGCGCAGCCGATCCCGGTATCCAGAGCCATCTGGGCATGCAGGGCGCCGACCCCGCCCGTGTCTTTGCGGAAATCCGCGCCCGCAAGGACCGGTTCTGATGCCGCAAATGCAACATTCGCGCCACCTGTCACCATAAATGTGAGCGGCAAACGCAAGAAAACTCTTGAAGAGCCGCACACATCAACCAAACTCTAATACTATGAGCACATGGTTGGATGTGGGGTCCGACCGCTACTCGGCCCCCTCCCGACCCAAGACAGAGGAGCACGCCTGTGCCTTCATTCTCGAGCACACTTGAGCAGGCCATTCACGCCGCCCTGGCGGCTGCTAACGAACGGCGCCACGAATTCGCCACGCTGGAGCATCTGCTGCTGGCGCTGCTGGACGAACCCGACGCGGTGCGGGTGATGCAGGCGTGCAGCGTCGACCTGAAGGAACTGCGCGATACTCTGGTGGAGTTCATCGACGAGGATCTGTCGAACCTCGTCACCGATATCGACGGGTCCGAGGCGGTCCCGACCGCCGCGTTCCAGCGTGTGATCCAGCGCGCCGCGATCCATGTGCAAAGCTCGGGCCGGACCGAGGTGACTGGCGCCAACGTGCTGGTCGCGATCTTTGCCGAACGGGAATCGAACGCCGCCTATTTCCTGCAGGAACAGGACATGACCCGTTATGACGCGGTCAATTTCATTGCCCATGGCGTCGCCAAGGATCCCGCCTATGGCGAGAACCGCCCGGTGACCGGCGCCGAACATGGCGAGGAAGAGACATCGAGCGCGCCCACGGGCGATGGCGAGCAGAAGGAAAGCGCGCTGTCCAAGTATTGCGTCAACCTGAACGCCAAATCGCGCGCCGGCGACATCGACCCGCTGATCGGCCGTGACCACGAGGTCGAGCGCTGCATCCAGGTCCTGTGCCGCCGCCGCAAGAACAACCCGCTTCTGGTGGGCGATCCCGGCGTTGGCAAGACTGCCATCGCCGAGGGGCTGGCACGCAAGATCGTCGCCGGCGAGATCCCCGAGGTTCTGTCGAAAACCACGATCTATTCGCTCGACATGGGCGCGCTGCTGGCGGGCACTCGCTATCGCGGCGATTTCGAAGAACGGCTCAAGGCCGTGGTCAACGAGCTTGAGGATCATCCCGACGCGGTGCTGTTCATCGACGAGATCCATACCGTGATCGGTGCCGGGGCCACCTCGGGCGGGGCGATGGATGCCTCGAACCTGCTGAAACCTGCGTTGCAGGGCGGCAAGCTGCGCACCATGGGCTCGACCACCTACAAGGAGTTCCGCCAGCATTTCGAGAAGGACCGCGCGCTCAGCCGCCGGTTCCAGAAGATCGACGTGAACGAACCCACGGTCGAGGACAGCGTCAAGATCCTGAAAGGACTGAAACCCTATTTCGAGGAACATCACGAGGTGCGCTATACCGCTGATGCGATCAAGTCGGCGGTGGAGCTCAGCGCGCGCTATATCAACGACCGCAAGCTGCCCGACAAGGCGATCGACGTGATCGACGAGGCCGGCGCGGCGCAGCATCTGGTAGCCGAAAGCAAGCGGCGCAAGACCATCGGCGTCAAGGAGATCGAGGCCGTGGTGGCCAAGATCGCCCGCATACCGCCCAAGAACGTCACCAAGGACGACGCAGAGGTTCTGAAAGATCTCGAAGCCAGCCTGAAACGGGTGGTGTTCGGCCAGGACAAGGCGATCGAAGCGCTGTCGAGCGCCATCAAGCTTGCCCGCGCGGGCCTGCGCGAGCCGGAAAAACCCATCGGCAATTACCTGTTCGCCGGTCCCACCGGTGTCGGCAAGACCGAGGTGGCCAAGCAGTTGGCCGAGACGCTGGGCGTGGAACTGCTGCGCTTCGACATGTCGGAATACATGGAGAAACACGCCGTCTCGCGCCTGATCGGCGCACCGCCGGGCTATGTCGGCTTTGATCAGGGCGGGCTTCTGACCGACGGCGTCGACCAGCATCCCCATTGCGTGCTGCTGCTGGACGAGATCGAAAAGGCGCATCCGGATGTCTACAATATCCTGTTGCAGGTGATGGATCACGGCCAGTTGACCGACCATAATGGGCGCACGGTGAATTTCCGCAACGTGGTGCTGATCATGACCTCGAACGCGGGCGCCTCGGAACAGGCCAAGTCGGCCATCGGCTTTGGCCGCGACCGGCGCGAGGGCGAGGATACCGCCGCCATCGAGCGCACCTTCACGCCCGAGTTCCGCAACCGTCTGGACGCAGTGATCTCGTTTGCGCCGCTGCCCAAGTCGGTCATCCTGCAGGTGGTTGAGAAATTCGTGCTGCAACTGGAGGCCCAGTTAATGGATCGCCATGTGCATATCGAACTGACCCCGCAGGCCGCCGAATGGCTGGCCGACAAAGGGTATGACGACAAGATGGGCGCCCGCCCACTGGGCCGGGTGATCCAGGAGCACATCAAGAAGCCTCTTGCCGAAGAGTTGCTGTTTGGCAAACTGGCCAAGGGCGGTGTGGTCCGGGTCGGCGTCAAGGGCGGTGAGCTGGTGCTGCAGATCGACGGCCCTGACCGGCCGCGGATATCTGGCGACAAGCCCCCCCTGCTGACCGCAGATTGATGCGCCCGGGGCTCACGCTCCTTCTATCGCTCGCCGCCTTGCCCGCGGCGGGTGATCCCGTTTTGGATCTGCCCATCGACTGTACTCTGGGCGCATCCTGTCACATTCAGCAATATGTCGACCGCGATCCTGGAAAGGGTGCGAGCGATTTCACCTGCGGTGGACTCAGCTATGACGGCCACAAAGGCACCGATTTCGCGCTCCCTACGCTGGCGCATATGCGCGCAGGGGTCGATGTTCAGGCCTCGGCGCCCGGTATCGTGACAGGCCTGCGTGACGGGGTCGAGGATCGTGTCTATGGACCTGACAATGCGGCGGCGGTCGAAGGCCGTGAATGCGGAAACGGCGTGGTACTAAGGCACGAAGATGGCTGGGAAACCCAGTATTGCCACCTCAAGAAAGGTTCGGTCAGGGTGCGCAAGGGCGACCGAGTTGAGCGTGGCGCCATCCTTGGACAGGTTGGGATCAGCGGCAAGGCCCAGTTTCCTCATGTGCATCTGTCGGTCCGCCACAACGGCGCGGTGGTCGACCCCTTCGATACCGGTGATACGGCGCAATGTAATGCAAGTGGGGGCAGCCTCTGGCGAGAAACGCCCATTTACGAGGCCAGTGGCTTGATCGACGCGGGCTTTGCCGACGCGGTTCCCGAATATGCGCAGGTACAAGACGGCACCGCCACCCGGGCCAGTTTGCCCGGGGACGCAGGCGCATTGGTGTTCTTTGTCCTAGCGTTTGGCGGGCAAAAAGGTGACATCCTGCGGCTGACGGTCGAGGGTCCCGGAGGACAGCTGATGCAACAGGACATGACCCTAGACCGCGCTCAGGCACAGTTCTTTCGCGCGGCGGGACGCCGCCTGAAGGGGCCGTCCTGGCCCGCAGGTACCTATGAAGGCACCGCATCCCTGTTGCGTAAAGGGGTCGAGGTCGACCGGACACTGGCGACAGTCTCGGTCGAGTAAGCGCTACTTCTCGGTCAGTTTCAATTCGATCCGCCGGTTCTGCGCGCGCGCTTGGTCGGTGTCGGCCGAATTGACGGGCTGGTATTCACCAAACCCGTTAGCCGAGAGCCGGTCAGGTGGCAGGCCCAGCGCGTCGACCATGTAGCGCACCACCGACAGCGCCCTGCCCTGGCTCAGCTCCCAGTTATCGGCATATTTGCCGGTGCCCAGCAGCGGCACGTTGTCGGTATGCCCATCGACCCGGATCACCCAATTGATTTCGGGCGGGATATCGGCGGCAATCGCGCGCAGGATCCGCGCCACCTTGGCGATCTCGAACTGACCCTCGGGCGACAGATCGGCGCTGCCCGGATCGAACAGCACCTCGGAGGAGAACACGAAGCGGTCGCCCTCGATCCGCACGCCTTCCTGATTGCCCAGCACATCGCGCAGCCGCCCGAAGAATTCCGAGCGATAGCGCTCCAGATCCTTGGCCTGCTCGGCCAGCACACGGGCCTCTTCCTCCAACCGCTTGCGCTCGGCCTCTTCCAGCAGGCGGCGCTTGCGCTCCTCGGAGGCGGCACGGGCCAGCGCGGCGTTCAGGTCCTGACCCAGGCTTTGCAACTGTACTTCGGCAGAGGCGTTGCGGGCCTTGTAATCGTCCAGCAACGCCTGAAGGCTGCCCAACTGGTTGCGCAGGGCTGCGACCTGCTGGTTCAACAGCGCGGTCTGGCGCTGCGCCTCGGTCGACACCGCCTGTTCCTCGCTCAGAGCGGCCCGCGCCTGCGCCAGCAACGCTGCACGCTCCTCGGCCAGGCTGCGCTGGCGGGCGGCACTGCTTTCCGCCTCGGTTTGCGCGTCGAGCGCCGCCAGCAGACGCCGCTGCAACACCTCGTTATCCGAGGCGGCGGCCTGCGCACGCTCAAGCGACTCCAGCGCCATCAGCAGCCGCGCCTCGACCGAGGCGCGATCTTCGGCGGTGGAATCGGCGGCGGTACGCGCGGCGGTCAGATCGGCGCGCGCCTGAGCCAGCTCGGCCTCCAGCCCGGCCTGGATGCTGGCCGCCTCGGCCTCGCCACGCGCCAGACGTTCCTCCAGATCGGTGCGAGTGGTGTCGGCCTCGGCGCGGGCCTTGGCCAGTTCCGCCTCAAGCGCCGCACGCGCGGCGGCATGTTCGGATTGCAGCCGGTCAAGCTCGTCCCGATATTGCGAACGGGTCGCCACGGTGGCCGCGCGCTGCTGGGCCAGCGCTGCTTCAAGCGCGCTTTGTGTTTCTTCCGCATGGGCGCGCGCTTCGGCCAGAGCAGCACGGGTCTCGCCGCCTTCGGCGCGGATCCGGTCCAGCTCGGCCTCAAGCGCGCTGACGCGCGCGGCATCCTCGGACCGGGCCACCTCCATCTGGCCCAGCACCCGGGTCAGACGCTCGGCCAGTTCGTCGCGTTCGCGCGCCTGGGCGCGGGCCGCCTCGATCTGGTCCAGCGCCTCGGCCAGTTTCGCATTCAGTTGCTCACGCGCCGCATCCGCCGCCGCCAGCAGGGTCAGCGTATCCTCGGCCTCGCGGCGCTGCGCCTCCAATGCCAGAGTCATCGCGGTCAATTCCGCATCGGCGTTTTCAAGCTTCTCGCGCAGCGCCTGAGCGGCGGCGGCCTCGGCCAGGCGGGCAGCCTCTTCCTCGCTCAACTGCTGTTCCAGCGTGCTGATCTGCGCGGCGTTCTCTTCGCCCGAGCGGCGCAGATCGGCAATCATCGCCTCCAGCGCCTCGCGCCGGGCGGCGGCCAGCCTTGCCGCCTCGGTCCGGTCGTCAATCTCGTCGCGAGCCTGTGCCAGTGCCAGGTTCAACGCCTCCTGTTCGGTAAGAAGCCGGCCCCGCTCGGCCTCAAGCGCCGCCACATCGCCCAGCGCCCGGTCGCGATCGGCCAACAGCGCGGCGACCTGCGCCTCGAAGGCGGTAATCCGGGTCGCGGCCTCGTCCAGCGCGGCGCGGCTGCGGTCACGTTCGACCGTCAGCGAGGCAATCAGCGCCTGAGCCTGGCTCAGATCGTCCTGGGTATCGTTGAGCGTGGCATTGAGCGCGCCCAAACGCGCCTGCAACTGGTTGTTGGTGCGTTCCTCTAGCCCCAACGCCTGCGCCAGCCGCCCAACCTCGCCTGCCAGCGCGTCCAGCTCGTCCTCTTGCCCGGAAATGGTCTCGCGCAGTACGAACTGCACCACCATGAAGATGGTAAGCACAAAGGTCAGCACCATCAGAAGGCCTGTCATCGCATCCACGAACCCCGGCCAGACCGACCCCTGAAACCTGTGTCCGGTGCGGCGTGACAGGGCCATGGATCAGCCCTCGTCGCGGGCGACGCCGCGCAGCGGACGCCGCGGAACCGACAGCGCCTTGGCCAACAGCTCGATATCCTTGCGCAGCTCGGCCATGCTTTCCTGCCGACCGGCGGAAATCTCCTCGAGAATGCGCAACATCTGCACGTCGATCGAGCGCAGCCGCATCCGGCTTTCGGCGTCAAGCCCGTCATGGGCGCCCTGTTCGCGCAGAAAGTCGATCAGCGCCTCCTGCCCCGCCGCCACCCGGTCGAGCGCGGCAGTTACGTCCTCGGTCTCGGCCTGGCGCTGGTTCATCTCGGCAATTGTGTCGACCAGTGCCCCCAGCTTGCCGCTGACCTCGGCGCGGCCCTCTTCCGAGGTTGCGAACATGGCGTGCAGCGCGTCCATCTGCTCGACCATCGTGTCGACCACCCCGGCAATGGCGCCGCTTTCCGAGTGTCCCTCCTCGCCCGAGGAAAACCCGACCCGGGTGATGGTCGACAGCCATTCCTCGAGTTCGCGGTAGAACCGGTTCTGGCCGTGGCCGGTGAACAGCTCCAGCAATCCAACGATCAGCGACCCGGCCAGACCCAACAGCGATGAACCAAAGGCGGTGCCCATGCCTCCCAGCTGCGCCTCAAGCCCGGTCATCAGCCGGTTGAAGACGGCCAACCCCTCTTCGCCCTCCTGCGGGTTGAGGCTGCGGATGGTGTCCACCACCGCCGGGATGGTGGTGGCAAGGCCAAAGAACGTGCCCAGAAGGCCCAGATAGATCAGCACATTGGTGATATAACGGGTGATCTCGCGCTCTTCCTCGATCCGCTCGGCCACCGAGTCGAGGATCGAGCGGGTGGAGCTGGACGAAATCTGCATCCGCGCCGCGCGCGAGCGCAACAGCGAGGCCAGCGGCGCCAACATCGAGGGCGGTCTGGTATCCTCGCGCTCATGCCCTGCGGCGAACTCCTCGATCCAGCGGACCGACCCGATCAGCTGCACCACCTGCCAGAAACAGGCCAGCACACCGATCAGGAAGACCAGCAGGATGAACCCGTTCAGATAGGGGTTGGCCTGAAACACCGGCAAAACGCGCGGCATGGCGACAAAGACGCCAAACCCCGACAGGCCGATGACGATCAGCATCATCAGGATCTGGCGGGTCGGGTGCGAGAACTGCGGCCTCGCTTCTCGGTCTGGCTGGGCCATTCGCGGCGTTCCTGAACCCTTGACTGCTCTGGCCCGAACCTATCGAAAAGAGAGGCGCAACGCCAAGGGTTTATGCGGTAATCTCGCGCACGCGGGCGGAAAGCCAGTCGAGATCGGGATCATTGAGCCCGATTTCCGCCAGATGGGCCGCGGTGTTGTAGAGATACTCGGTATTGGGGCCGCGCCCGCCGATCGCGGTGGCGATGATCTGGGCCTGCCGCTCCAGCGGCATGCCGCCGCAATACTGCTCGTGATCGGGGTCGATGACATAGGTGACCGCGCGCACCAGGCCGCCGATATCCAGCGCCACGTCCAGCTCGCGCTCAAGATAGGCCGAGGAGATCAGTTCGCGTTCGCGCAGCTCGTCCAGAGTGCGTGCCTCGTGCCCCGGCTCGACCGCAAAGGCGATGCCCCGGCACTGTGCGTCGTGCACGGCGTCAAGCGCCAGCACCAGCCCCGGTTTTTCCTCGGTACCGCGATGGTGGATCGAACTCATGCAGAAAGAGCGCGACCAGCCGTTCAGCGTCGCCAATTCGCGCCGCGCCACCGGAAAACCCGGGTTCCACATCAAAGATCCGTATCCGAATACCCACATCGTCATCGCGCTGGTCCTTGCCCGTTTCGGCCTATAAACAGGAAAACGAGCAGAGACAAAAGGGGCAGGCGATGTTGAACCTGGTGCGGGTGGCGCTGCTGGCGGCGGTGATCTGGTCGGGCTATTGGGCGGTTGCGGGGTTCGGCCTGCGCGGTTCTGTCGTGAGCTGGTTCGAAACGCAGGCCACGCGCGGCTGGCAGGCCGAATATACCGAGACCGGCCTGTCGGGCTATCCGTTGCGTCATCGCATCGAAATCGAGGCTCCGGCACTGGCCGACCCGGACACCGGCACCGCCTGGCGGGCCGACTGGCTGGCGCTGCAAAGCCCGGCGATCTGGCCCGGACGGCAAAGCCTGCTGTTCCCCGACACGCCGCAACGCTTGTCTTACTTCGACCGGACCCTGGTGATTGAGGCGGACGCGATGCGCGCCGATCTGGATCTGGCGCCGGGTGTGGCGCTGGAGCTGCGCACGATGGGGTTGAGCGCGGGCGAATGGTCGGTCACCCGCGATGGCGAGGTTCTGGCCGATGCCGACGCACTGACCCTGTCGATGACGCAACAGGATCAACCCGAGGCCTATGTGCTGCACGCCGAACTCAGCGATCTGGCACCGGGTCGCGACCTGCGCCGCGCCATGGGCGGGGCCGAGGGGCTGCCGCGCAGTTTCGAACGGGCCGAGATCTCGATGGCGGTGACCTTCGACCGCCCCTGGGACCGCGCCGCGCTGGAGGAGCGCCGCCCGCAGCCGGTCGAGATCGACCTTTCTCTGGCCGAGGCCGCCTGGGGCGAATTGCGCCTCTTTGCCGCCGGCAAGGTCAGCGTCGACGAATACGGCATCCCCACCGGATCGGTGGCGCTGAAGGCCGAGAACTGGCGCGAGATGGTGGCGATGGCACAGCAGGGGGGCGCCCTGCCCCAGCAGGCCGCCGAGCCGCTGAGCCGGGTGCTGACCATGCTGGCGGGGTTGGGCGGCAACCCGGACGCGCTGGATGTGGAACTGGGCTTTCGCCGTGGCTTTGTGACGCTGGGGCCGATCCCGCTGGGTCCGGCGCCGCGCATCATCCTGCGGTAGGAGACAAAGGCGTCAGCGGCAATAGGGGCCGCCCCGGTGGCGGGCGGTGTCCAGATGCAGATGGTCCTTGTGATAGCGGTCCGCCTCTGGCCCCAGCACGGTGCCGAACGGGCCGCAGGCCTCTTTCCAAACCTGCCGCAGCATCTTGCGCGTGGCGCCGCGCTTCCAGCCTTCGAGAACGGTAATCCGCTCGCCGTCATTCATCACAAAGGCCGAGATGTCGATCGCGCGGCCCCTGCCATGCTCCGAGATCTTGGCGCCACGCTGGTTGTTGCGAGTGCGGCAGGCGTAATGCGCCGCGACCTGAAGCTCGACCACCGGACCGCGACGGCGAAAGGTCGGTTTGACGCTGCGCGCGACCCAGTGATTCAACGCCTCTGCCGTGCCGCATTCCATCACCGCCGGCGTGCTGAGCCGCACGCCCGAGACCGAGGTGACACGCACCGCGTCCTTGATACCGCAACCCTTGATCTTGCCCGGAACCCGGCCTGCTGCACTGCCCTGAATATCCGGGTTTCCGCAGACCGCACCCTTCATCCGCTTCTTGCGGCCAAACAGCGCGCGCTCTTCCACCTCTTTCGGGCGCAGCTCTGGCCGTGGCGACAGGTCGAGGCCGGGCGCGTCTGGTCGGGGTGGCGTGGCGGCGGCCAATATCTCCTGTTCCGAGGGCGGGCGCAGGTTCGGGCGCATACGGGTCACCGCAACCGAGGCGGCGGCCTCCTCTGTCGCCACAGCGATGGCGGCCTGAACCACCGGATCGGCAGCAACCGCGCGGGGCACCGGCCGCAACGAGCGATCCGGCGCATTGGCCGCAAGCGGCAGTGCCCAGAGCGTCAGAGCCAGAGCCGCGAGGATATGCCCGCGCCCGGTCATGTGGGCTTGCCCTTGACGCGTCCGAAATCGGGGGCGTCAGTGTCCTGCCCCGCCTCGATGATGCCCCGGCGGATCGCCCGTGTCCGGGTGAAATAGTCGAACAGATAGGTCTCGTCGCCCATTCGGATGGCGCGTTGCAGCATGAACAGTTCCTCGGTGAAGCGGCCCAGGATATCCAGCGTCGCCTCGCGATTGTTCAGGAACACGTCGCGCCACATGGTCGGGTCCGATGCGGCGATGCGGGTAAAGTCGCGAAACCCCGCCGCCGAATACTTGATGACCTCGCTTTCAGTCACCCGCCGCAGATGGTCGGCCACCCCCACCATCGTATAGGCAATGGCATGGGGCACATGGCTGGTCACCGCCAGCACCAGATCGTGATGATCGGCCTCCATCTCTTCGACATTGGCCCCCATGCCCTCCCACAGCGCGCGCAACCGGGCTACCGCCTGCGGGTCGCTGCCCTCGGTCGGCACCAGCAGGCACCAGCGATTGTCGTAGAGCTCGGCGAAGCCCGATTGCGGCCCCGAATGCTCGGTCCCGGCCAGCGGGTGAGCCGGAATGAAATGCACCTCTTCGGGAATATGCGGCCCCACCGCGTCGATCACCGCGCGCTTGACCGAGCCGACATCGGACACCGTGGC